>CACJAV010000007.1 GCA_902591485.1 uncultured Alphaproteobacteria bacterium
ATCTACAAACAAATCAGCGTGAATAATTGCTTTTGGTAAGTTAATTGGCCAATTTTTTTTTAGAAAAATTAATTCTTCATTTAAAACACTAAAATATTCTTGATAAGAGTAGTCATTAATGTTTTTAAAACTTTCATAAATTTTTACCCAATTTTCATAGTTTAAGCTATTTACCCTTGATAATTTTAATTTTTTTGTAATATTTGTAAACTCTGCAATTTTTGAGCCAAGTTTGTAACAATGCTCAGGCATAATTGTAGATAAATTTTCTCCATCTAAAAAAGAAATTATTACAGCATTTTTATTTTTTAATTTATTGATTATTACATTTTTATTATTTTTAATTGGCTTAGGACAATTAAAACCGTGTTCAACTAATTCGTTTTGAAGACTCATAAAAAAGGGCAAATCTTCTTCCTCTACTCTTTTCTCTAAAATTGTTAGGATGTATTTATTTTTAGAAGTAATAATTTTAAAATTTGTATTTTCTGTTCCTTTAACAATTCCTTCAAAAGAAATAAGATCGCCAATGGAAAAATTTTTTAAAAAATCTTTTATCTCTTTTTTTTCTAATTTAGTGAATACCGCCATTTAGATTGCTTCTTTTAATTTTTGAGGAATTTTAAAATGAGTATTTTCTTTTTCATATTCTGACTCAATAATATTTAGATCAAATTTTTCTCCTATCTTTTGTAGCATTTTACTAACAAGAATCTCTGGTGAAGATGCACTTGCTGTTATACCAATTTTAGAGGCATTTTTTAGTATCATTGGATCAAAAGTATCGATTTCATCTATTAGTATTGCTTTTGAGGTGCCATAATTTTTTGCAACTTCTACTAAGCGTAAAGAATTTGATGAATTTTTTGAACCTATAACAAAAAAGTAATCTGATAATTTAGCAATATTTTTTACAGCTTCCTGTCTATTAGTAGTTGCATAGCAAATATCTTTTTTCTTTGGTTCTACAACATTCTTAAAATGTAATTTTATTTCATCAATGATATCTTTTGTATCATCAACTGACAACGTTGTTTGAGTAACGTAAGCAATTTGTTGATTTTGTGGAATGGATAATTTTCTTACATCTGCTTTGTTCTCTACAAGATAGATATCTTTTGATGTTTGACCCATTGTACCTATGACTTCAGGATGATTTCGATGACCAATCAAAATAACTGGCAAATTTTTTCTTTCAAAATTTTCGACCTCTCGATGAATTTTACTTACTAATGGACAAGTGGCATCAAAATATACTAATTTCATATTAGTTGCTTCTTTCGGTACCGATTTAGGAACACCATGTGCCGAAAATATCACAGGCCTATCCAATTGATCTATCTCATCTAACTCTTCAACAAATATGGCTCCTTCTTGCTTAAGATTATCAACTACGTATTTGTTATGAACAATTTCATGTCGCACATATACAGGTGCCCCATATTTTTTTATTGCTTCTTGAACCATCAGAATAGCTCTTTCTACACCCGCACAAAACCCTCTGGGTCCTGCTAAATACACATCTAGTTTTTTATTCATTTACATTTAATTTGAACTTACTTTATAAACATCCTGATATAATAACAAACACTATATTCATGAAAAAAATACTGATTTTACTTCTTTTTTTGGGGCTTTTTGGGTGCAACAGTATTGGAAAAAATAAACAAGTATCAAACAATTTCAATTGTCCAAGAGTATTTTTTTCATCTGAGGATAGAATTTTTATTGATACCAATGAAGTTGGTACTTCGATTGATGATGTAACATTTAAGGCAGAATTAAACAATTTTGCATTTAATGAAAAATGCTCTAAACAAAATGAATTTTCAGTTATTCCTCTTGATATACTCATCATTGCGCAACCCATGGATGAATTAAAAAATCCAGATGTTTCTATACCTATTTACGCCGTTTTATTAGACCAAAATGATAAAGTTTTAGAAACTCAATACTTTATGGTTTCAACCTCAATTAAAAAAAATTTTGAAACAAAAAATTTTATAGAGACCGATATTACAGATAAGCTTAATATTATTACAAAAAATTTTGAGACAAATCAAATAGTGATAGGATTTATGCTTGATGATGAAAAAAAATTGTTGGTAAATTAATTTTTTAAAGCGGAACCAAGTTCTTGAATTGACGTATCAATTAATTTTTGTTGTTCTTCATTATTAAGTTTTTGTTCTAAAATAGCAATGGTTGCGTCAATAGCACTTGATGTGATGTGTGTTTGTATAAGATTATTGGCATCTCGTGTTAACTGCTCTATTTTAGCCTCTGCTAAAACTTGCCTTTTTGCTATTTGATCTTTTAGTTTATCTGCAGCTAACTGCTCTATTTGCTTTACCTTATTTTCAGCTTCTTTGAGTATAGTTTGTATTTCTGATTGGACATCATTTTGTCGTTGCTTAATCTCACTTAGAGAAACCTGAGTTTCATTTTTAAGATTTTCAGCTTCTTCGATTTTATCTTTGATAGCTTTTATTTGTGCATCTAAGCTTGTAGTTAGTATTTTTCTAACAGGATTAAAAACAGCTACAATAAAAGCAACAAAAGCAACAGCTACCCAAAATTGAGGATCAGAAAACATTAATTAATTGACCCTTCTGTCTTAGAAACAGCTTTTTTAATTTCATCATCAGTTACATTAAAAGTAGCAACTTTAGAGATAGTAAGCTTTGTTATTTCATGCACTTGTTCTTGAATTTGAGAGACTAACTCATTTTTGCTGTCCTCAATTGCTTTTGCTGATTCATCAATTTTTGCTTCAAGCTCTTTATCAAGTTTGTGTAATTCAACTTGCGCCTTGTCTTGTAAAGAGATTGATGATGATTTAATCATTTCAGAAGCGTCAGCTCTGGCTTGTTTTAATTGATTTTCAATTGTTTCTTGAATTTTTGATGCTTCAACTTGTAGCTCTTTGGCTGCAGACAGGTCTTCATTTATTTTTCTCTCTCTTTTTTCAAGCACATTACTAATTCGTGGTAAAGAAACACGCCATAAAAAAACAAATAGAAATGAAAACGTTACTACTAGCCAAAAAAGCTGTGAAACAAAAAATTCAGGATTTAATTGAGGCATCGTACTACTTTAATTAACCGAATAGAATAACTAGAGCAATAACAAGTGCGAATAGTGCAATTGCTTCAACAAGTGCGAAACCTAACATCGTCATAGTGAATACTTCACCACGAGCTGCAGGGTTTCTACCAACTGCTTCAATAAATGAAGAGAAGATGTTTCCAATTCCAATTCCAGATCCGATAACACCAATAACGGCAAGACCGGCTCCGATAACTTTAGCTGCTTCAATTTCCATAAATCCTCCTAGATTTTAGTGTAAGTGGTATGCATCGTTGATGTACAAGCAAGTCAAAATAGCAAATACATACGCCTGCAAAAACGCGATTAATATTTCTAAACCAGTTAGTGCGACAATAAACGCAAGCGGAAGCGCGCCAGTGAAAAATGGCATTGCAACAACAAAACCAGCAAAGACCTTAAGTAATGTATGACCTGCTAACATGTTAGCAAAAAGTCTTACAGACAAACTGATGGGACGAGATAAGTAAGAAATTACCTCGATTGGAATTAGCAAAGGGTGCATATAAAAAGGTACACCGGGAATATAAAAGAAAGTAAAAAATTTTATTCCGTGATTAACAAAACCTAAAATCGTTACACCTATAAATACAACTGCGGCAAGTGCGAATGTAACAATGATGTGACTTGTAAAAGTAAATTGATAAGGAACCATACCTACCATGTTGCCAATTAAGACAAACATGAAAAGAGAAAAAACAAAGGGAAAATATTTTTTTCCATTATCACCCACTGTGTCACTTAGAAGTTGGGCAATAAAATTGTACATTAACTCAGAAATTAACTGCATTCTTGACGGAATGATTGAGCGCGGATTAACAGTTAGAGTTAGAAAAAGAGTAATAACAGCAACAGTTATAACCATTGAAAGAGAAGAGTTTGTAAATGAAATATCGTAACTACCTAATTCAGTATTTGAGTAAGGAACGATCTCGAATTGCTTAAGTGGACTATCTTTTGCTGCCATAAATTATAAAAATGAATACTTTTTATTTATTGTTTTTCAATGCGACGCATTACACGATAAACATTCAAAAATCCAGCTATTGCACCAAAAATAAAGAAAATAATTAAACCAAAGGGTTTGGTGTCTAAATATTTATCCACAATAAGACCTATCCCTACACCAACAACTAAGGCAGCTATGATTTCAGTGCTAACTTTAAATCCAAATCCAGCACCGCTTTGCTTTTTTTGTTTTGGAGGAGGGGTATTAGATGTTTCTGCTATGTCGATTCGTTCTTTTAGCTGCTTTAGTTTATCCTCATTAACCATTACTCACCGTCTTCTTCTCGAATTTCAATAGCTTTTTCTAAGTCTACAGAGACTAATTGAGAAACACCCTGTTCAGGCATAGTTACGCCAAATAATCTGTTTACTCTTGCCATTGTCATACGGTGATGAGTAATTACTAAAAATTTTGTGCTTGAAGTTTTAGCAATCTCTTCGACTAGGCTACAAAAACGATCAACATTTGTATCGTCTAGAGGTGCATCTACCTCATCAAGAACACAAATTGGAGCGGGATTTGATAAGAAAACAGCAAATAGAAGTGATAAAGCTGTTAGTGCTTGTTCACCGCCCGATAATAACGTTAAATTTTGTAATTTTTTTCCAGGAGGGCTAGCATAGATTTCTAATCCAGCTTGCAAAGGGTCTGACTCATCAGTGAATTTTAAATAAGCTTTACCCCCACCAAAGAGTTGTACAAATAACTTTTGAAAGTTTTCATTTACTACACCGTATGCTGCCAGCAATCGTTGACGACCCTCAGTGTTAAGTGAGTCAATTGCCTCACGAAGTTTTGCAATGGCAGCAAGCAAATCACTTTGATCATTTTTAATTGAAGATACTTTTTCTTCTAATTCTTGTGACTCTTGCTCAGCTAATAGATTTACACCACCTAATCTCTCTTGCTCTGCAATTAATCGCTCTAAGCGCCTTTCTAAATTATCTAACTCACCTAGTACTTTATTTGGATTTATCTCTGCAAGATCAAAAAGACCACTTAATTCTATTCCGATGCGTTCTTTTACTTGAGAACTTAACTGTTTGATTGTTTCATTAATTGTCTCTATGGAACCTTCTAAACGAATTTTTTCCTCACGCAATTCAGTTAACTTAACTTCTTCTAGTTTTAATTTTTTATTTAT
This sequence comes from uncultured Alphaproteobacteria bacterium, assembly GCA_902591485.1. Classification (GTDB taxonomy): domain Bacteria; phylum Pseudomonadota; class Alphaproteobacteria; order HIMB59; genus CACPNW01. The sequence goes on from CACJAV010000007.1 coordinate 5,262, forward strand.
CTCATTTGCAGCTTGTTCTTGCTTTTGAAGTTCGCTAGCTATTTTGTCATATTCTTGTTTATTATTATTTATTAATGATTGTAATCTTGTTTTTTCTGTTGATATAGTATTTGGCATTAAACGTAATTGATCCAAATCTTGATGAAGTTTTACTTCTCTATCCTTCAATTCATCAAGCCTTTGTTGTGCTTTAGATGAAATATCCATCCATTGCTTTTCTTCTTTCGATAGTTGTTTTAATCTTCTATTTTTAAGTTGTTCCAAAACTGCCTTTGTAGATGCGTTTTGTTTTCCTTTAGATACATACCCATCCCAACGCCAAATCTCACCTTCTAAACTCACTAAAATTTGACCAGGTAAAAGATTTTCTTGTAAACCTTGCACTGTAGATTTGTTATTAGTTAAACCAACAAAATCTAGCTTTTTTTTCAGATTTTCTGGTGCTTTTATAAGACTCGAGAATTTTACTATACCGTCAGGAAATACAGAGTTTTGATTATAAGTTAATACGCGCCAGTGACTTGCTTGTTCTTCATTGATAGATGCAATAAGCTCATCAGAAAACACCGCTGCTACAGCTTTTTCATAACCATCTTCAAAATCTAAGTAATCAATAATAGGATTGTTGTTTTGCTGAGAATTTGTTTCAATATTATCTTTATCGTTACTATCTATAAATAAATCACCTTGTTGTTTTTCAAGAATAGATTTTTCTTCTCTAACCCTTCCCATATTTTCTTGAGCATCATCAAATAAGAATTGCTCACGGTCCATATCATTTTTTATTTGTTGAATTCGCATTTGTGTTTCTTCCACCGCACTATTAGCACGCTCAATTTCTTTTTCTTGATTATCAAGATTGATGCTATGTTTTTGAAGCTCAGCAGCAATCTGACTTTCTTTAAGCCGCATGGTTGGCAAAGATTCTTGGACTTTTTCATATTCAATGTTAACTTTAGCTACCTCTTGAGTTTGATCAGAGACAAGATTATTTTGATCTTTTAATTTAAAACTACCTTCTTCTAGTTTTGTTTTTTCAACTTCCCATTTTTTATAAAATACTGCTGCTCTAGCTTTGGTAATATCTTTTTGAATATTTTTATAGCGCTCTGCCTGTTTAGATTGTTTTTTTAAAACTTCTAATTGTTCCTCTTGAGCTTTTAATAAATCTTTAACTCGCTCAAGGTTTGTTTCTGTTGCATTTAATCTTAATTCAGCTTCATGTCTTCGCGAATGTAAACCTGTTATACCTGCTGCTTCCTCAAGAAGATTTCTACGTTGTTCTGGTTTAGCTGCTATAATAGCACCCACTCTTCCTTGACTCACCATTGAGGTAGATCGTGCGCCTGTAGCAGCATCAGCAAATAAAAGCTGCACATCTTTTAATCGTACTTCTTTTCCATTAACGCGGTATTCGGAACCTTCACCACGCCAAATACGTCTAGTCACTTCAATGTCATCACTTTGATTAAATAAACTCGGTGCTTGTCGGTCAGTATTATCTAAATCTATTGTAACTTCAGCAATATCCCAAGCAGGGCGACCAGAAGTTCCATTGAATATTACATCATCTAATTCACTTCCACGCATTTGCTTTGGCGAAAGTTCGCCCATCACAAAACGAAAAGCTTCAACAAGATTAGATTTACCACAACCATTTGGGCCAACAATACCTGTTAGACCTTGCTCAATAATAACCTCGGTAGGCTCTACGAAGGACTTAAAGCCTTTGACTTTAAGTTTTTTAAATTTAATCATTAACTATTCTGATAATATTTTATCAATGATTTGTCTAAATTCTTTTATATTTTTATTACCTTCTAAAATATTACCATTAACTACAAAAGAAGGGGTAGATTTAATATTAAACTCTTTTTGAGCAGCCATAACCCCTTCAAGAATTAAATTTTCATTATCTAAATTAGTGTAACATCTATCAAATTCATCCTTAGTCATACCACCACTTTGCATAATCTTGTATAGTTCTTTTTTGCTAACTTTTGGGTCTTTATCAACCCATGTAGTTTGTAGTTCGTACAACGCATTCATATAATCGTAACGAACATCACTAGGTATGCAACGCATCATCATACTTCCCAATAGTGCTGGATAATTAAAAGGATAATCACGGAAAACCATCCTTACTTTACCTGTATCAATGTATTCTTTTTTAAGTTCAGGAAGAGTATTTGTATGAAAATTAGCACAATGCGAGCATGACATAGAAGCATATTCTATAATAGTAATGGGAGCATTTTCATCGCCAATCATGAAATCATCTTCAGAAATATCTAAGGCTGACGGTTCATTAGCTAAAACTAACTTTGTAAAAAAGAAGTTCAAAAAAATCAATACAATTATATAAGTAAATTTTTTCATTTATTATCCTCTCTCTTAATAGATGCACCTAAATTAACAATAGATTTTTGAAGCTCTTCATCATGAATAACTGCGATTTCATTTTTAATAATTTCTTTTTCTTCAGCGCTAATTTTGTTATTATTGAGTTTATTGTTAACTTTTGTTTTTGGAATAAAATTTTGCTGAAGCCGTAAATCAGCAATAGCTTTATAACCAAAAAAACTATTAATTTTATCAATAATGGTATCTTTATAGTGTTGGAATTCTACCGCGGCAGCTGGTGAAACTTTAACGTGAAGAAAGTTTTTAAAAATAGGCTCATTAAGCTCATTAAATTCTTCTGTTACTTTTGAAATTTTATCAGGCTCTGAATGATCAGCAAAAAAAGTGCCAACGATTTGAGGCCATTTTGATATAATGAGGAACTCATTTTTCCCAAATTTGCTTGAATACTTTTTATTAACTTTGGATAGGGTTTCTCCAATTTTTTTGGGAACAAATGTTCTATTTGACTCTGTCTTATTAGTTTTCATTGTTATATAAATGTATATCACCAAATTGTGAAAGCAATAAGATAGATATGGAAAAAAAGATAATCTCCACATTACTTAGCTGGTATGCGAAATCAAAGCGAGATTTACCCTGGCGCTCTGAGCATTTAGCAAATCCGTATTACGTATTTGTCAGTGAATATATGTTGCAACAGACAACAGTGCCTACTGTAAAAACACGTTTTGAAGAATTTATCACAAAATGGCCATCAAATAATCAATTAGCAAAAACCACTGAAGGCAAAATATTGAAATTTTGGTCAGGACTTGGATATTACTCACGTGCTCGTAATTTATTAAAAGCATCTAAGATAATTAATAACGTTTATAAAAACAAGATCCCTGAAACCTATGAAAATTTAATACAACTCCCTGGAATTGGAGATTACACCGCAAAAGCAATTTTAGGAATTGCATATAATAAACCCGTCATGCCTTTGGATGCCAATATTGAACGCATGTTGGCACGTGTTTATGCTTTAAACCAACCATTAATAAAAATAAAAAAACAACTTCTGGAGAAATCAAATAATTTTATCTCCAAAAAACACTCTTCAAAACTAATTCAAGCATTTATGGATTACGGTTCAATAATTTGTACTCCAAAAAATCCAAAATGCCTTGACTGTAAGATTCAAGAATACTGTTTTAGTTATGCAACAAATATGCAGTCAATTATTCCAATAAAAACATTAAAATCAAAGTTAAAACCAAAACAATACACAAGATCATATGTATGCATAAATGAGAAAAATGAAATTTTAGTTCGACAACGTCCATCAAAAGGAATGTTGGCATCGATGTTAGAGGTTCCAAATGATAATTGGAAGAATAACAAAAATTTATTAAAAAAAGATGTTGTAATAAAAAATATTAAACAGCGTTTTGTAAAAAAAGGCTTAATAAAATATTCTTTTAGTCATTTCGATTTATATTCAGATATTTATTTCACGCGTATTAAAAAAAATAACTTTGCTAATAGTAAATGGTTAAGAGTTTCTCTTTATACCAAGTCTCAATTACCAACGGTGATGAAAAAAATCGTAAAACAAGCTCTAGTTAATACTGATTAAGACTAGACTAAACTTCAATATTTAACTAAAAAAAAATAATGAATGAAGTTTTTCCTCAGGGTCACGCTTGGCTTGACGGCAAGTTTGTTGAATTATCAAAAGCAAAAATACCAATCTTAGACTGGGGTTTTTTGAGATCCGATGCCACGTATGATGTTGTCCATGTATGGAAGGGTCGCTTCTTTAGATTGGACTTACACATTGAGCGTTTTTACAAATCAACACAAAAACTTCGTATGCCATGTCAAATGAGCAAGGATGAATTAAAAAAAATTTTAGCCGGTTGTGTAAAAAAAGCTGGTTTAGAAAATGCTTATGTTGAAATGATTCAGACAAGAGGGGTTTCACCTAATTTTGTAAGAGATCCAAGACAAGCAACGCCTCGCATCATGGCTTTTGCTGTTCCTTTTGGATGGATATTAAAGCAAGAAGATTTTGAAAAAGGATTAAATGTTCTGTTAACAGATATTAATAGGATACCTCCAAGCTCAGTTGATCCCACCATTAAAAATTATCATTGGATGGACTTGGTAACAGGAATGCTGAATGCATATGAAAAGGGAAATGATACGGCAATATTAGTGGATGAAAATAATAATATTACAGAAGGACCCGGGTTTAATTTATTTTGCGTAGATGAAAAAGGTGTTTTTACTCCTGATCATGGTGTTTTAGAGGGAATTACAAGACAAACAGTATTTGATTTAGCAAAGGAATTAAATATTCCAATCTCAAAAAAACCAATTTCAATTGAACAATTAAAAAGTGCTAAAGAATTATTTGCAACCTCAACTGCTGGAGGCGTTATGCCAATAACTAAAGTTAGTGGTAACAAAATTAATCTTGGTGCAGTAGGAAATATTACAAGACAAATTCATAAACTGTATTGGGAAAAGCACAGTACAAAAGATTGGAGCGAGTCAGTAGATAATATATTAAATTAGTTAATTATATTTTTTTTAACACGGTATTCAGATCTTACTTCATCTAATAAAGTTGATTTCGATTTATCTTTAAGGTGCCAAAAATCCCATCCATTACAACTTGGAAGGCCTTGAACTTTTGCTCCTATTTGATGAATGGATCCTGATAAATTTTTTATCTTAAGAGTGCCATCAATACTAACTGTAGCCTTGTAACGTTCTTTTTTATCAGTAAGTACTGCACCTGGTGGAATGATACCTTGTTCAACTAGTTCACCAAAAGGAACCTTTGGTAAATCTTTTCTACTCTTTTCAATTGTAACAACATGATCTGCAAGTTTTTGCGTACTTTTTAATCTTTTCTTTGCTAGCTTGATGTAATCTTTATCTTGTTCAAAACCGATAAAATTACGTTGTAATTTTTTTGCCATTACTGCTGAGGTACCAGACCCTAAAAAAGGATCAAGAATTGTATCACCTACATTTGTAGAAGATAAGATAACTCGATATAAAAGAGCTTCTGGTTTTTGTGTTGGGTGTGATCGTTGGTTATTATCTTCTCTTAATCTCTCTTTTCCAGAACAGATTGGAATGTGCCAATCACTTCGCATTTGCTTTCCTTCATTTAACTCTTTTAAGTTTTGGTAATTAAAAGTGTATTTTGCTTTTCTCGAAGTGGTGCACCACAGCAATGTTTCATGTGCATTCGTAAAACGGGTTCCTCGAAAATTAGGCATAGGATTTGTTTTATGCCAAATAATGTCATTGAGGATCCAAAAACCAAGATTTTGTATGGAGTTTCCAAGGCGCAAAATATTATGATAACTTCCAATTACCCATAGAGCACCGCCATCTTTTAGAACTCGTTTACATTCTTGTAACCAAATGAGACTAAATTCATCATAAGCTTTATAGGTATCAAATTTATCCCAATCATTAGTCACTGCTTCTACGCTTGTTTGATCAGGTCTGTATAATGTGTCACGTAGCTGAAGATTATACGGTGGATCAGCAAAAATTAAATCAATAGATTTGTCAGGAATTTTTTTTAATAATTCTAGACTGTCCCCTTGAGTAATCGAATTCTTCTTAAACATCTAAAAAGAATCTTTAAGGAGTTAAGGAATCTCGTCAACGGAGTTATCAACAGGACGAATCTTTAGCTATGGATAAGTGACTTAATAGGTTCAAAAGTTTTTCTATGATGTATAGTTGGACCCAATCTATAAATATTTTCAATATGCATCTTAGTTCCGTACCCAGCATTTTTTTCCCAACCAAAATTTTGAAATTTGAGAGATAGTTTTTTCATTAGCCGGTCGCGATGTACTTTGGCAATGATAGAGGCTGCAGCTATTGATAAAGATTTATCATCACCTCTTACAATTGATTGTTCTTTATAAGATTTATAGCTCAGAGAAAAATTCCCATCAATTAAAAGATAGGCGTTCTCCATATTAAATTTATCAACTACTCTTCTCATGGAGAGCTTTGTGGCTTCTAGAATATTTAATTGATCAATTTCATTAACATTGGCAATACCAAGATTGTATTCAATCACATCATCACTTTTTAAACTTTGTAAAAACTTAAAGGAAGCCTCTCTTTTTTTTTCTGATAATTTTTTTGAGTCTCCAATATAATCTTTAAATTCATTTTGAATTTTATAACTCTTAAAGTAACACCCACAACTAATAACAGGTCCAGCTAAAGGCCCGCGTCCTACCTCATCAAGACCAATTACTGGATGTTCCAATTTAGTCTCAATGGAAAAGTCTGGCACTATTTTTCACTTAGTCTTGGCATTATTTCAACAAAGTTACAAGGGCGGTGCCGAATGTCGAGTTGGTATTGAAGAATTTCATCCCAACCATCCTTGCATGCACTTTTTGATCCAGGTAAGCAAAAAACATATGTAGTATTGATTAATGCCGCAAGTGCACGCGACTGAATTGCGGAAGTTCCAATTTTAGAAAAACTTACTTGTCGAAATAACTCACCAAAACCCTCAATCATTTTGTTGGCAAGATCACTTACTGCTTCAGGCGTTGTATCTCTTCCAGTTAATCCTGTACCACCTGTTGTAATAATACAATCAATTTCGGTTTTGTTTGACAGAGTTTTAATTGTCTCTTTTATAATTTTTATATCATCAGGGATGATTTTTTTTTCGATACAATGATGCCCTGCACTATTGATACGCTCTTTAAGAAGGGCTCCAGAAGTATCTGTATCTTCTGTTCTAGTATCTGAAATAGTTAATACAGCAATATTAATAGAAACAAATTCTAGCGAGGTATCAATAGCCATAGGTATTTAATAAAGAGGATCTTTACCATTTGCTAGCATTTTTAGAGATGTCATTTCTAGATTATTTTTATTTTGATAAATCCAGTATTTTGTTAATATTTTTTCGATAAACCAGCGCGTTTCTCTAGAAGGAATACTTTCCATGAAAAATAGAGGATCATCCAAAAAATTTGTTTCTTCCTTCCATTTTTTTAAATTTCCCGGCCCACCATTATATGCTGCGGCTAAATATATTAAATTATTCGATACAATTTCTAGATCTAAAAGATATTCTATATATTCTTGACCAACCTCTAAGTTAATTTCTGGGACTTTTAGAATGTTAGAATTATTTCTCTTCACATCTTTGCTTGAGGTAATAAATTTTGCTGTTGATGGAAGAACCTGCATTAATCCCACTGCTCCTTGGTTGCTTTTTGCAGAAGCATTAAACATCGATTCTTGGTGCATAAAGGCGTAAATTAATTCTTTATCAACACTAAAGCCTCCCCTAGGTTGCCAAATTGGAGTTGGGTAATATAAATTTGTATCCATAATTAACCCAAATTGCTCGAGCTTGTTTACAATTTTTAATTGAGTGTAAGCTAAATTGAAATGTTGGGCTATATTTATAGATTCTTCAGCAATTTCTTTGTTCAAAACAGAATTGATGTGAACTATTTCTTTTTCTAACTCATCATTTAATCCTACTTGTATTAAGGATTGTAATCTTTTACCTGAAGGTAGATTAAGAAGTTTATTATTTGAAGTATTGAGTGTTTTTTTGGGATTCCATTCTATTTTTTCTTCAACACCTAAAATCTCTAGTGAGAGCATCCCGTAAAAACTATTTGGATTTTGTGAAGCACGCTTAAGCCAAAAATTGATGTTATCATACTGACCAAGCTTAGCATATGATCTTGCTGCCCAAAAACTCCCGGACGTTTGATGCCACGCGTCATCTTTTAAACTAATAGAAAATAAAGAGAAAAAATCTGCTGCCTTTTGGTATTCTTCTAAACGCCAGGAAGCTAATCCTGCAGTCCATGCTGCATAGGGAACTTGCATCGAAGAATTAACTAATGCTTCACTTGCATACTTTATTGCTAAATCATTCTTATTTGCTAAAAAATATCCTTTTGCTATTAATTCTTTTTGTTGATCAAGTTCAACTTGATCGAGAAGGTTATTTACGTCCCATTGCTGCAAAATTTTTACCGCTCCTGTTGGCCATCCTCTATTCACTCTTGATTTAACAGCATTTATTAGTTTCTGCTTTTCAAGACGTTGATTTTTTGTCAGTTTTTTTAAACTTTTGTAAGTTGTTGATTTTTTATTGGTTATCTTGTCACCTACAATGCCATTTGGTTTAATTGGTTTATTAGGACTTTTATATCCCTTAGGCATCCTTTTTATAGCAAGTCGATAAATTCTTTTAGCTTGAGGGTGATCATTATATTTTTTTAGCCAATAATATAATTCTAGATATTTCGAGCGGTAACATGTTGGGTGTAAATAACGTTGTGCTAATATATGTCCCATCAATGTTTTATTTGAAATTTTTAAAATATGTTTATTTGCACTTTTCCATTTACATGACTCCTGGAAATTATATGCAAAACGATAATTTGTAATATCTTCCTTAGATAAAATATTTTTTGTAAAAATATCATTATATTTTGCTGCAACCGAGTCATCAAAAGCATAACTTAATTTACAAAATATTAAAATGTAAATATAAAAGAATATTTTAAAAAAAGAATTAATTTTCATTTAATTTTTTTTGTAACATTTGTAGATCACTCCATGCTTCTTTTTTATAATTAGGTGATCGAAGCAAAAATGCTGGATGGTAAGAAACTAAAACATCAATTGGCGACTCCAATCTAAGAGTTTTATATTCATACCATTTCCCTCTTAATTTTCCTAAACTTAATGATGTAGATAAAATTGCTTTAGCTGCAGTTGTTCCTAATATATATAAAATTTGTGGGTTAATAATTTCTATTTGTCTTTGAAGAAAAGGTAAAAATTCTAAAATTTCTTGATCAGTTGGTGTTCTGTTTTGAGGCGGTCTCCAAGGCACCACATTTGTTATATAAATATCTTTTCTATTTAAATTGATAGCTGAAAGCATTTTGTTAAGCAATTGACCAGCTCTACCAACAAAAGGAATCCCTTGTTCATCCTCTTCTTGCCCTGGCGCTTCCCCAATAATCATTATATTTGAATTTACATTTCCATCATAAAGAACCATTCTTTTTGCACTATTTTTAATTTCGCTTGCATGATTAGATATTAAAGGAATCAGATCTTCAATTGCAGTAATTTCTTCAAGTTTTTTAAGGTCTTTTTTTTCTTTAAATTTTAATTGATTTTGTTGATTTTCTAACAACTTGTTGGGTGTTTCTTTTAAAAAAGTATGAACACCTGATTGGATCAAAAAATTTATATATTTTTTATTTGATTGAAACATTAAAAAATTAAATTAATTATTTTTGATAGGATATATTAAATTATTTGCAAATGATAAAAAACTATAAATATTTTATTTTTATTTATATTTTGCTTTTTTCTAAAGCGATTTTAGCTTCTAGTAGTGCATCATTTTTAATTTCACAAAACGCATTTAATAATTATGATTTTGCTCAAGTATTATATGAGTACAGCATTAATCAAGGTGAAGAATTTAAAAATGATTATCTAGATGAACTGATTTCAGCTGTGGTAATTGAAGATATTTTAGTTGCAGAAAAAATTGCAGAAAAAATTTTATTAATTGATCCTGATAATCAAGAAGCGAAATTAGTTCAAATGACTAAAGCTATAAAGAATAATAGATTAATTGAGTTAAATTCTTTACGTTTTGATAGCGCTAGTAATAAAAATGATTTATTGGAATTTCTTTTTTATAAAGATAATAAAATTAAAACCAAATCTAGCATAAGTAATTCTTTCCTCGATATTGTCAGATCTTCTTACTCTAATAGAGATGTAAATTATTCTCAAAATTATAACTTTTTGCTTTTCTATGCTTCGCTCTCAATTTTTCTAAATCGTGAAAACTATGAAGCAATTTTAATAAAAGGACAATTATTACAATTGATTAATGATTTTATATTTGCAGAAAAAACTTATTTAAAGATCCCTGAAAATAGTCAATATTTTATAGATGCACAGAGAAACATTGCCTTCAATTATTCTCGAGAAAATGTTTTTACTGATGCAGAAAATAAAATAAAAAAAATAGTTAAAAAAAATAATTCAGACTATGAGCTAAAAAAAATATTAGCTGATTTTTATAGAATTAAAAAAAAATATGATGCTGCAATTAATCTATACACTCAATTAATAGTAAATAATTTTGAAGAAGCTTGGTATATGTTTTATTTGAGGGGCATTTGTTATGAACAATCTGATAATTGGGATAGAGCTGAAAAAGATTTTATTGAATCCTTAAAATTGAAAAGAAATTCTCCAGACGTGTTAAATTATTTAGCTTACGGTTGGATCGAAAGGGATATCAAAATTGATGAGTCATTTGTAATGTTAACAGATGCTTATAATGCAAACCCTGATAGTTTTTATATTTTAGATAGTTTAGCTTGGGCTTATTTTAAGAAGAAAGATTATGAAAAAGCTGCTGAATTAATGGAAGAAGTTATTGATATGGTTCCAGGAGAGGCTATATCTTTGGATCATCTTGGAGATATATATTTTGCGATGAATAGAAAAAGAGAAGCTGCTTATTTTTGGAAACAAGCTAAAGATTTGGCCACACCAGAAGATAACTTAATTGAAAAAATAGAAAAAAAATTAGAAAAATATAATGCAAGCTAATTTAAAAGAACTATCTCCTGCAAAGATTAATTTATTTCTTAAAATTGTTAGTAAACGAGATGATGGATATCATAATATAAGAAGTGGAGTTACTTTGATAAATTTATTTGATGAAGTAGTTGCAGAAAAAAATTCTAAATTTAGTTTGAAATATATTGGCGAATTTTCACCTGAAAATAATAAATTTAAAGATTGTATAGTTGAAAAGATATTTACTGAGCTTGATCTTGAAAAACCTAATTATGCATTCACTATAAAAAAGAACATACCAATAATGTCAGGGTTAGGTTCTGCATCATCAAATGCTGCTGCAGTAATAAGAATATTAGAAAAGTTAAACTATATAGATTTAAAAAAGAAAAATTTTGCTAATATAGGTGCTGACGTTCCTTTTTTTATTTATAATCATGATTCTTTAATTAAAGAGACAGGAAATATTACAATTAGACAATCTTTTCCTAAATATTATTTTCTTCTTATTAAACCTCTTCATAATTGTTCAACTAAAAAAATGTATACTCTAATTAAATCAGAAAAATTAAATTTTGATGTCAATTATGACACTGATGTAATTAATGAAGAAGATAACGGTAATGATTTTGAGCCTATTTTAGAAAAACATTCAAATGAAATTAAAAACCTTTTAAAATTCATGAGAGGTCTCCCAGATGCTATCTTTTCTAGATTAACAGGTAGTGGCTCATGTATATTTTCTGTATTTGAGTCTAAAAAAAAGGCTGAAGAGTCTCTATCAATCTTTACAAAGAGATTTCCATTAATATGGGCAAAAGTTGTAGAAAATAATTTTATACACAACTAGAAGAAATTTGACTTATTTCAGGTAAATATTGTATAGGGTTTCTTTCTTGGGGCGTCGCCAAGCGGTAAGGCATCGGTTTTTGGAGTCGACATTCGCAGGTTCGAATCCTGCCGCCCCAGCCAAATTTTCTAATTCAATCTTCCTTTAATCGATTTTGGCCACACATAGGCTACACTTGTGAGTGTATTTTTGATCTACATTTCACATTGTTAGTGGTAGGATAAATCAAATGAATAACGAGACTGATAAGAAAACTCTAAAAATTAATAGTGATTTATATTATTTTTTTAAGGATCATGATTACTTTGGAGGATCTGATTGGTATGATGAAAGCTTAGATGAAAAAGGTGTAATCAATGCTATCTTTTATAGCGGTCTTAATAAAGATTATAAATATGAAGAAGTAGAAACACTAAATTTTGAATATCTAAACGAAGATATTAAATTTGATTTAAGAAATTTTCCTAAGTTTCCAAACCTTAAACATTTATCAATTGCTTGTGATATTAAAAATTTAGGTTTTTTAGATTATTTTCCAAATTTAGAATCAATAAATTTATATACACAATGGTTAGATCCTTCGACTAAATTAAATATTAAAAAACCACTAGAAAACTTAAAAGAAATAATTTTTACAGAATCTGATTTTTGGGAGATAGTTCTAAATAATTATAAGCTTTTCCCGAATATAGAAAGTTTTAATTTTAATAGTTTTGGTGAAGTAGGAGAAAAACGAGTTTATATTAACCCAAATGATTTGGAATTATTTCCAAAATTGCAAAATGTTAAATTGGATCAATCTAGTTTTTATCTTTTTGGAGATAAAAAATAATGAAAACTAAAATCAACCCAACAATTAAAGATTATAAAAAAATAGCTACATTAGCTAAGAAGTTAGATCAGATAGATAAACAATCTTCTAAAGTTGAAAAAGAGTTTATAGCAATATTTAATAAATTTAATAAAACCGTTAAATTTAGCAAAAAAGATAGACAAAAATATTATAGTACTTATCGTTCAATAGTTTTGAAACGAATAAAAAACTTTAAAAAATTATTAGGCTTAATGTGAAGAAATTAGCGCTATTTTTAATAATTTTAATTTGTTCTAATAATTTATTTGCCAACGAAATAAGAAAAATATTAGAAAACGATTGGTTTGAAATTTATCAAGAAAAACTTATTAATTGTGTTGTAGCTTTACCTCAAAAAGAAAAAAACATGCCTTATAACTCTGAAGTTGATTTTTACTACCAAGGAACAGGTGATTATTTAACAATTATATTCAGAAATCATATTTACGAAATAAGAGAAATAACAGATCAATATCTGTTAGCAGGTTATACAGACGGTTATCATTTAAAGATAAGTAATAAAAATAGTCTTGATTTTTACATAATTGATTTAAAAAATGAAAAAACAATTTTCTTTTGCCACAAAGATCTTAAATTGAATTAATTATCGTTTTTTAAAATAGTACACTTTCCTATCATAGATATAATACTTGGTTGAGTGCCAAGAGTGTTAGTATTTAACGTGTAGGTAAAGGTTTCATTAGCATAATGAAATGTTGACCCTTGACTGCTTGCTAAGAATTGATCAGGATCAAATTCTTTACTAATAATTGAGAATTCTGAGTTATCAAAATAGCCACCACTATCAATAAATTTAAGCTTATCGTTATCTAAATAAAAACTAAAAGTCGTATTTGCTTTTTTATTGGTTGTATCTGCTTTTAATTCAACCCAATCAGTACTGTCGCATAAGTACAAGTCGCCATTGAAAGCTAACAAATATGGAGAGAAAATAAATACACATAAAGACAGTATAATTCTCATATGCTTTGTATAAATAAAAAAACCCAATATGACCAGAACACTTAACAATCTCCTTGGTTGGTGGTAAGATAATAGAAATGAAAAAAATATTGGTCACACTATGGCTACACTCACACACTCATTTTTTAAATTTGTAAAAAAATTAACTTAAGTATTCCGCCATTGGGCATGGCCATTTTGGTACTGCATCGGTTTTTGGAGTCGACATTCGCAGGTTCGAATCCTGCCGCCCCAGCCAAAAAATTCAATAAAACCTCCCAATATTATTAAATTGTAATAAACAAAAAAAAATTTATAAAAAAAATAAACTAATTAGGTAATATTATGCCTCTTTATATATATAATGATAATGATAAAAATGTTCAAATACCAATTTATTTTGTGCACATTCCAAAGTGTGCAGGCACAACTGTAGAATTTCTATTTGAAAAAAAACTTAACTTAGAAACATTTTTGGCACCTAATGATTATATAAAAGTTAGAAAATACCTAAAAATTCCACCAGTCCATTTCGATATTTCTTTAATTGAGCAAATGTTTACTTTAGAAAAACTTTATAGCTTTGCAATTGTCAGAAATCCATTTGATAGAATTTTGTCTGATTACAACTGGGCTAAAACAAAAAGTACGGGGGGAGAATTTTTTAACAAATTGAGTTTTGAAGAGTTCTGCTCTTATTGTTTTAGTCAGTATCGTTTAGATAACAATTTTATGGCTAATCATATAATGCCTCAACACAAGTTTATTTCTTCACGTATTAATAAAGTATTCAAATTAGAAGATGGGTTAGAAAATGCTATTGAAGAAGTTTTTAATGATTTAGGTTTGAAATTATCTAACCATCTTAATTTACCAAAAATAAATGCCTCGAAATATAAAAATATAGAAATCAATATATCAACCAAACAGAAAATATATGACTTTTATGAAGAAGATTTTATTAAATTTAATTATCAAAAATTGACATCTTAATTAATAATATAATTAATTAAAATCCAGTGTTTTAGTTACAAAATTACTATCTAATATTTTCCAGTATTGGTTAATTATTGGTTGATAAAATCTTAAATTGTAAACTTCATTTTCATATACACCCCAAATAGATTCTTTTGATAACCAGCCTTTTATATCTTTGTGTGATATAAGGCACCAATGCATTAAGCATCTTTCCAAGTTTAAAATATTGTTTTTTTTAACTATTCCAATTACTTTTCCATTTGGTCTATTATGAATATTTTTTGTTACTTGATCTTTATTTACAATTAATATGAATCTTTCTCCCTTTATTAAGCTTTTATGTAACCACCCTATATTATTTTCATAATCTTTTACTTTTCTCCAGACATCAAATTCATCAATTACTTCAATAGGTAAATTATTTTGAGTGTATTTTAATTCTATTGGATAGTTCATACTTGGACCAACCCTTAAATTAACATCGTCAGATTTTAATGAAACAAATCTTGGTAGCTCTAGATTAGTTACAGGTCCTTTTTTTCCATAAAGATTTGAGCAAATTAAAACAAATAAAAAAGTAATTAATATTTTCATACAGACTCTATATCATTAACCTTTTGTTGTTATTAATAATTAAATATATAATAGTTAATAAAAAAGCGCCCGTAGCTCAATTGGATAGAGCGCCAGACTACGGATCTGGAGGTTAGGAGTTCGACTCTTCTCGGGCGCGCCATTAATTTTGTATACACTATTATAAAAAATTTGTTTATTGTTAAAAAAAATGATTGAAAATATTAATCTCTCTGATCTTGAAAATAATCAAGACTTAAAAAAACATTTTTTTACTTCAAATTTAAATAATCTAAATGAGAGATGCACATATTTTTCTGGAAACTTTTTTTTGGATCCTTTAAATTATTATCCAATTACTGAAGAATTTAAATCATTTAATCAACTATTTACAAGAATCGATAAAAATTCGGTCGCTCATTACCATTCTGATGCATTTTTGAATAATTTAAAAAATAAATTAGATAGCTTGAAAGTTTTTAATGATTCTTGTGTTATTGGAAGCAGTCCGGGAAATAATTATTTCTCAAATCTAATTCATTTTTTGCCTAGAGTTTTTTTTGAAAATGAAAAAGAAGTAAAAGTTTTAGTACATAGGAATTTGCCTACAAAATTTCGTTCTTTTATGAAATATTTGTATGGTTTAAAAAATATAAAATTGACATTTGCATATTTGGATGATGAATTTTATAAATTTAAAAAATCTAAAATACCTCAATTCTTAAGTACGCATTCTTCTATTAATTTATTAAAATCAATTAGAAATATTGTGCCAAATAATAAAGTTTATGAAAAAATATATGTAAGAAGAGAAGATGCAAATTATCGAGTCATTTTAAATGAATCTGATCTAATTGATAAATTAAAAAAAAATGGATTTTATGTAATCAATACTAGCCAATATGAAATACTAGATCAAATAAGTTTTTTTATAAACGCAAAAATTGTTTTATCACCATATGGCTCTGGTTTAGCAAACATAGTATTTTGTAATCCAGCAACTAAAATCTATGAAATTGGCCCACATCCAATTCATGTATATGATCAAATACTAGCAAAAAGATATGAAAATTTGTGTAAAATTTGCAATTTAGATTATCATAAGTTTATATGTGACTCAGTTGATGTAAAAAATCATAATCAAATATCAAAAAAATATATTCATGAAAGCATGCTTAAAGATAGCAATTTTTTTAAAAATATGATTCTAAAGCTAAGTGATGTGGATGCGATATTAAAAAAAATTCAGCAACCTACAGATGAATAAGATAATAAGCTAACCAAATTAGATCTCATCCTATTACATTTATTTAAATGATAATTATCAAAGTCAATTTTTTTTATTATTCTATTTGAAAAAAGTAGGTTAAAAAAAGAATCTTTTTTTTGAGAACTTTTTAAAACTCTTATTTTTTTAAATTCGTTTTCTTTAATTATTAAATTTACTAATTCTTCTAAACCAATCTCTTCATCAATTAAAAAATGATCTTTAGCTTGAGAGGAATTAAAAATTAATCCACCAATTTCATTTTTAATTATCTCTTTTTCAAGTTTTCTATTTTTAGAGACTAACTGAATGAAGTCATCGTTTATCTTTTCTACCATTATGTTTAAGTGAGTTAATTCTTCATTTGTGGGCTTTCTAAATGAATTAAATAAATCTTTGGATTTACCAGCATTTGTTGAATAAACCTTAATTTCATCTTTTACCTCGATTGTTTGGCCTAAAATTCCATAAGAAATTAATTTTGGTTTATTAAAATAAATCCAATCTGGCCCTTTTACACCAATACTGCCTATAATTGCTCCATAGTTTGCATAAATTTTTTCTCCTGCAAGAGATGACCAATATCCCCCTGATGCCAACATTTCAGACGAATGAAAATATATTTTTGAATTTGACCTTTTCTTAAATTCATTAAAGTGATCGTACAATTCGCTGGATGCACTAACCGTTCCACCAGGTGAATTTATTGAAACTATTAATATATTTGGATTGAGTGTGATAATTTTATCAAGATTTATTCTAACTTCTTTAGGTGAAATGATATTCATCCCAACTAAATCGTTTATAGAACTTTCACTTTGAATTATTGGTCCATTTATCTCTAAAATGAAAATTGTATTACTACTCTCTATTTCACCTCTTACTAAATCAAACTCAATGTCTTCTTGGTAATTTGTATATGCTGAAATCCCGATAATTATTAAAAGAGCCAATAAAATGGCAAGAAAAAACCCTAGAGTTCTCAAAAAAACATTAAATAAAATCGCCATAAATATTGTTTAATATACAAAAAAGGAAAAAAATATTGTTTTTTTTTGATTTAACCTTGATTAGAATTTTTTAATGCTTAAATGATTAGCACTCTATTAGCATGAGTGCTAATAAAAAAATGTTAATTTTCAATAACTTAAATTGAGGAAAATATGAACTTTAAACCATTACATGATAGAGTGCTCGTTAGAAGAGTGGAATCTGATCAAAAAACTGCAGGGGGAATAATAATTCCAGACACTGCTCAAGAAAAACCTATGGAAGGTGAAGTGTTAGAAGTTGGTTCTGGTGCTAGGGATGAAGTAGGTAAGTTAGTTCCATTAGATGTCAAAAAAGGTGATAAAATTCTTTTTGGTAAATGGTCTGGAACAGAAGTGAAAATGAATGGTGAAGATTACCTAATTATGAAAGAGTCGGACATAATGGGTATTATCACTTCAACAAAAAAAAAGAAAAAATAAATTAACTTAAGAGAGGAATAAAAATGTCTGCAAAAAATATATTTTTTGGATCTGATGCTAGAGCAAAGATGCTTGCCGGGGTCAATAAGCTGGCAGATGCTGTTAAAGTTACTCTTGGACCTAAAGGAAGAAATGTTGTTATGGATAAATCTTTCGGAGCCCCAAGAATTACAAAAGATGGTGTAAGTGTAGCAAAAGAAATTGAGCTTAAAGATAAGTTTGAGAATATGGGTGCACAAATGGTTAGAGATGTTGCTAGCAAAACAAATGATCTAGCTGGCGATGGAACAACCACTGCTACTGTTTTAACTCAAGCTATTGCTACTGAAGGTATGAAAGCTGTAGCTGCTGGAATGAACCCAATGGATTTAAAAAGAGGGGTTGATTTAGCAGTTGATTCTATCGTTTCTGAAATTCAAAAGAAATCAAAAGTAATTAAAACTGATAAAGAAGTATCTCAAGTTGGAACAATAGCTTCTAACGGTGATACAGAAGTTGGTAAAATGATTTCAAGCGCTATGCAAAAAGTTGGTAAAGAAGGCGTTATAACTGTTGAAGAAGCTAAAAGCCTTGATACTGAACTCGATGTAGTAGAAGGTATGATGTTTGATCGCGGATATCTATCACCATATTTTGTAACTAATGCTGAAAAAATGATTACTGAACTTGGTGATTGTTTAGTTCTTTTACATGAAAAGAAATTATCAAGTCTTCAACCAATGTTACCTTTATTAGAGTCAATTGTTCAATCAACTAAGCCACTATTGATTATCGCTGAAGATATTGAGGGCGAAGCTTTAGCAACTCTAGTTGTTAATAAGCTGAGAGGTGGATTGAAAATTGCAGCAGTTAAAGCTCCTGGTTTTGGAGATAGAAGAAAAGCAATGTTAGAAGATATTGCAATCTTAACTGGTGGACAGGTAATCAGTGAAGATCTTGGTATTAAGCTTGAAAACGTTACTCTAGACATGCTTGGAACAGCAAAAAGAGTAGTAGTGGATAAAGAAAATACAACAATCGTTCAAGGAGCTGGTAAAAAGAAGGACATCGAGGGAAGATGTAATCAAATTAGAGCTCAAATTGAAGAAACTACCTCTGATTATGATAGAGAAAAACTTCAAGAAAGATTGGCTAAATTAGCTGGTGGTGTTGCCGTAATTCGCGTTGGGGGTGCTACTGAAGTTGAAGTTAAAGAAAAAAAAGATAGAGTTGAAGATGCTATGCACGCAACAAGAGCTGCTGTTGAAGAGGGCATTGTTCCAGGAGGTGGTTCTGCTCTTGCTTATGCAACTAAAGCTCTAAACTCTGTTAAAACTGCTAATGATGATCAAAAGATTGGCGTTGATATTGTAAGAAGAGCACTTTTTCATCCATTAAGACAAATTGCTGAAAATGCCGGTGTTGATGGAGCAGTAGTAGCTGGTAAAATAAGAGAAAGCAAAGATACTAATGTGGGATATGATGCTCAAGCTGACAAATATACTAATATGATATCAGCAGGAATTATTGATCCAACTAAAGTAGTTAGAACTGCTTTACAAGATGCTGCATCTGTTGCAGGATTATTGATTACTACAGAAGCAATGGTAGCTGATGCGCCAGAAGACAAGCCAGCACCTGCAATGCCTGATATGGGCGGCGGCATGGGCGGCATGGGCGGCATGGGCGGCATGGGCGGCATGATGTAATTTTTATCTAAATAATTTCAAAAAAAAGCCTCCATTTATTGGGGGCTTTTTTTATTATAAAACTTTATTAATTTCTTTTAAAATTTTTGAGTGATCTGGTTTTGTCATGGAAGACCATGAAGATGTTAATTTCCCATTTCTATCAAAGAGATATTTATAAAAATTCCATTTTGGTTCCTTACCATACTCATTTTTTATCCAGTTAAATATCTGATGAGAGTCATCACCTCGAACATTTATTGGTGAAGATGTTACAAAACCTACATCATAATTAACTAAACATATTTTTTTTATTTCTTCATTAGATGAATATTCTTGATTGAATGAATTGCTAGTTATTGCTAAAATCGTTAAGTCAGTATCTTTGAAGCTTATGAATAGATTCTGAAGATTCTCATATTGAGGAGTAAAGCCGCATCTTGATGCAGTATTAACCATGAATATTGGCTTGCCTTTGAATTTATCTAAGTTAACTAAATTACCGTCAATATCTTCAAAAGAAAAATTATAAATATTCATATTTTTTGCGTATCCTGTGTTAATATGAAGAAACACTAGTAAAAAAGTAATTAATCTAATGATTTTCATGCTATTATTATTCATAATAATTAAGTAAATTGAAAATGGAAGCTATCAATAGTTTTAGAGAACTTTTTTTTGAAGTATGGAATCAAGGTGTATTTGGCTTAAACGCTACTGATATTATTGTAGGTATCATTATTTTCCTTATTTTTTATATTTTAAGGAGATTATTTGCTCGATTTGTAATTAGAAAGCTTACCAAAATTGTTAATAGAACTTCAAATAACATCGATAATACCGTTGTCGAAGTTATTGAAGGTCCTTTAAAATTTCTCCCAATAGTTCTTGGTTTTTTTATAGCAACTTCCTATATTGAGATATCTCTTGAAGTTCAAAATTTTGTAGATCTTTTAAACAGAACTCTAATTACGATATTTATTTTTTGGCTTTTGCATCAGCTTGTCATTCCATTTTCATATATAATAAAAAATTTTGAAGATAAGCTTTCCAAGCCACTTGTTAATTGGACTTTAAAAGGATTAGAAATAATTATCATAGTCCTTGGTATTGTTGCAGTTTTAGAACTTTGGGGCATAAAAGTTGGACCTGTTATAGCTGGATTAGGATTATTTGGAGTTGCAGTAGCATTAGGTGCACAAGATTTATTTAAAAATTTAATAAGTGGAATTATGATTTTAATGGAAAAAAGATTTACAATTGGAGATGTAATTTTAGTATCCAATGAAGTAGAAGGAGTGGTTGAGCAAATAGGCTTTAGGTCAACGTTAGTTAGAAGGTTTGACTCCACTCCAGTTATGATACCTAATTATAAATTTGCTGAACAATCTGTTACTAATTATTCCAGAAGACATCACAGGAGAATACGATGGTTGATTGGACTGGAATATAAAACAAGTATTGATCAATTAAAAAAGATTAGGGACTCAATAACTAAATTGATTGTGGAAAATAATGATTTTGCAAAGAATGAAAATAGTAATTTTTTCATAAGAATAGACAGTTTTTCTGATAGTTCGATTGATATGCTTGTCCAAGCATTTACTGTTACAAATGAGTGGTCAGAATATTTAAGAATTAAAGAAGAGCTAGCTGTATCAATTAAACAAATTGTAGAATCAAATAATGCTGGTTTTGCTTTCCCTAGTCAATCCTTATATGTGGAGTCCTATTCAAATGAAAAACCAGAAATTTTTAATTCAAAATCATCAAAATGAAAAATTCTTTAGAAACAAATAGAATAGTTACAGGTTCTCTTTTTATAATAGCTAGTATTGCAGTTGCTTTTATTTTAAACTTTGCTCAACCTTTTTTAGTGCCTTTAGTTATTGCACTTTTAATTCGTATATTAATTGATCCAATTATAGATTATCAAATTGATTATTTGCATATCCATAGAATAGTTGCAGTTTTTGTAAGTCTTTGTCTAATTGTTTTTTTATTTATAATTATTGTTCCTTTTATTGGTTCCTCAGTTATTACTTTTTTACAATCTGCAGATGATTACAATAATAAAGTATTAATACTTATTGATTTAGGCATTTCAGAACTTAAGAAATATAGTATAGAAATCGACAGAGAAACTATTAGAAATTCACTAAATACTCTTCCATTACTTGATTGGGCATCGACACTTTTAAGCAATAGTGCAAATTTTATCTCGAAGTTAGTCTTAATAATAATTATGACTTTATTTTTGCTTCTTGGCAAAAAATCTACAAATACATCAGCAGAATGGAATGATATAATTAGTCATGTAAAAAAATATATTTTTACTAAATTTATTACTTCTTCTATTACAGGTGTGGCAGCTGGATTAATTTATTGGTTCTTGGGTTTAGAATTGGCATTTATATTTGGTTCACTAACTTTTATACTTAATTTTATTCCAGTAGTGGGGTCAATTATAGCTGTTCTGCTTCCAATTCCTATAGCAATTTTGCAATATACAGACTTGTCATCAGTGCTTTTGGTAATTTTTCTACCAGCCATTATTCATCAGATTATTGGAAACGTGATTGAGCCAAAAATTTTTGGAGATGCTTTTGGATTACATCCTATAACGATTATTTTATCCTTAATTTTTTGGGGAATGATATGGGGAATAATTGGTGTGCTTTTGGCTGCGCCACTTACTGCAATTATCAGAGTTACTTTTGAGCGGTTTGAGTCAACAAAACAGATAGCAAGATTATTAGAGGGAAAAATCCACCTTAAAACTTAAATTACTTTAGGACTTCTTTAGCAATTTGATAACTAAAACCAGCTCTTGCCATTTTAGAGAGTTTTTTTTCAAAGTCTTTATTATCATTTAATAAATTTCTTTTTTTTGCAAATTTAAAGGCATTATCTTTTTCTAAATTGGTATTTTTTTTATAAAAATTAGATATTTGTTGATCAGCTAATTTATTTTCAACTCCTTTTCGAATAAGATATTGCTTAATATAATTTTTTGATTTTGCTTGTACTAAAAGAGAACTAATTTTTGACTCAACAAAAACTATATCATTTAATAACTTCTGTTGTTCTAGCTTGTAAGTAACATTTTTTATTTCTTGATATAATTCATATCTTATTTTTTTTTCTTCAGTTAATCGTCTAATTTTTTTCTTTAGAATGTACTCTAAGTTTTTTTTACTAGATGAATATTTGCTTAAATAATAAACGGCATATTTTAATAATTTATCTTTATAATCCATAATTGATATTTATATCTTAAGTGTTTATTATAAAAATACATTATTATGTTTTCATATAATTATTTATGCGTATTTACTTTATTTAAAAAAGAAGTTCATAGATTTCTTAAAGTAGGTATTCAAACAGTTATTGGTCCTGCAATTAGCTCACTATTATTTTTAGCTGTGTTTTCACTCGCTTTAGGTCGATCAGTTAATCAAATTAATAATGTTAATTTGTCAGAATTTATTGCCCCAGGTTTGATAATGATGACAATGCTACAAAATTCATTTGCTAATGCTGCTTCTAGTATAGGTCAGGCTAAATTTCAGGGCAATATAGTTGATATTTTAATGTCACCTCTGTCAGATTTTGAACTTGCTGCTGGATATATTCTAGGAGCAGTAGCTAGAGGTCTGATTTGTGGATTAGTAACATTTTTTGGAATTTTATTTTTTGTGCCTCTTTCTGTATATTCTTATTCAGCATTATTTTTTTATAGTCTAATGGGCTGCATGATGATGGGCAGTATGGGAGTTATGGTTGGTATTTGGGCTGATAAGTGGGATCAGCAACAAGGAATTACAAATTTTATTGTTCTTCCTTTAACTTTTTTATCAGGCACTTTTTATTCAATTTCTAGATTGCCAGAATTTTGGCAAAATTTTGCTCTATTTAATCCATTCTTTTATAACATAGATGGCTTACGTTATGCCTTCATTGGACAATCTGACAGTGAATTATTATCTGGCGCAATTATTCTATTAATTTTAAATGTTTGTTTATTTTTTTTATGTTATTTTATGTTTAAAGAGGGTTACAAGTTAAAATCTTAAATTTTATAATGAGAACTAAAAGTAAAAGCTTCATAATGCCAACTTATGGTGAGAGAGATTTAGCTTTTGCTAGAGGAAAGGGTTGCTATTTATATACTACATCTGGGAAGAAATATTTAGATTTTGCAGGTGGAATAGCTGTTAATTCATTAGGACATTGTCATCCACAATTAGTAAAAATATTAAATAAACAATCTAAAATACTTTGGCATACATCAAATTTATATAAAAATAATAATCAAGAATTGTTTGCCAAAGAACTCTGCAATAAAACATTTGCAGACAGAGTTTTTTTTACTAATTCTGGTGCTGAAGCAATTGAATGTGGTTTAAAAGTCATAAAAAGTTATTGGAATTTAAAAAACAAAAATAAAAAAACCATTATTACTTTTAAAGGCGCTTTTCATGGAAGAACTTTTGCAGCTCTATCAGCACAAAAAAATAAAAAATACTCTGAAGGCTTTACCCCTTTACTTAGTGGTTTTAAAAATATTACCTTCAATGATGAAAAAGTATTATTGAAAAATATTACTAAAGAAACTGCTGCAATAATGATTGAGCCAATTCAGGGCGAAGGTGGTATTAGACCCGCATCACTTAAATTTTTAAAATATATTAAGAAAATCTGCATAAAACATGATATTCTCCTTTTTTTAGATGAGGTTCAGTCTGGCTTTGGAAGATCAGGCAAATTATATGCTCATGAATGGGCTAAAATTAAGCCTGATATATTAGCAACGGCAAAAGGCATAGGTTCGGGATTTCCTTTGGGCGCATGTTTAGCGACTTCAAAGGCGAGTTTTGGGATGACTAGAGGAAAACATGGTTCAACTTATGGAGGGAATCCTTTAGCAGTAGCAATTGGAAGAGAAGTATTAAAAATTATTTCAAATAAAAAATTTTTAACTGATGTAGATGTTATATCTAGATATTTATGGAAAAATTTAAAACAATTACAAAGTAATTATGATGAAATTCTGGATGTCAGAGGTGCTGGACTTTTACTAGGTATTAAAACTAAACAAAATAATGTAATGATTGCTAATAAATTGAAAAAAAACAAATTATTAACTGTTCCAGCTGGTGATAATATAATTAGATTAGCTCCTCCACTAACTATTAATAAGATACATGTAGATCAGGCAATAAAAATATTAAATCAAACATTTAAGACATTATTATGAAACATTTTATAGATATATCTGACTTCAATCGCAAACAACTTGATGCAATTATAAAAAAAGCAAAACAGTTAAAAAAAAATCCAAATAAAGTCTCAAATAAGTGTCATCACAAAACTCTTGGTATGATTTTCCAAAAAGAATCTACAAGAACAAGAGTAAGTTTTAATGTTGGATTTAGTAAAATGGGTGGTAATTGCATAGAGCTTAATACTAGTTCAATCGGGTTTGGAGAAAGGGAAAGTCATGAAGATGTTCTGAGAGCATTATCACAATATATTGATGTTTTAATGATTAGAAACGATGATCATAATATCTTAAAAAATTTAAGTGCCTTGAATTTAATTCCAATTATTAATGGTCTTTCTGATTATAGTCATCCTTGCCAAATCTTATCAGATCTTTTGACAATAACTGAAAAGCTTGGAGAAATACAAAATCATAAAATTTGCTGGATTGGAGATTATAATAATGTCCTGAGATCTCTTATAGAGCTGCAATATATTTATAATTTTAAACTTAATATTGTTTTGCCAAAAGAGATTGTAAGAAAAAATAAAATGAAAATAATTAAAAATAATAATTTGAGCATTACTAGTATTATTCAAGATGGGGTTAAAAGTGCGCACTGTGTAATGACAGATGCATGGATATCAATGGGAGAAAGTTCATCAAAAAAAAGATACTTTAAAAATTACCAAGTTAATAGTGATGTAATGAAAAATGCTAATAGAGATGCTATATTTATGCATTGCCTTCCCGCACATAGAAACGAAGAAGTGTCTTCTGAATTACTAGATAGTAACCACTCAGTTGTGTGGGAGCAGGCACAAAATAGAATGTTCGTTCAACAAGCAATTATATTAGAATTATTATCATGAAGATATTTTTTTTGTTTCTTATTTTTTTTGTATTTTCGTGCCAGCCTGTTGAAAAATTAGATAGCATTGTGTTTGATAATAAACAATTTACTAGATTTGATATTATCTCTAGTACTATTGAAATAAACGAAATTTTTGAAAAAAAATTTTCAGACCCTTACATTGGGCACACATTAAAAGTTGACCCATCTCAAAGAGTAATTAACTGGGTAAATGATAATTTTAAGAGTGTAGGTACTGAAAACATTTTTGTTGTTTCAATTTTAGACGCATCTTTGTCTCAAACTGAATTTGAAAATACTGAAGCAAAAAATTTTGATGAAAAAATAAATTATAGATATGACTTATTCTATTTAATTGAGTTTAATCTATTTAATGACTCTAGAGATTTAATTGCAACAACCTTGGTTGAAACTTCTAGATCTACAACTTCTGGATTATACATATCTATTAACGAAAAAGAAATTATTATAGATGATTTAATTTATCAAAGCTTGAATGATCTTTCATATGAGTCAAATATATTGATCAAAAAATATATGAGTGCATTTATTTTATAATCATTTTTTCCAAAAATTTTTAGAAAATAAAACTAAAATAGTAAAAATCTCTAATCTTCCAACTAACATAGTTAATGCTAGAATCCATTTTCCTATTTCATTAATGGACTCATAGTTTCCATTAGGACCTATAACTTCACCAATACCCGGACCAACGTTTGAAATAGCTGATGCAGAAGCTGATAAAGCTGTTAAGAAATCTGTTCCAAGAAAACTTAATATCACCGATGATAAAATAAATAACAACACATAAATAAAGAAAAAACTAATAATAGAAGTGTAAGTGTTTTCAGTGACAGTTTTTTTATTAAATTTCATTAAAAAAACTGCATGTGGTTGAGTTAATTTTTTTATTTGAAGTCTTACACCACGAAACAAAATTTGAAATCTAAAAATTTTAATACCTCCAGTTGTTGATCCTGCGCAACCTCCAACAAACATAACCATTAAAATAACTATTAATCCAAACCCTCCCCAATGATTGTAATTAGCTGAGGTGTAGCCTGTACCAGTTAATATTGAAGTTATATTAAAAGTTGTTAATCTTAATGCGTAAGACCATTCAATATTTAAATAGTGTTTTAACCAAAACAAAGAAATAAAAACTATAGAAATTAATAAAAAAATAAATAGTCTGATTTGATCATCTTTAAAAATAGATGTTTTTTGTCCATGAATAAATTTTATAAATACGACAAATGGTAAACTCCCTAAAATCATAAAAATTATTGAAATGTTCTCTAGTGTGTGAGAGTCAAAATGTGCAAATGATAAACTTTTATTTGAAAATCCTCCTGTAGAAATTGTTGTCATAGCATGAATTAATGAATCGAAACCATTCATTCCAAAAAAATAATATGAAAATAAGCAGAGAATTGTTAATCCAAAATATAAAATTATAATTTCAAAAATAAATTTATTTATTCTGGGTAGTGTTTTTTCATATGGGTCATCATGCTCCATATGTAATAGTTGCATACCTCCAATTTGTAATGTTGGCAAAATTGCTACTGCTAACACAATTATACCAATTCCCCCAAACCATTGTAACAGTGAACGCCAAATTAAGATACCCTCTGATAAACTATCTAAATTAGATATTACTGTAGAACCAGTAGTTGTAATGCCACTAACTGATTCAAAAAAAGCATTTGTAAAATTGAGTGATGAACTTGAATATATAAATGGTAGTGACCCAAAAAGAGCTATAATTAACCAAGATAATATTGTTAATAGAAACGCTTGTCTAAGATTAATTTTCATTTTTTCTTTTTTAAAACCTACATACAGCACTAAACCAATGAAAAATGTTAGACAGCTAATGAAGAAAAACTGTTTCCAATCCTCATTATTATTTATGTAGTCAAATATCATTGGAATTAATAATGCTATTGACTCAATGCATAATAATAGGCCTAGTATGTTAAGTATTGGGCGAAAATCTCGCATAAATTATTATTTACTAATTTAAATTATTTTTTACAAATGGACTATCTAGTGAAAACTGTGGTATTATAACATCAAATTTTTTTCCTTCATTCGTTTCCATCTCATAATGACCACCCATGAAACCAGAAGGTGTTGATAATGGAGTACCACTTGTATACTCAAATTTTTCTCCCGGATTTA
Organism: uncultured Alphaproteobacteria bacterium; assembly: GCA_902591485.1. Lineage (GTDB taxonomy): Bacteria > Pseudomonadota > Alphaproteobacteria > HIMB59 > CACPNW01. The sequence goes on from CACJAV010000007.1 coordinate 33,219, forward strand.
AGATAGGTTGTTCACCAACTACACCTTCACCTTTTACTTCTTGCTCAGAACCATTAGAGTCAATTATTTTCCAATATCTATTTTTAAGCTGAACTTTTTCATTACTTTGATTATCTATAGTAACCTGGTAGGCCCAGACAAAATGCTGATCTTCAGGCTCAGATTGATCATCCAAAAAATATGGATTCACTGTAATATTTATTTTTTTTGTTTTTTTGGAATACATAAATTTTTAAATATTTTAATAATTCCCAATATACCAAAATATATTAAATCCAAGCTAATTTAGTATTTTAACCTCAGCCCTTCTGTTTGCGGGATGTTTTGTATTATCGGGAGTTTTAATCGCTAACTCCTTTTCCCCTCTACCTAATACAGAAATTTTATTTTCATCTATTCCTAAACTTATTAGAATTTGTTTTATAGCCTCAGCACGTTTAATAGAAAGTCTTAAATTATATTCATCACTACCTTTAGTATCTGTGTGTCCAAATACGATATAGTTACTGAGATCTTTTTTATTTTTATTTATAAAAGTTTTTAAAGTATTAAAACTAATTTTGCTTAAGTTAAATTTATCAAAATCAAAGTAAATAATTTGCATCAAATCTTTATTTTCATTTTGAGTGACAATTGCAACTTGATTTTTATCTTCTGTGTTTTTTTCAGTTTTTTCAATATCTTTTTTTTCTGTTAATAAATTATTATAGATTGCATGCATTGCTGTTAAAAAATTATTTTTGCACTTTTCAATGTCCCAAGTTTGCCATTTCTCTTCCTCTTGTTCAGCCCAACAATCTAAAGAGCTTATTGCTTTTGCAAGATTTTGAGGATCATAAATAATCGCTTCTTCATAAATTGATATTAAATTATTATAGCCTATTTTAATTTCTTTGAGCTTATCTTCAGGTATTTTCCAATATGTAAGTTTTTCAGGGTAAATATTTTCACCACTTATAGCTCTTAATGCCTTTTCAGAATATAATTTTGCAGAATTCCAATCATGCATTTCTTCAGCCTCAAAAGTAGCGCTTTGCTGATAATTAGATAAAAGATATTGGTGAAAAGTTTCTGGATTATCAGACTGAATTTTTTTTACTTTTTCGTATGCTGCAGAGCAAGCCATTAAAAACAATAAAGGGAAAAATAAAGACAATTTGATTAATTTCATTTATCCTTATTAACAATCTAAGATGTCAAAACTTTGGCTCAATTGAGTTTTTTTTAAGATCAAGCTCCCCAGTTTTTTTAAATAATATTGATTTTATGATTGCGTAGGAAAAGAAGTTTAGATACCGCGTTGGATATATTTTTTTATAAGGAGCTAAGCATGATTAAACATGTTACATCAGTGGATCAATCAGATAGAAAGGTCCCATACAATCTAAGGCAGAGTGGACCTACGCCTGTCAAAATGTTAATTTCTACGCGTGTTAGAAAATCTCCATACTGGCATCTTTCAATGGAAGCTGGTTGTTGGAGAGCTACTGTTTACAATCGAATTTACCATCCAAGAGGTTATGTAAAACCAGAAGATGGTGGAGCAATGGTCGAATACGAGGCAATTAAAAATCACGTAACGATGTGGAATGTCGCTGTTGAAAGACAAATTCAAGTAAAAGGTCCTGATGCAGAAGCTTTTGTTGATTATGTAATCACAAGAGATGCTACTAAAATTTCACCAATGAGAGCAAGATACGTTATTTTGTGTAACCAGTATGGTGGAGTATTGAACGATCCAATACTTCTAAGAATTTCACAAGATGAATTTTGGTTTAGTTTATCTGATAGTGATATTGGCTTGTATCTTCAAGGGGTTAATCATGACAATAGATTTAATGTTACCATTGATGAAATAGATGTTTCTCCAGTACAAATTCAAGGTCCAAAATCGTTAGCCTTAATGAAAGATTTAATTGGCGACCAAGTGGAATTGGATAACATGCCTTTTTACGGACTCGCAGAAGCTAAAGTTGGAGGAAGAGATTGTGTTATTTCTCAATCAGGTTTTTCAGGGGAGGCAGGGTACGAAATATATTTAAGAGATTCTACTTTGTATGCTGATGATATGTGGAATGCAGTTTTAGAAGCAGGAAAAAAACATAGTTTGATGGTTATAGCACCAGCGCATCATAGAAGAATCCAGGCTGGTATTTTATCTTGGGGTCAAGATATGGATAATCAACACAATCCATTTCAGTGCAACCTTGGATATCAAGTTTCGTTGTCTGGAAAAGGTGAGTGGAATAAAACTGCTGACTATGTAGGAAAAGAAGTTCTTGAAAAGATGAGAGATCAAATTAGAGCAGGTGAAAAACCTTATAAACTTCAGCTCGTAGGTTTATCTTTAGGTGGAAAACCAATTGAGGAGTACGCTCCAGATTTCTGGTTAATTTCTGAGGATGGTAAAGAACCATGTGGTTTCATTACTTCTCCATGGTATCATCCTGAGCAGGGAAGAAATATTGCTATGGGCTACGTTCCTTTTGATGGCACGTTAAGTAAAAATGGTTTCCCAATTGGAAAAGAAGGAACTAAATACAAAGTTCATCTTCCTGACCAATACTCTGATACTCCAGGAGTTCCGGTAGACGCAGAAATTGTATCTATACCATTTACTGAGTCTTTTAATGCTAATACAAGAGAAGTTTCAGGGGCAAACGAATAAAACTTTAAATATTATAAAAGCGCCTCAATCTTGAGGCGCTTTATCTTAAAAATCTTTCGAATTGATTTACGGGCACATAGCCACCTAAAAATTCTTCGTTTATAAAAAGTGCAGGTGTTCCTCTGGCACCGGAACCCATAGCTACAAAAGAAGATAATTTAACCACGTTTTTTATTTCGTCTTTACCTATATCGATCATAAGTTTATTTCTGTTAATTTCTAAATCAGAAATTATTTGATTAAGTTTTTCTTGAGTTAAGCTTCCGGAAATTTCAAATAAGGCATTATGAAATTCATTACCTTTTCCTTGAATGTTAGCAGCAACAACCATAGCTGCTATTACCTCAGAACTTTGGCTTAATATAGGATGTTGTAAAAAAACTACACGCGTATCATCTCTTCTTTCAGCAAGTTCGATTAACTCAGGGTGTATCTTTTTACAATAACCACAAAAGTAATCCATAAATTCAATTACTGTATTTTTTGCGTTATCTGGACCAATCTGAATAATGGCACTATCAGGAAGAGCATCTAATATTTTTATATGGTATGGTCTAGAGTCATCAAAAAATAATTCATTCAGAGTCATTTCATTGCTGAAAGCTTTATTAGTCATTAAGATCAAAATAAACACAGAAAAATTTGCTAGATAATAACGCATGATTGACCCAATCTATTTAATATGATTAAGAAAGTACAGCATTTTTTTGGAGATATTTATGAAGACAAAAGCAAGGGTAGTTATTGTTGGTGGAGGAGTTGTTGGAGTTAGTGCTCTATATCATTTAGCTAAAAAAGGTTGGAGTGATGTTGTTTTAGTTGAAAGAAAAGAATTAACCTCAGGTTCAACTTGGCACGCAGCAGGATTACTTCCACTATTTAATATGAGTTATTCTGTTGGGCAACTTCATAAATATGCAGTAAATTTATATAAAACTTTAGAAGAAGAAACTGGTCAAGAAGTTGGCTTCAGTGTTGTTTCAAATATCAGATTAGCAACTACCCAAAATAGAATGGATGAATATCACCAATATGCTGCAGTTGCTAAAACGATTGGTGTAAAAGTTAATTTTTTAACACCGGATCAAGTAAAAGAAATTTGGCCCTTATGTAACACAGAAGGCTTAATCGGAGCTATTCAGCATCCCGAAGATGGTTACATTCAACCTGCTGATCTTACACAAGCTCTTGCTAAAGGAGCAAGAGATAAAGGGGCAGAGATTTATAGAAATACAAATGTTACAGGAATTAAGCAGTTAGAAAGTGATATGTGGGTTGTGGAGACTGATAAAGGCAATATTGAATGTGAGCACGTAATATCATGCACAGGAAATTTCGCGAGACAGACTGGTAAAATGGTAGGTTTAGAAATTCCAGTTATACCTGTAGAGCATCAGTATATCGTAACTGAACCTCATCCGGAAATCCAAAAAAGAAAAGCACAAGGTTTGCCTGAAATGGGAGTACTTCGTGACTCTGATAGTTCATGGTACATGCGTGAAGAAAGAGGTGGATTAATATTAGGCCCCTATGAAAAAGGAGCACCTGCTTGTTATGTTGATGGACCAAGTCAAAATTCTGAATTTGAATTATTTCAAGAAGATCTTGAGAGATTAGAACCTCACATTGAGTCAGCTATTCACCGTGTTCCAGTTTTTGGAGAAGTAGGTGTTAAGAAAGTATACAACGGCGCAATTTGCTATACTCCAGATGGTAGCCCAATTGTTGGTCCGGCATGGGGTTTAAAAAACTTTTGGATTAATGAAGGTCATAGTTTTGGAATCACTGCAGCGGGCGGTGCTGGTTGGCAATTAGCAGAATGGATAGTTGATGGAGAACCTACAATCGATATGTTAGGTGTTGATCCAAGACGTTTTGGTGATTATGCAACACAATCATATTTAGTAGAAAAAAATGAAGAAGCATATGCAAATGTTTTTACAGTCCATTATCCAGATGAGGAACGTGAAGCTGCAAGACCATTAAGACAAGCTCCATGTTATGATCGTTTAAAAAATTTAGGTGCTGTTTTTGGTCAAAAATTTGGATGGGAAAGAGCAAACTGGTTCGCACCTGCTGGGGTTGAACAAAAAGATGATTGGTCTTTTAGAAGATCAAATTGGTTTGAGCATGTAGGCAATGAATGTGAAAATGTTCAAAGTAATGTTGGTATTTTAGACATGACCGCATTTGCAAAATGTAGAATTTCCGGTCCTGGTGCAAAAGATTTTCTTGATTATTTAGTGGCAAATAAGTTGCCTCAAAAAAATGGTAGAGTAAATCTTTGTCACGCATTAAACACTAGAGGTGGTGTTCATTCTGAATTCACAATAGCTAAAGAGTCCGATGAGTCTTATTACCTGGTCTCTGCTGGGGCTTTTCAAAGACTCGATCATGATTGGATAAAAAAATGGATGCCTAAAGATAGATCGGTTTCTTTTGAAAATTTAACAAATAGTATAGGTGTCTTGGTGGTAGCAGGTCCAAAGTCTAGAGATTTGCTTAGCAAAATTTCTAAAGCTGATTTTTCTAATGAATCATTTCCTTGGCTATCTGCTCGTAAAATTGACGTTGGTCTAGCACCTTCAATAGCAATGAGAATGAATTTTGTTGGTGAGCTTGGTTGGGAACTTCATCACCCGATTGAATACCAAAATCATATTTTCGATAACTTAATGAAAGCTGGTGAAGAATTTGATGTAAAACCATTTGGGATAAGAGCAATGGATAGTCTTCGAATAGAAAAAACGTATAAACTTGTAGGCACAGAAATGTCTATTGAGTATGCGGCATTTGAGTCAGGTCTTGATAGGTTTGTGCATTTAAATAAAGGTAATTTTATTGGAAGAGATGCTTTAGTCAAATGGCAACAAGAGGGATTTGATAATAAAATGGTTACTTTAGAGGTGCATGATATAAATGATGCTGATCCACTTGGGAATAATGCTATTTATAAAGATGGAGAAGTCATAGGACGTGCGACAGGAGGTAACTACGGATTTAGAGTGAAAAAATCGCTGGCAATTGCTATGGTCAAACCAGAATTTAGTAATGTGGGAACAGAGTTAGAGATGGATATTCTAGATAAGAAACATAAAGTAACAGTTATTGAAGATAGTCCATATGATCCTATGAATGAAAAAATAAGAGCATAAGAAATGAAAATATTAGTAACTGTTAAACGAGTAATTGATTACAACGTTCAAGTAAGAGTCAAAGCAGATGGTTCTGGAGTTGAAAAAGAAAATGTTAAAATGTCGATGAATCCTCCTGATGAAAACGCTGTAGAGGAAGCTCTTAGAATAAAAGAGGCTGGAAAAGCTGAGGAAATAATTATCCTATCTATTGGCGAAGAAAAATGTCAGGAAACTATTAGAACTGCTTTAGCTATGGGGCTGACAGAGGAATTTTAATAAAAGCATCTGATGATGTAGAGCCTTTAGCAGTATCAAAGATTGTCTCAAAAGTTGTTGAGACAGAACAACCAGGGCTTATCCTGATGGGCAAACAAGCAATTGATGATGACTCTAACCAAACAGCTCAAATGACAAGCGCTTTATTAGACTGGCCTCAAGCAACTTTTGCTTCAAAAATTGAAATAGAGGGAAATAGTGCTACGGTAACTAGAGAAATTGATGAAGGTCTAGAAAGAATCAAAGTAAACATACCTTTTATAGCTTCCTGTGATCTTCGTCTTAATGAACCACGATATGCTTCTTTACCTAATATAATGAAAGCAAAGAAAAAACCAATTGATATTAAATCAGCTGAAGAACTTGGAGTGGATATCACTCCAAGAATTAAAAATATAAAAATATCAGAACCACCAACTCGACAAAAGGGCGTAATGGTTGCCGATGTTGCTGAACTTGTTCAAAAATTAAAATATGAGGCAAAGGTTATATGAGTATATTAGTCATAGCAGAACATAATAACACTGAGGTAAAATCATCGACTTTAAACACAATTAGTGCAGCTTCAAAATTGGGAGATCAAATTGAAGTTTTAGTATTAGGTTCAAATATAGAAAATATTAGTAAAGAAATTTCATCTTATCAACATGTATCAAAAGTAATTTTTTTAGATTCTAAAAAATTTGAACATGCAATTGCTGAAAATTTAGAGCCTGTGATAGTTTCTATAGCAGAAAATTATTCACATATATTAGCGCCTGCAACAACATTTGGTAAGAATGTCATGCCAAGAGTTTCAGTAAAGTTAGATGTCGCCCAAATAAGTGATATTATTAATATTGAGAGTGAAGACACATTTATAAGACCAATTTATGCTGGAAATGCACTTGCAACTGTAAAGTCAAAAGATCCAAAAAAAGTAATTACTGTTCGACCAACATCATTTGATGTTGTTGCAAAAGAAGGCGGTTCAGGAGTTGTTGAGCAATTAAATTTTGATATTGGGGAGACCAAAGTAGAGTTTATTGATCGAGAAGAATCAAAATCAGATAGACCAGAATTAAGCACTGCTAGAATCGTTATATCTGGAGGAAGAGGACTACAAAGTGCTGAAAACTTCAAATTGATCAGTGACATAGCTGATAAATTAAATGCAGCAATAGGAGCATCAAGAGCAGCAGTTGATGCTGGTTATGTAAGTAATGACTATCAAGTCGGGCAAACTGGTAAAGTTGTAGTTCCAGATCTCTATATAGCAGTAGGAATTTCAGGAGCTATTCAACATCTTGCCGGAATGAAAGAAAGTAAAATTATTGTGGCAATAAATAAAGATGAGGAGGCTCCAATATTCAATGTTGCCGATTATGGGCTCTCTGCTGATTTATTTGAAGCACTTCCTGCTCTATCGACAGAATTAGATAAATTAAATTCAATAGAAAAATAATTATTCTTTTAAAAAAAATAAAAAAAACATTATTATAAATTATGGATATTCAAAGAGAGTCAATGGAATATGATGTAGTGATCGTTGGGGCAGGACCAGCGGGGTTAGCAACGTCAATCAAACTTAAACAAATAAATCCTAATTTGAATGTTTGTATTTTAGAAAAAGGATCTGAGGTAGGTGCCCACATATTAAGCGGTAATGTTTTTGAAACAAGAGCGTTAGATGAATTAATTCCAGACTGGAAAACAAAAAAATGCACCAATTAAAACAAAAGTTAAAAAAGAAAAATTTTTATTTTTAGGAAAAAAATCATCTTTAAGTTGGCCAACCTGGTTACTGCCAAGCGTCCAAAAAAACCATAAAAATTATATTATTAGTTTAGCCAATCTATGCAGGTGGCTTGCGGAGCAAGCTGAAAGCATAGGCGTAGAGATTTTTCCTGGATTTGCTGCTTCTAAAATTATTTATGATGAAGATGATAAAATTATTGGAGTTCAAACAGGTGACATGGGCATAGATAAACAAGGAAATAATAAAGATAGTTTTGAACCTGGTTTAAATATAATGGGTAAGGTAACTGTTTTTTCTGAAGGATGCAGAGGACATTTAGGAAAAGAAGTTATTAAAAAGTATAAGCTCGATAATAATAAATCACCTCAACAATATGGAATAGGTTTTAAGGAAATTTGGGAAATTCCTGAAGATCAACATGATGAAGGCTTAGTAATGCATACAGCAGGATGGCCCTTAGATAATTCAACTTATGGGGGAAGTTTTTGTTACCATGCTGAAAAAAATCAAGTTTTCATTGGTTATGTGATTGGTTTAGATTATCAGAATCCTTACTTATCTCCTTATGATGAATTTCAACAATTTAAGACTCATCCTGCAATTTCAAAAATATTAAAAAATGGTAAAAGAATTTCTTACGGCGCAAGAGCCCTAATTGAAGGAGGTTTTCAGAGTTTACCTACTATGCATATGCCAGGTGCATTGTTAATCGGTTGTGATGCTGGAACACTTAACATGCCAAAGATCAAAGGTTCACATACTGCAATGAAAAGTGGGATGATTGCAGCTGAGGTTATTAATGAATATATTATTAATAACGTTTCATTATCAGATTATGAGATTAAATTTAAACAGTCATGGATATACAATGAGCTTTATAAAGCAAGAAATGTAAAACCCAGTTTTCAATGGAGTTTAATACCAGCAATAATTTTTACTGGTATTGATCAGATTCTTTTTAGAGGGTACTTACCCTTTACTCTTAAACATCAGCATCCAGATCATGAAAGTTTAATTCCTGCTCATAAAGCAAAAAAAATTGAATATCCTAAGTATGATGGAAAGCTTACTTTTGACAAAACAAGCTCTGTATATTTGACAGGAACAAATCATGAAGCAGATCAGCCGGTACACTTAAAATTAAAAGATCCTGAACTTCCAATAAAATATACTTTAAACGAATATGATGAGCCTTCTCAAAGATATTGTCCAGCAGGAGTTTATGAAGTTGATAAGACTGAGCAAAATAATCCAAAATTTATCATTAATGCTCAAAATTGCATACATTGTAAAACATGCGATATTAAAGAGCCCTCGCAAAATATTAATTGGGTAGTTCCTGAAGGTGCAGGTGGACCAAACTACTCAAATATGTAAAAAAAAGGAGCCCGAAGGCCCCTTGAAAGATCAAATATTAATTGGGAGGAAAAATATTAAATCAATCATACATTTAGTATAAAATTTATGCATTTCTAGTATATTGTACAAATATTTAATATGCAAAATATGCATGTTAAAGATTAAAATAACCATCAAAAATCTATCTTTTTCATTAAATATAAATAAAAAAAATATAAATAGTTTAATTTACTATGCATACTGGATCTAAAAAAAACATAGCTTTCACTTTTGCTTCTTCAGAGGTTAATTTTCTAAGTCAACAATTTATTAAATTAATAGAACTTTTAACAGGTAAAATAAAATTAAAAAAACTTTATGACCAATACCTATTAGAAAATAATCCTCCCGAACAATTTTGGAATGATGCAATTAGAAAATTAAAGCTAGATTTAAAAACTACTTACAAAGATGGAGGTTATATTCCAAAAAAAGGTCGTTTAATAATTGTAGCTAATCATGCTTTTGGTGTAGCTGATGGAGTTTCATTATGTGCAATAGTTTCAAATGTAAGGCAGGATTATAAAATAATTACGCACAAAGTTTTAAGACAAGCAGACGCAGTAAAAGAAAAAATTATACCCATAGACTTTTCATTAAATAGACAAGCTATGCTCGCAAATATTGAGGCACGTAAACAAGCAGAACAGGTTTTGTTAAATAATGGCGTTATTGTTATTTTTCCTTCAGGACAAATAGCAACAAAAGAAAATTTAAAATTTACAACAAAAGCTCATGATGGAGAATGGAAACAATTTGTATCAAAATTAATTGTAAAAACAAAAAGTCCGGTTTTACCTTCTTACTTTGAAGGACAAAACAGTCAATTTTATCACATAGCCAATAAAATGGGTCAAACCTTTAGATATTCATTACTTATGTTTGAACTAACTAGGAAGATTGGTGATACAATAAATTTACATTTTGGGAGAATAATACCTTATGCAGATTTAGAAAAAGCTGATAATTTGATTGAGATAACAAAACTAATTAGACAAAAGACATATTCATTAGATCCAAATCATGTGCATAATTAGTATTATCCCTTTGACAAGTATCAAGAAGTAAATAAATTGTATATATGTCTGGTTTTGTTGGTTCACGAGCAAGAAAAAAAAGACGAAATATTTTTCTTACTTTAGTTTCTTTAATTATTATAGCAGCAATCTATTTTATTTTTCCAGCTCTTCAATTTAATTTAAATGATCCTGTACCTGATGAAAATTTAATACCAGATCCAATCGAAGATCTAACAAGTTTTGCAAGTGATATTGAAGATTTAGAATTAACAGTTTTTCAAAAAGATCAAAAAATTAAATTTAGAGATGGTCAAATCAATAATCTTCAAATTCAATTAAAGGATACTAAAAATCAACTACAAAATACAATAAAGGAACTTGATAACATCAAGGGCTTATACGAAACTATTTCTTCAAACAATAATGACTCTGTCCCTTTGAGTGAGCTTAAAATTTTGCAAGATAAGTTTAATGCACTTAATAAACAAAATGAAATAAATATATCAAAAATAAATGATTTGAATAAACAAATTACAGATTTGAATAATAATCTTCTGTCAGTTGATGAAAATCAAAAGAATGCTTCTATTGAAAACCAAAAATTAAAGAAGGATAATAAAACTCTTTATGCAAAAAATTTAAAACTTAATGAAACTATTTCTAACTTAGAGAATAATATTAATAAACAAAGAATTGAGATAGATATGTACGTAGAGCAAATTAAAGAACTAAAGGATAAATCTCATCATGGAGGTTAATTTAATTTATAAACTGATTACATCCATCTAACAGAAGCTGCTTCAAATAGTTTGCATGAGATCTGTTGAGGTGAATATCAAAACTTTGTTTTTGATTTTTTGAATGGTTTCGAATTATTAAAATTGGAACTTTTACAAAGATTGTCTGAGCAACTTTTGAATTATCATTCAAGATTTTATCAATATCTAAAATCATAAATTTTCTTAATAATTCAATACTTTTATCACCTGCTAATCTTATGATTGTTTTATTTTCTGAGACATCTGTAACACTTGTCTTTTCTGGATTTAATTGATTAATAAACTGATTATGTGTGATACTAAATTTATCATTTTTAAGAAAATTAATAAGCCATTCGTTGGGACTAAGCCATATTACTTGAAAGTCTGAGTTTTCAATTTTTGTATTTGGATCAATTGGCAAAAGTGTTGCAAGAATAGAGCCAACATCTGTTAAAAAATTTTTATCTTTTGCGCTACCTCTTAAATTAAGTTTTCCAACAAAAGGAATCTCTTCAATTAAAATTCCATTTTTTTCAATTTTTAATTCTTTTAAAACTTCTCTTCTTTCTAATGTCATGCTAGCAATCTCTCATTTTTAGGATCAATAAAAACTGGATCAGTGATTTCAACCTCTATGCTTTCATTTGAAGTTGGAACAATTAGTTTGGTACCCTTTTTATTAAGACCACTTTTGACTAAAGCCAAAGCAATTGAGCGACCTAAATTTGGAGAGTAGTAACTTGAAGTAACATGACCTACCATAGGCATTGGTAATGCAGTTTCAACCTCAACCAACTGAACACCCTCTTCCAAAACAATAGATGGATCAGTTGTTAATAATCCTACTAATTGTTTTCTATCTTTTCTGCTTGTATCACTGCGATAAAGTGCTCTTTTCCCAATAAAATCATATTTCTTTTTACTAACTATCCAATCCATATCTAGGTCAACTGGAGTTACAGAACCATCTGTTTCTTGACCAACAATGATGTAACCTTTTTCTGCTCGAAGTACATGCATTGCCTCTGTTCCATAAGGAGTGATGTTAAAACTTTTTCCCAACTCCATGCATTTATTCCATAAACTAAGGGCATAACTAGATGGCACATTAATTTCATAACAAATTTCTCCTGTAAAACTAATTCTCATAACACGACATCTTACTTGATCTATTTCTAATTCTTTGAAGCTCATATGAGGAAAGCTGTCACCAGAAAAATTTTGCTTTGGAAATAATGACTCAACAATTTTTCTACTATTGGGACCATTTAAACTGATAGTTCCAAACTGTTCTGTTACTGAAGTCAAATAAACCTCAAGCTCTGGCCATTCTGTTTGTAACCAATCTTCAAGTTTGCCCATCACGCTTGCTGCATTACCTGTTGTAGTTGTCATTAAATAATGATGTTCACCAAGTCTCGTGGTCACACCATCATCAATAACCATACCATCATCACCTAACATTATTCCATATCGGCATTTTCCAATTTCTAGTTTTGACCAAGCGTTTGTGTAAACACGATTCAAGAATTCACTTACATCTCTCCCCTTAATATCAATTTTACCTAATGTAGAGGCATCTAAGATTCCAATACTATCTCTTGTAGCTTTCACCTCTCTGTTGACAGCTTCATTTAATGTTTCATTGTTTTTAGGATAATACCATGCTCTTTTCCATTGACCGACATCTTCAAATAGCGCATCATTAGCAAGATGCCATTCATGCATTGGAGTGGTTCTTTCAATATCAAAAAATTCTTTTACATATCTGCCCGCCATAGCTCCAAAAGTTACTGGAGTATAGGGTAGTCTAAAAGTAGTTGTTCCTAAATTAGAGATGTCCTGACCAGTAAGTTCACTAATGATACCAAGAGCGTTTACATTACTAGTTTTGCCTTGGTCTGTTGCCATCCCATTTGTTGTATATCTTTTGACATGTTCTATTGATTGAAAACCTTCAGATAAAGCTATTTTTATGTCTTTTGCAGTAACGTCGTTTTGAAAATCAACAAACATTTTAGATTTACTGATTTTATCTTTACTAGAAACTAACCAAGAATTTTGTTGCTTGCCAACGTTTATTTCTTCAGCATCATAAATTTCAATTTTCTCATCATTGCTTTTACAATCTAGAAAGTTTCGTACAGATTTTCTAGTATCCTCTAAGATATTTTTTAAATCAAAAATTCCATTACATGCACCCACAGATATGGTTTGCTGGTGTGGTTGATCAGGAATAAAACATGATTCTTCTTCTCTGTACTTTAATTTTCCTCTTGATTGTGTAAATAAGTGTACTGTTGGAGACCATCCTCCAGACATACATAACAAATCACATTCCAAAATTTCTGTATTTTTTTTATTAGAGTCTTTTTCTTCAAATTTTCTAATTGTTACAGAGGTAATTTTTTTTCTTCCAGATGTATCTGAGACTACATATCCAGAATAAATTTTTATTCCCAGACTTTCAACAAGTGATGGAAGATCACCATCAATTTCATTTCTTATATCAATGATTGCAGATACTTTAATGTTATGATTGTGGTAATCTATAGCAGTTTGATATGCGCTATCATTATTGGTAAAAATGATTATTTTTTTACCAAGTGAGATACCATAACCATTTAAATACTTACTAACACTTCCGGCTAGCATTATTCCAGGTCTATCATTGTTATTAAATGTTATTGGTCTTTCAATAGATCCTGTAGCTAGGATTACTTTTTTTGCTCTAATTTTCCATAAAACTTGTCTTATTGAGTTATTTTTTTTATTGCCTCTGCTCGGATCAATATCCTGAATCCCTAATAAGTAGTTATAATGCATGTAAGCGAACAAAGTAATACTTGTGATAATTTTTACATTTTTATAACTATGTAATTCTTCCAATATTTCTTTTTTCCATTCATTTTGACTTTGCCCATTAATTTTGTTGTTTAAATTATTTGCAGATAAAATAGAGCCACCTGTCTCACTCTCCTGTTCAACTAGTAGTACTTGTAACTTTTCAGATGCAGCAATTTTAGCAGCGTATAGACCACTAATTCCACTGCCTACTATAAGAACGTCACAGTGGTAATGATAATGTTCATACTTATGTGGATCTTCTTTTTTTGGAGAAACACCTAAACCTGCTGCTTGACGAATAAAGTGCTCATATGTTTTCCAAAATTTTGGAGGCCACATAAAAGTTTTGTAATAAAATCCTGCTGGAAAAAAAGGTGAAAGTAAATCATTAATTGCACCAAAGTCAAAATTTACACTTGGCCATCTGTTCTGCGATTTTGCTACCAGGCCATTGTATAACACTACTTCGGTTGCTCTTCTATTTGGTTCAGTGAATTCATCTTGTTCTAATTGAACAATACCGTTTGGCTCTTCACATCCAGCTGAAATAATTCCTCGGGGCCTATGATATTTAAAACTCCTACCTATTAAATGTATATTATTTGCCAGTAATGCAGAGGCAAGAGTATCCCCTTCATAACCCTGATATTTTGATCCATCGAAGTAAAAACTGATTTGTTTTTTTTTATTAAGATTTTTATTGTTGTTTAATCGCATAATAATTATTTTTTTGATGTTGAAAAATTTCCTGATCCAATTTTAGGTTCGCCGCATGGCGTTATTGGATCATTTGACTCCAGCTTTGGTGGTTTTTCCCCCATATGATAAACTGCAAGAATTTCATCAGTTGCAGTATTTCTAGCAACATTAAACCACTGTCTGCATCCAAAAGAATGATTCCATCTCTCAAATTGAAGACCTTTTATATTTTGTCTTAAAAATAAATAATCAGCCCATTGATCATCTGATAATTCAGGAGGATTTTTTGGTCTTTCTATATGAGCTTCACCTCCACAAGAAAATTCTTCTTGTTCTCTCTCACCACAATAAGGACAATTAATAAGTAACATATTTAATGTGCAACAGCTGCTGCACCATGTTCGTCTACAAGTTCTCCACTAGAAAACCTATTAATACTAAAAGGGGCATTCAATGCATGTGGTTGATCATTTGCGATAGTATGTGCAAAAACCCATCCCGAACCAGGAGTAGCTTTGAAGCCACCAGTACCCCATCCGCAGTTAAAATATAGACCGTTAATATGAGTTTTACTTATAATTGGACTTGCGTCAGGACAAATGTCAACTATTCCTCCCCAATGACGCAGCATTTTCATACGTGAGAAAATAGGAAATAATTCTACAATTGCCATTATTGTATCTTCTACAATATTAAATCCACCCCTTTGTGTGTAAGAATTATATCCATCCGTTCCTGCGCCAATAACTAATTCTCCTTTATCTGATTGAGAAACATAAGCATGAATGGTATTTGACATTACAACAGTATCAATAATTGGTTTAACTGGTTCAGATACTAATGCTTGTAAAGGCCTACTTTCAAGTGGTAGTTTAATGCCTGCCATTTTGGCAATTACACTAGTATGACCAGCTGATACAACTCCAATTTTTTTTGAATTTATTGTACCTTTTGTAGTTTCAATGCCTGTGACATTGCCATTATTTACATTTATGCCTGTAACCTCACAGTTTTGAATTATATCAACCCCCATAGCATCTGCTCCTCTTGCATAACCCCAAGCAACAGCATCGTGTCTAGCGGTTCCTGCACGTCTTTGAAGAGTCGCTCCTAAAACTGGATATCGGATGTTAGGAGATGTATTTATTACAGGACAGAATTTTTTAACTTGTTCTGTATTTAGCCATTCACAATCAATGTCATTTAATCTGTTAGCATTCCAGCGTCTTTTTAATTCCCTAACATCATGTAAATTATGAGCAACATTCATCACCCCTCTTTGAGAAAACATAACATTATAATTTAGTTCTTGTGACATGCCTTCCCATAGTTTTAATGCATGTTCGTAAAGAGCTGCACTTTGATCCCAAAGGTAATTAGAACGAATTATGGTTGTATTTCTTCCTGTATTTCCTCCGCCAATCCAACCTTTTTCAACAACAGCTATATTCTTAATTCCATGATTTTTAGCTAAATAATAAGCAGTTGTAAGTCCATGACCACCACCACCAACAATAATAGCATCATAATTTTTTTTAATTTCAGGATTTCTCCATGCAGGTTGCCAGTTTTCATGATAACTCAGAGCATTTCTAACTAGAGAAAAAACAGAATATTTTTTAGGTTTTTTTATCATTTAAAATCTGATTACTTAATACCAGTTTTAAAAGAGACCTTCAATTTCTCCTTGATCATTTAGCCTGATCGAATCTGCCGCAGGAACACTTGGCAAACCAGGCATTGTCATAATCTCCCCACAGATTACTACAATAAATTCTGCCCCACTTGATAAGCGTATTTCTCTTATTGGTATAGAATGATTGATAGGTGCTCCTTTATTGTTTGGATCAGTTGAAAAACTATATTGAGTTTTTGCAATACAAATTGGAAATTTAGCATATCCAGCTTCTTCAAATTGAGCCAGCTGATCTAAAATTTTTTTATCAGCAATGACATCGTCTGCTCTGTAAATTTCTTTAGCTATCTTTCTAACTTTTTCAATAAGAGGTAAATCATCTTCGTAAATATATTTAAAATTATTTTCTTCCTCAGATAATTCTACAACTTTTTCTGCAAGATCTACCGTTCCTTCTCCCCCATTAGCCCAATGTTTGCATGTTATTGCTTCAATATTTAATTTTTTACATTCATCTTTAAGCGCTTCTACTTCTTTGTCTGTATCTGCAACAAAGTGATTTACTGCCACCACAACTGGAAGACCAAATTTTTGAATATTTTCAATGTGACGTTTTAAGTTGGAAGTTCCATCAACAACAGCTTTAATGTTTTCTGTTTGGAGATCTTTTTTATCTACACCACCATGCATCTTAAGTGCACGTATAGTTGCAACCAATACAACAACACTAGGCGCAAGATTTCCTTTACGGCATTTGATATCTAAAAACTTTTCAGCACCAAGATCTGCTCCGAAACCAGCTTCTGTAACTACATAGTCGCTTAGTTCTAAACTTGTCTTAGTTGCTATAATGCTATTGCATCCATGAGCTATATTAGCAAATGGTCCTCCATGAATTATAGCAGGATTATTTTCTAGTGTTTGAACTAAATTTGGCATTAATGCTTCTTTAAGTAAAACAGTCATTGGACCATGAGCATTTAAATCTTTTGCAAAAATTGGTTTTCTCTCTCTTGTATAAGCAACTGTTATATTTCCAAGTCTTCTCTCTAGATCTTCTAAATCAGTTGCAAGGCAAAAAATTGCCATTACCTCTGAAGCAACAGTAATATTAAAACCATCAGTTCTTGGATAGCCGTTTGCAATGCCTCCAAGATTAGCTGTTATTTCTCTTAACGCTCGATCGTTAAGATCAACACATCTTTTCCAGCTTACTCTTCGAGTATCAATCTGAAGTTTGTTACCCCAGTAAATATGATTATCAATTAAAGAAGCTAAAAGATTATTAGCTGATGTTATTGCATGAAAATCTCCTGTGAAATGTAAGTTAATATTTTCCATTGGCACAACTTGTGCATATCCACCACCAGCTGCTCCACCTTTCATTCCAAAACTTGGGCCAAGACTTGGCTCTCTAAGACAGACAATACTTTGTTTACCAATTTTACAAAGCCCATCACTTAGTCCAACAGATGTAGTTGTCTTACCTTCACCAGCTGGCGTAGGAGTAATAGCTGTTACCAAAATTAACTTAGATTTTTCTTTTTTTTCTGTAATTTTATTAAAATCGATTTTAGCAGTATGGTGACCATATGGATGCAAATCATTTTCATCCAGTTTTAGTTTTGATGCAATTTCTTTAATATTTTTTTTATTAGCTTTACGAGCAATCTCGATGTCAGACATAAAACTCCCCTTAATTTTTAAGGATTTATAGAGGATGTTATTTCATATCAGTATATTTATTTCAAACTACGAAATAAAAGTTGTTGATATTTCCTAGTTTTTTTGAACAAAATTTTGTCCATCAAAGGTTAAATCTGATTTATTTACAGTTTTTAACCAGTCGCTTGTTTTTTTAATTCCACCAAACGCATAAAAGTGAATTTTTTTTAACTTTGTGTTTGGGTTATTTATTTTATAATTAGCTAAATCATAAATAAGCTTATCTGGACTTTTGGTTGTAGCGAGTTTTGTAATATTCAAAGCTTGTTTAGATAAAAATCTTATAGAATTTCCAATCCCACATGAAGTGGCATAACTCAGTAATGTTTTCAAAGTTGCAGGCCCAGGAATACCGGCGTGAATTTCTAATTTATTATTTAATTTATTAAGATGTTTTTCCCATTGTTCTAAAGATGTTGACTCAAAAAAGAATTGCGTAGCTAAGTACATTTTAAAATCTGCATTTTTTGAAAATTCATTCTTTTGAATTATTGCATCATCTAAATCAGCTTGTTTAACATCTGGATTACCTTCAGGATGACCTGCAAGACCTACTTCTTTAAATTTATATTTTGACAACAAGTCTGTCTTAAGAACTTCTATAGAACTTTTTATCTCTCCTTTTTGCTTACCCCCACCACCTATTACCAAAATTTTGGTACAGCCACATTCTTCGGATAATTTTTTAATGTATTCTTCTAACATTTTGTAATTTTCTATTGTTCTTGCAGGCAAATGAGGAATTACCTGATACCCCTCATCTGAGAGTTTTTTTGATGTGTTAATTACTTTGTTCATATCTTCATCAGGCAAGTATGTTACATAAATATTATTATCTTTAGAAATAAGATCTGCAAATTGTCCGTATTTTGCATAAACATTCGGTGTTGTTTCAATTGAACTATTTGATAAGAAATTTAGAGCAGTTTCTATAGTGTTATTTGTCATAGAAATTTCAGTATGGTTATTATATTAGATGCATAAATGATAAATTCAAAATTTACTATCTTAACTTTTTACCAATTCAAACAAATAAAAGATCTTTTATCACTAAAAAGCAGAATTTCTGATTTTTGTAAATTTAACAAAATCAAAGGGACAATCATTATAGCTGAAGAGGGTATTAATGGAACAATTGCAGGTACTTCACAAAGCATAAAGAATTTTCAGTTAGAAATAAAAAAAATAGGCTTTGAGAATTTAAATCCAAAATATTCTTACTCTAAATTTATGCCTTTCTTTAGATTGAAGGTTAGACCAAAAAAGGAAATTGTGACTTTAAGAACCAAAATAGCAGACCCTGAAAATATTACAGGGAATAAAATTAAACCTGAAAATTGGAATAATCTAATTACAGATAATAATACTATTTTAATTGATGTAAGAAATGATTTTGAGGTCGAAATGGGATCTTTTAGAGGCTCTATTGATCCTAAAACAAAAAGTTTCACTGAGTTTAAAAGCTATTTAAAAGATAACTTGAGTGAGGCCAAAGATAAAAAAATTGCAATGTTTTGTACGGGTGGGATTAGATGTGAAAAAATTTCTTCCTATATGATCAAAAAAGGGTTTAAAAATGTTAATCAGTTACATGGCGGCATATTAAATTATTTAGAAAAAATTCCAGAAAAGAATTCTTTATGGGATGGTGAGTGTTTTGTTTTTGATAATAGAGTTTCAGTTAAAAATGAGCTCAAGGATGGAACATTTCAGCTCTGTCATGCATGTAGAGCCCCTTTATCAAAAACACAAATTAAATCAAAAAAATATCAAAAGGGAATTTCATGTCCAAAATGCTATGGAAAAATAAGTGCAGCTAAGAAAAAGAGTTTGATTGATCGAAATAAACAAATATCAATCGCAAAAAGAAAAGGTCTCTATAGTCCCTTTATTAAACAAACAGTAAGCGACCTCTAAAAAACACTTTATTTCAATAATTTTTAATATATAGGGCTTTCATGGCAAAGAAAACATCATACGCTTTAAAACAAATGGTACCTGAAGAAAATCCTAAAACAGGTACAAAATATATTGTTAGAAAGCCAACAAAAGGCATGAAAGTGGCTGAAAAGTTAAGGTTAAAAAAATATGACCCAGTTCTTAAAAAACATGTGTGGTTTGTTGAAAAGAAAATGCCTCCACATAGTAAATAAATTTACTTTTTTTTTAAAATTTACAAACTACCTCAATAACTATGGCAGATAATATCGGTGTGCATTGGTTTAGGTTAGATTTAAGATTAGCTGACAATCCTTCTATTGAGAATCTCTCAAAAAATGTTGCATCAATCATGCCTATATATATTCATGATGAAAATCAAAATATTGGGCAGGCATCAAAATGTTGGCTAGAAAAATCTCTTAAAAGTTTAAATAGCCAACTTAATAAACTTAATAGTAGATTGTATATTTTTAGAGGACATCCTGAACAAATAATAAATAAAATTTTACAAAACAAAAGTATTACTCATGTTTATTGGAATAGGCTTTATGATGAAGATTCAATTAGTCGTGATAAAAATATTAAATCTTCTTTGCAAAAAAAATCAATATCATGTCAATCATTTAATGGTTATCTTTTGACAGAGCCATGGAATATTCAAAATAAATCTGGAAGTTTTTTTAAAGTGTTTACTCCATTTTGGAAAACCAATTATGAATTATTAAAAAATAACGAATTAGATTTAGGTTCTAAAAAAAAACATAATTTTTTTAATCAAACAATTGACTTCAGTATAAGAGCTGAAGAATTAAAATTAAATTCACCAAAAAAGATGTGGATGGATAAAATAATTTCTTATTGGGAAATAGGAGAGGATGCTGCTAAAGTTAAACTAAAAAAATTTATCAAATCTAAATTGCAAAATTATAGTTCTGGACGAGATAGGCCAGATACAGAATTTACATCAAGGTTATCTCCTCATCTCCATTTTGGTGAAATATCCCCAAGAAGAATTTTTTCTGAAGTAATGAAATCAACAATAGATGAAGATAATAAAAGAAAATATTTATCTGAAATTGGGTGGAGAGATTTTTCTTATAATTTGCTTTATAATTATCCAAAAATGACTGATAAGCCTATTCAAAAAAAGTTTAATAAATTTCCATGGCTGCAAGATAAAAATTCTCTAAAGAAGTGGCAATTTGGAAAAACTGGAATTCCAATAGTTGATGCAGGGATGAAAGAGTTATATGAAACTGGTTGGATGCATAATAGGGTAAGAATGATTGTTGGTTCTTTTCTAACTAAAAACTTATTGATTCATTGGAAGGAAGGAGAAAGATGGTTTTTTGATTGTCTTCTTGATGCTGATATTGGATCAAACTCTGCAGGTTGGCAATGGATTTCGGGGAGTGGGGCCGATGCAAGTCCATATTTCAGAATTTTTAACCCAATTTTACAGGGAAAAAAATTTGATCCAAAAGGTGATTATGTTAGAAAATTCATTCCATCTTTAACAAAGATACCTGATAAATTTGTTCATTCACCCTGGGAGATGAGTTCTGAAGAGCAAAAACAATACAATTTTTCTCTAGAAAAAGATTATTTATTACCGGTTGTGGATTTAAGTGAAACTAGAAAAAGGGCACTTGCTGCGTTTAAAAGCATAAGTGAATAGAGATGTGCAAAAAAAAATTGCTGTAATAGGCTCTGGCATTTCAGGCATAAGTGCAGCTTATATTTTGTCATCTAAATATAAAATTCATTTATTTGAAAAAAATGATTATTTTGGTGGTCACACAAGAACTTTAACTGTTCCTGAAGATAATAACATAGCAATTGATACTGGGTTCATCGTTTTCAATGATAAAAACTATCCTGACCTAATAAAATTTTTTAATCATTTAGACATTTTAACCTCTAATTCTGATATGTCATTTGCAGTATCTGATAGTTTTGCAAAAATCGAGTATGGTGGAAAAAACCTTAAATCTCTTTTTGCCCAAAGTAAGAATATTGTAAATTTTAATTTTTTAAAAATGACTTATGAAATTTATAGATTTTATAAATTATGTAAAACTGTCAAGCGTGACAGTCTTACAGATAGCCTAACAATATCTGAATTTTTGGATGAAAATAATTTTTCTTTTTATATGAGAAATTTGCACATTTATCCTTTGATTTCATCAATATGGTCCACAAATCAATCTGATGTCATCAATTTTCCTTTTAGATTATTTTTAAATTTTTTTAATAATCATGACTTATTTAATTTTAAAGATAGGCCTCAATGGAAATTCGTAAATGGTGGCAGTAACACTTATGTTAAAAAAATATTAAGTCTTAAGAAATTTGAGTATTCGTTAAACTGTAAAATTACAGATATTAAAAGAGAAGGAAATCAGATTAAAATAATCAATAATAATCAAGAACTCACTTTTGATTTTTTAGTTTTAGCTACTCATGCTGATCAGGCATTAAAATTACTTAGGGATCCAACTTTAGACGAAATAGAAATTTTGTCTAAGTTTCAATATACAACAAATAAAGCTTACTTGCATTCTGATATAGAAATGATGCCTAAAAATAAAAACACATGGTCTAGCTGGAATTTCATAAAAAACAAAAAAAACAGTAAAGAATTTACTCTTTCTTATTGGATGAATAATTTACAAAAATTGAAAACTAGAAATAATTATTTTGTTACTATTAATCCAACTCAAGCTCCAAATTACATTTATGATGAAACTGTTTTTACACATCCTAAGTTTGACTTCGCTTCCCATAGAGCTCAAAAGATGTTGAAAGATATTCAGGGTATCAAAAACACTTTTTTTTGTGGATCTTATCACGGATTTGGTTTTCACGAGGATGGTATTCAATCTGCTGCACACATAGCTAAGTTGTTAGAAGTTGATATACCTTGGAAAAGAGATAATAGTTTTTATAATAGATTACAATATTTATAAAAATGAATTCAAAAATTTTATTATCTTCTATAGTTCACAAACGTTTTGGAAAAATTAATCATTTATTCAAATATAAGGTTCCTAGTATTTTTTTAGATTTAGATGAGTTAGAAAAAGTAAAAAAAAATTCTTATATTTTCTCCATAAATTCTTTTAATATCTTGTCATTCTATGAGAAAGATCATGGTTATCGTGATCATAGAAAAATAAAAGAATATATAGTTGATCATCTGAATAGTTATAATATTCAATTTAAAAAGCTTAAAATAAAGATTTTGTGTTTTCCAAGAATATTAGGATACGTTTTTAATCCTTTATCAGTAATTTACTGTTATGAAGATGAGGATTTAATCTCTATTTTTTATGAAGTAAAGAATACATCAAACGAACAACATACGTATGTTTTTGGAAAAGGTTCTGGTTCGGTATTCAGTACATTAAAACATAAGTGTGATAAAAATTTTTATGTTTCACCTTTTATAGGTATGAAAGGAAAGTATTTATTTACAAACAAATTGGATCAAGAGAAAATCAATTTGATAATAGATCTTTATGATGCAAATAATAATAGAGTATTAATGGCATCCCAAACTGGAAAGTTTGTTGATTTTAAAGCAACAAAATTATTAAAATATAATATTTTAAATCCTCTTTTTGGATTTAAAGTTATGGCAGCTATTTTGTTTGAAGCCTTAAGGATTGTTTTTAAGGGCGGAAGATATTATGCTAGAAAGAAAAAAACAATTGATACAGTTTCGTTTGAGGGGAGTTTTTAATGAATTATGTAAATGATAAATTTCAACAGTCTTTTGAAATTGTAGCAGAAAAATTCTTATCAAAGATTCGTTTCGGTGAACTAATTGTTACATTTCCATCAGGCGTAACTAAATCTTTTAAAGGAACAAATGGTGATGAAATAGCTGATTTAAAATTACATAATTATAAATTTATTTCTAAAATTCTAAAAAGAAAATCAATTGGTTTTGCAGAGTCTTATATGGATGGTGATTTTAGCTCTTCAGATTTAACTAAATTACTTTTAATTTCTTTTAAAAATGAAAAGTATTTTCTGTATAATTTGAAATCTAATATTTTTTTTAATATTTATTCAAAGTTTAAGCATTTTCTTAATGATAATACCAAAAAACAAAGTAAAAAAAATATAGAGTACCACTATGATCTAGGAAATAGTTTTTATGACAAATGGTTAGATCAAAGTATGACTTACTCCTCAGCATATTTTGAAAAAGATAATCAAAATTTATTTGATGCTCAAATTAGCAAATATAAACAGATCGCAAAGTCACTTAATTTAAATGAAAATTCTGTGGTCCTTGAAATTGGTTGTGGTTGGGGAGGCTTTTCTTCATATATCGCCAAAAATTTTAAATCTAAAATAGATGCAATTACTATATCTAAAGAACAATTTGATTATGCATCAAATAGAATTCAGCAAGAGGGTTTAGGGGAAAAAGTATCAATAAAATATAGTGATTATAGAGATATTGAGAATAAGTATACAAATATAGCTTCAATAGAGATGTTTGAAGCTGTTGGAAAAAAATATTGGGAGAAATATTTTAGTATTTTAAAAAATTCTTTAGCTAATTCTGGTAAAGCTGCATTACAAATTATAACTATTGATGATCAGAGAGCGATTGAATATCAGCGTCAACCTGATTTTATACAGCAATATATTTTTCCAGGTGGTATGCTGCCTACTAAAAAAGAACTTAAAGAAATCAATTACAAAGTTGGCCTTGATTTTAAAGAGATAAAAAGTTTTGGTTTATCATATGCAAAAACACTGAATCTTTGGAATAAACAATTTCAAAATTCATGGGATGATCTAGCTCAATTAGGATTTAATAAAAGATTTAAAAGAATGTGGGAATTTTATTTATCTTATTGCGAGACAGGCTTTATCTCTAAGTCTACTGATGTTTCTCATTTTTTAATTAATAGATGAGTAAAATAAAAATTTTTTTAATTCTTAGTGGTTATCAGTTAACTTGGTTGATGTGTGTTTTTGGTGAAGTTTTGTATCAAAGTTCATTACCTGGGCTTATGACCGGAATAATTTTTTTATTATTGGTTTTTGTAAATTCAAAAAATAAAAAAAGATTTTTTTATATTATTTTTTTAATTTCGATTATTGGATATTTATTTGACTCAATTTTAGTAAATTTGCGAATTTATGATTTTAATACTTCTGTAAATGTGGGTGTGTTACCAATTTGGATGCTTGTTCTATGGCCTAGTTTTGCAACGTTATTTGATGAAATTTTAGTTTTTTTATCTAAATATAAATTAATAGCTTTTATGCTTAGTGGCAGCTTAGGGCCTCTCACGTATTATTCAGGAGATCCTTTAGGATTAATTGATATCAATAACTCTATATTCTTCTTTATTTTGATGATCCCTTTTTGGATTTTTCTTATGCTTTTCTATTTAAATTTTTTGTTAAGATTAAGATTTAATTAGTATTTTCTTTAGCTAAAGATTTTGCTTTTGCTTCTTCTCTATCTCTTTTATTTTTTGCACGGTTAAGGGCTTTTTCAAGATCTTGATAAGAGCATAAACCAGTATCCATTGGGCTTTTTGCTTCAAGTACAGCTTCTCTAAAAGTTCCATTTCGAATTGCTTCAACAGTATTTTTTGTAGATCCAGTTAATTTTGCGATCTGAGAACTACTTAGCTCATCAGGATATCTTTTGATTAACCATAAGATAGCGTATGGTTTTTCTTGGCGAAGTGAGAGTGGTGTGTATTTTGAGTCCTTTTTTCGAGGAGGAAGAGATTCGATTACCTCTGAAGAAATAAGCTGTAAACTTGCTGAAGGGTCATTTTCACATCTTGATATTTCTTCTTTTGTTAATTGTTTATTATCTATTGGATCGTATCCACGCATACCAACGGCAACTTCACCATCTGCAATACCCTGTACCTCTAACTCATGAAGGCCACAGAATTCAGATATTTGTTGGAAGCTTAATCCGGTATTATCTATAAGCCATATTGCTGTAGCTTTCGGCATTAGTGGTAATTTCATATTTAATCCTTTTATAAAAAAAAAACTCTTATAAATATATTCCTATAAATTTAATATAAAAATAATTAATTATGTCAGATTTTTTGGAAATAGATGAAAAGAAAAAGACTATAAAAAAGCTGAATTTAGAGGATTTGAGCATAGAAAATTTAAAAGAATATATTTTAGAGCTTCAAGAGGAGATTAAGAGGATAAAAACAGAAATAGACCTTAAGCAAAGCTCTATCAGCGATGCAGAAAAATACTTTAAATAACTATTTTGTTATTTTAAGTCCCTTAAAACGTTTTTGGAACCTTGCAACCTGCCCCTCAGACTCGTTAAGGTTAGCCTTTCCACCTGTCCATGCTGGGTGAGATTTAGGATCAATCTCCAGTTTAAGAGTATCATTCTCTTTTCCCCATGTGGATCTAGTCTTAAATGTTGAGCCATCAGTCATGACAACATTAATTTCATGGTAATCAGGATGTAAATTTTTCTTCATTATTAGGGGCTTATAGTTAAATATATTTTAAAGTAAAGTCAGATTTTCTAACAATTTGTTATGAATCAATGAATTTGAAACAGTTATATCTCTTGATTTTGTTGTCCATTTATCACCATTTGGTTTAGAGACTTTGCCTCCTGCTTCTTTTACTAACAACACTCCAGAGCAAATATCCCATAAATTTAGATCTCTTTCCCAAAAACCATCAATTTTACCAGCCGCAACATAGGCTAAATCTAAAGCAGCGGATCCTAATCTTCTAACACCTGCAGTATTTTTCGATACATTATCTAGCTCAGTATAAAATTTTTCATAAATTCTGTTACTAAAAGGAATACCTGTTCCTATTAAACAATCAGTTAAATTAATTCTCTTTGAGACTCTTAATCTTTTATTGTTACACCATGATCCTTTACCAAGAGATGCCCAATAAAACTCATTCAAAATTGGATTATAAACTACTCCATCAGTTATTTCATTGTTGATCATTTTTGCAATAACAATAGATACAAATGGAATTCCGTGAATAAAATTTGATGTTCCATCAATAGGATCAATAATTATCGTTTCTCCATCCCCTTTAATATGACCAGACTCTTCAGTTAAGTAATTAACATTAGGATAATAATATTTTAATGTTTCTAATATTGATTGCTCAACTTTTAAATCAGCGCTCGTAACAAAATCACCAACATTTTTTGATTGTATTTGTAAATTTTCTATTTCACCAAAATCTCTTGTGAGTATTCTGCCAGCTTTTCTTGCTGCTTTTTCAAAAATATTAATTGTAGCTGGAAGCATTATTTTTTTACTTTTTCTAAATAGCTTGCATCTGCAGTACTAATTACTACGAAATCATCGGTGGTTATAAAGGGAGGTACGGTAGTTTTAATACCGCCACTTAATATAGCAGGTTTGTATGATGATGCTGCTGTTTGACCCTTAACAACACCTTCGGTTTCTTCAACCTTGAGAGTGATACTATCTGGAAGTTCAATTCCAACTACTAATCCTTCATAAAATTGAAGATTAATATTATCGTTTTCTACCAAAAACTTAGATTGACTCTCTGAAATTATATCTTCACCAATTTCAATTTGTTCGTATGAAGCATTATCCATAAAAACGAATTTATTATTTTCTGAGTATAAATATTGACACAATCTTTCATCAAGAATTGCCCTTTCAACACTCTCAGAAGATCTAAATCTTTCATTCATTTTTGTGCCTTCACGTATTTCTTTCATCTCTACCTGCAAATATGCACCACCTTTACCTGGTTGAGTGTGTTGAGTTTTTAATACTCGCCACAATTTTGAATTTATTTCCAGTATGTTCCCTACTTTAATTTGGTTACCGTCTATTTTCATTTTTTTTCCTAAAGTATAGTTTTTTAAATTTTAAATTTATGTTTTTTAAATTTCTGCAGTCTACTATATTAAAAGATGGATTTAACAAAACTCTATTTTTGTTCGCTATATCATTGACTTTTTTTAAGATCACTAAATTGCCTCTAAGTTTTATAAATTCAATTTTTTTTGTAGCCATTCTTATACCAAGACTGCTATCATAACCGCAGTCTACAAACATCTTAAAACTAGAATTACCAAATTTGGATTTTAAGATTTTTTGAAAAGTTAAAACAAAATCTGATCCAAAACCTTTTAAAATATATTTTTTAAAATGTAGGATGGGTTTGATTTTATAGGTTCTTGCTTCTAGTATAATATCTTCAGCTTGATTGAGCGTATTTATACTAAAAGCGTTAAGTTTATTTTTCACCTATAAGAATTTTTTGAAATCAAGCATTGTATCAATCATTCTATTAGAAAAGCCCCATTCATTATCATACCAAGACAGTACTCTACAAAATTTTTGATTAATAACCTGGGTTTGAGTTAAATCAAAAATAGAACTGCTAGAATTATGATTAAAATCAATTGATACTAGTGGTAGATTGTTAGTAGTTAAAATATTTTTTAATTGTTTTGTTTTTGTGGCTTTAATTACAAAATCATTTATTTTTTCAACAGATGTTTTTTTCTTAGATGTAAAAGTAAAATCTATAAGTGAAACATTCGGTGTAGGTACCCTAATTGCTGTTCCATCTAATCTACCTTTTAATTTGGGCAAAACTAGACTCAATGCTTTTGCTGCTCCAGTTGAAGTAGGTATCATTGAAATAGCAGCTCCCCTAGCTCTTCTAAGATCGCTATGCGTTTGATCAACAGTTCTTTGATCACCTGTATAGCTGTGAATTGTTGTCATAAAACCATTTTCAATTCCGACAGTTTTATCAAGAACCATTGCTACTGGTGCTAAGCAATTTGTCGTGCAAGATCCATTAGAAATAACATTGTGCTTACTTTTTAAAAGATTATTATTAACCCCTTGAACAATTGTAGCATCAACATTAGAACCTGGCGCAGAAATAATAACTTTTTTTGCTCCTGCAATTAAGTGGGAACTCGCTTTTTCCTTACTTGCAAAAACTCCACTACATTCCAAAACAACATCTACTTTAAGTTCCTTCCAAGGAAGATTGCTTGGATCTCTCTCACTATAAAATTTAATTTCTTTATTTTTATATTTCAGACCTTTTCTAGTTTTCTTAATCTCAACTGGAAGTTTTCCGTGGATGCTATCAAACTGCATTAAATGCAAACTCGAGTCCAAGCCACCTAATTCATTAATTGCTACAATTTCTACACCTTTTAAATTTTTTTCTACAAATGCCCTAAAAACTAATTTTCCAATTCTTCCAAAACCGTTAATCGCAACCTTCATTTCATACCCTCTCTATTTTTCAGTTAACTTATTTTTAATTCTTTCACTAATATGCTCAGCGGTGATATTGAAATGTTTATAAACATCCTTATAAGGCCCACTTGCACCAAAAGATTTCATTCCAATGAAATTA
>CACJAV010000008.1 GCA_902591485.1 uncultured Alphaproteobacteria bacterium
GCAAAGCATTAGCCATGTAGATAAACAAAATGTAACTGCAAAATCATTTGATAAAGAATCATTAACTAGCGTCTTAAATGCAGGTGATATAGTTGTATCACAATTACCAGCTAATCATCACTTAACGATTGCAAAATTATGCCTGGATAAAAAATGTCACTTTGCTTCTAGCAGTTATATCTCACCAGATATGAAAAATTTAAACGATGAAGCAAAAAAAAATAATTTAGTTTTTATCAATGAGGTTGGTCTTGATCCAGGTATTGATCATTTTTTTTCACATTTACTCGTTAAAAAATTAAAAGAAACTGATTTAAGTAACCTTGATGTTACCTATCACTCATATTGTGGTGGCTTTCCAGCAATACCTAATGATTTTAAATATAAATTTAGTTGGTCTCCTGTTGGGGTCATCAAAGCTTTAAACAATGATGCAAAATTTATTAACAACTTTAAAACAGTAGTAAAAACTCCGTATAAAAATATTGGAAAATATTCTGTTAATGAAGAGATTTACGAGGCTTATCCAAATCGGGATTCAACTCCATATATCAAAGAGTATAATTTTGATCAGCAATGGAATCTTAAAGAATTTGTAAGAGGCACTTTAAGATTGAATGGTTGGGAAAATGCATGGAAAGATATTTTTGAAATGCTTTCCAACAAATCTCCAGATCTTGACACAAAAATCAATAATCTCGGTGAAGAATTATGGAAAAAGCATCCCTATTCACCAGGTGAAGAAGATCGCGTTGTACTATATGTCAATTTATTAGCACATCAAAATAATAGAGAAGTATTTAATAAGTATTATTTTTTAGATGAAAAAGGGTCTGGCGAAAATACCGCTATGGGAGTCTTGGTATCTATAACCTTATCTTGTGCAATAGATCTAATAATAGAAAAAAAATTAGAAAGTGGAGTGCAAGCTGCTCCATATGATGAAAACTTGATTAACTATTTTTTTAAAACTTTTGAAGAATATAATATTGTTATAAAAAATAGTTTATGACTCAAAAAATAGGGTCAATTGGAATAATCAAAGAAAGCAGGAATGATGAATGTCGAGCCCCAATTGCACCAGAACAAATCAAAGAATTAAAAATTAAATTTCCAGACCTTAATATTTACGTTCAACCAAGCAACAAAAGAAGTTTCAAAAATGAAGAATACGTTGAAAATGGTGGAATTTTAAGTGATAATCTAGATCATTGTGAGTTACTATTTGGCGTTAAAGAAGTAGATGTAAATGTTTTGATCCCAAATAAAACTTACGTTTTTTTCTCACATACCTATAAATTAAATAAAGAGACACTATCAAATGCACAAGGCACTCCAGGAATGGATAAAAAAGAACTTCTGCGCGCTATACTAAATAAAAAAATTAAACTTATAGATTATGAAAATATAAGAGCTACAAACGGGTCTAGATATCTTGGTTTTGGAAGATTTGCTGGCATAGTAGGATGTTATAACACTTTAAATCTTTTTTTATTACAAAATAATTTTCAACCTCTTGCGCGTGCATTTAAAATTAATAATTATGAAAGACTAATAAAAAATTTATCCGAAGTACGTTTTCCTAATTTTAAAATGTTGATCACGGGTGATGGAAGAGTAAATCGAGGTGTTCAAGAAGTTTTAAAATATACAAATATAAAAAAAATTACTCCTGAAGATTATTTAGATAACAAATTTGATTATCCTGTCTTTTGTAATTTAGATACTAAAGATTATGTTATACATAACGAGAATAAGAAATTTGAATTAGAACATTTCATTAACTACCCTAGGGAGTATCAGAGTAAAACCTTTGAATACTTAAAAGAAAGCAATATTTATATAAGTGCACATTATTGGGACCCAAGTTCACCGAAAATATTTACAAAAAATCAAATTACTGATTTTACCAAACTTAAGATAATTGGTGATGTAACTTGCGATGTTGATGGTTCGGTTCCATCAACAATCAAATCAACCACAATTGAACATCCAAATTTTTATATTAACATAGGTACATTTGAAGAAACTAGTGAAATTGAAAATGCTCTAGCTGTTATGGCAGTTGATAATCTGCCCTCTGAGCTACCAAGAGACTCAAGCAGGGAATTTGGAAATGGGATTGTAAATGAGGTCATTCCATTTATCCTTGGGATAGATGATGGTAGAATACTCAATGCTACAATTACTGAAGATGGTCGATTTTTAGATAAATATTCCTATTTAAAGGACTATATTGACGCTAAATGAACCTCACTGAAACCCAATCCAAACCCTTAAATTCTCAAGAAAAATTTGAAATTATAAGTAATTTTTCACCAAGTGGAGATCAGCCAAATGCAATAAAAACACTTGTTAAAAATTTAAGAGACAGAGAAAATGAACAAGTCCTTTTAGGTGTTACAGGATCTGGTAAGACTTTCACGATGGCAAAAGTAATTGAAGAGATGCAACGCCCTACTCTCATTATGGCACCAAACAAAACGTTAGCCGCACAACTATATGGAGAAATGAAAAGCTTATTTCCCAATAATGCAGTTGAATATTTTGTTAGTTACTATGATTACTACACTCCTGAAGCATACGTTCCCAAAAGTGATACGTTTATAGAAAAAGAATCTTCTATAAATGAACAAATTGATAGGCTTCGTCATTCAGCTACACGCTCACTTGTTGAAAGAAGAGACACTATAATTGTGGCATCTGTATCATGCATTTATGGGATTGGATCAGTAGAAGCCTATTCTTCGATGTCATTCACACTTGAAAAAAATCAATCAATAAATCGTGATATAATAATTAGAAAACTAGTTGAACTACTTTATAAAAGAAGAGATATGGATTTTAGACGAGGAAGTTTTCGTGCTAAAGGAGATATATTGGAAATTTTTCCCTCACACCACGAGGATCGATCTTGGAAGATATCTTTTTTTGGTGATGACATTGAAAAGATATCTGAAATAGACCCGTTGACAGGAGAAAATTTAGGTGATCTTGAACAAATTAGAATTTTTGCTAACTCACACTATGTTACTCCAAAACCAACAATCAAAAAAGCTGTTGTTCAAATCAAGGAAGATTTAAAAACACAACTACTTGTTTTTGAGAATGAAAAAAAACTTCTTGAACGTCAACGTTTAGATGAAAGAACTACTTTTGATTTAGAAATGATTGAAACAACAGGAAGTTGTAGTGGTATTGAAAACTACTCACGATATTTATCAGGAAGAAAACCTGGAGAGCCGCCACCAACTTTATATGAATATATACCTGAAGATGCTTTGTTGTTTATTGATGAAAGTCATATTACTTGCAGTCAAATATCAGGAATGTACAAAGGTGATTTTTCAAGAAAATCTACTTTATCGCAGTATGGTTTTAGACTTCCTAGCTGCGTAGATAATAGACCTCTAAAAAGAGAGGAATGGGACGCAATGCGTCCTCAAACAATCTTTGTGAGCGCTACTCCAGGAGATTATGAATTGGAAAAAACAGGTGGTGTTTTTGTTGAGCAAGTGATTCGCCCTACTGGTTTAATAGACCCTCCAATTGAAATTAGAAAAACAAAGCATCAAATTGATAATTTAATTGATGAATGTAAGTCGACTATTAGTAATGGATATAGAGTGATTATAACTACTCTAACAAAAAAAATGTCTGAAGATTTAACTGAATATATGCATGAAGAAGGTTTGAAAGTACGCTATCTTCATTCTGATATCGATACTCTTGAGCGTGTTGCGATCATTAGAGATTTGCGTCTTGGCGTTTTTGATATTTTGATTGGGATAAACCTTTTAAGAGAAGGATTAGATATCCCTGAATGCGCACTTATGGCAATATTAGATGCTGATAAAGAAGGATATTTAAGATCTAAAACAAGTTTAATACAAACAATTGGAAGAGCGGCAAGAAATGTTGATAGCAAAGTAATAATGTACGCAGATACTGTTACAAAAAGTATGAAAGAGGCTATTAATGAAACCGAAAGAAGAAGAGAAAAACAATTAAGATATAATAAAGAAAATAATATTACCCCGCTTAGTATAAAAAAGAATATTGAAGAAATTTTAGAAAATACTGCTGAGCAAGATCATGTCACAGTAGAAATTGAAAATGCTAAAGAATTAGTTGGCAAAGATTTAAATAAACATATTAAACATCTTGAAGAAAAAATGAATATGTTTGCTTCAAAATTAGAATTTGAAGATGCAGCAAGAATAAGAGATGAAATTAATAGACTTAAAGCAAAGGAAGTTGGACTATCAGATAAAATTTTAAAATTTAAAAAAAAATAATGGAAATTTTATTCGATATTAAGCAAACCACAGGGGTCATTACCCTGAATAGGCCAAAAGCATTAAACGCTCTCAATCTATCTATGGCAGAACAATTTGCTAATAAATTACAAGAATGGCAAGAAGACCAAAATATAGAGAGAGTATTGCTGCAGGGTGAAGGTAAGCATTTCTGTGCAGGAGGTGATGTTAAAAGTGTTCATTTGTCAGGTCCATCTTCTCAACTAAAACGTGAATTTTTTGCAAAAGAATATTCTCTAAATTTGCAAATTAAAAAATTTACTAAACCTTATTTATCAATATGGAAAGGTGTTGTTATGGGTGGGGGTGTTGGTTTATCAATTTATGGAGACTATAGAATTGTAACTGACAGCACCAAATTTGCAATGCCCGAGACATCCATAGGCTTCTTTCCAGACGTTGGTAGTAGTTTTTTTCTTTCAAAATTGAAAAATAACATTGGAAAATATCTGGGTCTAACGGGAGAAATAATTAACAGCAGAGATTTGTTAAATTTTGAATTGGCAACACATTATTGCCCCGAAGAAAAATTGAATGATTTAATCAACAGCTATATTAATGATGGAGAAATTAAAAATTATGATTCAACTACTAGTTCTTCTGTTTCCGAAGATAGACTAAATTTTTATAATAAAAATCTAGAGGGATCCATATTTGAAATCTTAAATAACAAAGAGATATTAAATAACCCAGACTATTTACTGAATAAAATTGAAAAAAAATGCCCAATGAGTCTAGCAGTGACGGCACTACTTCTTAATGATTCAAAATCAAATACGTTAGAAGAGTGTTTAGAAAATGAATATAGATTGAGTCAAAAAATGACTAACCGAATTGATTTTAGTGAGGGAATTGAGGCTGTATTAATTGAAAAACATCATAATCCAAAATGGAGCCCAAAATCAATTAAAGATATAGACTATAATGAAGTAAAAAATCTATTAGATGACCCTATAGAAAATGAATTAAATTTGAAATTAACAAAATAAAACCTTTTTATAAAACTCGTATGATCAAAAAAATTGTAGGTATATTCGTTCTTCTAATTATCATTATATTTTTAGCCATATATGTTGTTGTCGACAAAATATTAATAAAAAATACTATTTCAAATATTGAAAACAAACTAAATTTAAATATTTACTTAAATGAAGATTATTCATTAAGTTTTTTTCCAAAACTATCTCTCTTAACTAAATTTGACTTAGATAAAAAAAATTTAAACCTATTCATAGAAAAAACAGAATTTGAGATTTATAAAAATTACAACAATGAGCCTACAAAATACTCTTTAAATGCTAAAAGTGTAAGAATTGAAAAATTAAGAGTTCAAGATTTAGAAGCTGATGGGAGTATATATAAATATTCTAATGATAGTTTTAATTCTCATATTGAAATATATCCTAAAGGTTACATTAAATATCAATTAAATGCTGACGAAAAAAATTCTATTAAATTTGTAAAATTAATTTTAAATAATATAAATTTACCTGAAACTTATAAAAAATTATCTAATTTTATTATAAGCATAGTTGAAGAAGATACATTTTTTGTTAGTAAAATAACATTAGATAGAGAGTTGTTAACAATTAATTATTTTGATTTAACAAAAAACGAATTAAACTTTAATTTAAAGGGAACATATAATTTAAAATCTAATAATTTAGATATAATTGTGAAGCTTAATAATAAGGAAAATTTTATCGAGCTTAAAATTACTGAAAATATAAATAATCCATATGTTCAAATTTTATCAAATGATAATTCTATAAATTATAATTTCTTCATAAATGATATTGAGAAGATTTTTGAAGGTGGAATAGATAATATTTTGAAAAATTTAATGGCTAATGAATAGTTTATTTTATGTAATCTTATCTGTATTTAGCTATGTTATACTGGGATTTGTAATAAAAAAATATTTTAATGTATCTAGTAAAATTATTAGTAAGTTTGATTACTTAAGTTTTAATATATTACTTCCAATAGCCCTCATTACTTATTTTTGGCAAATTAATTTTCCAAGTTTTAATACATTAAATCTACTTTTTGTTTTTTTTGGAGCTGGAATTTTTGTTTTTTTTATAGGTTATCAAATTGCATATTATAAATTTAAATTTACTGTTGATGATAGTGCGCTGATTGGCCTTGCATCGTGTTTTGGAAATTCTGTAGCACTTGGCATTCCCTTAATGCATGCTCTTTTTGATAAATTAAATGTTATGCCTTACATGATTTTAGTGCTTTTTCATGGCTTAGTGCATTTTACTTATACTACATTAATAATTGAAAGTTATAGAAATAGATCCTTGAAAATTCACAAGCAAATTATAAGTTCATTTATTGGTTTATTTAGAAATGTAGTTCTTGTTGGTATATCTTTTGGAATTTTACTAAATTATTTTAAAATTCCTCAACCAACTAATTTATTAAATATACTTAATATGATTTCAGAAATTGCTTTGCCATGTGTGCTGTTATCCCTTGGATTTGCTCTAGCTTCATTCAATTTAGTTCTTTCATTAAAAAAATCAGTAATATTAACATTTTTGAAAAATATACTTCATCCACTAATTGCATTCACTATCTCTAAATTTTTTTTGAATTTAGATGAATTATTAGTCATGACTGTAACTTTAGCAGCAGCTTTACCTAGTGGATCACAAACCTATTATTTTGCATTCAGATATAATTCTCAAAAAGAACTTATTTCATCAAATATAGTTTTAAGCACTTTTGTAAGTTTTTTTACTTTATCGATTTTAATTATTTTATTTGATTTTTAGGTAGATTGAGTTGTTAGTGATAAAATTCTGTCTTTTTTCATTTTGGTTGAATTACTGTTTGGAAAAATTTCCAACATCTTATCGTAGATATCAATAGCTTTTTCAGGCTGATCAAGATGAATAAATATTAAACCCATTCCGTCTAATGCTCCAAAATGCCTTGGTTCGAGCTCTAATGTTTTACTTATATCTCTCATTGAAAGATCGAAATTTCCCATCATAAAATGAGCTGTTGCTCTTTTATTCCAAGCTTCAGCAAAATTAGGCATTTCAAGTATTACCTTATCAAAATAATCAATTGCCCTAGAATGAAAACCTAGATTCATCATTTGTACACCAGTCTCAAAAGCTCTTGTCATCTTTGGATCATCTATTTCATGCCAAATTTTCCATATTTGTTGTGTAAGTTTTTCTATTTCCAACTGATCCTCTGTAACAATAAGTTTGTCAAATAAACGATTCAATCTTTTATCGTTTTGATCTGCAAATGATTGAGCGGATACAAAAATAATAAACAACAATATGATTATATTTCTAAACATAATCATCCAGCTTAAAAGGTCTTGAGGAGAGGTTTCTTCTTTTTTCATGCTTTCTTGTTCTTCCAGTAACTCTTTCTCTCCATATTTTAAATGATTTATGTTTTAGATTTTTTCTCATAATTTTTATTACTTCAGATTCGCTTAAACCATGAATTCTTTTAATTTCTTCGAATGAAACTTTATCACTCCAAGCAAGTTTGATTATATTGTCTGTTGAACTGATCATATTTAACATATAGTTTGAATTTAACTAATTTCTAAAAATGATTGATTTATATTCTTCCGCAACTCCGAATGGTCGAAAAATTACTATTATGCTTGAAGAATTAGGAGTGGAATATAATGCGATTCATATTGATTTGGAAAAAAAAGAACAGTTTTCTGACGTTTTTTCCAAAATTTCTCCAAGTAATAAAATCCCCGTTATTGTGGATAATGATAGAAAAATCACAGTCTTTGAATCTGGTGCAATTCTTCTTTATCTTGCTGAAAAATATAATAAATTCCTTAATAAAAATTACTATTGGGAAATAGTTCAGTGGTTATTTTTTCAAATGTCTTACGTAGGCCCCATGTTAGGTCAAGCACACCAATACCTTTTTTATAACCCTGGAAAAAGTAAATTTGCAGAAGAAAAATCTAAGGGCTACACCAAACATGTATATCAAATCTTAGATGAAAGATTATCAAATAGAGAATATATCGTTGATGAATACTCTATTGCTGATATTTCTATTTGGCCTTGGATAGCTAGATTTGAGAGACATCAAATAAATCTTAATGAATATACGAATGTTCTTCGATGGTATTTAGAAATATCAAATAGAACTGCCGTAATTAAAGGTTACAATGTTGTTGGGGATTATTATGAAATACCCACTGTCTAAGGATTGTAAAAAAAAACTGAAACAGCTGTACCAATGAGCATTATCGCCAATAAAAGTTCAATTGTTTTTTTTAACTTTTCATTACCTAAATATTGACGAATAATACTCCCCCCATAAGCCCAAATACTGATTGAAGGAATGTTCACTATGGTCGACATGACTACCATAAATAAAGTCCCAACTAAAATATTTTCATTTTTAGGGTAATACAACGTAACAGCAGTTGAGCAAATGACCCAAGCTTTTGGGTTTACAAATTGAAAAAGTATTGCTTCATAATAATTCAAGGGTCTTGATCTATCCTCTGATTTCGAGATATTTAATGAGCCAAACATTTTGTAAGCAAGATACAAAATATATGCAGAACCAACATATCTCAATACATCAAAAAGAATTGGATATTTAATAAATAACGAACCTAATCCAAGACATACTAGTGCCAATTGTAATCCGTGACCAGTAGGAATACCGAGTACATTTGGAATTGATCTAATGAACCCAAATTTTATTCCTGATGCTGTTAAAATACTATTGTTTGGGCCAGGAGTAGCATACATTATAAAATTATATACCGCTAAAGCTAAAATTAACTCCCATGATATCACTTAATTAATCTCTAAAATTTATAAATTGTATTGGAATTCCAGTTTGCAAATCTTCAATTAACTTCATTGCAGCCTGAAGATCATCTCTTTTTTTTCCATCAATGCGAAGCTCATTACCGTTAATTTTTGCTTGAATTTTCATTTTTGAATTTTTAATTTCTGATGTTATTTTTTTTGCAATATCTTGCTCTATTCCTTCTACCAATGTTATTGTCTGTCTAATTCTATCACCTCCAGCTTTTTCCTTATCTTTTTTTCCTAAAGCCAAAGGATCTAATTTTCTTCTAACAAAATGTGAGATCAAAATATCGTCAACTTGTGAGAGCTTTAAATCATCATCTGTGACTATAGTGATAATCTTTTCTTTTCTCTCTACTAAAGTATTTGATCCTTTAAAATCATACCTATTTGTTATTTCCCTTAAAGCATTTGCAATGGCATTATCAATTTCTTGAAAATCAATTCTACTTACAACATCAAAACTAGGCATATATTATTAGTCTATTGCATTCTCAGAATCTTCTGGCAACTGTTTTTTTGTATTTAATCTTCCAAGTTTTTTCATTTTATCAATTTTTTTTGTTAAACTACCTGGCCCATCTTGAAGTCGAGATTTTGCTTCATCCATTTTTAAACTTGCTTTATCTAAAGACTGCTTCACAGTACTAAAAGACTCATAAACATTTACAGCCTTGTCGTATATTTCACTTGCTGTTGCAGCTATATCTTTAATAGTTTTAGATTGCTTATCTATACGCCACATATTTTCGACTGCTTTAAGTAAGAATGGCAAAGTTGAAGGACCAACAATTATAATTTTTTTTTGCCATGCCTTCTCAATAATATCTCCTGCTTCATTATACAAAGTGAGTAATGCTGGTTCAATTGGAATAAACATCAACACTGAATCAATGGAATTAATTTGATAAAGAGATGCATAATCATCTTTTCCTAAATCTCTTACAAAATTTTTTACAGAGTCTATAAATTTTTTTAAGTAAGTTTTTTTTTCATTTTCATTGTTTGAATTAGAAAATTCATGCCATGAACTCAGAGAAACTTTTGAGTCGATAACTATATCTCTTTTTCCTGGCATATGAACAATGACATCAGGTTTTTGCAAATTACCTTCTTCATCCCTAAAAGCTTTTTGTGTTTCATACTCATATCCCTCTCTTAGTCCAACGCCATCCAAGATATTTTTCAATACAAATTCACCCCACGAGCCTTGTTGTTGTGAACCACCTCTGACGAGAGTATTTTCTAATCGGTCTTGGGCTAAATTAAAATTCTGCAAAGATAGTTGGATTGATTGCATATGTTGTTTTAAGGAAACAATGTCATTTTCTTCATTTAAATTTCTTTTATTTTTTTTGAAAAATAAAAAGTAAAGAGTAATTAAGACACCAACACCACAAAAAAAACCAACAAGAAAAAATAATAATAATAAAGTAGTGTTCATTTAAAAAAAATTAATTACCCAACTTAACGAAATATATAATAACAAATATCTACCTACTTTCCCAATACTTACCAAAATAATAAAAGGTAACAAAGAATAGCGTAATGTACCAGCAACAAAAGTAATTGGATCACCAATAAAGGGAACCCACGACAATAAGAGGGACCATTTTCCATACTTTTTAAACATATTATTACCTCTATCAATCATATTGTTATTCAATGGAAACCAGGGTTTTTTTATAAAATAGTTTACGTAATATCCACAAACCCAATTAAAAACAGAACCTAATACATTTCCTAAAGAAGCTGCAATAATCAATAATAAATCATTATATCTATCCATTGATAATAAAGTAACAAAGTACGCTTCCGAGCCAAAAGGTACAATGGTGGCAACCATAAAAGCTACAGTAAATAATGAAATATAAATCATTTAAATTTAAATTATCTTTTAAACTAATGACTCTATTTTTGGCATTAATCTTATTAATTCCTTTGTATAGCTGTGTAATGGTTCATTGAATAATTTTTCAGTATCATTTGTTTCACAAACTATACCATTTTTAAGAACAACGATTCTATTACACATTTGTCTGATAACTGGAAGATCATGACTAATAAAAAGCATTGTAAGATGTAGTTCATCTTGTATATCTTTTAATAAATTTAATATTTGAGCCTGAATACTTACATCGAGAGCAGAGGTTGGCTCATCGCACACTAATAGTCGTGGTCTAGTTGCTAAAGCTCTAGCAATAGAAATTCTTTGTCTTTGCCCACCAGAGAATTCATGAGGGTAACGATCCAGAGATTGTCTTGTCATACCCACTATATCAATTAAATCAAAAACATTTTGATCCAAATCTTGTTTAGAAATATTTTTTTGAAAAAATTTTAATGGTTCTGCAATAATATCTTTTACTTTAAAACGTGGGTTTAATGATGAATAGGGATCTTGAAATATCATTTGTATCTGTCCTCTACTTTTATGGATTTGATATTTCTTTTTTTTGTCATAAAGCGAAAAATTATTATACTCTATTTCCCCAACAGTTGGTCTGACAAGTCCAGTTATAATCTTTGCTATTGTCGATTTTCCAGAACCTGACTCCCCAACTAAACCTAATGTTTCTCCCTCAAATAATTCGAATGATACATCATTTACTGCTTTTACTAATTTTTCATCATTCAATTTTTT
Source organism: uncultured Alphaproteobacteria bacterium (assembly GCA_902591485.1). Classification (GTDB taxonomy): domain Bacteria; phylum Pseudomonadota; class Alphaproteobacteria; order HIMB59; genus CACPNW01. The sequence continues at coordinate 11,802 of CACJAV010000008.1, forward strand.
AGATAAAGATAAAGCCCTATCGTCAAATATTTTTGTAACATTTGAAACTTTCAATAATTTTTGATTACTACTTTCTCTAATTCCCCATGTTTTAATTATGTTTTTGGTTAAGTTTGCTGAACTTGAAGTAATTTCTTTCCCTTCAGGACTAATTAATTTGAACCTATCAATTTTTTTATTTGTGGGAGGTACAGAAATGACAAGACTTCTAGCTTCAGTTGATTTTGGATTAGTAAGTAAGTCCTTGGTATATCCTTGCTCTACAATAAGACCATGACGCATAACAATTACTTTATTTGTAGTTTCAGCAATAACACCCATATCATGAGTTATTATTATGACTCCTAAATTTCTTTTTTGTGTTAAATCTTTTAATAATTCTAAAATCTGAAATTGAATACTAACATCTAAAGCTGTTGTAGGTTCATCAGCTATTATTAAATCTGGCTCACAACTAATTGCAAGTGCGATTACAACGCGTTGGCGCATTCCTCCACTGAATTGATGTGGATAATCTTCAATTCTTTTTTCTGCATTATCAATTCCAACTTCCTTAAGTAAATTTATTGATTTTTTTAGAGCTTCTTCATAGGACAAATTTAAATGTGTTTGTATTGTCTCAATTAATTGATCCTTAATCTTAAAAAGAGGATTTAATGATGTTTGGGGATCCTGGAAAACAAAACCAATTTTTTTGCCTCTAATTTTTTGAATAATTTCTTCATTATTTTGCAATTCGTTACCATCAATTTTTATTAAACCACTAGTAATTTCACCTGGAGGATCAATTAAATTAATTATAGCATTTGCAATTGTAGATTTTCCAGAACCTGACTCACCTACAATACCAAGTATTTCACCTCTCTCTAAAATAAAGTTAACATCACTACTAGCTACAATAGTCTCTTTCCTTGTCTTGTAGCTAATATTTAAATCTTTAATTTCTAATAAACTCATCTTTTTTTCAATTTTGGATTTAAGGCGTCTCTCATCCAATCACCTAAAAGATTGATTGATAATGCTAATATTACAAGAAAAATTGCAGGGAAAAAAGTGATCCACCACTCTCCAGAAAATAAAAAATTATTTCCAAACCTGATTAATGTACCAAGAGATGGTGTTGTGGGAGGAACACCTACACCTAGAAAACTCAGAGTGGACTCTGTAATAATAGCAAGAGCAAGACCAATCGTAGCAATAACTAAAATTGGTCTAAGAATATTTGGTAAAATATGTTTAAACATAATGAGCACGTTTGATAATCCTATTATTCTTGATGCAGATACATATTCTTTATTTTTTTCAACAAGGGTAGAAGCTCTTGTCACCCTAGCAAACTGTGGCCACTCAGATATGCCAATTGCAAAAATTAAAACATAAATTGCCATTTCATCATGCATTGAACGTGATATTATCGCTCTTGCAATTCCATCAACTAACAATGCCATTAAAATTGTTGGGATAGTTAACTGAACATCGGTAATACGCATAACAATAATTTCGTATCTGCCTCCTATATAACCAGCCGTTACGCCCAAAAAAACTCCCAATATCATTGCAAAAATAATTGATGCAAAACCAACAATAAGTGAAATTCTAGAACCATAAATCATTGTTGAAAACATATCTCTTCCCTGTTGATCAGTACCAAGGAAAAAACTAGAATTTCCACCTTCAGACCATATAGGGGGAGTAAATGCATCCATTAAAGATACACTTGCAGGATCAAACGGATTATAAGGCGCAACTATTCCAGCAAAAAAAGAACATAAAAAAATTATAAAAAAAACACTTGAAGAAATAATAGCAATTTTAGAATTAAAAAAACTATACCCAATATCTGTATCATAAATTCTAATAAATGTTTTCTTAATCATCTAATTAGTCTCTTCTTTAAGTCTTATTCGTGGATCAATAAAATAATACGTTATATCAACGATAAAGTTTATCATTACAAAAATAAAAGCAACCATAATCATGTAAGCTGACATAATAGGAATATCTACGAAATAGACAGCATTAATAAATAAAGAACCCATTCCAGGCCATTGAAAAACAGTTTCTGTTATTATTGAGAAAGCTATTAACGTTCCAATATTAATACCTGTAATTGTGATTACTGGAATAAGTCCATTTTTTAGAGCATGCTTATAATTAATTGTATTTTTGTTTATTCCTCGAGCTCTTGCAAATTTTATATAATCTGTTTGCAGTATTTCCATCATTTCAGCCCTTACAAGCCTAATAACGTAAGTCATTTGAAATAAACTCAAAGTAATGGATGGAAGAATTAGAGCTTTTAAACCTGATATAGTCAAAAAACCTGTTGTCCAAAAACCAAGTTCAGTCACTTCACCTCTTCCAAAAGACGGGAGGATACCAAGAATTACAGAAAATAAATATATAAGCATAATTCCTATTATAAAAGTTGGCAGTGAAACACCTGCTAAAGATACAACAAGAATAATATTTGAGAGAAAACTGTCTCTATGAATACCTGTATACACCCCCAAGATTGTGCCTATAATAATAGCTAGCATTGCTGATACAAAAACCAGTTCAAGAGTTGCTGGCAATCTCTCACCAATTAAATCAGAGACTTCTCTTTTTAATTGATAAGAAATTCCAAAATTACCTTGAACAATATTTCCAACAAATCTTGAAAATTGAACATAAACAGGATCGTTTAATCCTAATACTTCACGAACTTCAGCTCTTCTTTCATCAGAAGCATCTTCCCCTGTCATACTATTAACTGGATCTCCAACAAAATTAAATAAAGAGAAAGAAACAAAAGCTACAACAAACATAACAAGTATAGATTGTAAGAGTCTTTTAAAAAAATAGCTGATCATGGGGTGTTAATCTGGCCAGTTTATTTAACTGGCCAGACATTTTGATTAAATTTAGTTTACGTTTGCAAATCTAAATAATGGCTCGTTGTTCATTCTGATTGGAACATCGACATTACTTTTAGATGCTTGGTTAACAACTTGGTGATGTAAAGGAAGGTAAGTTACATCATCTTGAGTAATATCCCAAGCTTCTGCAATCATTGCATTTCTTTTATCCAAGTCTGTTTCCACACCCATAGCTGCAACTAATTCGTCAACTCTAGCATTGGAGAAATTTACCTTATTCCAACTACCAGCGCTGTCAAATAGATATGAATATACATAATGACTGTCAAAAGTTGGAACACCCCAACCTAACATATACATATCACTTGTCATACCATTTGCATCACCTTCTTTTACTTCAGAGAAGTGCTGACTTTTTGTTTTAGCATCAAGGTTTACTTTAACACCAATCTTAGCAAACATACCAATTGCAGCAACGCAAATTGCCTCATCATTAATGTAACGATCATTTGGACAATCTAATGTTACCTCAAATCCATCAGGATAGCCAGCTTCAGCTAGAAGTTGTTTTGAAAGTTCAGGATCATAAGGTAATCTCTGATCTCTTTCAGGAGTATGACCGTTTACACCAGGGGCAGTAATAATACCTGCAGGCACACTTTGACCTCTCATTACTTTGTCCTTGATAGCGTCCATATCTAGAGCATGATACATAGCCAAACGAACTCTTTTGTCTGCAAAAGGATTTTTTCCTTTAATGTTAGAAGAATTAAGTTCAGCTGAGCCTTGATCCATACCGAAGAATATAGTTCTGTTTTGTGGAGTCATTTTTACAGTATGACCAGATGAAGATTTAATTCTTTCAATATCTTGTACTGGCACAACATTAGTATAATCGATTTCTCCAGAAAGAAGTGCTGCAACTCTTGTCGCATCATTTTTAATTGGAAGTAATTCAATCTGATCTATATTGTGTGTACTGTCATCTCCCCACCAATCAGTATTTCTCTCAAAAACAGTTCTTACATCCTGTTCTCTAAAAGTAATTTTAAAAGGTCCGGTACCATTTGCATTAGATGCACAGTAAGATGTCTCACCAGCATCCCAGTTGTAAGAAACTTCACAACCATTTGCTTTTGCCCAAGCTTCAGACATTACAAATATCTGAGTTAATTGGTTTAAAAGAATTGGGTTTGGTCCTTCAGTTACTATTTCAAGTGTATGATCACCAGTAGCTGTAGCTGATTTAATACTTTTAATTAAATCAACCATATCAGAAGGGGCAGTTTTTGCTCTGTTAATACTAAAAGCAATATCACTAGCTGTTAGAGATGAACCATCATGAAACTTAACGCCTTTACGAATATTAAATACCCATGTATCAGCACTTGTTGCATCCCATGATTCAGCAAGCTGAGGAAGTATCTCCATGTTAATACCTGGAGTTACTAAGCCCTCATAAACTTGACGAGAAACCATATGAGTTGGTCCTTCATTTTGTGCATGGGGATCAAGAGTTAATGAGTCACCAGGCATAGACCACTTGATTGAAGCAGCATACGAAGATGAAACAAAACCTGACATAACCAATACCAAAAAAATATTAATTAATTTTTTCATTTTTATTTCCTCCTAAGAAAATTGAATTTCTAAGCAATACAACTAAGAAATTTTAATTCAATATTAATTAATTCAAATATGACTAAAAGGGCTTAAAAATAACAAGAATGATGATAGCAATTAGGAAAATAGCTGGAATTTCATTGGTAATTTTGAAAAATTTCGATGTGATTTTGTTAGAGTCATTTTTAAAGTCTGTAAGCCATTTTCTACAAAGAAAATGATATATAGTTAAAAGTAAAACAAAAAATAACTTTATTATTAACCAAGTATCAAAACCTAAATAGTGTGTCATGGACAAACCTGTTATCCAAGTAAAAATAAATGCGGGAGTCATAATGATAGAAAATAATTTTCTTTCCATAACTTTAAATGTTTCTGATGTTTCTTTTGTTATGTTTGTATCAGCATGATACATAAAAATTCTTGGTAGATATAATAAACCTGCCATCCAAGCTATAACACTAAATATGTGAACAGATTTTAAAATATTATAAATCATTTTATTCCCATTTTGCTAGGGGTGGCATAGACATCAAAATCGCATCAATATTGCCACCAGTCTCTAAACCAAATTTTGTTCCCCTATCGTGAAGTAAATTAAATTCTGCATAACGACTTCTTTTAACAAGTTGAATATTTTTTTCATCCTCAGTCCATTGTTCATTTTTTAAGTGAGTAAGTGTGTCTTCAACAAAATCTTTAAAGTATTTTCCGATTTTTTTTATAAATTCAAAGTCATTTTCCCAATTATTTTTTAAATAATCAAAAAAAATACCTCCTGCCCCTCTTGGTTCTTTTCTATGAGGAAGATAAAAATATTCATCACACCATTTTTTAAATTCATAATATTTGTTTGGGTTGTACTCATCACATATGATTTTTAAACCATTATGGTAATCATCTATTTTATCAAAATCTAAAGAAGGAGTTATATCCATGCCTCCACCAAACCATTGTTCAGTAGTCATTAAAAAGCGAGTATTAAAATGCATTGAGGGTATTTTAGGCGACATAGGATGCAACACTACACTTATACCAGTAGCTTTATAGCTAGGGTTTGTTTTAGCTCCAGGAATTTTATTTTGCATTTCACTGTTGAATTTTCCAGACACAGTTGAAACATTTACACCTCCTTTTTCAACAATAGGTCCTTTTATTTTTGACATTGTTCCACCACCATCATGTTTGTGATTCCAACTAGTTTTGATAAATTCATTCCCATCAATTTTAGTAACGATATTTAATAATTGATCTCTGAGATCTTCAAACCACTCTTGTGCTTGATTAAATTGATTATCTGTCATGAAATATTCCAGCCTTGGGTATGTTTTAACACAAGATTAGAAATAAAACTTAAATGCTTATCATTATCATTTAGACATGGAATATATTCATATTGTTCACCACCTGCCTCCATAAAATATTCTCTGTTTTCCTCTTCAAGTTCTTCAAGAGTTTCCAAACAATCTGAGCTAAAGCCAGGGGAGATGATATGTATATTTTTTACACCTTGGCCTGGCAGTTCTTTTAGAGTTTCAGAAGTATATGGTTTTAACCACTCTTCTCTTCCAAATCGACTTTGAAAAGTTGTGATAATTTCATCGTCATTGAGTTTCATTTTTTCCTTAACTAACCTAGTCGTTTTTAGACAAAAGCAATGATATGGATCACCATTTGTGAGGTATCTTTTAGGAATACCATGATAACTAAACACAATTTTTTGAGGTTTGTTATTCTTTTTCCAAAAAGTTTCAATGGAGCTAACTAGAGCATCCAAATATTCTTCTTCTTCAAAATATTGATTAATAATTCTTAGTTCTGGAATCCATCTCCATTTTTGTAAGATATTTGTAACCTCATCAAATGTACTGCCCGTAGTAGCAGCGCAATATTGAGGATATAAAGGAAGAACTAAGAGCCGTCTTACTTGTCTACTTTGCAAATCCTTAAGGGCACTATCAATTGAAGGATTGCCATAACGCATTCCTAGAGCAAATTCAATATTAGGGTATTTTGATGACAGTATTTTTTTAATTCCGCTTAGTTGTTTATTAGATATGTCTAGTAGTGGAGAGCCGTTATCGGTCCAAATTTTTTTATAGTTAGCTGCAGATTTTCTTGGTCTTACTTGAAGTATTATGCCTTTAAGAATAATTTGCCACAAAAATTTGGGTATTTCTATTACTCTTGGATCTGAAAGAAATTGATTTAAATAAACTCTTAGCGATTTTGCATCAGGTGCATCAGGAGTTCCTAAGTTTGTGATTAAAACGCCAGTTTTATCCTTACTTCCATGCTCATAATTTTTTTCACCAAAGTATTTCATATTTTTTATTTAAATTTCTTTCTTATAGTCTCAATGAACAAATGAACATTTTTTTCCGGGGTATTTTTATTAATGCCATGACCTAATCCACAAACCCATCCATTTAAATTTTCAAAGCTGTTAAAATTATCTGAAAATTTATCTAACTCTTCTTTTAAATGTTGAGTATCAAGTAAAAGTTTTTTTTCATCAAAGTTGCCTTGAATGAAGCCCTGCTTAAAGTCTGTAAATAAATTTTTTAAGTTCATGCTACTATCTATCCCTATCCCTGCAAAAGGTAATTCTAGTAAATGTTTAATATCATTGAATTTCTTACCTCTGACATAATACCCAATTTTGCCTGGGTATAAATTTGCTATACTGGTTAAAAGTTTGGTATATTCTTGTTGAAAAAAATTGTTATCTAAATCTTGTATTCCACTATCAAACATCATTACAATTTCTGCTCCTGCATCTAATTGTAGCTTAATGTTAATTTTTAATGCCTCATAAAGAGTATTTTCTAAATATTCAGGATAAAATTTTTGAAATGTTTTTTGCTCTTTATTTTGACCAATAGCAAATCTCATTACAGTCCAAAAACCTCCAACAAAACCTATGAGACTTTTGTCTTTTGATAGTTTTTCTCTTGTTATTTTTATTGCCTTTTTTTGAAATTGCATGTGTTCTTCAACATTTTCTATGTTGTTGAGTCTATCGTAATTATCAAAAGTTAAATGTTCCTTAAATTGAGGTCCTGGATCAAATTTAAGTTCTAAACCAAGCGCTTCTAAAATAAAAAGAATATCACTAAATAAAATAGATACATCAAAATCGAATTCCTCCACTGGACCACATGCCACTTCTGCAGCAAGTTCAGGTTCTTTACATAGTTCTTCAAATGAATATTTTTCTTTAAGAATTTGGTAATGAGAATGGTACCTGCCTGCTTGACGCATAAACCATATAGGAGGTGTTGCTTGTGGTATTTGATTTAAAGCATTGTAAAATTTAGAGTTACTCATTATTTTGTTGAGGATAGTATATTACTTTTCCAATCATTATAAGATAACTCAATAAATAAATTTTTTGAGTCTTTTCCTAGGATATTTTTAATTTCATTATAAGTATTCCCTGGTCCACAAAAATGAAATTTATCGCGAATATTTGGATACTTACTTAACGCATACTTAAAAGCACTAGAACTCATCCAATAAAAATATTTTTTATTTTCTAAGTTGTAAGAAATATTATTTTTTTCTAACTTATAAGTAAATATTACTTTTTTTATCTTTGATATAGGGGCATCTAAATGAGTTAATTTTATCCATTCATTTTGAGTAAGACATTGAATATTAGTTTCAATATCTTCACCCAATCCATCTGATGAACCATTTACCCAAATTCCTCTTTTTGCAATGTTTTTCCAAGTTTCTAATCCACTTACCCAAATTATATTAGACAAGTTTATCTTTGTATTTTTAGGTAAAGCACTTTGTCTTGAAATCCATATACATTTATCTTTTAGTTCAGATAATTTTTTATTACTGTTCTCAATTTCTACTCTATTAAAAAAATTATAATCACTAAGCTCTGCAGGGAAAATTTCATCAAAGGATTTTGCTTTTGCTGAAGATAAATTATTATTTTTATAAATAGTTTTTTCATAAAATGCAGCCCCGTTTTCATTTTCTCCCTTACTATATTTCAATTTTCCAAAATGAGTATTTAAGAAAGATACTCCTATTTTCTGATGACAACCACCTCCATATTTTTGAAGTTCTTTTCTCTCTAAAATAACATTTTCATAATCAGCTTCATTATTTATTTCATATAAGAGTTTTTTTAAATCAGTATCTACAGACCTTATCTCAACTGCTAATGCACCTTGACCAGGAGATGATGGATTGACAGAAAGTGGTATTACACTCCATAAGCATTCGCTAATATATGAAAATAAATTATTCCTAAGATCAGGGAAATGATTTTTATCTGCTTTAAGAAGTCGGTCAATTGCAGCTTTAGCTACAACGAAACCGTCTACATTTTCATCTAAAAACTTTTTAAAACGAGTAAGAATATTTCCTCTGATATCTTCAAATTTTATATTTTCTATTTTAAATGGTAGATAATTTTTTACAAAACTCTCTAAATTATACTGTCGTCTAGGGGATGAGGAAAAAATTGAAATTGAATTATCCTCATTAATTTTTTTGACACTATTTTTTTTAATAAAAAATAAATCCCTTGGATCTGCTCTATCTAATGTAATAGCAACTTCAGTTTGGTTTCCAACATCTAAAGGCAAATCCTTCCAAGAATGAATGATTAGATCACAGTTGTTGTTTATTAATTCATTTCTTAGATCATTTGTAAACACTCCTTCCATAGGCATTTCAGATAAAGGGGTAGTCAAATCATTATCACCTGATGTGCTTCTTTTAAGATAATCTATTTCTACTTTTGGAAATTTAAATTTTAAATATTCGCCAAATTCATAGGCTTGAATGACAGCTAAGTCACTTTTTCTTGATAGAATTCTTATTTTCATGGATTATATTTTCTCACATAACACTATATAATAAATAAATAAAATTATTACTCATTAAGCTTTGAATAAAATATGGTAAATTTTAAAGGAACAAACACATCATGGGGTTTGATAGCTAAAATTTTTCACTGGTCCATAGCTCTTCTGTTATTTTGGCAAGTTACGACTGGGATAAGTCTTCACAATATGGAATTTTCTCCATTAAAAATAGGGATAATTGGTTCACATAAAATTTCAGGAACTGTAATTTTTACACTTATTGTTTTAAGACTTTTATGGAGATTTTTTAATACACATCCAGAATACAAATCATTACCTAAAAAACATAAGATAACATCAAATATAGTTCACTTTATTCTCTATTTCTTGGTAATATTTATTCCAATTCAGGGAACATATATGACTTGGCTTGGTGGCTCTGATGTGAGTCTATTAGGTTTAGTTGAAATACCATCATTTGTAGATATGGATTTTATTTTATATCAGAAACACCTACAGATTCACTATTATAGCGCTATTATTTTAACCTCTTTTTTTACTGTGCATATTTTTGCTGCTCTTTATCACAAATTTATAATTAAAGATAAATATGAAGTATGGAGTAGAATGGTGTCTAAAAATAAAAAGGTGTGACAATTATGCAAATAACTTACTTGGTTTTTAACAATAAACATATACTTATTTCCTAGATGGATTATTCAAAATTTTTCAACTCAGAATTAGAAAAACTAAAGAAAGAAGGTCTCTATAGAAAGTTTAGAGAGATTGATCGACCTATTAAAAAATTTCCAAAAGCAGATGAAACACAAGGAGAAATTGAAAGAGACGTTGAAGTATGGTGCTCAAATGATTACCTTAATATGAGTCAACATCCAGAAGTTGTTAATGAAACTGTCAAAACTCTTTTAGAAATAGGTTCAGGTTCGGGAGGAACAAGAAATATATCAGGCACAAGTTCTTATCACACAGCATTAGAGGAAAGGCTAGCAAAAGTTCATAATAAAGACAATGCTCTTCTTTTTGCTTCAGCTTACACAGCAAATCAATCTACATTATGGACTTTAGGTAAAAAAATAAAAAATTTAGAAATATTTTCTGATGAATTAAATCATGCCTCTTTGATTCAAGGTATAAAAAATAGTGGAGCATCATGTCATATTTTCCAACACAATGATGTTGATCATTTAGAAAATCTTCTTAAATCTACTGACCAAAACCATCCGAAGCTTATTGTTTTTGAAAGTTTATATTCAATGGAGGGTATAAGATCTCCTATTATTAAAATTGTAGAACTGGCAAAAAAATATAAAGCAATGACTTATCTAGATGAAGTTCACTCGGTAGGTCTTTACGGTGAAAAAGGTAAGGGTATCGCTGTCGAAATGAAAGTTGATCAAGATATTGATATCATTAATGGCACTCTAGCAAAAGCTTTTGGTCAAATGGGCGGCTACATTGCTGCTAGTAATGAAATCATAGATTATATTCGTAGTTTTTCACCTGGATTTATTTTTACAACCTCAATATGTCCATCAATTGCTGCAGGCGCAAGTAAAGCGATAGATATTGTAAGTTTAGCTGATCAATTAAGAATCAAAATTCATGAAAATGCATCAACTATGAGACAATTATTAGACTCAATTGCGATCCCCTATATTGACACAAATAGTCATATAATTTCTGTTATGGTTAATGACCCATTTTTATGTAAAAAAGTTTCTGAAAAATTAATTGATGAGCATGGTATCTATGCTCAACCTATTTTCTTTCCAACAGTACCAAAGGGTCTTGAAAGACTTAGAATTACAGTAACACCCAAACATAGAAAAGAACATATAGAAAATATGATTCAGTGCCTTGACAAAGTATGGTCAGACCTAAGTCTGCCAAGAAAAAATTTGTCAAAACTTAAGATTAATAATTAAGGTAATACTGGTTCTCTTTTTTTTCTAGCTCCATATCCATGATACAGAACTGCCAATGTTATTATTATACCACCAATAATAACAGTAGAACTAGGTACTTCATTTATGCCAAAAATTGGAATCCATACCCATATTACACCACCTACTACTTCCATTAAGGACAGTAGTGTTAACTCAGCTGATGGTAGATACTTTGCGCCTAGAGTATATAATATTAAACCTGAGGCAACTATTAAACCATGAAGCAAACTTAAATAACTATTTATCATTGGCATCTCGACAAAAGGTTTGAAAGAAAAACCCAAAACTATAAATGAAAATATTGCACAAAATAATCCAGCTAAAACAACAGTCGTAAATTTTGGAGTTTCAGGTTTCCATCTAATAGTTACTGAATAAAAAGCAAAACCTGAGGCTGAAATAAATCCTATAATAGCACCGAGAGCACTTCCAGAAATACTATCATTATAAATCATTACGCAGACTCCAAAAAAAGCTATAATCATTGCAATAAACGTAGATCTTCTGAGAGTTTCACCAAGTACATAGTAGCCAACTATAGCTGCTATAAATGGCATGGCAGCCAACATGAATAAAGTTACCGCCGCTGTTGTCATGGTAATTGAAAAAATAAATCCAGTAAAAGCTGTTGCTAAAAATATACCTCCAAGAATTGATGAAACTCCAATTCGAAGAAAATTCTTATAAAAACTGATCCCCTCTTTTAAAAATAAATAAATTAATAAAATAATTGCAATTGAGATACCTCTATAAAATAAATATTGAAATACATATGTGTGACCATCAATCATATATCGAACAGTTACTGCTCCAAAACTCCATAATAAGCCTGCAAGGAAAACCAATATAAAAGCATTAAAATAACTATTAGAATTCATATTAAGAGATTAGTGCATCAAATTACTCAAAAAGTAAATTATAAAAGATAATATAGAAAATATTAAAGATTAATTACAAACACCAATAGAACCAAGAGCACATTTTTTACCATCCACCCATATGGCGCTGGATAAATTTGCTTCATCAAAAATTGCCCCAGAAATATTAGCTCCTAAAAGATTAGCCTCATATAAATTTGCCCCTTTAAAGGAAGAGGTAAAAAGATTTGCTCCTTCAAAATTTACTTTTACCAAATTTGCATTTTCAAAATTAGCATTGTTACAATTAGCACCTTGTAAGTTTGCAGCATATAAATTTGAATTGCTAAAATTTGCAAATATAAAATTGCCAATTGATAAATCAGAATTATTCAATTGCGATTTTTCCAAATTAGCCAGGGATAAATTTACTCCAGACATTTTTGCATTGGCCATTCCAACACCAATTAAATCTAGATTTTCAACAAAGTTACAGTTTGTCCAATCAACTTCATTTGAGGGTTGATCTTCACATCCAGCATAAACTAGATTTGGGATTAATAAAAACAATATAAATATAATTAGTTTCATTAAATATCTAATTAGGAAAACTTTATGTTTAATTTAAGGCAATCACCTTGAAGTAAGTTTAAGTTCAATCCTTCTATTTTGTTGATAATCTTCTTTTGTTTCACCATCGCTTATTGGATAAAATTCACCATACCCAGCTGCGGCAAGTCTGTTTGATGGAAAACCTATTTCAAGTAACAATTTCAAAACTGAATTCGCTCTTGCACTAGATAATTCCCAGTTTGATGGATATTGCATTGTTTTAATTGGCCTCTTATCTGTATGTCCCTCTACTTGAATTATCCAATCAATATCTGATGGAATTTGATTTGTTGTTTCCATCAATGTCATTGCAATTTGTTTTAATTTTTCTTTTCCATTTTCTTGCAAATCTGCTGAAGCAGAGTCAAAAAGTAATTCAGACTCAAAAATAAATCTATCACCAACTATCTTTATATCATCCCTGTCACCCAAAAGAGATTGCAGTTTTCCAAAAAATTCTGAACGATATTTTTGTAATTCAAATATCTTTGAAGTTAATGCTTTATTTAATCTTTCACCAAGAATTTCGATTTCTAAATTTTTAGAAGCAGTCTCTATTTCACTTGCTTCAAGGGCTTTATTAAGTGTCAGTATCTCAATTTTTAAATTTTCGATTTCATTCGAAAGAATAGATATTTGTTCTAAAGTTTGTGATGACTCAATTTCCATTTCCTTAATCTGATTACTTGAAATTTCTTTTTCAATAACTCTTTGACTTTCAACATTTTCAATGGTTCTTTTAAGTGTTGCAATTTCTAATTCTTGCTCAAGACTTTTTGCATCGGAGATTGATAATACATTATTTAATTCTATAATTTTACCTCTTAGATCAAAAATAGTTTTATCTTTATTTATTAGATTTTGATTTAATTTTGCTAATTCTTGATTCTTGGATCTAATTGCTTGAAGTTGTTCTTGAAGTGTTGCATCTTTTAAACCAAGGCTATCATTAATCTCTAGCAAGTCATTCATTAGGTCTTGATATTGGGTTATTTGTTTTTGCAACTCTTCATCTCTCAAAGCTAATTCTACATTTGTTTGCTCTAATTCTACATTTGTTTGCTCTAATTCTACATTTGTTTGCTCTAAAAGATTAAGAGTGTTTTGTGTTTCTTCTTTAGAATAAATTAAATCTTGATTTAACTCTTCAAGTTGTTGATTTTTAGCTTTAATAGCATCTAATTGCTCAGTAATTCCACCATCTTCAATTCCTAAACTTTCATTTATTGCAAGTAGATTATCATTTTTAATTTTAAGTTCTTCAATTTTACTTTTTAGTATTTTCTCATTAGAAGCTAATTTTTCATTTACTAGGTTTAATTCACTAATATTTTCATTTAAATTAGCTTCACTGATAGAAAGTTTTTTATTTGATTCATCTAGTTTATTATTTAAAGTTTTAAGTTGATCTATTCTAGCAGCAAGAGCTTTATTGATTCTCTCACCTAAACCATCAGTACTTAATATAGTACTATCGAGACCTTCGTAAACTTCAAGTGCTTTTGCAACAATTCTTAGCTCACTTAAAAGTTCAGTAATTTGGTCAGATAGAGCAATGATATTTTGCTCTTGTACAAATATTTCAGTGCTTTTTTTTGCTAAATCTGTCTGCAAACCTTCTGAAATCAATTCTTGCTCTTTCAAATTTTGTTGAACACCACTAAGAGTGGTTTCCGTGTCAGAAAGTATTTGAAGAGCCTCTTCTTTTTCACTTATCTCTAATTGTAATATTTTGGATAATTCACTTATTTGCGTTCTTAATTCTTGCAATGCCTTGTCTCTTCCAGAAAGAGCATCACTTAGATATATTTGTGAAACAGTAAAGACCATTAAAACAAAAATAATAACAATGAGCAACGTTGCTAAAACATCTACAAATCCTGGCCATATATTTGCTGATTCACCAAGTCTATTTCTTAGAGACCTTGATGCCATTTTTATTTTTTAGTGTTAGCGTTAAATTGTTGAATACTTTTATTCAAATCATCAAATATTTTTTTTGTAGACGAGTCTAAAATTCCTTGTTCATTAATCTTATTGATAAGTTGTAAAATACTTGATTGAGTATTTAATTGAGTTGATAAAAAATTAGATAATTTTTCATCAAGTTTAGTAGATTGATTATTAGCATTTTTAATTTGATTGCTTAACTCAGATAAATATTTGTTAATTTCATTTTGATTCTCTGAAGTTTTCTTGAGCGAATATACAATACTATCAAGATTATCATAAATTTTTTGAAGAGCCTGTGTATTTAAATTATCTGAAGAAGATGAATTGATTAAATCAGGAACAGAATTTTTGTTCAACACTTTTTCAAAAAATAAACTAAACTTATTTTGCGCTTGACCTAGGTTAATATCAATAAAACCTAATATTAAAGAACCAGCCAAACCTAATAACGAACTGCTAAATGCAATGCTCATACCTTGCAAAGGGGCATTTAATCCATCTTTTAAGGAGTTAAAAAAGCCTGCAACATTTGTATCATCAATTCCCAATCCACTTATCACATTTCCAACGGACCCAATAGTTTTTAACAAGCCCCAAAAAGTTCCTAATAAGCCTAAAAAAACAAGAAGACCAACAAGGTATCTTGATGTTTCCCTTACACTTGATAAAGCCATGTCTGTATTTTCAATTAATCGGTTAATAGATGAGCTTTTAAAAACAAATCTCCCATCAATAGGCTTTAAATCTACAATTATATTTTTTAAAATTGCAGAATTATTATTGAAAGATTGAGATGACTTATTAATATCAAAATTTACAAGAGAACTAAAATCGTTACTAAGTCCAATTAGTTTTACTATATTAAAAATGATCCCTACAGCTAATGCTAATAGAATTATTAAATTAATAAAAATATTAGATAGAAAAGCTTCCTGAAGAACAGGATAAAGCAAAACTACAATTATAAATACAAGTGCTAAAAATACACCTACTCTTAATAAATATTGATTTAAAGTTTGCGGCATAAAATAATGTTTAACAGTATATGTATTTGTTAAGTATTTTATACATCTAAATTATGTCAATTATACATATAATTTCTGGTTAAAGGTAAATTGTTAATATTCTTAGAGATTTGAATTTGAAAAACAACGTTTCCCATATTTACAAAGGAGTATTTGCTGGCTAGCAAATAAAATTCCCACATCCGATAAAATCTTTCATCAAACATATTAATTATTTGGCTCTTATTTTTTTGAACATTTTTATACCAATGAGTTAGTGTGTGCGCATAATGGAGTCTAAGTATTTCAATGTCAGTTATGTTAATATTTAATTTTTCAGTCTCATGAATAATGTCAGATAAAGAAGGAATATATCCACCTGGAAAAATATATTTTCTTATCCAAGGACTTGTTGCTGTTGGAACACCTCTTTGGCCAATTGTATGAAGAAGAAATACACCGCTATCTTTTAATAAGTCATATGTTTTCTTTAAATACTCTTTAAAGTATTTAATACCTACATGCTCAAACATACCAACAGATACAATGCGATCATAGGTTTCATTTTCATCTCTGTAATCTTGTAATTTGAATGTTATCTTCTCGGATAGACCCTCTTCTTGTGCCCTTTTTGATGCAGTCTCAAATTGATTTTCTGACAAAGTAATACCTTTTACTTTTGCCCCAGTCTGTTTAGCAATTTCAATTGCCATACCACCCCATCCACATCCGATATCTAAAACTTTCATTTTTTCTGAAATTTGAAGTTTATTTATTATATGATTTTTTTTATCGATTTGAGCCTGATCCAAACTAATATTTGCATTATGAAAATAAGCACAGGAGTATTGCATATCTTTATCTAAAAAAAGTTTATACAAATCTTCTTTTAAATCATAATGATGTGCAACATTTTGTTTTGATTTTACAACTTCATTCAGCTGTTGAAAAATTTTAAAATAACCTGAAAAATTTTCATACATTCTATAAATAGAATTATGTTTTATAAAATCATCATAGCATGATGTTATCAGATCAATTAACTCCTCTATTGAACCTTCCTCTATGAGTATTTCATTATTCATATAACCCTCTCCAAAATGAAGGCTTGGATTTCTAAATAATTTTTTTTCTATTGACTTATTTTTTAATCTAATTTTTAAGTTACCTGTACCACTTCCAAATTGATGAGTGTTATTCTTACTATCAACAATGGTTAGTTTATTTTTAAAATATATTTTTTTTAGAACGTGATAGAGCATAATTTTTTAAGAATTATACTTTAAGAAATTGATTTATAAAGTCAACAAAATGAAAAATGGCTGCATCTAAAACACAGCCATTTTAAAGAAGAAAAATTTAAGCAGCGATGCGACGATTTTTTTGAGCTTCTTTTTCTTTTTTCAGCTCTCTCTCGTCAATATAGGCAACATCACAGTGATCTCTGCAATAGGGTTTTCCAGTTAGCGTATCAGCTTCACAAAAATGAAAGTCTTTTTCTTGAGGATCACCAATGGGCCATTGACAGCTAGAGAATGTATGCGTCACTCTATTTTGTTTGAAATAGTTTTTAATAATTGACATTATTTAATCCTTTTAAATCCTATAAAAGATGAAATTTCTTAATTAACGAGGTAGTTTATATGGCTGAAAAATCTAGTATTCAAGAACAAAAATTAAAAAATGTATATATCCCAACATGTTAGTATTATTATTACAAACAACTACTAGATATAGATAGTATCATAGTTTTTTTATCTTTAAAAAAACGAATCGGTATTTCTCAATATGAAAATCAATATTAATAAAATTAAAAAGAACATGTAAGATCGGGTCAATACCTTTTTGGAAAGTCTAGAATTTGGTGGATTCCTAAAATAAACAAATAAAATTACTATGGTCCAAAAAACAAAAAGAATTGACCAGCCAAAAAGTAAGGCAATATAAAAATCTTCATTCATTGATTCTAAGAGAATGAATTATATTGATAAAACTTTTTGTTGGTTGTGCGCCATTGACAACAAATTCTTTATTAAAAATAAAACAAGGTACACCTGAGATACCTATATCACTTGCTTGCTTTGCCTCATTAAGCAAATTTTTGTTATCTTTTTCAGATAAAAGGTATTTTTCAATGCCCTCTTCATACAAATTTGTTTGTTTTGCTATTTCAATGATAATTTCTAAATTACCAATATTTTTTCCCTCAATAAAATAATGAAAAAAAATAGCCTCCAAAACTTCATTTTGTTGCTGTTTGTTAAATGCAAATGCCAATAGTTTATGAGATAAAAAAGAATTTGGTGTTATTTTTATTTTTTTAAATTGAAAATGTATATTTGCTAACTTACCCTCATCTTCAATGTTTTTATAAACTCTCAAAGCTTGTTCCCTCCCTCCAAACTTATTATTTAAGTATTCATCTCTGTTCATGCCCTCTTTAGGCATATTAGGATTTAATTGAAAAGGTCTCCAAATAATCTCAAAGTTAACGTCTTTAAAATGCTTCAGAGCTTCATTGAATTTTACATATCCAATGTAACACCAAGGGCAAATTGTATCTGAGTATATATCAACTGTGATTGTATTATTCAGAGATGGCTCTTTTTTGAAGGTATTTTTGGTGATATTCTTCAGCTCTATAAAAAGTATCAGCTTTAGTAATTTCAGTTACAATCATATTATTAAAAGAAGGTTGATGTTTTGCCATTGATTTTTGAGCAATGTTTTTTTGCAAATCATCTAAATAATAAATTACTGATCTATACTGACGACCAATATCAGGACCTTGTCTATCAACTGTAGTTGGATCATGACATTTCCAAAATTCTTCAACAATAGTTTCATAAGTAATTATTTCATCATCAAATTCAACTTGCAAAACTTCTGCATGATCAGTATTTTCATAACAAACGCTCTCATAGGTGGGGTTTTCAGTTTTACCTCCAGAATATCCTACTGCTGTTTTTTCTATACCTTTGAGTTTTCTAAAGTGCTCTTCAACACCCCAAAAACAACCTGCACCAAATAAAGCTTTTTGAATCATATTTTAAATATATACACTAAATTCATTTAATCAAATTTATGAAATTAAAATATAAAATAATAGATCAAAAAGATTTGTATTCTGGTTTTTTTAAACTGAAAAAAATTGAATTTATTCATCAAAAACATGATGGAACATGGACTAATCAAGTTGATCGTGAAATATTTGGGGGTGCGCATGTGTCAACATTACTTCCATATGATTCAAAAAGAAAAGAAATTGTTTTAATTCAGCAATTTAGAGCTGGGGTCATCTCAAGATATGATGAAGATTACTTATATGAGATAGTAGCTGGAATTATAGATGGAAATGAGTTTCCTGAAGAAACTGCTAAAAGGGAGTGTTATGAGGAAACTGGATGTATTGTGAATAAAATTATACCTATACAAGGATATTTTCCAGCTCCAGGCTCGTCAGAGTCATATTATCATTTGTTTTTAGGAGAAATTAATGCGTTTGATGGTGAAAGAATTAGAGGTTTAGAAACTGAAAATGAAAATATTTTAGTCAAGTCATATAAGGTTGAAGAAGTAAGAAATATGTTAAGACGAGGAGAAATTAAAAACGGTTTAACACTTATTGCACTTCAATGGTTCTTTTTAGAATATTATAAATACTAAGTGCCAAGTCCTCTTTCATAAGGCTGCACTAATTCTTTACAGATTAAAGTCATATCAATCGTCTCAATCATTTTATCGATTGTTTGATATTCTTGGCACTCATAAAGTTCATTATCTTTTTGCAAAACAGTGACGAATAAGAGTACGTACAATCCATTAGCAGTTTCAATGTCATTGATGGCATAACTTTTTACTTCAAAACCTTCATTAATTAAATCTTTATAAGTTTTTTCAGACTCCAACCATTGATCAGTGTTTGGATTAGCATTTAGTACGGAACTAAATGCCATAACTATGACAACAGAAAGGAATAATTTTAGTTTTGTTTTAACCATCTAATTATATCATCTATATGTTTATCTACTGGGTATATAGGATAAAAAACTTTTTTAACAATTTTTTTTTCAACAATCAGAGTTAATCGTTTTAAATATATTTTATTTTTTATTGTAAAAGTAGGTAGATTTAGAGCATTTTTTAATTCTAATTTTGCATCACTTAATACATCAAATGGTATTCCAAGCCTAGTTGTCATTTCTTTATTATGCTCAACTGTTTGAGAACATATACCAATAGGAACAGCATTTAATCCAACAAAATCATCATAATTATCTCTAAAGTTACATGTTTCTAATGTGCAACCACTTGCGCCTGGTATTGAATTCCAATTTTCAGGAAGAGGCATATCTGGCCTTCCTGTCATTGGAAAGAAATATAAAATCATTCTAAAGGTATCTGCGCGATCGAGACGCAAAAAATTCCCTTCTTGATTTGGCAATGAAATACTTGGAATACTTGATTTTTCTAAATGCTTTGATGCTCCATCATTTTCTGGAATAGGAAATTTATGATTAGCACTCATTATTGTATTGTAATAATTTATTCTTTATATCATAACAAATAGTTATGACTCAAATAAAACCAACTGCAGGACAAACAACGCCTCGCTTTGCTGATATAGCAACTTTTTTTCGCTTACCAATAGTCAAAGATTTAAATCAATTAGATTATTGTATTTGTGGAATACCCTGGGATGGAGGGACAACCAATCGACCAGGAGCAAGACACGGGCCAAGAGAAATTAGAAATGCTTCTTCGCTCATAAGAACATATCACCCCTCTTCATTAAAAAGTCCTTATGATAAATTTCAAATAGCTGATATTGGTGACTGTCCAGTCAATCCAGCTGATCTCCAAGACTCACTAAATAAGGTTACAAATTTTTATAATTCAATTGTTAAGTCAAAAACTATACCGCTTTCTATAGGTGGTGATCACTTAGTTTCACTTCCTATATTAAGAGCGCTAGCTAAAAACAAACCTGTAGGCATGTTTCAATTTGACTCCCATTCTGATACTTGGGATACATATTTTGGTGGATTCAAATACACACATGGAACACCTTTTAGAAGAGCAATCGAAGAGAACCTTATAGATCCAAAAAAATATGTTATTCTAGGTTTGCGCGGAGGCTTATATGATCCTGAAGATTTAACATGGGCTATTAATCAAGGCGTAACTATCATTTCTACTGATAAATTTTATGAAATTGGCTTTAAGGAAACTATTAAAATTATCAAAGATGTATTAGCTGATACCCCAACATACTTTACTTTCGATATAGACGGTATTGATCCTACGTTTGCACCTGGTACTGGAACTCCTGAAGTTGGAGGAATAAGTGTCAGAGAGGCACAGTTAATTATCAGAGAGCTGCGTGATTTAGATTTTATTGGAGCAGATGTTGTTGAAGTGTCTCCTCCATTTGATCTTAATAATATGACGTCATTGGTAGGTGCGACTATAGCTTTTGAAATACTGTGCACTATGACTAAGTCTAATTAGTTAACTCACTCAAATTAAGGTAAAGCACACCTTTCATCGATAATATTTTTATTTTTTAATTCTTCCCACAAATCATTTGGAATTTTTTTACTTAAGCTAGAGATATTGTTATTAATTTGATTCACCCTATCCATTCCTATAACCATTGATGAAATATTTTTATTGGCATAGCAAAACTGTAAGGCAGCAGATGTCACAGAAACATCATACCTCTTACAAATAATTGAAATTTCATTATATTTTTTCTTAATATTATCAGGAATTGTTTGATAAAAATAAGTTATATCCTCTCCAATGCCTTTGGCAAGGATGCCAGAGTTGAAAACTCCTCCAAGAATAATCCCAATATTTTTTTCTTCTGCTATTGGAATACAGTCATCAAGAGCACTTTGATCTAACAAGGTATATCGTCCTGCTAACAACATACAATCAAAATCCCCCGCTTCAGCAAATCTCTTACACATATCAGCATCATTAACACCTATGCCAATCGCCTTAATGATTTTTTCTTCTTTTAATTGAGTTATAGCTTTATATGCGCCACTCATAGCAATTTTAAAGTAATGATCAACTTGATCACCATGCGTAAAACGATCTACATCGTGAATTAAACATATATCTATTTTTGAAGTAGATAGTCGATGCAACGATTGTTCAAAGGATTTCATTACTCCATCATATGAATAATCTATATTAGGAACAAAGTTTAACCCTCCTGCCCATTTTCCCCTATCAATATTTTCTTCTTTTTCAGAGGTAAGATATCTGCCAACCTTTGTTGATAAATAATATTTATTTTTAGGTATTTTTTTTAGAAAATAACCTAAACGCTGCTCGCTTAATCCGTTTCCATAATACGGTGATGTGTCAAAATGATTTATATTTTTTTCAAAGCAATTTTCTAAAACCTTATAGCAATTTTCATCCTGGAGATTTTCAAATAAATCCCCAATAGGAGCCCCGCCAAAACCAATAGCTGATAATTCTATATCTGTTTTTCCTAATTTTCTTTTTTGCATAAAATTATTAGTATTTACTTAATATGAAAAATCAAGAAAATCGCATTTAAAATAGTTGCTATAGGTTGTATAACTTAGATCTTAAAACAAAATATTATTAAAGTTTACCAGACTAAAATAATATTGAATTTATAGTTAAAAAAAATTTATGAAAAAAAAACCTAGTCAACTTGAAAAATATTTATTTGATTTAAATGGTTACATTTTAATCAAAAAAGCACTCCAAAAAAAAGAGGTCAAGGAATGTAATAAAATAATTGATAAATTAAAAAATTTAAAAAATGGTAAATGGAATGGTTATGTGCATGGTCACAACTATGGAGGCAAAGAAGGGTTGAACCTTCAACAAATTTATGAGTCTGGTAAGCCCTTTGAAAAATTAATTGATCATCCTTCTTGGATAAATCATATGTTAGAATTTGTTGGAGGTGAAGGAACATTTGATCATCTTCACGGTCCACTGTTTATTGATGAGAATTTTGCAAATATTAGAGGTCCTGGAGAGGCAATTGGAATACATTCGGGTAATCCTGAAGGAATTAAAAGAAATAATTATAGATACCAAAATGGAAAATTTCATTGCTCTCAAGTAAATATTTTAATTGCATTAAATGATATAGGTTCAGGCGATGGAGGTACTGTGATAATTCCTGGTTCTCATAAGTCAAATATTCAACATCCAGAGTACAAAACAAATAAAATGAAAAAAAATACAGTTTCTTCAGCTGAAAAAATGACGGGGGCTGTCGAAGTGTTTTTAAATGCTGGTGATGCACTGCTTTTCGTTGACTCTCTATGTCATGGATCTGCAAAAAGAATAAATGAGGGTGAAAGAAGAATAGTTGTATACAGATATGGTCCCTCCTGGGGTTTTTTTCGGCATCCATATAGACCTTCAAAAAAACTACTCAATAGACTTACTGATTTTCAAAGAAAAATTGTTATGCCTCATGAAAAAATATTAACTCCTATAAAATAATTGTATGAAGATATTATTCTTATTGTTTGATTCATTAAATTTAAGAATGTTAAATTCTTACGGTGGAAAATATTTTGAAACTAAAAACTTTAATCGTTTAGCTAAAAAATCAATTCAATTTAATAATCATTATGTGGGTAGCATGCCATGTATACCTGCAAGAAGAGATATGCATTCAGGAAGGTTAAATTTCTTGCATCGAAGTTGGGGGCCTTTGGAACCATTTGATAATTCTTTTCCAGAAATATTAAGAAATAATAGAATATATTCCCATTTAGTGACTGATCATTATCATTATTTTGAAGATGGTGGTGCCACCTACCATAACAGATTTAATAGTTGGGATTTTATAAGAGGTCAAGAAAGTGATCCATGGAAAGCAATGGTTCAACCGCCTTTAGAAAAATTTAAAGAAAAATTTCATAAATCTCAATTAAATACCAATAATAGAGAGTCTGGACATTATCGTTATGCTGTAAATAGTGAGTTTATCAAAGAAGAAAAAGACTTCCCTTCTGTTAAATGTTTTAATTCTGCTCTAGATTTTCTTAAAATAAATAAGGATGCAGATGACTGGTTTTTACAATTGGAAACATTTGATCCTCATGAACCTTTTTTTGCCCCTCAACGTTTTAGAGAAAAATTTAAAACAAATTATCGGGGGCCTAGATTAGATTGGCCACAATACGATAAAGTAAAAGAAACTGATGATGAAGTAGCTGAATTGAAAGCTAATTACTATGCATTGATTGGATTGTGTGACTATTTATTAGGTAAAATTTTAGATTACTTCGATGAACAAAATCTATGGGATAACACAGCTTTAATTCTGACAACTGATCATGGTTTTATGCTAGGGGAACATGATTGGTGGGCAAAAAATAGAATGCCAATGTATAATGAAATAGCCCATATACCTCTGTTTATCTATCATCCTGAATATAAACAGTATGTTGGAGAATCAAGAAGTGCAGTTACTCAGAATATTGATTTAATGCCAACATTTCTTGATATGAATAATTTGAATATTCCGAAAGAGGTAAAAGGTAAATCACTTTTAGATTTGCTAAAAAAAGACTCAGATATATATACAGCGCTCTATGGTTATTGGGGAGGTGGAATCAATATAACTGATGGAAGTTATACATATTTTCACTATCCTGATAATTTTGACCAAACAAGCCAAGATAAATATCAATACACCTTGATGCCAACACACATGAGACAGTTTTTTTCAAATGAAGAACTAAGAACTATAAAAATTCAGAAACCATTTGCATTTACAAAAGATATACCTGTCATGAAAATAAACAGAATTCAAAGAAAAACAGATGAAGGTTTTAAATCTCTAGAGGATACTAAAAGTGCTCTATACAATATCATTAAGGACCCAGGTCAATTAAATCCATTGCAAGATCAACATCTTATTATTAAATACAAAGATAAAATGATTAATTCAATCAAAGATAATGATCCTCCTAAAGAGTTATTAGCTAATTATTTTAATATTTAATATGAACCAAAACTACGTCATCAGCATTAATAGTTCCGTATACAGCTTGTTCTTTTTTAATTTTTTTTAATTGCATTGAACTATTGGTTCCAAAAATTTGTCGAATTTTAATATTATTTTTGGGCTCAATTTTGAAAAAGGGTCCTGAAATTTTTTTCTTTGTGAAATTATAAATTGCAAATATTTTTTGATTACCATTATTGCAAAATAGATTACAAATTAAACCAGCTGATAAAGTGTCAATTAATGGAGTTGAATTAGATCCAAAAATTATATCATGAAATTTATTAAGGATATTTTTTAGCTGTTTAATTACCTTTTTTTGGTTTTTGCTAAAGGGTAACCAACATCCAAAAACATCTTGCCAAATGACTAACCCAGTCCCATTAAATGCAGCTCTTTTAATGATTGCATCTTTATCCGAGCCAACACTCCATCTAGAAACCAAGTTAAGTGGATGTTCAGGAAAAACAAAGCGAAACATATTAGCTTCAACTTCAACCTTATAATTTCTTCTAATATCCCCAATTTGATCCCAAGAACTCGTTAATTGCTCAATTTGCCTCTGTTCTTTTGGAGTGCCTTCAGAAGCAAATTCAAAAGAAGGAAATTTTTTTTGTATCTTTAGAAAAGAATCTGGCAATGAAGACATTGTATCTAAAAAAAATCCATCAATATTTGTTTGAGTTACAAAATATTCTAACGACTTGGCATGATAATCCAAGCTTTCATTTGATCTAACATCCCAAGGTTTAAATGGAATAAAAAATTTAATTCCATTTTTGTGACATTCTTTTACAATTTTTTTTATTGTTTTTAATTCTTCAGGTAAATACTTATACAAATCCCATTGATTGGTATTATCAAGACCCAACCTTGGATATTGATGCCAAAAAATTAACGAATCATAACCTCCAAATTCTTTTCCATCTTTTATAATTTTTTTAATGTTTAATTTTGTTTTTTTGTAATCAAAAATCTCTTTACCGTAAGCAAATGTAAAGTGAGTAATATAATTTTTTTTAATCCAAGTATTTTTTGGTCGAAAATATTTTCTTAAATCATACCTATTTCTAGTGTTCTCTTTCCAGAGATGAAAAATTTCATTCCTACCTTTTGAACTGGTGTAGAGCCTCATAGTAATGACATCGGAAAGGTCTCTATTTAATTGAATCTCAGACTCATAATGATCAAAATCATTTTTTAAAATAGCTTCATGCATTCCGAGGTTATAATTTGATTGCCATGGAAATTGGTCAAAAAATTCTATACCAACTGCAACATTATTAGAGTTATTAGTTATAATTGCAGGAGGATATTCATGAAAATTCCAAACACTTTTTTTTATAGATCTCTTACCACTAAACACATGGCCAGGTTTTAAAAAATTTTTATCATTGTTAAGATTGCGTAAAAAAGGAAATATGAGCGTTGTTTTCTTTGGTATTTTATTATTCCATTTACCAGCTAACTGAAAAATAATGTCGATAATATTTTCTTTTTTTTGAATTATTGAGACTCGTCCTTTAAAAACATCTTTTTTAAATGAATATGAAAAATCTAGAGAAATAAATTTAAATTTATTTTTTGTTTGATCTATAACATTCTCAACTCGTAAAAAGCGATCAGAAATAATTTCATTTTCTATTTTTATCTTTAAAAGATCGTTATTCTTTTTTTTTAAAAAATTATATTTTGAATTTAAATCAAATAATTGATCTAAATTCATTTTTTTTTCGTAATCAATAGCAAATAATAAATCTCGTGAGGAAAAATTTATTATTTTATTTTTCATTTTTTTATTTTTATACGTCATAGACACATCTAAAGCCTAAAGTTGATGCTCGGTTCATTCCCTCATTTAATAATTGAAGTTTCCAATGATAATTATTTTTTCTTGCTCCTCCACCGACATGCCAATGATCTTGTGCATAAAAAAAACTTCCACCTCTTATTAGTGCAAATTTATGTTCCCCATCATCATAAACCCCAGACGTCCATTCCCAAGCATTACCACTTAAATCTTCACACCCACACCAACTAGCTCCTTTTTTATGCGCATTTACAGGTGTTAATGCACTATGATCATGATTACAAACTAAGGGATCAAATGTATCGCCCCAAGGCCATTCTAAATAGTTTGGGCCCGCAGCGATATATTGCCATTCTTCATCAGTTGGAAGTCTCCCACCAACCCATTTAGCATAATGCATTGCATCATATTGGGATACGCAAACTACAGGATAATTATTTTTAATTTTATTTGGATTATGGGCTAAAAACCTTTGAGGATCTGCTGGTTTATAACCTGTGCTTTTTATAAAAAATAAGAATTGTTGATTAGTCACTGGATATTTATCTACGTATAAATTTTTAATATTAACATTCTTTGGTCCATGATCTAACGAACAAGTCCCTTCTAAAGTTAGGTGTGCTACTCTGTAATTATATTCAGATGAATCTATGAATATTTTATTATTTTGAATAGATTTCATTTTTAAATAATTATTTAAGATCTTTCAAAGTATCAATTAAAAAAGGTGATTTAATGTTATTATTTAACAAAGGATCTTTTGTGGATTTCATCCACTTAGCAATCTTTTTCAAAAGGTTTTGTCTTATTTTTTTATATTTCATATTTTGAGCTAAATTTTTTCTTTCAAATTTATCTGTTTTTATATGATAAAGTTCATAGCGGTCTCTTACATTAATCATTTGTTTTAACATTGTTTTGTATGTAGGACCCATCATTACATCTCCTGGCACTCTTATTATTTTATCTGAGTCAAAATTTATTATTAATTTATAATTTTTATCTCTTATACAACGTATTGGGTCAAATAAATCATGGTACGTTTTTTCTGCGAAAATGTGTTTATTTTGATTATATTTTTTATTCATGATCAAAGGGTAAAAACTTTTACCCTGAATAATTTTAGGTATTTTTATTTTTGCAAAATCCAATAAGGTTGGTAGAATATCGATATTTGAAATTAATTCTTTGAATTTTTTATTTTTGATTTTAAGCTTAGGATAAGAAATAATTAAACTAGTTTCAATTCCAGCATCATACAGCGTACCTTTTGCTCTTGGAAAGGGTATTCCGTGATCTGTTGTGAATAATATTATTGTATTTTCATAAAGATTTTTTCTTTTTAAAATGTTAATAATTTTAGCAACCGAGTCATCCATTTTTTTTATTGCTCCCTGCATTGATGCAAACTCTTTTCTAGTATCATGATTATTTGGAATATATTTTGGAACAGATATGCCCTTAGATTTAAAAGGTTTAACTCCCCCAAAATCAAAAGGTCGATGAGGTTCAAAGAAATTTATTTCTGCATAAAAAGGTTTCTTAAATAAATTACTATCAATATTTTCTTTTATATTTTTTACTACTGCATCTGCAGGTCTTTCTGGAAAAATTTTTTTGAAACCTAAGGTTTTCTCATTGTAAGTAACATGCTGTAATCCAAAGAGAATTGAACTATAATTATTTTTAAAAAAATGTTTTGCTATATGATTAACTTTTTTATCAAGGCTCCAACCAAAATGAGCATGAGCCAAACCCAAAACACCATTATTATGAGGATACATACCGGTTGCTATTGCAGCTCTGCTAGGACTGCACCCTGGACTTGTTGCATATGAATTTTCAAATAAAATACCGTTTTTTGCAAGAGCATCAATTGCTTTTGTGCTAACTGACTTAACTCCATAACACCCAAGATGCTTACCAATATCATGACATATAATTTTAATAATATTTGGATGAGTCAAAAAAAATTAACCTTTTACTGATCCAGCCGTTAAACCATTTATTACTCTTTCTTGAAAAAGAATAAATACAGTAATGCTAGGAAGAATACTAATAACAACAGCTGCAAACATGCCTACATAATCTGAAAAGAATTGATTAGTAAAATAACTTATACCAAATTGAATTGTTCTTATATCTGTTGAAGATGTTAAAAGCATTGCATAAATAAATTCATTCCAACACAAAATAAACTGAAAAGTTCCTGCCGTTGCTAAGCCTGGTAAAGCTAGAGGAAGCATAATTCTGAAATATCTTGCAGCAAAATTACATCCGTCTAAATATGAAGCTTCTTCAATTTCTTTAGGTATTGATTTAAAAAACTCTGTAAGAATAAATGTTGAAACAGGAAGCCCAACAGCGCAATAAACTAAAATAAGCCCGAATCTTGTGTCATACAAGTTTAAAAAATTTATAATTGCAAAATAAGGAATTATCAGTGCATTTAATGGAACTAAGATACCTGCCGTAATCATTAAAAATAAAACGTTCTTACCCCAAAAAGTATGTCTAGCTATTGCAAATGCACACATTGAAGAAAACAATATATTTAAAAAAGTTGCACTGGTACTAATTACTAAAGAATTAATTATTAGCTTTCCTAGTCCTGCCTCACGAATAGCATTTGAATAATTTTGAAATTGAAATACTGCTGGTAATTTAAATGGGTCGTCAAGTAATTCTGCATTAGTTTTCAATGAGGCAAGCACCAACCATAGAAAAGGAAATACTGCATAAAAGACAAAAGATATTATGATTACCCATTTAAAAATAAAATAAAAGTTTGAAGATAGATCTCTTTGCATTTTAGTTATAGGTTTCACTTTTTAATAATTTACGGAGTGATAATAAAAGAATAGCACCAATTGCTATCATTATCACTCCTGCGGCATTACCTCGACCAAGTCTTTGTACTGATAATTCATTCCAGATATAAACAACAAGCACTTGTGTTTTATTTGCAGGTCCTCCCGCAGTCATCAAATATACATATTCAAACTGTCTTAAGTTAAATATGACAGCTAAAATTATACATAGAAAAAAAGTACTTTTAATTAACGGTGCAGTAATATGTAGATCTTTTTGAAATTGACTAGCTCCATCTATATTAGCTGCATCGTAATAATCCTCTGAAATGCCAGCAGTTTTTGCAAGCATAATAACCATAAAATATCCAACATAACACAAAGAGAAACCAATTAAGGCTGCGTTAGCTGTTCTTACATTACCAAGCCAGTTGTGATTTTTATAATCAGAAAAACCAATGTAGTCTAACAAGAAATTAACTAAACCATATTCTGCATTGAACATAGCAGCCCATAACATAGCTATCGCAGCTGATGAGACAACCTGAGGAATAAAAAGAACTGTTCTAAATACTTTCCATCCTCTAGATCTATGAGCCAAAAGTAATGCAATTATTAGTGCTAAAGGGACAGTAATTAAAGCAGCAGTAAGGCACCAATATAGATTATTAGTAATTGCTCTTACAAATGATTTTTTATTAAATAATTTAGTGTAATTTTCTAGACCAACAAACTCTGCACTAATTCCATCCCAGTTAGTAAAACTTGTAACAAAAAGAAAAAGAATAGGTATGATAAAAAATAGAAAAAAAAGAATAATTGCTGGGGCTATAAATAATAGAAGCCACACAACTTCATCTTTTTTTATTTGCATAAATAGATAAAACTATGAGGTAATTAATACCTCATAGTTATTTAGATTATTATTCGGCGTCTTTTAGCATTTCAACAGCGCCCTCTGGTGTAACTTCACCTAAAGCTAAAGCTGATAATGCTTGTGGAAATTCACTTACAATTGGTAAAGAACCCATTCCGTTCATGAATGTTTTAGCTACATAAGGAGCATTTCCTTTTTGCTCATTCATTTCAATGAATAGTCTGTCCATATCGCTAGGTAAATCAGCCTTTACAATAAACATTGCGCCAGAACTATAAGATAGTCTTGCAACATTTTCTGGAGTTGTTAACCATTTTAAGAATTTTACAACTGCTTCTTCTTTTGCTGGATCAGATTGCTTACCAGCAGCTAAAGAAGATTGCTTTCCACCAACATAGCCACCAGGAGCACCTTCTCCACCTGTTAGCATTGGAGCTGGAGCTACACCTATATTTTCATGCAAGCCAGGTATACCATCAGAAGTATAACGAGCTATGAACCAAGGTCCATTCATGAAAACTGCAGTTCTTTCATTTAAGAAATGTCCACCAGAAACACCCGCATCTGCACCAATTGCATCACTTGTAGTGTATTGATACATTTTTTCCATAACTTCAAAAGCTTTTACAAAAGCAGGATCATCAAGTCCTCTTTCATAAACATTTGGTCCGCCTGCTGAAGCTAGTGCTTGAGAAAACCAAAGCATTGAGGTCCAAGCATTTTTAGCTGTCATTTGAGATGTGCATACCTTGCCAGTTGCAGTTACAGCTTCGCACATTTTGAAGAATTCATCATACGTAGCAGGAAACTCATCATAACCAGCAGCTTTTAATAATTTTTTATTATAAGTAACTGGTGTCACAAAAAGTTCATATGGCAGATTAGTTAATTGACCGCCCATCATATTACTTTCAAGAGTTCCTTCTGGATAAACATTATTCCAATGTGAGTCAGAAGCTACATGAGGAGCAAGATCCATTGCCTTGCCACTTCTGTGCAAAATATCCAGTAAGTCTGCACCAACTGTAAATATATCTGGCAAATCACCAGTAGATATCTGAGCAGTTAATTTTTGTGCATAAATATCGTAATCAGTTTGTTCCTCTATTACAACTTTTATAGAACCTGCGTTTGCAGCATTGAATTCATTTACAAGTTCACCAATAACTGTTGTCTTAGAGTCTTTTCCAACCCAAATTGATGGCCAGTTAATTGTAATTTCTGCAGAAGCTACTGTTGAAATTACAGTTAGTGAAGTAGAAATGAAAACTACTGAAAATAATTTTAATATTGATTTAATCATTAGTCCTCCAATTTTCTTAAAGGTTTAAAACATACTTATACTTTATACAAGAGTAAAAAGTGTTAGAAATTTTATAAAATTAAACAAAATTGATTGAATATTTTGTTTAAAAAAAAAATAAAAAATCAGTAAATTAAAAAAAAAATAAATTCTTGAGTTATCAATACAATAAAGTATTTAAATGATGGAAATCAGCCAAATAAATTATTAATTTTAAGAAAATTTGAGGTAAAAACAAAGTATGAAATATAGCAATATTGGAAAATTTGTACACATTAAAAAATTATGTAACGATCAAGGTCATTTACAAATGCTTGCAATCGATCAAAGACCACCGATATTTAGTTTGATAAAAGAGAAAAAAAAGAGATATATCTACAAGGATGTTGTAGATTTTAAAAAAAATATTTCACTAAGCCTATCTAAGCATTCCACTGCTATACTAATGGATCCGGTTTATTCAGTGCCTAATTTAATTCCTTCAAGTAGAAGTAAAGGTTTAATAGTTACTCTTGAAGATCATGATTTTATTGAAAAAGGTAAAGGTAGATATTCAAAAAATATTAAAAATTGGTCAGTTGAAAAGATAAAAAGAATGGGTGGTGATGCTGTCAAAGTACTAGCTTGGTATCGACCTGATGCTGATGAAAAATCAATTGAACATCAAAAAAAATATATAGCAACAATAGGTAAGGAATGTCAAAAATATGATATTCCATTTTTACTAGAACTATTGGTTTATCCATTTAAAAATGAAATTGGATATTCAAAAGATTATAAAGAGCAACTATATAAAAATCACAATCATGTAATAGATAGTGTGAAAGAATTTTCTAAAGCAAAATACAAAGTTGATATTTTTAAATTAGAAAGTCCTGTTGATAGTAGCCAATTACAAAATAGTAAATTCACTAAAGCTACAGAAGATGCTTTCAAAGAATTGTCTAAGGTAACAAGAAATATTCCGTGGGTAATGCTTTCCTCTGGGATGAGTAAGAATTCTTTTTTTAATTGCTTAAAATTAGCTTATAAAAATGGTGCCTCGGGGTATCTTGCTGGCAGAACTATTTGGCTAGATGCTTTTACAGATTATCCAAATTATAAAAAAATAATAACAAAGCTTAATAAAGAAAGTCTAAGTTATGTTAAAAAATTAAATGAACTTACGAAAAAAAACGCTCTCTCTTTAGAAAAATATCTAACAGAAAAACTAATTCAAAAAAACGCTGCAAATTTTAAAACTATTTATAAAGGCTTTTGATGATTGGGTGCTTTAGTTTAGCAAGAGAAACTTTTGATATTAAATTTGCCAAGAAGAAATTAGCAACAGCAAAAAGAATAATAAAAAAATTAAATAAAAATATAAATTTTTTTGATGAGTTAATAACTAATGATGAAATTGGAAAAAGCGCTTTAAAACACTTTGAAAATAGTAAATGTACAAAGTTTATAGTTATTCAATCAACTTTTACTGATGCAAAATTTATTTCTTCCTTTGTTAAAAAATTTAAAAAACCTGTATTATTTATTTCATTTAAAGAAAAAAGGTCAGGTGGACGCTTAAGACTGAATTCACTTTGTGGAGTAAATTTAGGATTACATGCATTAATTAAAAGTAAATTTTATTCTAATTTTATAATTTTCACAGCTGAAGAGCGATCTATTTCAAATGAAATATTAAAATTTATAAAAAATAAGAATAATTTTACTAAAAAAAACTATTTGAGAAAAATAAATTCAAAAAAAATTAATAAAAAAATTATCGAATTTAAAAAACCAAACTTAGGTTTGATTGGTGAAAGACCAGAAGGTTTTGATACTTGTGATTTTAATAATGAAGATTTAAAATCCAAGTTTAATGCCAAAATAAAAAGAATAAAACTACAAAATTTATTTAATATTTCAAGCAAGGTTGATAAAAAAATAATTAATGAGACAAAGAAAAATATAAGTAAAAACCTTAAATATATAAATCAAGTAAATCAAAAAGAACTGAATAAAAGTATATCTCTATTCCATGGTCTTAAAAATATTCAACAAAAACAAAATATTGATGCATTTGCAGTTCGTTGTTGGCCTGAAATGTTCACAGAGTATGGTTGCGCGTCGTGCGGTCCAATGGCTATGATGAATGAAAATAAAATAAGCTCTGCCTGTGAAGCTGATGTACTTGGGAGCTTAACCTGCAACATTTTAAATCAATTAAATAACAAACCGGCTTTGTTAGTGGATATTGTTGATGTCGATGAGAGAGATAATACCACTGTTTTTTGGCATTGTGGTCTAGCCCCTATAAGTATGGCAGAGAAAAATGCACCAAGTGCCACAGTTCACTCAAATAGAAGGAAGCCTCTCCTGCATAACTTTGCCTTTAAGTCAGGTGATATTACAATTTTTCGTATTTCAAAATCAGAAAATAAATTAAAATTTATCGTAATGAATGGAACAGTTCTTAAAAGAAAAAATTCTTTTTCTGGAACTTCAGGCGTAATCAGTTTAGGTAAAAATACACATAAAAAAATAAAAAATTTATTTTTAAGCGGTTTAGAACATCATGTGGGTTTTACTTATGGAAATGTGCTTGAAGATATTAAAAGCTTAGGAAAGCAGTTAAGAATACCAACATATACAATATGAGTGAAACTATAAAATATGGAATAATTGGAACTGGCGTAATGGGCCAAGAACATATTCAAAATATAAATCTAATTGAAAATGCAGAAGTAGTAGCAATTTATGATACAAACGAAGACTCTAGAAACCAGGCTAAATTATTAGTCAAAGATTCAACAAAATTTTATAATAGTTTAAATGAATTAATAAATACAAATATTGCAGATGTTTATATTATTGCTACACCCAATTACACCCACATAAATGTATTAGAACAAATTTTAATAACAAATAAACATTTGTTAATAGAAAAACCGTTATGCACAACGACTGAGGATTGTAAAAAATTTGAGGTACTTGCTAAAAGCTATTCAAAGATAATTTGGACTGCAATGGAATACAGATACATGCCTCCTGTAAAACAATTAATTAATGAGGTTCATAACAATGCAATTGGTAAAGTAAAAATGCTCTCAATCCGTGAACATCGATTTCCCTTTTTGCAAAAAGTTGATGATTGGAATAGATTTGCTATTAACACAGGAGGCACATTAGTTGAAAAGTGTTGCCATTTCTTTGACTTGATGAGACTCATTGTTCAAAGTGAACCAATAAAAGTTTATGCGAGTGGTAATCAAGATGTTAATCATCTAGATGAAAAATATAATGGCAAAACTCCAGATATTATAGACAATGCATATGTAATTGTTAATTTTGCTAACGGTGTACGAGCAATGCTTGATTTATGCATGTTTGCAGAAAATTCAGAATACCAAGAAGAAATAGTAGCTGTTGGTGACCTAGGAAAAATTGAAGCATTTGTTCCATCTAGTGCCTCAGGTAGAGACTCTTCAGAAGTTAGAATTGGTATGAGAAAAGATAATGTTACTAAATCAACAGAAGTAAAAGTTGATAAGGAAATTTTATTAGCAGGTCATCATCATGGTTCAACTTATTATGAACATTTAGCATTTATAAATGCTATTCAAAAAAATGAAAAACCTGAAGTATCTTTAAGGGATGGATTAATGTCAGTTGCTATTGGTGAAGCAGCTGAAAACTCAATTAAAGAAAACAGAGTTGTATTTATGAAAGAGTTTAATCTATAAATTGAAAAATTCTTTTACGGCATTAGCTATAAATTCACTTACTCTTTTGTTAGACTCTTCAGTCACTCCTGCAACATGAGGTGTGAGTATGCAATTTGTATTTTTTTTTATTTTTTCTAAAAAAGATTTAGGTACAGGTTCTGTATTATAAACATCAAGAGCAAATCCAGATATTAGTTTTTCTTCATAAGCTCGTATTAAATCTTCTTCATTAACAATAGAACCTCGAGAAGAATTAATGATAATGGGTTGTTTTAACATTTTCTCAAAAGCTGCATAATTTAATATATTTTTTGTATTTTTGGTAAGAGGTAAATGAACTGAAATTACATCTGACAATTTAAAAACCTCATTTAAATCAAGTAATTTTGCATTAAATTGATTACCAACACTTGAGTCAAGATATGGATCGTACGCAATTATTTTTGTATCAAAAACTTTAGCTAGTGTAGAGACTTTTTTTGCAATTAATCCAAAACCAAGCAAACCAATTGTTTTACCTCTAAGTTCTCTTGAACTAATTGAAGTTCGAGGCCAATTTCCATTCAAAGTTTCTTGGTGCATTAAAGGAATATTTTTTAACAAGGTAAGAGCTGTATTAAAAACATATTCAGCAACGGAGTCAGCATTCATACCTGTAGCCGGTTGCACATGAATATTATGATTTTTACAATACTCGGTATCTATATTATCAAGACCGACGCCTAAGCGTCCAACAAATTTTAGATTATTCGCCTTATCAAGAACTTCTTTATTAACTTGTGTTTTATTTCTTACAATTAAAGCATCAAAACTATTAATTATTTTTTTTAATTCACCATTATTAGTTGAGAGATCATGGTTTATCGTAACATCAAAATTAGTTTTTAGTAGCTCAACATATTCGACATCCATAAATTCAGTTATCAAAATTTTCATAAAACTATATTTCCTTTAATTGTATTTTTTTTACAAATTTTTTAACAGATGAAAGATTAGGTAATGAATAAATTCCACCATTTTTAGTGCATTTTAAGGAAGCTGTGGCTGTGGCAAGCTTCATAGTATTTTGTAAAGAGTACTTTTGATGAATAAAAGCTGCAAAAGCCCCATGAAATACATCACCTGCACAGTTTGTTTCAACAACTTTAATTTTAGGAGGTTTGCAATTATAAATTAAACCATTTTCAATCCAATACACACCTCTTTCACCAGCCGTTATTGCATAAAATTTATTTTTTATTGAATACATTTTCTTTAATGACCCAACAATTGATTTAATTTTTGTATATTCAAATGCACCTGTCTCAGAAAAGATAAGATGGGAAGATAAATGAATTATTTGTTTAATTTTTTTGTTTAATTTATAATTATCAAGATCGACAATATGATTTAGATTATTTTTATTACAATTTTTGGCAATATAGAGGGTTGCTTCAACCCATCTCAGATCAGACATGATTGTCGTATTTTTTTTAAATACAATTTTAGGTAATTTTTTATTATTTAATAATTTTTTTTCACTAAAAGCAGCAAGAAGTCTTTCACCTTGCTTATCTTCGTAAACAAAACTTTGTGATGATTTAACTCCTTTAATTTCAACAATGTTATTATGTTTAATTTTAAATTTTTTTAATTCACTTTTTAAAAATTTTGAGGCATCATCATTTCCAAGTCTTCCAATAAATGAAGTATTTATTCCAAGTTTTTTAATGGTAAAACTAGCAACAGCTGCAGAACCTCCGAGTCTTTTTTCTATTCCCTGGGCAAGAACTTTTACTGGTTTATTGGGGAAAGTATCAATCTTAACAATATGATCTAAAAAAACTGATCCAACACAAATAATCATATTTAATTTATATATTAAAAATTATAGGTAAGAAACTAAACCTAATGCTTTTCTAAATCGATCCCTAATAGTAACAGCATTGAGTGGTATTGGCTTTATAGGCACATTACCTGACTGTATTTTAGAAATAATGACATATGAATTATCTTTATCAGCTAATGCCTTCTTTAAGTTTCCCTCTGTTTCTTGCCCAGAGCACTCTATGACATTTTTACATCCAGCTCCAATAGCAACATCTTTTAATGATGTTCCTTCATTAGTAAAAGTTTTTTGATCTCCAGTAGAACCATAAGAGCCATTATCAACTATTAAAAGAGTATAATTTGAAGGTGCTCTATTTCCAATAGTTGCAAGTGTGTTCATATTCATTAAAACTGAACCGTCACCGTCAATACTAATAACATTTTTATCAACTGTTAAGGATAGGCCTAAACCAATTGATGACGCTAAACCCATACTACCCAACATATAAAAATAATTTGGGCGGTCGTTAATTTTATATAATTCTTGTGAAGGAAGACCAATGTTACATATAACTAATTCATCATGAATCGTATCTTTCAAAAGATTTAATAATTCAAATCTATTCATCTTTAATCATCCTTCATTAAATTAAAATTACATAGTACAGCGACAGGACTTTCAATAACTTTTGCATGATTAGTAAAAGTAGAAATTTTATCAAGATCATGTTCAGTATTACAGTGAAGCATAGGTATGCGAAGGGTATTAAGTATATCTTCGGTAACACTTGCCATTCCACCCTGAGCTCCAACTGGCTCTCCAGGAGTGCCTCGATAACTTATTAAGAAAACAACTGGCATTTGGTATAGTTGTAAAAGAGAAACAATAGAATTTACGGAATTACCAATTCCAGTGTTTTGCATCATAATACATGGAAGTTTATTTCCTAAATACGCACCAGCACAAATACCCATTCCTTCTTCTTCTCTTGGAATAGCTGAGTAATAAATATCTTTATCATTCTCTAAAATAGTGATCATATTTGCTAGAAGTTTACATGGTACACTTAAGAAAAAATCTGCTCCACCTTCTTTTAAATTATTAATAATTTTTTGGCTTATTTTCATCGTTTACATTTAATACTGCAATAAAAACATAAGACAAGATTTTATTTTTTTAAAAATCGTTACGTAATTTAATTTTTATCTTTGATAAATAATTTTTATTTTTTCTTAATATTGGAGATGGAAAATTAGATTGATTAATTGCATTTGGATAGTTTTGTGGCTCTAAACACATTCCATATTGTATCCCGTATGTTTTATTTTGCTTACCGGTATAATTGTCCAACATCATATTACCCGTATAAAATTGAATTCCTTTTTGATTAGTAAAATACTCAACTCCCATTTTGGTTTTTTTGCTATAAATTTTTGCAACTGGGACCACCATCGATTGATCATCCAAAGCATAATTATGATCAATTCCTCCAGAGTTAAGAAATTCTTTATCTATTATGAAAGGTTTTCTTAAATCAAATTTAGTACCTGATACTTTTAAAAGATTACCAGTTGGAATAGACTCCAGATCGGTTTCGCATATCTTATCAGAGATTATTTGAACAACATGATCCAAATTATTTTGGTAATAATCTTGGTGTCCATGAAAATTCCAGTAGTTATGATTGGTTAGATTGACTATTGTTTCTTGATCTGTTGTTGCATGAAACTCAATAGAAAGTTCATTGTGATTATTTAATTCATAAATTGCTTTGCAATCAAGATTTCCTGGATAGTTTTCTTCCATATCAGGTGAAAAATAGCTTAAAACACATTTAGTTGAGTCTTTATTTTCTTCTATTTTGTCAATTTTCCAAATTTTTTTATTAAAACCAGTTTTACCACCGTGCAAATGATTTGGAGGAGTGTTTGGAAATAGTTTAAAATTTTTATCATTTAATGAAAACTGAGCACCCCCTATTCTATTAGCAACTCTTCCCACTATAGAATTAAAATACCCATGCGAATTTAGAACTCCATCAACATCTCCATAACCCAGAAGAACATCTTCTTTGGAATCTTCCCTATTTAAGTATGGAATCTTTACTTCGTGAATATATCCTCCATAATTATAAAATGTAAAACTAAAATTATTATCATTAATTACTTCGACTGACTCGATGGGAAGTGCAGCAGGATTTTCTATTTTGTTTTGATTAATTTTCATGATGCTTTTCTGTCTCTTGTTTTTATAGAATTTTTTTGACGTAGATAGATGATTATTCCTCCTGCAACAATAAATAAAGCACCAGGAAACAATTGATCAACTGGCCATTCTCTAAAGAATATCCATCCCAAAATTAATGCAAAAAATATTTCGATATAATCAAATGGCATGATTTTACTTAACTCTGCTTTTCTTGCACCATATATAAGAAGTAAAGTTCCAGTACCGCCTGCTAAACCCATAAGAAAGAATATAAATAAATCATTTATACTTCTAAAATTTTCCCACATACCAAACGATAATACTAAAATTAATGATACGCTGATTGTGCCAATTTGACCATAGATGTTAATTAGTGGTGTTGGAACGTCCATTGTGAAGCTTAAAGACGTTACTCTTGCAAGAGAATAACCCAAAGCTGCGATAACTGGCAATAATATCATATAATTAAAATCAGATGACCAAGGTTCCATAATGAGAACAATACCAATAAAACCAGATATAACCGCTGATGTTTTAAACCATCCAAATTTTTCTCCCAGAATAGGCAAACTTAAAAGTGTGACCATCATAGGTCCTGTGTATTCCATGGTAGCTACAAGAGCAAAAGGCAAATACAAATAAGAAGTATACAAACAAAGCTGGGCCAGAGCTACAAAGGCTCCTCGAAGGAAGCCTAATCTCCATTGTTTAATTTTAATTTTTCTTCCATTTTGATGCCAATCTGTTGAAAAGTAGAGTGCTATAAAACAGGGTATCATTCCGAAAAGATTTCTAAATACAGACAATTGTGCTGCAGGGTAATCATTTCTTAAAAACTTAATGGCAATACCCATGCAGTCCATTAAGAATAGTCCTGAAAGAGACAAAACTACTGCTAGTAATAAATTATGTTTCAATTAATTATTTACAATTAACACAGCACTGATCAACCCAATGATTAGGCGAAACTTCAATTAATCCCATTTCAATTTTTCCATTACTACAATCATGAGTTGGATTTGGACATCTTGTTCTAAATACACATCCAGATGGAGGATTCATTGCACTTGGAATTTCACCGATAAGTTCAATTGCTCTAGATTTATTTTCAGGATCAATTGAAGGAATAGATGATAACAATGCTTTTGTGTAAGAATGTTTAGGATTACTAAATAGCTCTCTTGAAGGTGCCATCTCAACTATATGACCAAGGTACATTACTGCAACAATATCACAAACGTGGGCCACAACACTCAAATCATGACTGATAAATAAATAAGTTAAATTAAGTTCTTTTTGAAGTTGTTTTAGGAGATTCAATATATCTGCTTGTATAGAAACATCTAAAGCAGCAACACTCTCATCAGCTACAATAAATTTTGGATTACTTACAAGAGCTCTTGCTATTGATATACGTTGGCGCTGCCCACCTGAAAAAGCGTGTGGAAATCTTCTTAGATGTTCAAGATTTAACCTACATTTTGCTGCAATATCTCTGACCCTTTGATCTGTCTCTTCTCTTGAGCTTGTTATATTCATAACCTCCAGGGGCTCAGCAATAATATCTCTAACCGTCATTCTAGGACTTAGTGCTGCATATGGATCCTGAAAAATAAGCTGTGCTTTTTTTCTATATTCTTTCATTTCTTTTGCAGAAATGTTTGTTAAATCAAAATCTCTTTCATC
The DNA here is from genome assembly GCA_902591485.1 of uncultured Alphaproteobacteria bacterium. Taxonomy (GTDB): domain Bacteria; phylum Pseudomonadota; class Alphaproteobacteria; order HIMB59; genus CACPNW01. The sequence continues at coordinate 52,747 of CACJAV010000008.1, forward strand.
ATCATGAAAAATAACATTCCCTTCACTTATTTTATTTGCTCCTAAAATAGCACGTCCTAGGGTAGTTTTACCTGATCCAGATTCACCAACTAAACCAAAAAACGATCCTTTTTTTATTTTAATATTAATATTGTTTACTGCTTTGATTTTTTGTTTTTTTGATAAGAAATTTTCTTGATAATCAAATGAAACTGATAAGTTATTTACAGATACAATATTTTCACTCATATTTAACCACAATTAACGCAACATTTATCAACCCAATGGCCTGGACTGACTTCTATTAAACCCATTTCAATATTTCCTTCTTTACAATCATGTGTAGGTTCTGGACATCTTGTTCTAAAAACACAACCAGTTGGTCTATCTAATGGACTTGGTATATTGCCAGGAATTGGCTTTAGAGGAGCGTCAAGATTATTAATATCTGGAAGTGCATTTAATAAGCCTCTTGTATAAGGATGTTTTGGGTTCTTTAAAATTTCATTAACTGGTCCTCTTTCTACAACACTGCCAAGATACATTACAGCTACATCATCAGCTACTTGAGCAATTACACCTAAATCATGTGTGATAAAGATAACGCCCATGTTATATTCTTTAATAATATCTTTCATTAAATTTATTACTTGAGCTTGAATAGTTACATCCAAAGCTGTCGTTGGTTCATCAGCAAGTAATAATTTAGGCATAGTTGATAAAGCCATTGCAATCATTGCTCTTTGTCTCATTCCACCTGATAATTCAAAAGCATATTGATTAAATCTTTTTTCTGCATCAGCAATACCTACTCTATTCAACATATCTATCGAAATTTGCTTAGCTTGATTTTTTTCAGTTTCTTTATGTAATAAAAGTTGCTCAATCATTTGATTTCCAATTTTTATTGCTGGTGCAAAACTAGCCATTGGTTCCTGAAAAATCATTGACACTTTTCCACCTCTAATTTTTTTTAGATCATTCTTTGAGGTAAATTTTAATACATTTTCATTATCAATTATTATTTCAGCATCATCATTATAAATAGTATTACCTGGATTAAGTTGCATTATAGACTTTGCTGTAACAGACTTACCTGATCCAGATTCTCCAACTATGCCAAGCACTTTCCCCTGGTCAAGTGTTAATGAAACATTATCTATTGCAATAATACGACCCTCATCAGTATCAAACTTTACATCAAGGTTTTTAATTTCTAACAGATGACTCATAATTTTAATGTTTTGTTTTATGGGGATCTGCAGCATCACGGAGACCATCTCCGACGTATACAAACGTTAATATTAAGACAACTAGGAAGAAAACTGGAATGAAATACCATTGATAATTAAGCAAAACATCAGCTTTTGTAGCATTTTGCAGTAAGACACCTAATGAGTTAACTGGTTCTCTTAAGCCAAGCCCTATAAAGCTTAACGCAGTTTCTGATAAAAGCATGTAAGGAAAACTTATGACTAAATCGACTATGATATAACTTGTGAAACTTGGTAGAAGATGACGAATAATAATATGCGTTGATGAAGCGCCACACATCTTTGCAGCTAAGATATATTCCTGACTTCTCTCACTTAACAAATGAGTTCTTACACGTCTTGCTAAGGTAGGCCATGAAATTAATCCTAACAAGCAAGAAATAAAAAAGAACCTTAACTCAGAGCTCCACTCTAAAGGGGCAAATGCCGCAAGACACATAAATAATGGTATGGGGGGCACTGTCCTTATGGCATCCGTAAACATCTGCAATAAGCTATCAATCCATCCTCCATAGTAGCCTGATATACCTCCAATGATTAAAGATAGTACAAAGGATATAAATACACCTAAGGTTCCTACAGCAAGAGAAATATATATGGCGCTTAATGTTCGACTAAAGAGATCTTTGCCTGATTTGTCAGTACCAAATATATGTATACCTCCCTCTTTTACTCCAAACAAATGCCTATCGTTTGTAAATCCAGGGATTTTAAAATCAAAAGCTGTCCCTGGTAAATTAATATTGAAATCAAATGTTTTATATTCCCAACCTTTTACAAAAAAATAAACATATCTTCTTTTTTCTGTATCAATTTTATAGACCCATCGAAAATTTGTATCAGCACCACGATATTTTGTTAAAGTGTGCAAAAAGGGTCTTGGAGAAAAACCATTTTCATCCCAAAACATAGGAATTTGTGGTGCACCATTTTCATAATCTTTATCTCTTCCTGCAATTGTTGGATCATAAGGAGATAAGAAGTCTGAAAACAAACTACACACAATCATAAAAAGTAATATTGATCCTGCAATCATAGCAGATCGGTTTCCAAAAAAACGCGTTCTAACCAATTGCATCTGCGTAGCTGTATAATAGGCTTCTTTTTTCTTTGAACTAATTTCCACCCATTACTCCTTTTCTAATCCTAGGATCCATTATAGCTAATAATACATCTGTGACAAAATTTACAAAAACTATTGTAGCAGTTAATAAAAAAATTATTGCACCAGCAAGTTGTTGATCATTAGATCTTGCCAGGGCTTCAATTAGTAATGCTCCTGCTTCTGTTAAAATTAAAATTAATGCAACAATTGGTAATGCACTAAATATTCTATTTAGGTCAAAACCTATAGAATTTATTACAGGGCCAAGTGAATGTTTTGCAGGGTATCTCCATAAAAGTTTCATGCCTGATATACCTCTTGCTCTTGCAGCCATAACATAAAGCTTATCATTCTCATCAAGCATAAGCGCCCGAACAGTTTGTAAAGCAAAAGCTGTAGCATTCCATCCTAGAACAAAAATAGGAAGCCAAGCACGGCTTAGAAAGTCCATAACTTTGGCACTTGACCAGGGTTGATTTTCATATTCTTGTGAAAATAAACCAGTCATGGTATCCCCATAAAAAACTGTCATAAACAACATAATACATAAGGCGACTAAAAAGTTTGGTAAAGCTATTCCTAAATAACTAATAAATTTTAACGTTGTATCTAGTGATGCGTATTTCGTCGTGGCCGATATAATACCAACAGGTATTGCTATAAGGTATGAAAATATCAGAGCGACTAAACATATTGTTAAAGATAATACAAACCTACCGCTGAGTAGCTCATTAATATTCATTCGCAAAATACAACTATCTCCAAAGTCTCCCTTTAAAACAATATCTGATACCCATTTGCCATATCGATATAAAAAAGGTTTATCGAGACCTAAACGTATCTTCTCTTTTTCAATATCTTCGTAAGTAATTTGTGAACCTTGTGTATTTTTAAAAGCAAGATATCTCTCAGCACATGTACCTGGTACTAATTCCATCAAAGAAAATACAATAAAACAAACTAACAATAATGTGACTATGGATAGTCCCGCTCTTGTTAATGTAAATTGTATAAAATTTATCATAATAAAAATTCAGTAAAGAGAATAGTTAATATTAAAAAAAGCGGCAATATAAAATTGCCGCTTTTATAAAGTATATTTAATTTATTTTACTCGTCTAACCACCACTGAGTAGCAAGATACGGATAAGTTCTATAATACTCATATGAAGTAGTTTTAAATTGCGTAAAGTTTTTAAGTGCATTTCTATGATAAGTTGGGAAAGGTGCCTTAACCGTTCCAATTAACAAGCTTTGCTCTGTTAACATTGTTGCAATTTTTTGACCCCATTCGTTAGACTCAGCAGTTCCTAAAGCATAAGACTGGAATTGATCGATTCCGTCACTTAGGTCATAAACCCATTGAGGAGGTTCAATACCTTCAGATCCGTTACTATCAATGTAAGCTGCCCATTGTAAACCTTGTGTATGGTTAAAGTAGTTACCAAACGGTGGTTTAAATGTTTCAGGGTTACCAGCAACAATCGCTAGAGGTTGTCCTTTGTCCCAAACGTGAACATCAAGTTGGTTAGCAGCTTGCGAACCACGATACTCATCTGGAGTTACTTCTTTAAAAGTTGTTTTTACGCCAACTTCATTAAAGTATCTTGCAACAAGTTCAACTTCCACTCCACCAATACCTTGAGTAGCATAGTCAATATTGATAGCTAGAGCATCTCCATTTGGAAGTTCTCTGAAACCATCACCATCAACATCTTTTAAGCCTACTTCATCAAGAAGGGCATTAGCGCCAGCAGGATCATATTGTGTCATATGCATTTTGATATCTTCTGGAACGAAATCAGGTGCTGGTGAAAAACCAACAAACTGTTCTACTTTTCCAAGACCATAATATGCAACATCGTTAATCTCGTCTCTATTCATCGCAATTGACATTGCTTGACGGAAACGGATATCACCATAAACAGCACGTTTAGCATCATCTGGATGATTTACGTTGAAGCTGAATAACGCTGCGCCACAACCTGGGTTGATTTGAATGCTATATCCACCTGACTCTGCTCCATCTAATAACTGTGGTGCAGACTCAAGTTGTACTGATTGAGATTTGTAATCAACTTCACCATTAACCAGTTTTAACAATCTGATTTCGTTTTCATTAATATATCTTTCATTTTGATAATCAATATATGGAAGTTGATTTCCAGCAGTGTCAACTTGGTGGAAATAAGGATTAGCAGCATACACACGACCTTCAGTCGTATCTTCAATTGTCATGTAAGCTTCTAATGATGGGTAAGCAGCATACTCTAAACCACCTACTAAGTTTGGATTTCTTAGCATTGGAGTTGGAGTATCAGTCCAACCAGAGTTACCGTAATATGCAGCTAGTGCATCCCAACCATCTTCAAAACCTAATGCTTGTGCATTTGCATCTGCATTAGAGTCTAGCTCAGGATGAAACTGAGTTAGGAAATGTGAAGGTAGGAAGAACTGGTTATATGACCATGCAATAGTAGCTGTAAGACCAGGGAACGGTGAAGGTAAATTAAACCTTACTGTTTGGTCATCAATTACATCGACAGTCATTGGTTCACCACCAACTAATAGGTATGGATAAGGCTTCTCCCTAATCTTAGGGTTCATCATCATATCTTCGTACCAAAACTCAACATCTCTTGCCACAAAAGGTTCACCATTTGACCACTTGTGCCCTTTTCTAAGCATAAAAGTTAATGTAGTGAAATCATCATTCCACTCATAATCTTTCGCAACGTTAGGAACAATTGTTGATAGATCATCAGCGAAACGCAATAAGTTTACGTGTCTTGTTGATAACATATCAGAAGTACCTGCTTCTGTTGCATTTGATAAAAAGTTTATAGTACCACCATAAGAACCAACTGAGTCATAAGGAACAACGACTAATGGTTCTGCAGGTAGACGGTCTGCTACTCCAGCAAGACCTTTGTTACCTTGAATTGATGCATTAATACTCGTAATATTTGGATTTTCAGAAAACTGCATTTTACAACCTGCAGCACTTTCGTATTCTGAAAGTTCATATTGTTGAGGATATTTTCCACCTTTAAGTCCATCGTTCATTGTCGAGCCTGTACAATGCCCTCCAGCAAACGAGCTTACGCTCCATAGAACTGTGCTAGTAGAAAAAACTAATGCTAAAAGTAATTTTTTAAACATATTATTTTCTCCTTAATTAAGAATAAACGTCTACTTTTTTGTATACAATTTTTATTCATTAGCAAAAATATATATTGGATTTATTTCATTTTTTTTACATAAATTGTGTATTTTTTTAATTGAAAATACCATATCTTGTGTTTTGTTAATAAATAATATGAGTAATATAAAAAAATCCGTTTTGTTTATTTGTGCCGATCAATGGAGATGGGATTGTTTTGGTTTTATGAAACACAAACATGCACTGACACCAAATCTAGATAAACTTGCTAAAAATAGTACAGTATTTAAATCTCATTTTACTGGAATTGTTCCTTGTGGGCCTGCAAGAGCAACGATGCTTACAGGGCTGTACCCTTTTATTCATCGATCGGTAAGAAACGGTGCACCTCTAGATAAACGATTTACAAATATTGCTAAAGAAGTTCGACGTGAAGGATATGACCCAAAACTTTTTGGGTATACCGATACAACTTGGGATCCAAGATTTTTAGATGATATTGATGAAAAAAAATTTACTTATGAATCTCCAATGGAAGGATTTGATCCAGTGTGTCATCTACCCGAGGGCAATCCCGTGCTGTGGGCAAATTTTTTAAAAGAAAATAATTATGAAATTAATCACCCTCATGATTTGTATGTACGCGATACTCCTAAAAAAGGTGAAGGCTATATTTTTAAACCTTGGGATATTCCTACAGAACATTCAGATACAACTTTTCTTACAAATGAAGTTATTAAACATTTAGAGAGTACTAAGGAGCCGTTCTTTTATCATATCTCATATTTAAGACCCCACCCTCCTATGTTTGTTTCAGAGCCATGGCACAGTCTCATCGATCCAAATCAAATCGAATTACCTTTAGAAAGTAGTTCATATGAAGAAATGCTTGATGGTCATCCGTTTCTAAAGGAAATGGCCAGAAAATTTCTTAATGAAGACCTGTATAAGGAAATACGTTTCAAAGATTTAAATGATCAGGATAAAAAAAATCTAATAGCGGTCTATCTTGGAATGTGTGCTGAAGTAGATCACAATATTGGTAGGATTTTAACCTGTTTAGAAAATAATAACCGATTGGATGATACCTTAATTATTTTTACAAGTGATCACGGTGAATTATTAGGTGAAAATAAATTATGGGGTAAACTTGGATGGTGGGATTCATCCTACAGAATACCTCTAATTATATCAAATCCAAATGGATCAAAATTTGAAATAGAAGATTTTAGTGAGTCAGTTGATTTAGCACCAACCATTCTTGAGTATTTAAATATTGATGTGCCTATAAATTGGAGTGGTGAGTCATTGCTAGAATATACCGTTAACGGTTCACGCGATTCTATAAAACCTCATGTTATTTTTGAATTTGATTTTAGTGAAAAACATTATTCTAATTTTGTCAATGAGTCTATTTTAAGTCCTGAGGAATGTAATTTAATCTGCATAAGAAATGATAAATGGAAATATGTTCATTTTCCAAACTTACCCTCTTTATTGTTCGATTTAGATAATGATCCTATGGAGATGAACAATTTGGCCGAAGACAAAAATTTTATAGATATTAAAATGAAACTTTTGAGTGATTTAATGAGTCACAGATTAAGGCATCAAGATAGGCAACTATCTAGTTTACAAATTTCAAAAGACGGCGTCGCAAGAGTTCATGGATCGAATTCAAGAAAAGTGATATAA
>CACJAV010000009.1 GCA_902591485.1 uncultured Alphaproteobacteria bacterium
AGTATGGTCACTCTACACCTGAAGGACCATGTGAATTTATTAATTTAAGATTAATAGCCTTGGGCCAAATAGAAAAGTCAGGCTCTATAAAAAGTGCTAGTGAGGATACAGGAATTGTTGAAACCAAAAGAGAAGTTATCTTTAATCAACAACCTCACCAAACTGATGTATTCAATAGGCAAAAAATTAAGACAAATAAAAATTTTAATGGGCCTGCTATTATTGAGGAATCTACTGCAACAACAATTATTCCACCAAATTACAATATTGTAAAAGATGATTTTGGAAATATTATTATTACAAAGGAAGAATAATGAAGAAAGCCGATCCTATAAGTACAGAAATAATAAGAAATGCTTTTATTTCTATTGCTCAAGATATGAATGCAGTTTTAATTCGCAGCGCTTACACTCCAGTCATTTATGAGGGCAAAGACTGTGTTGTTGCTCTATTAGATGAAAAAGGTGAAGTGCTGGGACAATCATCAGGACTTCCTCTCTTTTTAGGAAATTTACAGGTTTGCGTTCAAGAAACAGCAAAGATGTATGGCTGGGATTATTTTAAAGAAGGAGATATTTTCTTTGTAAATGACTCCTTTTTTACAGGAACCCATCTCAATGACATAACTATATTTGCTCCTATTTTTTGGAATGGTAACTTGGCAGGTTTTTCAGCAAGTAGAGCACATTGGTTAGATGTAGGAGGAAAAGATCCCGGCGGATCAATGGACTCAACAAATATCTATCAAGAAGGTTTTAGATGGCCTGTCACAAGACTCTATGAAAATAATCAGCCAAGAAAAGAAATAATAGAATTTTTAAGAATTAATGGAAGATTTGGTTACTCACTCATAGGAGATATGAATGCACAAATTGCAGCAGGTAAAACTGGTGAAAAAAGATTTCAAGGTATACTTGATCGATTTGGAATAGATTTAGTGCGATCTGCAAGAGATGAAATTTTCAGGCAGTCAGAAGAGTTAGAAAGAGAAGCTGTTAAAAAAATAAAAAATGGAACTTACTATGCTGATGGTTTCTTAGATGATGATGGTCTTGGAAGTGATCCCGTAAAAATAAATATGAAAGTCATTGTTGAAGATGAAAAAATTACTATTGATTTAGATGGATCAGCAAATCAAACTCAAGGTCCAGTTAACTGTGGCTTCGCCCAAACTATTTCAGCCTGTAGAGTTGCTTTTAAATTATTAATTAATCCCAAAAGACCTGTTGATGGAGGCACATTCAAAACGCTTGATGTTACTGCGCCAAAAGGTTCAATATTTAAAGCTGAAGAACCTGCTGCTTGCCAATGGTATTTTTCAAGTTTAGGATTATTAATTGATGCTTTTGTCAAAGCGCTTTCAACTTCAACAAAAGAACTCTCTGCTGCAGCTCATTATGGTGACTCAATGGTAATTTTTATAGGAGGTGTTGATCCTAGAAATAATTTTCCTTTTTTATCTGTCGAACCAACCTGTGGTGGGTGGGGAGGTTTTGAAGGATCTGATGGAGCAGATGCATTAATCAACAATGTAAATGGAGGATTTAAGGATCTTCCAATTGAGGTTTTTGAAAGTAAATACCCTGTGTCTATTTTTAACTATGGATTTAGAGAAAATTCTGGTGGACTTGGTAAATTTAGAGGGGGACTTGGTCTATATAGAGAGTATACAATAAACACTGATGGATTTGTATCATTGTGGTTTGAAAGATCGGTCACACCAGCTTGGGGCTTATTTGGTGGTAAAGATGGTTTACCTCCAAACGTCAATATAAAAATACCAAATGAAGAAGAAAAAAATTTATTAAAAGCCAACGGATTACAAATCAAGAAGGGCACAGTTCTTACAACTTACACTGGTGGTGGGGGAGGTTTTGAAGAACCTTTAGAACGAGATCCAGAAGATGTATTAAAAGATGTAAAAAATAGATACGTGACAATTGAAAAAGCAAAAGAAAATTACAAAGTATCTATAACAGCCGATTTAGAAATTGATGAAAACGCAACCGCAAAACTAAGAAACAAATAAAGTCTTAGTGTTAAAAACAAATCTTAAATTAATAAAAGATATAAAAACAGATGATGTAAAAATCTTTTGTAAAAAAATTGATAAAATTATTAAATCATTGATAGGCCATAAGCTAATAACCTTCACTGTTATTGATAATAAACAAAAGTTTTGTGAAAGAATTTATTCAAATAATAATAAAATTTATCCAATTCTAGGACAAAAGAAGATGCCAAAGAATATTTGGTCAGAAAAAGTACTTAAAAATAAAAAACATTTTTTATGCAAAAATAAAAAAGATATAAAAAAGATATTTTACGACTATGAAACAATTTTTTCTTTAGGTTGTGGCTCTATTATTAATTTATTAGTATTGTTTAAAAAGAAACCAATTGGAACTATTAATATTTTACATAAAGAGAATCACTTCAAACAAAAAGATTTAAAAAAAATTGACTATCTCACAACATATTTAATTCCTTACTTCTTAGATCATCAAAAAATAATGGAGAGAAAAATAAAATGATTGATAAATTATTAAGAATTTTAGAAAATAAAGAAAATGCGCTTGATGCTGTAGCTCTAGTCCCTGGTCCAAATTTTAGACATATCACAGGTGGACAATTTTTTCTTATGGAGAGACCTTTTGTAATTTTTATATCTAAATTTCATAAACCAGTTGCAGTTGTTCCAGTTTTAGAAGTGTCAAACTTTACTAAACTTAATTTTGATGCAGATATAATTGAATGGCAAGATAATGATGGATTTCAACATGCATTTGATAAGGCTCTTAAGATATTAGGTGATAATTTTGCTTTAGGAATTGAAGGACAACTAATGAGAGCATTTGAAATGCAAGCAATAACTAAAGCTTCAAAAAATGTAGATATTAAAAATGCTCATAAGATTATTAGTAAAATAAGATTACACAAAGAGGAATATGAAATTAATAACTTAACTAAAGCGGTAGAAGTTGCAGAACAAGCATTAAAAAATACTCTAGATTTTGTCAAAGAGGGATTAACAGAGGTAGAAATTAAAAGTTTCTTAATGCAACAACTATTAAAATTTGGAGCACAAGGTATTGCTTTTGAACCACTGGTTTTAGCTGGTTCAAATTCTGCACTATGCCATGGTCATTCACGACATGATTATAAGATTCAAAATGGAGATTGTTTGCTTTTTGATTTTGGTGCCACTGTAAACGGTTATCATTCTGATATTACGAGAACTTTTTTTGTGAATAGCGTATCTGAGCAAGAACGAAATATGTATGATGTTGTATTGAGAGCAAATCAAAAAGGAAGGGAACTTTCTAAACCCGGTATGTCAATGCATGATTTAGATGACAGTGTAACTAAAGTATTAGAAGCTTCAGAGTATAAAGATTTCATAGTGCATAAAACTGGACATGGTCTTGGAATGGATGTGCATGAAGATCCATATGTAATGAGAAAGAATTATGAGTTATTGGAAAAGGGAATGGTCATCACAATTGAACCAGGTCTTTATAAAGATACACATTTAGGTATTCGAGTAGAGGATGATGTATTAATTACAAATGAAGGCTGTAAATCTCTAACTTCATTTGACAGAGATTTAAGGGTTATTTAATCTTGCATAATGAAAATTACAAATATCAAAGTATACAAAATTGATATTCCTCTAAAAGAAGGGGTATATAAGTGGGCACACAACAATAAAGTTGAAAAATTTGATACCTCGATAATTGTTATCGAAACTGATAGCAACGTTATTGGTTTAGGTGAAGTTTGTACTTTAGGCTCATCCTACTTACCTGCTTACTCTAAGGGAGTGCGCTCAGGAATATTAGAAATTGGACAAGCAATAATTGGTAAAGACCCAACGGATATTTCAAATATAAATATACAAATGGAAAAAAAACTAAAAGGACATCCGTACGTTAAATCACCTATTGATATGGCTTGTTGGGATATAATTGGTAAAAATTATAAAATGCCTCTCTGGAAACTTTTAGGAGGAAAATTTGGTGAACAAATTGATTTATACAGAGCAATTTCACAAGAAAGCCCAGAACTAATGAGGCAAAAAGTAGTTGAGTATAAAAAAGAAGGATATTCTAAGTTTCAATTAAAAGTTGGTGGTGAATACAATGAAGATATAGAAAGAATTAAAAGTGTAAGTTCAGAGCTTGATCATACAAATATTTTGGTTGCTGACGCAAATACTGGCTGGAAAAGTCATGAAGCAATAAAAGTGGTAAAACAAACAGAAAGTATAGATGTTTACATTGAGCAACCTTGCGAAACATATCGTGATTGTCTTGAAATAAGAAAAAAAACAACAAATCCTTTTATACTTGATGAAAGTATTGACTCATTAAATAATTTTTTACAAGCTTATAATGATGGAGCTATGGATATAATAAATCTTAAAATTAGTAAATTGGGAGGAATATATAAAAGCAAACAAATAAGAGATTTATGTGTAGAATTAAAAATACCGATGACAATTGAAGACTCATGGGGTGGTGACATTGCAACAGCTGCAATTTCACATTTAGCACATAGCACACCTGAAAAATTTAGATTTTCTTCTACTGATTTTAATAGTTATAATTCTTTAAGTTATACAGATGGTTCACCAAAAAGAATAGATGGAAAGATGCAAGCTTCAGATAGTTTTGGGTTAGGAGTTGAGCTTGATTATTCTATGTTAGGTGAGCCTGAATTTATTATTAATTAAAATATATTAGTTTTAAATTTTTTCGTAGAAAGTCGAAGAAAGTGACTCTAATTTAGCTTTTGATATTGTTAACTGTTCTTTAGCAGTTTCAGTATCTTGATTTTCTAAATTTTGTATTTCTTTTTCAATGGATGATTTTTCTAGAGAATTTATTTCATCAACACTCTCAGCAAGAACTATACATTTTTCTGGGTTTACTTCAGCAAAACCTCCAGAGACAAAAAAAGCCTTGAGTAAGTTTTTATCTTCACCATAAACCATTACTCTTCCTGGCCTTAATGAAGACATTACTTTGCTGTGTCCAGGAAGAACACCAAAATCACCATCCTTTCCTGGAACAATAATCATCCCAACCTCATCATTAAAAATGAGATTTTCAGGCGAAACTAAATCAAAAGAAATTGTTGCCATTATGCTGCTTCAGCCTCTAATTTTTTAGCCTTTTCTATAGCTTCATCAATACCGCCAACCATATAAAATGCTGCTTCTGGCATATGATCATACTCACCTTTTACTAGACCATCAAAGCTTTTTATTGTGTCTTCAAGATCTACATATTTTCCTGGGGAACCAGTGAATACCTCTGCAACAAAGAAAGGCTGACTTAAAAACTTCTCTATTTTTCTTGCTCTAGCAACAGTAAGCTTATCTTCTTCAGATAATTCATCCATTCCTAAAATTGCAATTATGTCTTGCAGACTTTTGTATGTTTGAAGCACTCTTTGCACTTCCCTTGCAACTCTGTAGTGGTCATCACCCACAACTTGTGGATCTAGAATTCTTGATGTTGAGTCAAGTGGATCAACTGCAGGATAAATACCTTTCTCAGAAATTGCTCTATTCAAAACTGTTGTTGCATCTAAGTGAGAGAAAGATGTTGCAGGAGCAGGATCAGTTAAGTCATCTGCAGGAACATAAATAGCCTGAACTGAAGTGATAGATCCCTTTTTAGTAGTCGTGATACGCTCTTGTAATGCGCCCATATCAGTTGCAAGTGTTGGCTGATAACCAACGGCAGATGGAATACGTCCAAGAAGGGCTGAAACCTCAGATCCAGCTTGTGTAAATCTAAAAATATTATCAACGAAGAATAACACATCTTGTCCTTCTTCATCTCTGAAATATTCTGCCTGTGTTAAACCTGATAGTGCAACTCTTGCTCTTGCTCCAGGAGGCTCATTCATTTGACCGTATACGAGAGCAACTTTAGAGTCTTTTCCTTTAAGATCTATAATACCTGATTCGATCATTTCGTGATATAAATCATTACCTTCACGAGTTCTTTCACCAACACCTGCAAATACAGAATAACCACCGTGTGCTTTTGCAATGTTGTTGATTAATTCCATGATCAAAACTGTTTTACCAACACCAGCTCCACCGAATAATCCGATCTTACCACCTCGTGCATATGGAGCTAACAAATCAACAACCTTAATTCCAGTTACAAGAACTTCTGTTTCTGTAGACTGATCAACAAACTCAGGGGCAGGTCTGTGGATAGGATAAGTTTTTGTTGTACCAATTTCACCTCTTTCATCAACAGGCTCTCCAACTACGTTCATGATTCGACCAAGTGTTTCTGGACCTACAGGCATTGAAATAGGGGCACCTGTATCAGTCGCTGTTTGACCTCTTACTAATCCATCAGTGGTATCCATTGCAATTGTACGAACTGCATTTTCACCTAAATGCTGAGCAACCTCTAGCATTAATCTTGTTCCATTATTATCAACTTCCAAAGCATTCATGATTGCAGGAAGTTCACCATCAAACTCTACATCCACAACAGCTCCAAGAACTTGTGATATTTTTCCAGTTAAATTATTAGCCATATATCCCCCTTTTAAATTGATTCAGCTCCAGAAATAATTTCAATTAATTCTTTAGTTATAAACGCTTGTCGCGTTCTGTTATATTTTAATGTTAAACTATCAATCATCTCACCAGCGTTACGCGTAGCATTATCCATTGCAGCCATTCTTGCTCCATGTTCACCAGCATCACTTTCTAATAAGACTTTAAAAATCTGAATTGAAACATTTTTTGGAAGTAGATCTTTTAAAATAGTTTCTTCATCAGGTTCATAATCATAAATTGCTTTAACAGTACTATCGTCAACACTATCTTCCTTAGATGAGTCTGAAACATCAAGTGGAATAAGTTGCTGTTGTGTTACCTCTTGTGAAATTGCTGATTTAAATTTATTAAAAATTAAAATGCACTTATCAAATTTTCCATCAAAATATAATTCCTGAAGTTTGTTAGATACTTGTAGAGCAGACTCGTATCCAGTATTTGAAATATTCAAATCAACAAAACTTTCTGTGATTTGATCTTTCATTACACGATTAAAGAAATCTCTACTCTTTTTTCCCACAGGCATAATTTGAACATTTTTGCCTTCACCTTCAAGTGATTTAACAAGCTTAAAGGTCTCCCTATTAATACTACTATTAAATCCACCACATAAACCTCTATCTGCACTTACAGGAACAACGATATAATTTTGATCGTTACCAGTGCCAGTAAGAAGCTTAATAATCCCCTCTCCAGAAGAGGCTGATGATGCTAGTGAGGCAAGCATTTCTTCGAGGCGCGAAGAATAGGGTCTTGCAGCTTCTGCCTTTTCTTGTGATCTACGTAATTTACTAGCCGCAACCATCTTCATGGCTGAAGTTATTTTTTTTGTAGAACCAACAGAGTTAATCTGCGTCTTAATATCTTTTAAGCTTGGCATTAATTAGTTACTCGTAAATTTTTCAACAAGATTATCTAAAATGGATTTTAATTTATCATCATTTTCTTTTGATAATTCTTTTTCATTTGCGATAGCATCTAATAAGTCTGCATGATTAGTTCTAATTTCGCTTAAAATTTCTGACTCAAAACGTACAACATCTCCTACAGCTACTTTATCCAAATATCCACGAACACCAGCATATATAGATATAACTTGTTCTGATACTGTTAATGGCGAATACTGACCTTGTTTTAAAATTTCAACCAGTCTTGCACCACGATCTAGTAGTTGTTTTGTTGATGCATCTAAATCTGATGCAAACTGAGCGAAAGCAGCCATCTCACGATACTGTGCTAACTCAAGTTTAACAGGTCCAGCAATTTTTTTCATTGCTTTTGTTTGAGCGGCAGAACCAACACGACTAACAGACAGTCCAACGTTAATTGCAGGACGAATACCAGCAAAGAAAAGGTTTGTTTCTAAGAAAATCTGTCCATCCGTAATTGAGATTACATTTGTTGGAATATAAGCTGACAAATCACCTGCTTGTGTTTCAATAATAGGCAGAGCAGTTAAACTTCCCCCGCCATGCTCATCACTCATTTTAGCTGCTCTTTCTAAAAGACGACTGTGAATATAGAAAACGTCTCCTGGATATGCTTCACGTCCTGGAGGTCTTCTCAAAAGTAAAGACATTTGTCGGTAAGCAACTGCTTGTTTAGATAAATCATCATACACAATAAGTGCATGCATACCATTATCTCTGAAATACTCACCCATCGTACAACCTGTGTACGCTGATAAAAATTGAAGTGGAGCAGGCTCAGAAGCAGTAGCTGATACAACGATTGTGTACTCCATTGCTCCGTTGTCTTCTAAAGTTTTAACAATTTGTGCAACTGTTGATCTTTTTTGACCAATCGCAACATAAATACAGTAGAGTTTTTCTTTTTCATTATTTGATTGATTAACTGTCTTTTGGTTAAGAATAGTATCAATAGCTACTGCTGTCTTACCTGTTTGTCTATCGCCAATAATTAACTCACGCTGACCTCTACCAACTGGAACAAGGGCATCGAGAGCTTTGATACCAGTCTGCATTGGTTCGGATACACTTTGACGAGGAATAATTCCTGGAGCTTTTAATTCAATTCTTCTTTTTTCAGATGATTGAATTGGGCCTTTTCCATCAATTGGATTTCCTAAGCCATCAACTACACGACCTAATAATTCTTTACCAACAGGAACATCAACGATTTCTCCTGTTCTTTTAACTGTATCACCTTCTTTAATACCTGTATCATCACCGAAGATTGAAACACCAACGTTATCCATTTCAAGGTTGAGGGCCATACCTTTGATACCGCCTGGGAATTCCACCATCTCACCAGCTTGTACTTGATCGAGACCATACACACGTGCAATACCATCTCCTACACTTAATACAGTTCCAACCTCAGCAACATCTGCTTTGGTTTCAAAATTGGCAATCTGATCTTTAATTACTGATGAAATTTCAGCTGCTTTAATTTCCATTACGCCCCCTTCATTGCGATTTTAAGTTTGTTTATTTTATTGGCAAGTGATGTATCAATCATTTTTGATCCCACTTTAACAATTAATCCACCCATAATATTTTTATCAACATCAAACGACAGTGAAAGTTTATCACCTAGGATGCTCTTTAATTGATTTGTAATATTATTTTTTTGATCATCGTTTAACTCATCTGCTGAAGTTATATCAGCAATTACATCACCTCTCTTTTGAGAATTAATATTAATAAATTGAGTTATGATTGATGCAAGGTTAGAAAATCTTTTATTTTTTTCAATAACTTTAATGAATGTATTAGTAAGCTCATTAGCATTTATTTTTTTTAATAAAGTTTCAAATATATTTTGTTTGTCGGATGAAGATATAAGAGGGCTTTTTACAACTAAATTTAGTTCTTTGTTATCCTTCAAAATATTTTTTAGATTAGAAAGATCGTTTAAAACAGAATCAACAAGTTTTTTTTCTGCAGCCAATTCATATAGTGCAGACGCATATCGATCGGATACTAGGTCTCCAGATGCAAGTTGTGATGCCATTAAAATATTCTCCGTAAGGAATTAGTGAAAGGCTATTAACACATCAGAAAAAGTAGGTAAACTCCCAGTTTATGCGTCAAATATGCAATTTTATATATTTCGACTTAAATTGTGAATAAATTACATGAAGGTGTAGGGGTCAACGTCAATTACAACCCTCACAGTAGAGGGAATTTTGTTAGAATTGATCATTTTTTTGGTGAAAATATTCAATTTTTTCCTACTGTTACCTTTTAGTAAAATTCTGTATCGATATTGACCTTTAAGTAAGTTGATAGGAGCCTCTACTGGGCCTAAAACAGCAACTTCATCTGAATTTTTTCTCGAATAAACTAATTGTTGAGCACTTTTCTCAACATTTGCTTTTGATGAACCTGAAACTATAACAGCAGTCATATATCCAAAAGGAGGAATTTTGAATTGTTCTCTTTCTGCAAGAGCTTGATTAATAAAGGAGGAACGATCTCTTTTTTGTAATGATTGAATTATAGGTTGCTCAGGATAATAGGTTTGAATAATGACCTTACCTGGCTGCTGAGATCTCCCAGCTCTGCCGCTTACTTGTTGTAATATATTGTATGTCTTTTCAATAGCACGCATATCACCTCCAAATAAACCTGCATCTGCATCAATGACTCCAACTAAAGATAGATTTGCAAAATCATATCCTTTAGCCATGATTTGCGTGGCAACAATAATATCAATTTCTTTGTTAGAAAATTGACTTACTAATTCTTTTATCTTTTTTGGAGAATTTATAATATCACTTGACATTACACTCACTACTTTATCAGGATAAGCTTGACTAAGCTCTTCAGCAACTCGCTCAACACCTGGCCCAATGAATTTGATTGAGTCTTTTGCTAAACATGTAGGACAATCTAAACTCATTTCTTGTATGCTACCGCATTGATGACAAAGTAATCTTTTTTTTTGCTGGTGCATTACTAACCAAGAAGAGCATTGATTGCATTGGTGTCTATAACCACACTCAACACATAAACTTAAGGGCGAATATCCCCTTCTGTTTAAAAATATTAAAGCTTGTTCTTTGTTCTCTAAACACTGATCGATTTCAGACTTGAGCATATTGGATATCCATTGATTTTTTTCTAATTTATTTTTTGATAAATCAACTAAAGTAATTTTTGGAAGAGGAAGGCCTGAATATTGTTTGGATAAAAAAACATGATGGTATTTTTTATGATTAATATTATTTACTGTTTCCAAAGATGGAGTGGCTGAAGCTAGAATTAATTTGCTTTTTTCAAAATTAGATTTTACCACAGCTAAATCTCTTGCTTGGTAACGGATGTTATCTTCTTGCTTATATGAAGGATCGTGTTCTTCATCAATGACTATTAAAGTTAAATTCTTAAATGGAAGAAAAAGACTTGAACGTGCACCGATGACAACACAGGGCTCCCCTGCAAAAGACTTATGCCAAATTTCCTTTCGTTTTTTTGGCGTAATTTTTGAGTGCCATACATCAATATCCATTCCAAATCTCTCTTTAAACCTGTTTTCTAATTGTGGAGTTAAACTTATTTCTGGAACCATGATGAGTACTTGCTTTGATCTTTTAATTTCGATTTCAATAAGTTCAAAATATACTTCTGTTTTTCCAGAACCTGTCACCCCCTCTAAAACAATTGGCTTATGTGATGTTTCTTGAATCTGGATAATCTTTTCTTTCGTTTGATACTGTTCTTCATTTAATTTAACTGATTTAAAAGTTGGCTGATGCAAATCTTGATCTTTACGCTCATAACTTACAATATCTTTATTAATGATAAATAATTTTAAAACTGACCCAATGGGCGCCAAGGTATACTCACTCACCCACTTTAAAAATTTTATATTTAGTTCACTGAGCTGCAGCCCTTCTAAAACTGTCGTAATTTTTTTAATTGTATATTCTGGCTTTACAACATCACTTTCCATAATCATCCCC
The DNA here is from genome assembly GCA_902591485.1 of uncultured Alphaproteobacteria bacterium. Lineage (GTDB taxonomy): Bacteria > Pseudomonadota > Alphaproteobacteria > HIMB59 > CACPNW01. The sequence continues at coordinate 11,526 of CACJAV010000009.1, forward strand.
ACTTCCAGGTTTTTTCCAAAAGGAACAATTACGATTTGACCTATTTTCAATGCAGGATCATCTACCTCATAGGTAAAGATGTGATCGAAGGGCCTAGCTACAATAATGTTATAATACATATTCGATAATAAATTTTTATATTCTTAACTTTTTAAATATCACTTATATGATATACAACAATCAATGAAATTTTTCGTAGATACAGCAGATATAAAACAAATTGAAGAACTTATCCCAACTGGATTCGTAAACGGCGTTACAACAAATCCATCACTTATTGCAAAAAATGGTGATGATATGGCGAAAACTATCAAGGCAATTTGTTCTATCGTTGATGGTCCCGTTAGCGCAGAGGTTACTGCTACTGATTTTGATACGATGTTACAAGAAGGAGATTACCTAGCTTCTCTTGCTAAAAATGTTGCAGTAAAGGTTCCGTTGACACCAAATGGTCTTCGAACTTGTAAAACCCTACGAGAGAAAAATATCATGGTTAATGTGACTTTGTGTTTCACTGCAGCACAAGCGTTATTAGCTGCAAAAGCAGGTGCTTCTTTTATATCTCCCTTTGTGGGCAGACTTGATGATCTAGGAGAAAATGGAATGGATCTTATAGAAGACATTGTAGATATTTATGATAACTATGATTTTGATACAGAAGTTCTAGTAGCGTCCGTGCGATCTACCCAGCATATCATTGATGCGGCAGTTATAGGAGCTGACGTAGCAACATTACCCCCAAAAGTCATCCATGAATTATATAACCACCCTTTAACTGAAAAGGGATTAAATGCCTTTTTGGACGATTGGAAAAAAACAGGACAATCTATCCTTCCTAAATAAATGACAAGAAAAGATGACAACGGTTCTAATGAAGAACTTGTTAAAAATTTTCTAAAAAAAAATAAAAACTTTTTTATCAAACATCCTGAACTTTTAAAAGAAATTCAATTTCCACTAAGAGATGAAGGATCAGATAAAGTAATTGACCTACAAGTATATCGTTACAAAAAAATCAATCAAGAAAACATTGATTTACAAAATCAAATGACCCAGATTTTGCTTGCAGGAAAAAGTCATATGCAATCACAAAAAAGAATTCTTAAATCATCACTTAAAATTTTAAATAGCAAATCACTAGTAAAAGTATTTAGTGTTATTTTATCAGACTTTAAAACCCTACTCGGATGTGATTATATTAACTGCTTTAGTACGAATAACAATATTGATCTCAACGAAGTTCAAAAATTAGATACACGCATAGCAAAAAGTTATTTTCGTGAAAAAGCAATGACAAACTTAAATCAAAATCCAAAAGGTGTCTTGTTATTTTTTCCCAATAAATCAGCACAAATCAAATCCTATATTTTATTAAAAATTAATTATCAGGAAGATATGTTTATTGTTGCTATGGGATCAAAAGATATCAATAAATTTAATCCTGATCAACAAGTTGATCTCATTGAATACTTAATTAAGATTATAGAAATTAAAATTAACCAATTATAAGGAGCATACATGAAAGGTTATAGATTTATTACAGATGATGATACTTCAGAATTTTGTCACCGCGTAACTGAAGCACTATCGAATGGATGGATATTACACGGAGAACCTCAAATGACATTTGATAAAAAAAGAGGAGTAATGCGATGTGGTCAAGCAGTGATAAAAAATGCTCCTAAAAAAAAATATTCAAAAAAGATGTCACTGAGCTCTATTTAATTTTTTTTAGAAACATACAAATTTAATAAACAATAAAAATGTCTGATAGAGCTTCCATTAGCAATATTGTAAAATTATCAATTCCAATTTTTTTTGCTAATCTTGTTATTCCCTTAGTAGCCATTGTTGATACAGGACTTATGGGCAATCTTGATAATGGAAGTTATCTAACAGCTACAAGTATTGCGACTAGTGTATTTTCCCTAATTTTCTGGAGTTTTGGTTTTCTTCGAATGGGCACAACTGGCATGGTTGCACAAGCGCATGGCTCAAAAAACTATGATGAGATTGTTAATTTAGTTTTTCGAAATATTGCTTTTGTCATTCTTATTTCCTTACTTTTAATTTTTTTTCAAAGATATATTTTTATAATTTCATTAAACGTTTTTGAATTGTCATCCGAGACTACAAAATATTTTAAAGAATATTTTGAGTTACGCATCTACTCCTCTTTTGGTGAGTTAACGATCTATATAATCACTGGATTATTCATTGGCTTACAAAGAACAACTGTATCAAGTGTAGTAGTTGGCTTTTTTTCGATAACTAATATTTTATTAAGTTTATTATTTGTGGTCTACTTTGATTTAGATGTACAAGGTGTTGCTCTTGGAACATTAGTATCATCAAGCTTAACATCTATAATTTTTTTATGTTACACATTCTTTGAATTACAAAAATTTACATCCATAAAAATAAATCTAGAAAAAATATTTAATCTTAAAAAAATTACAAAATTATTTAATATCAATTTTGATATATTTATTAGATCAGCTTTTCTAACGTTTTCTTTTCTCTTTTTTACCTATTTAGGAAACACCATTAGTGAAGATGTGGTGGCAGCCAATACTATTTTACTAAACCTTATTATGTTATCGGCTTTTATTTTAGATGCGTATGCATTTTCAACAGAGGGGATAGTAGGGTATTCTATTGGTTCCAAAGATAAAAAACTCCTTACCAATGTTATTAAAAATTCATTTATCTTGAGCGCAACAACAGGTTTGTTAATTTCTATTGTTTATCTCTTTGGCAAAAATCATTTCATCTCTATTATGACGGACTTAACTGATATTAAAAATTTAAGCTTATCCCATTCCTATTGGGTGGTGCTCATTCCCTTTCTTTCCTCTTTTTGTTTTCAATTTGATGGTATTTTTATAGGGGCATCACAAACAAAAGAATTACGAAATGCAATGATTATATCTGTAGCTATTTATATAGTATGCGCCCTATTTCTTGCAGAAACACTAGGTAATTCAGGCTTATGGATATCTCTTTCAATCTTTTTTGCCTTGAGAGCATTATCTTTATTCTATTTCTTACCAAGAATTTATCAGCGAGTTCGATAAAGAAGCTGAATTAATGCTTACCTATAATTTCTAGTTTTTTTTACGCATCAAATAAACTAGGCAACAACCATTAAATCCCCATATGGTGCAAAGCACATACATATTAAAAGTTAATCCTAAATATTGCGCTGTATAACCAACAATAGCTGGACCAAAAATAAATCCAGAAAACCCAAGTGTTGTAATATTAGAGATAGTAAGAGAAATTGGATCTGTTGATACTTTAATAGCTTGTCTAATAACTATTGCTGCAAAATTCGCCGTGAATAAACCAAAAATAATTAATCCTGGAATGATGAAGTATAAGTTTGACGTAAGAATGCATATAAATAATATTGATGATCCAATTGCAGATAGATATCCACCAACAACTTTTTCTCCAAGATATTTTATAAATGTACTTGCTGATAACCTTGCTACTATTTCTCCAGCATTAAAAAATACTATTACTAGTCCTCCCAAAAATAAAGGTGCTAATAAATCTTTTGTAAGCCACAGAGAGGACCAATCAATAATGATACCTATTGTAGCAAAGTTAAACATTAATAAGATACCAAAGATTAAAATGTGACTTTTTGGAAATTCAAATCTAGAAATGGAGTCATTAGTGTCCTCCTTTCTGGGGAGTCCAAAAAAATAAATAAATATAACGGAAAGCAAAATTAAAACTGCCATAACACCAAAGGTTATTTGTGGATCAATATCTTGTCTAATGACGTATGCAGCCATTAAGGCGCCTGATAATGAACCGGCGCTGAAAAAAGCTTGGTACATCGGTGTGTAGATTTTCTTCGTTTTGCTTTCGATGTTTGATATTTGGGTTTGATTGCTTGGCAAAATAAAACCAATGGCTGCACCAAAAGGAATGGCAACAAGCATAAAACTGGAATAACTATTTACTGTAACGAGAAGATAGGGGCAGAATGCTACTAAGGTTGTACCAATCATAACAATATTTTTGGTCCCAATTTTAGGAACAATAATTCTACCGGTTAATTGATTAATTATTAAATTTACAATTCCAAATATAAAAAGCCATAGACCTAAATCTGTCTCTACTAAATCTAGGCGATCTAAATTCCAGGGGATATAAACAAAATATATGCCTAGTGTAAAAAAAAAGATGTAGGCATTTTGCATACACGAAGCCAAAGCTTTACGATAAATTTTTTGATTTTCCATTTAAAAGATTAAATGGGTTTATCTTTTTTAAAATATAAAAAAAGAATTAATTTAAATAAAGTATTGTTTAAATTTTATTTTAACAATTACTCAATATTCACCATCACATGTCTTATGTTGGTATAATCTTCCAAAGCAAAAGAAGATAAATCTTTTCCATAACCAGAAGATTTTACTCCTCCATGAGGCATTTCAGTTGTTAGCATAAAGTGAGTGTTTACCCATGTACAACCATATTGTAACTGCGCAGCAGTTTTCATTCCTTTTTTAATATCTTTTGTCCAAACAGATGATGCCAAACCATACTTCGTATCATTTGCCCAATTAACTGCATCATCAACATTACTAAACGGTGTTACTGATACAACAGGGCCAAATACTTCATTTTTAGCAATATCATCATCATGTTTTGCGCCGGCAATTACTGTTGGTTTATAAAAGTTTCCTTTCTCACCTAATTGAGATCCTCCAGTAGTAATCTCAATGTGTTTTAGAGACTTTGCTGCCTCAACAAAATTGGAAACTCTGCTTAAATGTTCTTGAGTGATAAGCGGTGGTATTTCATTTTTTTCATCTTCATCATTTGCCAAACCGATTGAGGATACTGCAGAAGACAAATCAGCAACAACATTGTCATAAACTTTTTTATCAGCAAATATCCTGCAGGCAGCCGTACAATCTTGCCCTGCATTATAATATCCAAATGCTCTTATTCCCTCAATTAATTGATCAATATCAGCATCATCATAAACTATAACAGGTGCCTTACCGCCTAATTCTAAATGTGTTTTTTTAATACTTCTGCTAGCTGCCTCTAAAACTTTAGAACCTGTTGCGATATCTCCTGTTAACGAAATCATATTAACATCTTGATGATTAATTAAAGATGATCCAACAGTCTCTCCAATTCCATACACAATGTTCACAACTCCTTCAGGAAATACTTCTGCTAATAATTCACTAATAAAAAAAGTTGTAAGAGGTGTCTGCTCAGATGGTTTAAGGACAACTGTGTTTCCTGCTGCTAAAGCAGGTCCTAATTTCCAAGCAGCCATCATTAAAGGATAATTCCACGGGGCAATTGAAGCTATAACTCCAATTGGATCTCGTCTTATCATACTTGTAAATCCTGCCATGTACTCACCTGCGGCAGCACCTGGCATATTTCTGCAAGCTCCAGCATAGAATCTAAATACATCTGATATGGCAGGTAATTCATCATTTAATGCCAAGTGAAAAGGTTTACCCGTATTAAGAGATTCTAATTTTGCAATCTCTTCTGCTTTACTATCAATTAAGTCGGCAAGCTTTAGTAACATTCCTGAACGATCTGCTGGAGTAGTCTTGGACCATGTTGCAAATGCTTTTTTTGCTGCAGACACAGCTTTATTTACCTGTTCTTCACTTGATTGAGGAACCTCAACAATTAATTCTGAATTGACCGGATTAATAATTTTTTCTGGAGTAGAATCTCCTTGAATTAATTCATTATTAATTAAAATATTTGTTTTCATTCTTCCTCCTTATTATTTTGATGAACCGTCTGTGTCTGTCGTATTCCTTGTCATATAACTTGCATATAAAATTGGTATAAAGGTAATACAAATTATAAAAACTGCAACAACATTCGTTATTGGTCTTTGTCTTGGTCGTATCAATTCTGATAACATCCATATTGGTAAAGTTGTTTGTTGACCTGCAGTAAATGTAGTAACAATAACCTCATCAAATGATAAAGCAAACGCTAGCATTCCTCCTGCCAAAATTGCTGTGCCTAAATTTGGTAAAATAACATAAAAAAAAGTTTGAATATTATTTGCCCCTAGATCCATTGAGGCTTGTATGAGGTTAGGTGAACTTCGTCTCAAACGAGCAACAACATTATTGTACACAACAACCATACAAAAAGTTGCATGACCAATTATAATTGTCCACGTGCTAAATGGAATACCCGCAACACCAAAAGCACTTCGAAGTGAAATGCCTGTTATGATTCCAGGTAGTGCAATCGGTAAAATTATTAAAAGAGTGATATAATCTCTGCCAAAAAAACTTGCTTTAAATAGTGCTGCTGCCGCTAACGTTCCAAGTACTATCGCTGATAGGGTTGAAATAAGAGCCACTTGTAATGATAGCCCAACAGCATTCCATATATCTTCTCTTCCTAAAACAATTGAGAACCATTTCAGAGTATAACCAGGCGGTGGAAATTGGTAGGATTTATCCTCAGTTGTAAATGCATATAAAATAATGAAAAAAAGAGGAACATGTAAAAATAAAATTCCAAAGATAGCTCCAATTTTAAGGCCTAAAGACGCTTCATTTAAATTTTTCTTTTTTCTAAAGAGCATTGAACGCTCCTAATTTTTTTGCAAAATATATATAAACTGCCATTACTGCAATTGGGACAAGTGAGAAAGCTGCTGCTAATGGAATATTACCAGCTGTTCCTTGATGTGTGTATACAGCTTGACCAATAAAAAATTTAGAAGTCCCAATGATATATGGAATAATATAATCTCCTAATGTAAGTGAAAATGTAAAAATTGATCCAGCTGCAATTCCTGGCAAAGCAAGAGGAAGTATAACCTTATAGAATGTTTGCCTTTTAGTTGCACCAAGATCATAGCTTGCGTTGATAAGTGAATTTGGCACTCTCTCTAAAGAAGCTTGGATAGGTAAAATCATAAATGGTAACCAAATGTAGGTAAAAACTAAAAACATACCAAGATATGAAATAGATAATGAAGGACCGCCGATGACTGGCAAAGCGAGGATTGCTTCAAGCAACCAAGTTAAATGTAGCTTTGCTAAAAACCAACTTATAATGCCTTCTTTGGCCAAAATTAATTTCCATGAATAAACACGTACTAAATAGCTAGACCATAATGGAAGCATTATAGCTAAATAAAAGAAAACTTTAATTTTTGGAGTTGTATATTTTGCCATGTAATAAGCAATTGGAAAACCAATTATAGCAGCACCTAAAGAAACAACTGATGCTAACATAACCGTTCTTATTAAAATATCAATATTGGCAGGGGAACTAAATAACTCAATAATTGTACTAAGAGATATTTTGTAAACTACTTTTCCAGTAAATCCATCAAGATAAAAAAGAGAATGAAATAAAAAAACTATCAAAGAACCAAGATATATTATTCCAAGCCATAGCAGTGGTGGAAGTAAAAATAACAAAAGTAATATGTGCTTATTACGATATAAATAGTTAGAGAAATTTTCTAAGGCACTAGTCATTTATATTTGTAATATCTATTTTATCCCAAGATAATTCAAGATTATCACCAAGATTAATTTTAAATGTATTTTGTGTATCAACATAGTGTAAAGCTGTTAGTGTGAGATCATTCGCTTTACATAGAATTTTATAATAAGATCCTTGAAATTGTATATCAGTAACAACAACCTTTGCATTAAATTCACTTTTAGAATCTTGTTCATTATTAATTTTAATATTTTCTGGTCTGATTGAAAAAGCAGAATTATAATTAAATAGCTCAGCTGCTAATTGTTTTGAAACTAATGAAGTGGTTCCTATAAAATCTGCTACAAAAGCAGTTTTAGGATTCTTATAAATATTATCAGGTGTATCTACTTGTTCTATCTTTCCGTCATTAAAGATTGCTATTCTATCACTCATACTTAATGCTTCTTGTTGATCATGTGTTACATATATGAAAGTAATTTGGAATTGACGTTGAAGGTTTTTTAGCTCAATTTGCATTTGTTCTCGCAATTTTAAATCCAATGCACCCAATGGCTCGTCCAATAGTAAAATCTTTGGCTTATTAATCAAAGATCTTGCTAATGCTACTCTTTGACGTTGACCACCTGAGAGTTCACTTGGTTTTCTTTTTTCATAGCCTTTTAGCTTTACTGTGGAGAGAATTTCCTCAACCTGAGATTCTTGTTCTATTTTTGGTATTTTTTTAATCTTTAAACTATAGCAAACATTTTCCTCCACATTCATATGAGGAAAAAGAGCATAATCTTGAAATACAGTATTAACATTTCTTTTAAATGGCGGAATGTCTGTTACGTTCTCATTAAATAGGCTTACGTTTCCTGAGTCAGGCTGCTCAAAACCACCAATTACTTTTAAACAGGTCGTTTTTCCTGAGCCAGAAGGTCCTAATAATGAAAAAAATTCTCCATCATTAATTTCCAAATGTATGTTGTCTAAAGCAACAGTTTCATTGAACTTTTTATTAATATTTTTTAACTCGAGGGCTTTAATCATAAACTTATAAGGGATTTAAGGCGGGATAATTTATATCCCGCCAAAATTATATTTTACCGACCGCCTAGAACAGCAATATAGTCAGTTACCCACTTATAGTATGGGATACAACTATCTTGCGTATCACATTTAGATACTGGAGTTTTCCAGAAATAAATTTTATCAAAGTTGTCCATACCGTTTATCTGACATGCATCTTGACCTTCTTGGTAAATACCTGCTGCTGGATCCATTAAACCTGTTCCACATTTTGATGGAACTGATGGAACCGCACCAAACCAAACACCTAAGTCACTTTGTAGATTTGAACTTAATTGATGTTCCATCCACATGTAAGCACAATTTACGTTTTTAGATTCAGAATGAACCATAGTAGTATCAGCCCAACCTGTAGCTCCTTCTTGAGGTATTACACTTGCAATAGGTTGCTCTGCTCCAACTAATAGATTTACTTGAAATGGCCATGAGCCAGATGCTACAAAACCTTCATTTGTAAAGTCGTCTATTTGCATAAATGCATCATGCCAATAACGACCTACCAATTCTCTTTGTTGCCTTAATAAATTTAATGAAGCTTGATATTGATCATTAGTTAACTCGTAAGGATCTTTAATGCCAAGCTCTGGTTGATGGTACATCAAATACATTGCTGCATCTGCAATATGTATTGGCCCGTCAAAAGCTTGGACTCTTCCTTTATTAGATTTTCCATCTGATAAAGTTTGCTCTTCAAATACCAAACTCCAGCTAGTAGGTGCCTCAGAAATAGCATTTGTATTGTACATTAATACATTTGATCCCCACATGTATGGAGTACCGTAATGTTTTCCATCGACTGTATGCCATTCTGCACTTTGTAATCTAGGATCAATAGTATCCCAACTTGGGATTAAATCTGTATTGATTTCTTGAACTGTTCCTCCTGCGATTAAACGCAAGCTAGCATCACCTGATGCTGTAACAATATCGAAACCTCCTTCATTCATGAGAGCAACCATCTCGTCTGATGTGCCGGCAGTTTTAATATTTACCTTACATCCTGTATTGTTCTCATATCCAGTGACCCAATCAAAAGCTTCCATTGTTTCACCTCTTTCTAAATATCCAGCCCAGGCTACAACGTTTAATTCTCCCTCTCCATCTCCAAGAGATTGAAGTGGGGCCGCATAAACCGAGAAAGAAAATAAAGAAATTATTAGACTTACAAAACTTAATTGTTTCATGTTTCCTCCTTGAATTAATATAGTGTATTATTAATATATTATATAAATTTACCAGTAATAAATACTACTAATATATATATTATTCAGATTTTTAAAATGATAGCTATATGTGAATAGCTCTTCCTTCAATATTCATTGCAGCTTCTTTGACCGCTTCACTTGTTGTAGGATGTGCATGACATATACGTGCTATATCTTCTGAACTTCCACCAAATTCCATTGTTGTAACAATTTCTGCAATAAGCTGGCCTGCATCATGACCGATAATGTGAGCGCCAAGAATAGCATCTGTTTTACTATCAGCTAAAATTTTAACAAAGCCTTCCGGTGAAGAAGTTGTTAGTGCTCTACCATTTGCCATAAAAGGAAACTTTCCAATTTTATAATCAATCTTTTTTGCTTTTAATTCTGTTTCTGTTTTTCCAACTGAAGCTACTTCTGGATTTGTGTATACAATTGCAGGGATCATCTCATAATTGATATGAGGTTTTTGGCCACTTATTAATTCCACACATGCCACACCTTCTTCTTCAGCTTTATGTGCAAGCATTGGTCCTGGCACTACATCACCGATGGCATGAATCCCATCTACACTAGTTTTAAATTTACTATTTATTTCAATTGATTTTTTTTCATTCAATTTTACACCAATTTCTTCTAGATTAAGACCTTCTGTGTTTGGTTTACGACCAACCGACATAAGTACTACATTATATTTTTCTGTAACTGTTTTTTTATCTGTAGATTCCATGGTTACATCAACACCATCTGTGCTAGCTTTTGTTGAAGTGACTTTATGTGAAAGTTTAAAATCTAACCCTTGCTTTTTAAGTGATTTCATAAACTCTTTAGCAATTTCTTCATCCATTGTTGGTACAATTCTATCCAGAGCCTCTACGACCGTTACTTTAGACCCAAGTCTACTCCACACAGAACCCATCTCCAAACCAATGTACCCACCACCGATAACAAGAAGTGATTTTGGCACTGACTCTAAAGCAAGAGCACCAGTTGAACTAACAATTTGTTTTTCATCAACAGGAATTGCATCTATAGCAATTGAAGAAGATCCTGTTGCAATAATAAAATTTTTTGCTGAATAATTTTTTTCACTATCAGATGACGAAACTTTAATTGTGTTCTTGTCTGTAAAACTAGCTAATCCTTGAATATGAGTAACTTTATTTTTTTTAAAAAGCAAACCAATTCCAGATGTTAGTTGTTTTACAATTTTATTTTTACGTTGCATGAGTTTAGATAAATCAAGCTCGACTTTTCCTGTGCTGATACCGTGCTCTTCAATATGTTTAGAAATTTCAGCAAATTTTTCAGACGAATTTAATAGAGCTTTAGATGGAATACAGCCGATATTCAAACAAGTGCCTCCAAGTGTTTGTCCTTTTTCAACACACGCGACTTTCATCCCGAGTTGTGCAGCTCTAATTGCTGCCACGTAACCACCTGGACCTGCTCCAATTACTATTAAATCAAAATCTGCCATCTACACTCCTAAAATTAATTTTGATGGATTTTCAAGCAGGCTTTTTATAGTAACTAAAAATCCAACACTCTCTTTTCCATCAATGATACGGTGATCGTAACTAAATGCTAGATACATCATTGGGCGAATAACTATTTCATCATCAACCACAACTGCTCTTTTTTGAATATTATGCATACCCAAAATTCCAGATTGAGGTCTATTAATAATAGGCGTACTTAACATAGAGCCATAAACACCTCCGTTGGAGATTGTAAAGGTACCGCCTGTTAAATCATCCATAGTCAAGCTACCCTCTTTTGCTTTTGTACTAAGCTCAACAATGTTCTGTTCGATATCACCAAAAGTCATTGCATCAGCATCTTTTAGAACAGGTACAACCAATCCTTTTTCTGTTCCAACAGCAATGCCAATATCAAAATGATTTTTATAAATAATATTTTCATCACGTATCTCAGCATTTACTGCAGGGAATTCTTGAAGACTTGATACAACTGCTTTTACAAAGAAAGACATAAAACCAAGTTTAACACCATAGCGCTCCATAAAGTCTTCTTTTTTAGATTCACGGACTTTCATTATCTCTGACATATCTACTTCATTAAATGTCGTCAAAATCGCAGCAGTATTTTGTGATTCTTTTAATCTTTTAGCGATTGTTTTTCTAATCTTTGACATTTTAACAACTTCTTCTCTTTCTTTTGGAGATGTTTGTTTTGCCGAAGGATTATTGATAAAATTAATTACATCTTCTTTTGTCAAACGACCATCAGATCTTGATGGAGAAATTTTTTCAGCACTCAAATTATTTTCATCAACTAGTTTTTGAACTGATGGAGATAATTTTGTTTTATCGAAATTAACAGGAGAAGATATTTCTTTTTGATCTTTAAGTTCCTCTTTTGGTGGTTCTTTTGTTTGAGCTTTCACAGATGGAGTAGACCCATTTGTTGATTTTTTATTACCTAAAAGTGCTAGAACACCACCAATATTTACATCTGCACCTTCTTCAACCTTAATTTCAGATATAGATCCAGCACTAGGAGCAGGGACTTCCACTGTTATCTTATCCGTTTCTATTTCAACTAATGGCTCATCGGCCTCAAATGAGTCTCCAACTTTTTTTAACCATTTAGAGACTGTTGCTTCAGTAATAGACTCGCCAAGTGTAGGTACAATCAATTCCATTATATTTTATTTTCTATTTAACATGTTAAGTGCTTTATTCAATTGGCAGTTTATATTTCACCAGAGAAACTCCTGATTTTTCTTTTTTTATTTCATCTAAATTTGCCTCTGTAGCTAATCGAATAATATTTTTTTGATTAGATAAGTGTCTATCAAAGACTCCTGTTGCAGGAGATGCAGCCGCTCTTCTGCCAATAAAGTGTAATTCTTTTTTCCCAGTTACTTTTTGAACAACGGACAACACTCTCTCTTGTACAAATTGCCAAGCGCCCATGTTTTTTGGTTCTTCTTGACACCATATCATTTCACAATTTTTAAAATCAATTATTTCTTCTTCCAATGCTTCATAAGGAAAAGGATATAATTGCTCCAGTCTGAAAATTTGAATGTTATCAAGTTCTAGCTCATCAATATGATCTTGTAATTCAAAATATATTTTTCCAGAACAAAGCACGACTCTATTAATTTTATTTTTTTCTTTTACCGATAAAGGTTTTCTTAAAACACGATGAAAAGTTGATCCATTCACAAAATCTTCAAGAGCAGATGTATTACCTTTATGACGAAGTGTTGACTTAGGAGTCATTAGAATAAGAGGTTTACGAAAATCTCTCATCATTTGTCGCCGTAAAATATGAAAATAGTTTGCTGGACTGGTGCAGTTAGCAACTTGTATATTATCTTCTGCACACATTTGTAAAAAGCGTTCTAAGCGTGAACTAGTATGCTCAGGACCCTGTCCTTCATGCCCATGTGGAAGCAACAAAGTTAATCCTGACATTCTTAACCATTTTCTCTCTCCTGTAGTAATAAACTGATCAATAATTGTTTGAGCACCATTAGAAAAATCACCAAACTGAGCCTCCCAAATGACTAATGTTTTCGGATCAGCTTGAGAGTAACCATACTCAAAGCCAAGAACACCAAATTCAGATAAAAAACTATCTACGATTTCAAATAAAGCTTGGTCTTTTCTAAAATGTCTAAGAGGGACAAAACGTTTTTCATTTTCTTGATCATATAAAACTGCGTGGCGATGACTGAACGTCCCCCTACCTACATCCTGACCTGATAAACGAACGCCATATCCATCTTTAAGCAATGTGGCAAAAGCTAAAGCTTCAGCTGTGGCCCAGTCAATATTTTTACCCTCAATAATTGACTGTTCTCTATCATTATAGATTTTTTTAATTCTTTTATGAGGTGTAAAATCTTCTGGTAAAGTATGAATTTCTTTTGCTAAATTCTTTAAATCATTTTCTGTAGAAGATGTTTTGCCTCTTCTTGCATCAATAGAGGCAATTTTAATTCCAGTCCATGTACCATCTAACCAATCTGCTTTGTTTGGTTTGTAGGATTTAGATAATTCAAATTCATTATCTAAGAACTTTTTAAAATCCGAGAGTTTATTTTTTGCATCATCTTCGGTTAGTATTTCTTCTTTAATCAATTGCTCTTTGTATAAATTAAGAGTTGTTTGATGTTGTTTAATTTTTTTATACATTAAAGGCTGCGTGAACATTGGTTCATCTGCTTCATTGTGACCTGATCGTCTGTAACAGAACATATCAACTACAACATCCTCTTTAAATAAGTTTCTATATTCAGCAGCAAGTCGACAAACATGAACAACTGCTTCTGGATCATCACCGTTAACATGAAAGATTGGAGCTTGAACCATTTTTGCTATTTCTGTGCAATAAGGCGCTGATCGACCATAGTGTGGTGTTGTAGTGAAGCCAATTTGATTATTAATAACAAAATGAATAATTCCCCCAGTACGAAAACCACGAAGTTGGGACATGGCAAATGTTTCTGCCACTATTCCTTGTCCTGCCATTGCGGCATCTCCATGAATAAGAATACCAAAAACTTTATCCGTGGTTTTGTCTTGTAATAAAGTTTGTTTAGCTCTTACCTTTCCAGCAACAACAGGATCAACTGCCTCTAGATGAGATGGATTTGGCGTTAAAGATAAATGAATACTTTTACCATCAAACTCTCTGTCACTAGATACACCTAAATGATATTTAACATCACCCGATCCTAACACTTCATTAGGATCATTCAGACTTCCTTGAAATTTTGATAAAATTCCCCTGTACGGCATTCCCAAAACTGTTGCGAGCAAAGTGAGTCTTCCTCTATGTGCTGTGCCAAAATAAATATCCTGCACTCCTGCCAAACATGATTGCTTTACGATTTGTTCAATACCAGGAATCATTGACTCACCACCTTCAACGCCATATCGTTTTGTTCCTAGAAACTTTTTATCTAAATACTGTTCAAATAATTCTGACTCCACCAATCGTTGAAAAATTGCTTTCTTACCCTGGGTAGTAAAATTTGTCTTATTATGAACTTCTTCTATTCTTTCTTGCACCCATTGTTTTTGCTCTACAGATTGAATATGCAAAAACTCCACACCGATAGATGATGCGTAAGTTTTGTTTAGTATTTGTATAATTTCTTTGAGTGTGGCTGTTTCTAACCCAAGACTTCCGTCAATAAAAATTACTCTATCTAGATCACTTTCTGAAAACCCATATGATTTATAATCTAACTCTGGGTGATAATTTTTTTTATGTAGATTAAGAGGATCCAGATTTGATATTAAATGACCATTCATACGATACGCTCGAATTAAGCGAAGCGCTCGAATTGAGTCTAACGTTGATGTTTTAAAACTATTAAAATCTACAGCTGTTGATGAACGAACTACTTTATCGAATGAAGTATCATCGATAACACTTGTATCTCTTTTTTTCCATTCCGGTCCACCAAAATCAGATATAATTGAAAGCTCATCTTCATTTAATGATGAAAAAAAACTCTTCCAACTTTTGTCAATGCTTTTGGGATTCTGAGTGTACTTAAAATATAGCTCAGCAACATAAGGTGCGTTGGCACTATTTAGAAAACTATCATTCATTTTTGTTCTTATACACTGATTATTTTTATAAAATATTAGTAGATTTTAAATTTAATTATACCCTTTTTGCATTTCAGCTAGCATTGTTTCACCCATTTTGGCAGGTGATGGAGCTACCGCAATATTTGCTGACTCCAAAGCATCAATTTTTGATTGTGCTGTACCTTTATTGCCAGAAATTATGGCACCAGCATGACCCATTCTCTTTCCTTTAGGTGCTGATACTCCAGCAATAAAAGATGACATTGGTTTTTTTATGCTTGATTTTGATATGAATTCAGCTGCATCCTCTTCTGCAGTTCCTCCTATTTCACCAATCATTAGTATTCCTTTTGTTGCCTCATCTTTTAAAAACAAATCAAGGCAATCAATAAAGTTCATACCATGAACGGGATCCCCTCCAATACCTACACATGTTGTTTGACCTAAACCTACTTGAGAAGTTTGCCAAACCGCTTCATACGTTAAAGTTCCAGACCTACTAACTATTCCAATTTTGCCAGGTTGATGAATAAAGCCTGGCATAATGCCAATTTTACATTCACCTGGTGTTACTAACCCTGGACAATTAGGGCCTATGAAGTAAGTTTTTTGTTCAATAATTCTTTTTTTAATTTCCACCATATCAAGAACAGGAATACCTTCAGTAATGCAGGTGATAATTTTTATGTCTGCATCAAGTGCTTCATGTATGGCTTTAGTTGCAAACTTAGCTGGAACATAAATGACGGTTGCGTCTGCTTGTGTATGGTCTTTTGCCTCCTTAACAGTATTAAATACTGGTAAGTCTAAATGAGTGGTTCCTCCTTTTCCTGGCGTCACACCTCCAACCATCTTAGTTCCGTAATCGATTGCTTGTTGAGAATGGTAAGTGCCTTGTGATCCAGTAAAACCTTGGCAAATTACTTTGGTATTTTTATCTATAATAATTGACATCGTTATTCTCTAGAAAGCTCCACTACTTTTTTTGCTGCTTCTGTAAAATCATCAAGAGAAATTAGACCAAGTGATGAGTTATTAATTACATCTCTGCCTTGACTAGCATTAGTTCCTTGAAATCGAACTACAAGTGGTAGTTTAAAGTTAAGTTCTTTTACAGCTTCGACAATACCGTTGGCAATCATGTCACAATGAATAATTCCTCCAAAGATATTTATTAAAATTGATTTTACATTTGGATCAGATTGAATTGTCTTAAAACCCATAATAACTCTATCTTTATTTGCCGTTCCCCCTAAATCTAGAAAATTCGCAGGCTCTTCTCCAAACTGCTTAATGATATCCATAGTTGCCATTGCCAACCCTGCTCCATTAACCATACATCCAATTGAGCCATCAAGCTTAACATAATTCATATCATGTTCTGCCGCTTGAAGTTCCAGAGGATCTTCCTCTGTTAGATCTTTTAACTCTATCAAATCTGGATGTCTGAATAATGCGTTATCATCTAAACTTATTTTTGCATCCAATAATACAAAAGAGCCTTTTTTATTTAAAACCAACGGGTTAATCTCAATTGTTGATGCGTCTATAGAGCTAAAAACAAGTAATAATTTATTAGTAATTGTATTTAATTCATCAAACTGATTTTGGTTTATCTCAAGTGTTGATTGAAGATTGGAGTCTAAGGTAACATTTTTAAAGTTTTCAAAATGCATATTTATAATTTTTTCAGGATTAGTAGAAGCCACTTCCTCAATATCCATGCCACCAGCAGCAGAGATCATCATCATTACTTTTGAATTATTTCTATCAACAAGTAGGCTTAGATAAAACTCCCTTTCAATTTCACACCCTTCTTCAATAAATATGCGATTGACAGTTTTTCCAATCTCGCCAGTTTGCTTTGTCACAAGAACATTGCCCATCATTGAGGAAGCTATTTTGTTTACTTGATCTTTCTCAAAAATTACTTGAACGCCACCCTTATCATTAAATGAATTTTTAAAGTACCCTGCTCCTCTTCCACCTGCATGAATTTGAGATTTAACTACCCACGGAGGGCCTTTTAAATCTTTTAATTCAGTCTCAAGTAAATCAAGATTTTTTTCGTATGATTTGCCATTAAGAATTGGTAAACCAAATTTTTTTAATATTTCTTTAGCTTGGTATTCGTGAATATTCATTTAAATTTCTATAAGTTTTAATTCTTTCATTAAACTGACATTATTCAAGTCTGGATTATTTTTTTGATGTCAGTTTTTTTGCAAGAGCGGTTAAATTTTTTACTGCCTTAACAGAATGATTAAATTGTTTTTTTTCTAATGTATTTAATTTTAACTCCACAACTCGCTCAACGCCTTTTTTACCGATTACAACTGGAACGCCCACATACAAACCTTTAACGCCGTATTGGCCATTTAAATATGCAGCACATGGAAGAACTCTTTTTTGATCTTTAATATAAGACTCAGCCATTGCAATTGCAGATGAAGCTGGTGCATAAAAAGCTGAAGCTGTTTTCATCAATCGTCCAATCTCACCACCGCCATCTCTTGTTCTTTCGATAATTGCATCAATTCTTTTTTGTGTTGACCATTTAAGTTTAATTAATTCTGGTACCGGAACACCGGCTACACTAGAATATCGTATTAAAGGTACCATGGTGTCGCCGTGACCACCCAAAACAAAAGCAGTCACATCTTCTACTGACACTTTAAACTCTTTTGCTAGAAAATATTTTAATCTTGCACTATCAAGAACACCAGCCATTCCAACACACATATTAGTTTTTAGTCCTGCTGCTTTTTGCAAAACACTAACCATAGCATCAAGAGGGTTTGTTATACAAATCACAAAAGCATTAGGACAGTTTGCTTTTATTCCCTTTCCTACTGTTTGTATGATTGCTGAATTTTTTTCTACCAAATCATCTCTAGTCATACCAGGACGTCTTTGAAAACCTGCAGTAACAATTACAACATCAGCTTCCTTCATTTCACGATAATTTGAGGAACCACTTATATTAGCATTAAAATTTTCTATGGTAGAGGATTGTGCTAAATCCAAAGCTTTTCCTTTGGTCATTCCGTCCGCTATATCAATAAGGACAACATCCCCTAATTCCTTTAATCCAATTAAATGTGCAAGAGTTCCGCCGATATTTCCTGCTCCGACGAGAGCAATTTTCTTTCTCATGTGGCTCCTATACAAGAATTATAATTCTGTAACAATAGCCTTCTTTAAATCAGCAATAGCTTTTGCAGGATTAAGTCCTTTAGGACATGAGCGTGTACAATTCATAATAGAATGGCATCGATATAATTTCATTGAGTCGTTAACTGCTTTCAATCTATTCTTTCTTTCCGCATCTCTTGAATCGTTTACCCATCTTGCTGCCTGCATTAAAACCGCTGGCCCCAAATATTCGTCACTGTTCCACCAATAACTTGGACACGCAGTGGTGCAACAAAAACACAAAACACATTCCCATTGTCCATCTAATTTTTCTCTATCTTTTGGCGTTTGTTTTTTTTCTTCATTTTGTATTTTGTTGGTATTGTTGTTTTCATCTGATCTTTGCAACCAAGGCTTTATAGAGGCTAATTGATCATAAGCTTTACTTAAATCAGGAACTAAATCTTTAACAACAGGCATGTGCGGCAAAGGATAAATCCTAATCTCACCATTAACCTCTTCAATTGGTTTTAGGCACGCTAGTGTATTTACACCATCAATGTTCATTGCGCATGAGCCACAAACACCTTCACGGCACGATCTTCTAAAAGTTAAGGAAGAATCAATTTCATTTTTGATCTTCATCAGTGCATCGAGAACCATAGGTCCGCATTTTTTCAAATCTATTTCGTAACTATCTAATCGAGGGTTTTGGTTGTCTTCGGGGCTCCATCGATAAATGATAATTTTTTTTGGTTTTTTTGCAATCTCTTTAACAGGATGCTCAATTCCTTTTTTTACTTTTGAATTTGCAGGTAATATAAATTGTACCATTTAATAAACTCTTTTCTTTGGAGGTATAGGTTGTACATGGTTCGTTAATGTGTTCATGTGAACAGGGCGAGTTCCTATTTTCACATTACCATCATGATCAAGCCAAGACAGTGAATGAACTAACCATTTGGTGTCATCTCTCTCTTTGAAGTCTTCCCTTGCATGGGCTCCTCTGCTCTCAGTTCTATTTAAGGCAGAGTGTAAAGTAACTTTAGATTGCGCCATAAGATTATGAAGCTCAAGCGACTCTGTTAAATCGGTATTAAAAATCATTGACTTATCTTTCAAACCTATATTGTCCATAGAGCTCTCAATTTGATTAAACTCTTCAATGCCTTTAGAAATTAAATCATCGTTTCTGAAAACTGCACATTTTTCTTGCATCACTTTTTGCATAGCTGTTCTTACTTCTCCAGTTGAGCTATCACCCTTATTATATCGAATTTTATCAAAACGCTCTAATATTGGATCTAATGAACTTTTATTAATTTCTATATCTTTACTCTTGGTTTTAATTTTCTCTTTTGCTGTAATGCTAGACGCTTTTCCAAAGACTACTAAATCAATTAAAGAGTTCGTTCCTAATCTATTTGCCCCATGAACTGACACACACGCAGCCTCACCTACCGCCAACAAGCCTTCACATATATTATCAGGATTATCTGCAGTTGGACGTAGAACTTCAGTTCTGTGATTTGTTGGAATGCCTCCCATATTATAATGAACAGTTGGAAGTACTGGAATTGGTTCTTTAGTTAAATCAACTCCAGCGAAAATCTTTGCTGTTTCAGATATTCCAGGCAATCTTTTATGCAGCGTAGATGCATCAATGTGTTCCAAGTGTAAAAGAACATGATCTGCGTTTTCACCACAACCTCTTTTTTCATTTATTTCTATAGTCATTGCCCTGCTTACTACATCTCTTGAAGCTAGATCTTTAGCATTCGGAGCGTATCGCTCCATAAATCTTTCACCATCACTATTAGTTAAATAACCACCTTCACCTCTAGCGCCTTCAGTAATAAGTACGCCGGCGCCATAGACTCCTGTTGGATGAAATTGAATAAACTCCATATCTGATAAAGGAAGATCTTGTCTAAGGGCCATGGCGCTTCCATCACCTGTACAAATGTGAGCGCTTGTTGAAGAAAAATATGCTCGCCCATAGCCACCTGTAGCTAAAATTGTTTGGTGAGAAAGAAAACGATGCATTGTTCCGTCTTCTAAACACCACGCAACCACTCCTTTGCAGTTACCATCTTTATCCATCACTAAATCAAGAACGAAATATTCAATATAAAATTCAACTTTATGTTTTAGTGACTGCTGATAAAGTGTGTGAAGAAGAGCATGTCCTGTTCTATCTGCTGCTGCGCAAGCTCGCATTGCAGGTGCACCTTCCCCATTATTTGTTAAATGACCACCAAAAGGCCTTTGATATATTCGCCCATCATCAGTTCTACTGAATGGCATTCCATATTCTTCTAATTCTATAACAGCTTCAGGAGCATTAGAACAAAGATATTCGATTGCATCTTGATCCCCCAACCAGTCTGAACCTTTTACAGTATCATACATATGCCATTTCCAATTATCATCTCCCATATTTCCTAATGCTGCGCCTATCCCTCCCTGAGCTGCAACTGTATGACTTCTTGTTGGGAACACTTTTGAGATACATGCTGTTTTCAAGCCTGACTCAGCACATCCAAGAGTTGCGCGCAGTCCTGATCCACCAGCTCCGACGACTACAACATCATAATGATGGTCGGTGACATTATATGAATTGCTCATACCATTACCATTGAGAAGATTGAGATAGATACTATAATCATTAGTAAGTATGTTAATAAACTTATAAGTGATTTAGTAATATATTTTAGTTTTTGTGATGTGACATAATCTTCTACGATTGTTTCACACCCTAATTTTGAATGATAAAGCATTGAAATAGTCAAAATAAAATAAAGTGAGGAATTTATTTTTGAAAAGAAAAATGCTTTTGTTTCATAATAATCAAATGACGCAAGTAGCAAACAATTATAAATAAACCAAAAAGTAAGTGGAATTAAAACAAAAGCAGTTATTCTTTGAATGATCCATTTCGTAGAATAATTTTTCATACTGATAACCAAACTAAAATAGTAGATAAAATTGAGAAAAATATTACGGCATAGCCACTTTTATAAACAACTCCAAGTTCCATCAATTTTCCATAACTCCAAAATAAATACCTGATGCCGTTGAACAAGTGATAGAAAATAGCAAGAGTCCAAAGAAATAAGAATAATTTAAAAATAAAAAAAGAGCTTATAAATTGAAAAATTGAGAAATAATCTTGTCCTAATGCTATTAAGCAGATCCAAATCGCTAACAATATTGAACCTAAACTCAATCCTATACCTGTAAATCTATGAAAAATAGAAAATACGGCTGTTAAAACGTACTTATGAATAGACAAATGTGGGGATAAAGGCCGTTTGGATTGCATTTTAAATAAAAAATTTAGTGCTTTATATGTTCTAAGTATATTTTTTTTGCAGAATTTCAAAAAAAATAATAATTTCTCATTTAGAAACTAATAATTAAAAAATGTGAATAAGTCTGTGGATAGAATAGATTTTAATAACATTTTTACTAAAAAAACTGGGAAAAAAACAAAGCAAAAAAACCGAAAATGTTGAAATATAAACATTTTGGCTATAGTTTTGCATTAGTCGGATTGTAACTCAATTTCTTTGCTTCGGAGGAACGCCTAGAAATGTTTTTCATCTTACCCGCCGTTTGATGATTATAGAGTTTTCTTTGCTAGAGAAGTGTCTGCCAAGGTACGAGCTAGATAGAGACAGTCCGACTTTTTTATTTTAAATTTTCAATGAAAAATTTTTGCATCTTATCAGCATAGATTTCTGGATACTTAAACATAGCATCAACATGGTAAGAGTCTTCTGCCAACCAAAAACTTGCTTTAATATTATTTTTTTTTGTAAAGCTTTTAAAATATTCAAAATGGCTGACAAACATCCTTTCATCTTTATCGCCATGTGTAAAAAAATAAGATTGATCATTTGATAATTTGTTTACTGGGTTTAAGTCTGATGGATCAACGCCAGATAATCTCTGTCCAACAAAACTAACTACCGGTCCAAATTCAATTGATAGTCCATATCTTCCTATCTCATCCTTTAGTACCATATTAAATTCAGCAAGAGTGCTGTCAGCCCATATTGCTTTAATTGCAGGCTCTTCATATGCCGCAAATATAGCAGGTACAGCACCCAAAGATATTCCATGGAGACCAATTTTATTACTCTTAAAACCTATATGCTTCAAATAATCGAAAGCTCCAAGGATATCATTGTAAGATTTTAATCCCAAATCTTCATATGCGCTCACAATATCACTTTGGCCATAATTTCTGAGATCTATGGTCAATACGTTAATACCACGCTTTATTAATAAACTTGCAATCAGGTTCGACTCTGGTTTGCATTTACCATTTGGAAAAATACCATGAATAACAATTACGACAGGTGCATCTTTATAGTAATTAAATAACCAACCATTAATTTTAATATCTTTCTCTCTTGATGAAAAGTAAACATTCTTCCATTCTTCAAGATGATAATCTGTTGATGGAAAATTTAATCTCAATCTTTGTCTTGTTAAATTTTTGTATTCATTGGCATCTAATGCAGTATCCCAAGTATTGGGTTTTGAATTTTGATGCAATCCACATGTATGATCAATTTTTAAAATACTATAAGCAACATAATAACCTGCAGACACATACAAAAATGCTCCAAGCAGTAAAATTGAAGTCAATGATATTAATATTTTTTTTCTCATACAGTTTGGACTATTGTCATTTCATATAATCTACTTGCGGTTCTCTCAAATTCTTTTGATAAATTATTTATCTGACATATCGAAGCAATTGGGCTTTCAGCAAGCAAGACTACTGAACACTGATTATCATAAAGCATATCTATTAAACTAATAAACCTTCTGCATTGATCGGAATAATCAGTAGTCATTTTTGGAACATTCTCAATAAAAATGAGTCTGAATTCTTTTGCTATTCGTGCATAATCTTCATGAGCAAGATTTGTATTGCAGATAAATTCAAAAGTGCAGTAGGCAACATTAGCAGAACAATTAGTAAATTCAATTTCTCTGCTGTTCACAGAAACTATCTTTGTTGTTAAATTACTAATATCCACAAGTCTTTCAAACAATAATTTAAATTCTTCCCGAGTATCTTTATTTATTGGAGTAAAATATGTTTTTGATTGATTAAGTGTAAGTCTTCTATAATCTTTTTCACTATCTATCCTTATTACATCATAGTTTTCATTTATGTGTTCAATAAAAGGTACAAAGTCTCCTCTTTGTAAACCATTTTTGTAGAGTGCGTCTGGTTTAAAGTTAGATGAAGTCATAACATAAATATTATTAAGTTCTAGAAGTTGAAAAATTTTTTTTATCAATAAAGCATCGACAATATTAAAAATATGCATTTCATCAATAAAAAGAATTCTTATATTTTGAGAAATATTTTTTATAAATGCTTCCAAATTCTTTTCTTTATCATTGCTAGAATTTATTTTAGCATGAACATCATTCATTAAATTATTAAAATGTATTTTCTTGCCAACTTTAGTATACTGAGAAAATAAGTTTAGAATAAATGTTTTTCCTGAACCAACTGTTCCATGAATATAAACGCCAAGTTTTTTTCTTTTTGAAAAAAAAAGATTATTTTGGTTATACTGATCCCAACTTAATGAAAGCTTGTGAAGAAGATTTATTTGATTTTCATCTCTTTTAATAAAATTATTTTTTTCAAAACCTTCATAGTGATCAATTACTGAAAAACTCATCAATTCTTGCCCAGGAATTTTTTTAAATTTTTTAAAGTTTCAATTTCAGATAGCGATATTGTTCCATCTTTTTGCTTTTTCAATAAACGTTTAAATTCTGACATTAAGAATTTAATGCTTTCTGTTACTTTTTCAGTCATGGAAGTTTATTGTAAATAGGAAGAAGGGTTGAGACAATTATAATAGATATACTAATTGTTGCTATAGTTGTAATTCCAAAACCCCAATCAATTATATAACCAAAAACTAAGGGGGAAAGAGCACTAGCAAATACTGCCCCTGCATGTAACAATGCCTTAACAGTTCCTAAACTTTTCACTCCATATACTTCTGCCCATAGAGAGCCAATAAAAGGTGTCGAGATGCCCATGTTAAAACCGTATAGACTCATGTAAATGATTAAAAAAAACACACTATCAAAAAAAACTAAGACAATCACTGATAATAATAATGGAGCAAGAACTGTGATAGCAGTTTTTTTGGTATCGAATTTATCTATTAAAGGCCCCCCAATTAATAGTCCTATTATAGAAAAAAAACCAAGCAAAATATATCCATTTCCTAGCATTTCCAATGACCAACCTTTTTGATCAAAAATATATATCTGATGGAACATCAAGCCTGTAGATATAAATGGTGCCGCTATAGACAAAGGTAGATAAATATAAAATTTTTTATCTTTAATTATATCTCTAGTGCGAAGCTTAATATTTAAAGAATCATCCAAAAGGGTTTTATCAAATTTGCTATGTCTTATTTTTTGATCAGATAATGCTAAGAATATAAAAGGAATAAAAAAAATAATTGAAACGGATGCATAAATCCAAAGTTGATTCATTTCTAAATTTTTAAACAAATTTATCGAGACATAAGGTAGGAACATAACACCCGTCATTCCTCCAAGAGTTGCTACAGATAACGCCTTTCCTCTATCTTTTCCAAAGTAGCGAGCCATAGTGGTCTCACCTGCATGAGTCATTGCCCCTTGTCCAAAAAATCGAAGCATAAAAATAACAAAGAAAAGAAAAATTATATTATTTAAAAGTATTACCATTCCAATGCATGCTAACAAAAGCCCAAAAGAAACGATGAAAGAATAAAATCGTAAATCAATGTAATCAATTAATTTTGCAAAACTGATAAGAATAAATGAACTTAGTAAAGTTGAAACAGCATACACAAGACCAAATTCTCCATCAGAAAGATTATAAAATGCTCTTATCTCACTATTAAAGAGAGATATGAAAAAGGTTTGACCATAACTTGCAAAAAAAACTATTAAAAAACCATAAATTAGTAGTTTTGGATCATAAAATAAAAAACGTTTCATTTAATTAATTTTAATAAGATTGAGAAAAATTTGATTTTTATTTACAATCAATTTCACACTAAATTTTTTACATAGATTAATAAGTTTTTGCTTCTGTGGAAGATTAACCGTTTTAAAATGAACATTATCATGTCCAAACAAAGAGCCTTGGCCCATACTTTCAAAATATTTTTTTTGAATACTTAATTTTCTTCTTATTGGCATTATCGATTCATTACTTTTTTTACTGTGTTTAATAATAAAATCATTTTTTTTTCATTAATTCTGCCAGTATTCACATTTCTTGGACTGGGATGATAAGAGCCGATAAGAATTTTTTTATCTGGTAAATTATATTTTGTTCCATGCTGAAAAATGAAATCTTTTCTTTTAATATTATAATCTTGCATATAAAAATTCAAACAAGCGTCAAATGCAATTTTACCTAGAGCAACTATTGTGTTTATTTTTGATAAATAACTTATTTCGTCTTTAAAAAATTTAAAACATGTTTTGAGCTCATCAGGCTTTGGCTTATCTTCAGGTGGTACACATTTTAATGCAGTTGTTAAATAGAGATTTTTAAGTTGTAAGCCGTCATCTCTTGAAATAGAAATACTCTGATTAGCAAAGCCTGACTTATGAAGACACTTGAAAAGAAAATCTGCAGATTTATCTCCAGTGAATACTCTACCAGTTCTATTCCCGCCGTGCGCTGCAGGAGCAAGACCTATCATAAGTAACTGTGCTTTAGAATCTCCATATCCAGTAATTGGTTTTCCCCAATAATTTTGATCAATATACTGACGTCTTTTTTCAGTAGCAATTTTTTCTCTAAAATTTACCAATCTATCACACTGTCGGCACTTAGAGATTTTGTTGTTCAATTTAATTAATGTCATGAAGATAAATCTTCTATATTATAGCTAACCAGTGAATGAAAGAGCAAAAGCAATATTAGATTTTTGGTTTGTTCAATCAGGAATGGATGACTGGTTCAAAAAAGATAGTAAATTTGACGCTAAAATTAAAAAGTTCTTTTTAAAAGATTTAGAAAATGCAATTAATAATGAGTATGAGGAATGGCAAGATGTATCTGAAGAATGTGTAGCTCTTGTTATATTGCTAGATCAATTCTCAAGAAATCTTTATAGAGATAGTCCAAAAGCTTTTGAGCAAGACCATAAAACAAGATTAATTGTTAATGAGGGAGTTGACAGAGGATATTTAGAAGAACTAAATCAAACAAAAATACATTTTTTTCTAATGCCACTCATTCATAGCGAAGATCTTAGTGATCATGTTTTTGGTCATAATCTTATAGATGCATATTTAAAAACTTTTGAACACTATGATAAAATAAAAAAGGCATGGAATCATCATACTGTTCCAATTAAAAAATTTGGAAGATATCCTCATAGAAATCATATTCTAAATCGCAAATCTACTATCGAAGAAAAAGAATTCTTAGAACAACCTAATAGCTCTTGGTAACGTTCAAATATTTATTTTAAAAATTAATAATATATAATATTAAAATGGTCTCGTGGTGAAATGGATATCACACGTGTCTTCGGAACATGGATTTGGGGTTCGAGTCCCTACGAGACCACCAGTAAAATATGAGTAAAGCAACATTCAGGAAATTTAAAAAAAGTGACACAGAAGCAATTATTAAACTATGGAAAAAATGCAAACTCTTAGTTCCGTGGAATGATCCTTATAAAGATATAAATAGGAAATTATCTATAAAAGATAATTTATTTATAATTGGTGAAATGAATAAACATATAATTGCATCTGCAATGGCGGGTTATGATGGTCACAGAGGATATATTTATTATTTAGCAGTTCTTCCAGAATATCAAAAAAAAGGAATAGGTTCTTCACTATTATCAATTGTAGAAAAAAAACTTTTACAATTAGGTTGTCCAAAAATAAATTTATTTGTAAGAAACACCAATATAAGAGTTAAGGCTTTTTATAAAATGAATGATTATGAAATTCAGGACTCACAAATTTATGGCAAAAGATTAATAGAGGATAATTAGATTTTTAGAAAACTTGAGTACCTTGAAATAACTAACTCTGCTATTTGAACAGCATTTAAAGCCGCG
The DNA here is from genome assembly GCA_902591485.1 of uncultured Alphaproteobacteria bacterium. GTDB lineage: Bacteria > Pseudomonadota > Alphaproteobacteria > HIMB59 > CACPNW01. The sequence goes on from CACJAV010000009.1 coordinate 39,150, forward strand.
CCTTTTCTTAAATTATCGGCTACAACCCAGATATTTAAACCATTGTCCACGGAAGTATCATTTCTAATTCTGCTAACATACACTTTATCTTCACCAGCAGCTTCAATAGGGGTAACATAACCTTCATCTTTTCTAAAATCTATTACAGATACTCCATCGAACTCTTTTAGAAGTTTTGAAGCTTCTTGATCGCTTAATGGTGAGTCGAACTCAACATTTATTGACTCTGCATGGCTAATAAAAACAGGAACTCTTACACATGTTGCAGACACTTTAATTCCTTCATCCAGTATTTTTTTTGTTTCATTAATCATTTTTTCTTCTTCTTTTGTATTCCCATTATCAACGAAAGTATCGATATGAGGAATAACATTAAAAGCTATTTGCTTTGTAAATTTATTTTTTTCAATATTTTTATTTGCGTATATATTTTGTGTTTGATTAAACAATTCATCCATTGCATCTTTACCTGCGCCAGATACTGATTGATAAGTTGATACTATAACTCTGTTAATAATTGCTTGATCATGAAGAGGTTTTAAAGCTACTACCATCTGAATAGTTGAACAATTTGGATTTGCTATAATGTTACTTCGTTCTTCATTGTTAAAAAAATCTTCTAGGTCAGAAGCATTAACCTCAGGCACAATCAAAGGGACATCATTTTTCATTCTGAAATATGAGGTATTATCAATAACTAAACAGCCAGCTTTTGCTGCTTTCGGCGCATACTCTGCAGATATTTTTCCACCTGGTGAAAATAATCCTAAATGAGCTTTTGAAAAATCAAATTCTGCCAAGTCTTCGACAATCAATTGTTCACCTCTAAATTCAATAGTCTGACCTTTAGATCGCGAAGATGCTAATACAAACAATTGATCAACAGGAAAGTTTTTATCCTCTAAAATTTGAATAATCTCTCTTCCCACATTGCCTGTGGCTCCAGCAATAGCTACGTTATATTTAGTGCTCATTAGTTTAGTTGCCTGTTAATTTTTTTAATTCCTCAATTACAGCTTTACCCATATCTTGAGTTGATACGACTTTATTTGCTCCATCACTAATATCTGAAGTTCGCAGACCAAGAGAAAGAACAGATTGGACTGCTCTCTCAATTAAGTTACTATCCTCAATCATATTAAAACTATATTTCAGCATCATTGCGAAACTCATGATCATCGCCAGAGGATTTGCTTTACCTTGCCCCGCTATATCTGGAGCACTTCCATGAACAGGTTCATACATTGCAGATCTTGACCCATTTTCTGATAATGGTCCTAATGAAGCTGAGGGTAGCATCCCAAGTGATCCGGTTAACATTGCTGCTATATCACTTAATAGATCACCAAATAAATTGTCTGTTAAAATTACATCAAACTGTTTTGGATTTCTAACAAGCTGCATTGCACAGTTGTCAGCTAACATGTGATGTAAATCCATATCTTGAAATTCGTTTTGGTGAACATTTGAGACAATTTTTTTCCAAAACATTCCTGTTTCCATTACATTAGATTTTTCAACTGAAGTAACTTTATTATTTCTAAGTCTGGCTAAATCAAATGCTACACGTGTAATTCTTGAAACTTCTGAAGTAGTGTAACTTTGTGTATCAACAGCTTTTTCTTCACTATCATTTATCTTTGATATACCTCGTGGTTGGCCAAAATAAACTCCACTGGTCAATTCTCTTAAGATAAGAATATCTAGACCTTTAACAATATTTAGTTTTAAAGGAGATGAATCAGCAAGTGCATCAAAAACAACTGCTGGTCTTAAATTTGCGAATAAATCAAGTTCTTTTCTTAATCTTAGTAGTGCCGCCTCTGGACGTTTTTCTCTTTCAACATTATCCCATTTCGGACCACCAACCGCACCAAATAGGACTGCATCTGAGTCTAAAGCCTCTTGCATAGTTTCATCACTTATAGAATCTCCTTCTTTATCGTATGCAGTGCCACCAACAAGTCTCTGAGAAATATCAAATGACATAGACCGAGTTTTAGATAACCAATCTATTATATTTAAAACTTCGTGCATGACTTCATTGCCAATCCCGTCTCCAGGCAAGACTAATATCTTTTTATTACTCATTTAGATAATCCAAGAATGTGTGTTTTTTAAAGCTGCTTCATATTGATCAATTTTTTCTTTCTTTTGAAGAGTTAGACCAATATCATCCAAACCTTCAAGTAAACATTTTTTCCTGAACGGATCAATTTGAAACTCAATTGTATTTCCATCTTCTAGTATAATTAGTTGATCTTTAAGATTTATAGTTAAATGTTTTTTTTGATTTGCTTGATCCATCAAAACATCGACTTTTTTTTGATCAAGACGAATTGGAAGAATTCCATTTTTAAAACAATTATTATAAAATATATCAGCAAAACTTGGAGCAATAATACATTTAAATCCAAAATCTAGGAGTGACCAGGGTGCATGCTCTCTACTTGATCCACAACCAAAATTATCTCCAGCGACTAAAATAGAAGCTTGTTTGTATGGATCCCAATTTAATACAAAATCATTTTTTATATTACCTTGCATGTCATATCGAAGTTCATGAAAAAGATTTTTTCCAAGACCAGAGCGTTTAATTGTCTTTAAAAACTGTTTAGGAATAATCATATCAGTATCAACATTGATCATTGGTAAAGGAGCAGCGATACCTGTTAAAAGTTCAAATTTTTCCATTATAAATCACTTTCTTGTGCAAAAGTTCCCTTGATAGCTGATGCTGCTGCAACTGCCGGACTTACTAAATGTGTTCTTCCTTCCCTGCCTTGTCTTCCCTCAAAATTTCTATTTGAAGTTGATGCGCATCTTTCCTTTGGTTTTAATTGATCGGGGTTCATAGCTAAACACATTGAACATCCAGGCTCTCTCCAGTCAAAACCAGCTTCTATAAAAATTTTATCTAATCCTTCATTCTCTGCTTGTTCTTTGACCAGACCTGATCCAGGAACTATCATTGCCTCAACAGAAACTTTTTTTCCTGCAACAACTTTTGCAACCTCTCTTAGATCTTCAATTCTTCCATTAGTACAAGAGCCAATAAAAACTTTATCAATTTTTATTTTTTCAATCTCTTGATTCGGTTCTAAGCCCATATATTGAAGTGAACGCTCAACTGCTTTCCTTCTATTAGAGTCTTTTATAGTTTCAGGGTTTGGAACTTTACCATTAATAGGGGCGACGTCTTGAGGGCTTGTTCCCCATGTTATTTGAGGAGTAATATCTTCTGCATTTATATTTATTTCTTTGTCATAACTTGCATTTTCATCTGATGGAAGTGACTTCCAGAAAGCTAATGCTTTATCCCAATCTTCCCCTTTTGGAGCATATGGTCTACCTTTGATGTAATTGAAAGTTTTTTCATCCGGAGCAATTAAACCTGCTCTGGCTCCAGCTTCAATGCTCATGTTACAAATAGTCATTCTGCCTTCCATACTTAATGACTGAATTGCTTCACCAGCATATTCGATTACATAGCCCGTTCCTCCCGCGGTACCAATAACTCCAATTATATGAAGAATAATATCTTTTGATGTAACTCCGGATTTTAAATTTCCATTGACTGAGATCTTCATATTTTTTGCCGGTTGTTGAATGAGAGTCTGACTAGCTAAAACATGTTCAACTTCACTAGTGCCTATTCCAAAAGCAAGTGCACCAAATGCTCCATGAGTCGCTGTATGACTATCTCCACATACTATTGTCATACCAGGTTGAGTTATTCCTTGCTCAGGTCCAACAATATGAACTATTCCTTGCCTCTTATCTAATAAGGGAAAAAGCGTTACCCCAAACTCTTTACAGTTACTTTCAAGTGTTTCTACTTGAATTCTGCTTTCCTCATTGTCAATTCCTTTAGAGCGATCAGAGGTTGGAACATTATGATCAGCTACGGCAAACGTACTTTCAGGACGATGTAATTTTCTATTGTTGTTTCTTAATCCTTCAAAAGCTTGAGGGCTTGTAACTTCATGAACTAAATGGCGATCAATATAAATAAGGCATGTACCATCCTCTTGTCTATGAACAAGATGGTGTGACCAGATTTTATCGAATAAAGTTTTAGGACTTGGATGACTCATCCGTATTTTTTTTGTCCGCTTCAACAGCTGCTGGTGCTTCTGCTTCTGCTGGTGCTTCTACTTCTGCTTCTGCTGGTGCTTCTGCTGGTGCTTCTGCTTCTGCTGGTGCATCAGCTTGTTGATCTGAATTTATGTTAGTTTCCTCGGGGGTAGCTTCCTCAATTATTGCATATTGATCTACCTCATCTCCTCTATCACGATCCGCTATACGCGCTCTCTTACCTGTTCTATCTCTTAGGTAGTATAGTTTAGCTCTTCTTACATCACCCTTACGAACAACATCAATTTTTTCTATTATTGGGCTAAACAGCGGAAACACTCTTTCAACACCCTCACCATGAGATAGCTTTCTAACAGTAAAGTTAGAGTTTACAGAATTATTTTTTCGAGCAATACACATTCCCTCAAAAGCCTGTAGTCTTGATTTATCACCCTCTGTAATTCTTATTGTTACCTTTAAAGTATCTCCAGGACGAAAAGTAGGGATACGTTTTTTTCCAGTTAATTTTTCAATTTGTTTTTTTTCAAACGTTTCCAATAAGTTGCTCATATTTTAATCCTGTTTTTTTTCTTTTTTAACGAACAAATCAGGTCGAATATTTTTCGTTTTTTCAACTGACTTGCTAAGTCTCCATGTTTTAATATTTTCATGATGCCCTGATGTTAATACCTCTGGTACATCATGTTTTTTTCCTAGAGAGTCCTCCCAACACTTTGGTCTGGTATATTGAGGATACTCTAGAAGATTATTAGAAAAACTCTCTTCTAATAAACTTTTCGGATGCCCTAATACTCCAGGAATGAGACGAATACAACCTTCAAGTAGCACTTGAGCCGCAATCTCTCCGCCCGCAAGAACATAATCACCTATACTAATCTCTTCAAAATCCAAAACATCTATAGCCCTTTGATCTACACCCTCAAAACGACCACAAAGAATAGTCATTTTCTCCAATTTAGCTAAATTTCCTAGTTTTTTTTGATTTAATGGAGTTCCGGAAGGGGTAAGATATATTTTTGCAGAATTATGATTATGTGCTTTAGGAATAGAATTTAGAGCTTTTTCGACTACATCAGGTCTCAGAATCATTCCTGGCCCTCCTCCAAAAGGTTCATCATCTATACTCATTCGATCATCGATCCCAAATTGATGAAGGTCAATAGTTTCTATTTTAAAAATATTTTCTTTGAAAGCTTTTCCTATTAATGAATGCTCTAAAATGCCAGGAAACATCTCAGGATATGCTGTTAATATTTTTATATCAAGCATTATCAATAACTCCTTTAATGGGATTTACTAAAATATTTTTATTTTCAAGATCAACAGAAATAACATTATCATCATTTAAAGGTATATAAATTTTATTTTCTTTAAAATTTATTTCCAGTAAATCTCCAGCTCCAAAATTATCAACACTTATTACATTGCCTATAAAATTGCCATTTTTATGAACAACTTTGCTGCCTATCAAATCATCCGCATAATATTCGTTTGACTTAGTTTTAGGAAACTTTTCTTTAGGTGCAAATATTTTTTGATTTTTTAAATTCTCTGCATCGTCACGATTTCTACAATGTGATGGAAGAGCAACACATTTTTCATTTCGCATTTTAATGAAATCAAACTTCCATTCAGTAGATTGATCAAAGTTATAGTAACAGTCCAATGATTTAAAAACTGCAAAGTTGGATGTTAAAAGATTTATTTTAATTTCACCCTTTAATCCAATCGCTGCACCAAATGTGCCCACATGAACAAAATTTAAGTTGCTCAACTTTTACTTAGTTTTCTTTTCATCAGCTGGTGCTTCTTCTTCTTCTGGTGCTTCTGCTGGTGCTGGTGCTTCTGCTTCTGCTGGTGCTTCTTCTTCTGCTGGTGCTTCTGCTGGTGCTGGTGCTTCTGCTGGAGCCTTAGCTGCCTCTTCTTTTTCTTTAGCTGCTGCTAATCTTTCCTGTGTTTTTTTCTTTGGTAAATGTTTTTTTGTTTTTTCAGTAATAATTGGTTTATCAACTGCACCTAAATTACTTAAAAATAATGTTACCCTATCGGATGGTTGTGCTCCTTTAGCCATCCAATCTTTAGCTTTTTCGACATCAATCTTTACTCTGTCTGGACTGTCTTTTGGCAACATAGGATTGTATGTACCTACTTGATCAATAAACTTTCCGTCTCTAGCACGTCTTGAGTCAGCCACAACGATTCTGTAGAATGGTCTTTTTTTAGCACCCCCACGTGATAGTCTTATTCTTACTGGCATAATGTTTCCTTTCTTATTTAGTTTATTTTTGGTGGCAAGTTACCTTGCAATTTTTGCATCAAATCACTAGGTATTCCACCCTTACCCATTGATTTCATTCTCTTCATCATTTTTTGTGATTGGAGAAACTGTTTTAAAAGTTTGTTTACGTCTTGAACTCTTGTTCCAGAACCTTTTGAAATTCTAATTTTTCTTGAAGCTTTAATAAGGTTAGGATCAGTCCGTTCTTTTTTAGTCATAGAATTAATAATAGCAATTTGATGGTTAATTAGTTTGTCAGAAATATTATTTTCCGCCATTAATTTTTGTGCTTTAGAAACGCCTGGCAACATTGAAAGAATGCCGGACACACCACCCATTTTACCCATCTGCTTTAATTGTTTAGCAAAATCATCTAAATCAAAGTTACCTTTTGACATTTTTTTTGCTAAAGTTTCCATCTCGTCTTGATCAATGTTTTCAGATGCCTTTTCAACGAGGCTAACAATATCGCCCATACCTAGAATTCTCTGTGCTATTCTCTCCGGATGAAAAGATTCAAAATTATCAATTTTTTCTCCAACCCCGATATATTTAATTGGAGAGTTGGTTATTGATTTTATAGATAAAGCAGCGCCACCTCTACTGTCTCCATCAATACGTGTAAGTATCGACCCTGTAATATTAACAGCTTCGCTGAAGCTTTTTGCTACATTTGCAGCATCTTGACCTGTCAAAGCATCCGCAACGAGGAGTGTTTCTTGTGGTTTAAAAAATTTTTCAATTTCTATTAATTCTTTCATCAACTCTTGGTCAACTACCTGTCTCCCAGCAGTATCAAGAATTACAACATCAATTAAATTTTTCTTCGCATAGTCTAATGTTTCAGTCACTATCTGATTTATAGAATGAAAATTATGGTTAAAAAAATCAACCTTAACTTGTTCAGCTAAAATTTTTAATTGCTCTTGTGCTGCTGGTCTATAAATATCAGCAGAAGATAGTAAAACTTTTTTCTTTGAAGATTTTACTAAATGATTTGCAAGTTTTGCAACAGAGGTTGTTTTTCCAGATCCTTGCAGTCCACAAAATAAAATTTTTGTGATTTGAGAGGTGGAGATATTAAGTGGTTGATTTTCAGCACCAAGAATATTCACCAACTCATCTTGAACAAGCTTGATGATCATCTGATCAGGCTTAATGGACTTTAAAACTTCTTTACCTAAAATGTTTTCCTTAACAGTGCTAATAAAATCTTTAACAACTATTAAAGCCACATCTGCTTCTAAAAGAGCAATACGAATTTCTCGGAGAGTTGAATCTAGATCTGACTCAGAAATTATTGCTTTACCACGAATACTGCTAACAATTTTTTCAAATTTATCATTTAATGTTTCAAACATATTTCTCCAATAGCATTATAACACCAGGGCACGAAACTCGTGGGCTGGTGTACCTATCACAATTGTAACAAGCTTTTTTACTTTACAATTTAGGATTTATAAGAACCCCTCTATTTATTGAGATGAATAAAGTCAAGTTTTCTTAAAATTAAAAAAATAACCAGGATTTCTGGGTAAATTAAGGTATAGAGACCTTATGCAAAAAATAGAATTTACAAAAATGCATGGACTAGGAAATGATTTTGTGATCATAGATAAAAGATCAAATGATATTCAAATAAATGATAATTTAATTCAAAAATTAAGCGACCGCAGAACTGGTGCTGGATGTGATCAATTAATAACTATTAATGAACCACACAACAATAACGCAGATATTAGGATTGATATTTTTAATCCGGCAGGAGATAAGGCAGAGGCTTGCGGGAACGGAACAAGATGTGTTGCAAAAATTCTTTTTGATGAAAATAATGGAAAAGAATCTCTAAAAATCCTATCGGACGCGGGCACACTAATTGCAAAAAAAGTGAGGAATCTAATAAGTGTTAATATGGGCATTATTTCAAGCGACTGGAAAAGAATACCACTTAGTAAAGCAATGAATACCTTAAATGTACCAATCCATGTTGATGGATTTGATGCAGGAGTGGCAGTAAATATAGGTAATCCCCACATTGTTTTTTTTGGCAAATCAATTCAAAGTGTAAATTTAAAAGAAATAGGTCCTAAAATAGAACAACATCATTTTTTTCCTAATAAAACTAATGTTGAATTCATCGAAGTAGTAAATTCAAATAAAATAAAAATGAAGGTATGGGAGAGAGGAGCAGGGATAACACTTGCTTGCGGGAGTGGTGCTTGTGCTGCTGTTTATGCTGGATGGAAAAAAAAACTAATTGAAAATAATGCTGAAGTTCTACTTGAAAAAGGATCCTTGCACATAAGTATAGTTGATAATGAAGCTATTATGACTGGTCCGGCAGAAATTAGTTACAATGGTTATATTAACATTTAATAATGGATAAAAAAAATTCACTTATAAATCTTGGCTGTCGACTAAATATTTATGAGGGTGAAATTATTAAAAATCATTTGAAAAATAGTAATTTAAATAATGTTACAGTTATAAATTCATGTGCTGTTACTGCTGAAGCAGAAAAAAAAGTTGCGTATGAAATTAGAAAAGCAAAGAGAGATAATCCTGAAAAAAAAATTATTGTTACAGGATGCGCTGCTCAAATTAATCCTCAAAAATATGATTCTATTGATGAGGTTGATGTAGTTTTAGGTAATAAAGAAAAGCTAGCTTCCAATGTGTGGAAAAGTTTAAATTTTCAGAAATCAATACAAGTTGAAGATATTTTATTAGAAAAAAAAACAGTTCCCACTTCCATTGAAAAGTTTGATGGTAAATCAAGGGCATATATTGAAATTCAACAAGGTTGTGATCACCGGTGTACTTTTTGTATAATTCCTTACGGGAGAGGGAATAATAGAAGTGTACCTGCTGGAGAAGTAGTAGAGAGAATAAAAAAAATAGTTAATAATGGCTACAAGGAAGTTGTCCTGACAGGTGTTGATATAACTGACTATGGTAAAGATTTACCAGGTAAACCAACTTTTTCAAATTTAATTAAACGGATATTAAAGCTTGTTCCTGATTTAGAACAATTAAGATTATCATCAATAGATTGTGCTGAAATTGATGATGAGTTTTGGGATTTATTAAGCGAAAAAAAACTAATGCCTCATTTTCATATAAGTTTGCAAGCGGGAAATAATTTAATTTTAAAAAGGATGAAAAGACGTCACACAAGAGAAATGGCAATCGACTTTTGCCAAAAAGTATTATCAAAAAGAAAAGAAACTACTTTTGGGGCTGATTTTATTGCAGGTTTTCCGACAGAGACTGAGGAGATGTTCAATGATACTTTAGACTTAGTCGATAAATGCAATCTGACTCACCTTCATGTCTTTCCATATTCGCCACGCGACAATACTCCTGCTTCACGGATGCCACAAATTGACAAATCTGTAATCAAAGATAGAGCAAATATTTTGAGAAATAAGGGTATTGAAAAATTTAAAAAACTTATGAAAGACAAAATTGGGGAGAAGGATTTAGTCTTAATAGAAAAAAGTCAAAAAGAAAAATCTATAGGAAAAGACAAAAATTTTTTTAACGTTATTTTAGATGAGAAATTAAAAGAAGGAAATCTTGTGCCTTGTGTTTATATTGGAGTGAATAATAATATGTTACTAGCAAGAAGAGTATGAGTTTATTTTCTAAATTTAAAAACAATCTTCAAAAGACATCAAATTTTTTATCTTCTAATATACTCAATTCTTTTCAAAGCAAAAAAGTTGATAACGAAACTTTAGAAGAGTTGGAGTCTGTTTTGATCTCTGCTGATATAAGTTTAGATGTAGTAGAAAAATTGATAAATTCAGTCCGAAAAGTTAAAACATCAGACCAGGATATAGCAACTACGGTTCTTGAGATATTAGCTAAAGAAATTGAAATTATACTGCAACCTAGAGAGAGAAAAATATTTGAAGAAAATGATCAAGCTCCAAAAATTCTAATTTTTATTGGCGTTAATGGAAGTGGAAAAACAACAACCATTGGCAAAATTGCAAGTCAAATAAGAGATGAAAAAAAAATCTTAATAGCGGCCTGTGATACATTTAGGGCAGCAGCTATAGATCAATTAAAAAATTGGTCCGATAAAAGTAACAATGATTTTTTTTCAGGAAATACCAATCAAGATCCCGCAAGTGTTGCTTTTCAAGCTACTGAAAAATTTAAAAGAGAAAATTATAATTATTTACTTATTGATACGGCAGGTAGATTATCTAACAATACAAATTTGGTAAATCAATTAGTTAAGTTAAAAAATGTTGTCTCGAAAATAGATTCCAAAGCTCAAATTGAGACAATTCTAGTTTTAGATGGAACCAATGGATCTAATATGATCAAACAAGTTGATATATTTGGTAAAGAATTAGATGTTTCAAGTATAATTATTACAAAATTAGATGGTACTGCAAAAGGTGGCGCCTTAATTTCAATTGCAAATAAGTATGAAATACCTATAAGCTATATCGGTCTTGGAGAAAAACTTGAGGATTTAACAGACTTTAGTGCTAAAAATTTTTCAAGATCTATATTAAATTTGGAAGCATAACATGAAACCAATCTATAAAATTTTAATAGATATAGGACCACTAGCTGTTTTTTTTATATTCTATACAAAAAGTGGCTTACAGGCATCAATTTTACCCCTTATGATAGCAACTGTAATTGCTGTCTTATTTTCTTACATTCTAGAAAAAAAAATACCAATTATGCCAACGGTTGGAGCTGGCATTGTTTTAATTTTTGGTGGATTAACAATTTATTTTGATAATGAAGTCTTTATTAAAATGAAACCCACTATCATCAATTTAGTTTTTGCAGTAATTCTCTATGGGGGTATGCTTATAAAAAAATCCTTACTTAAAATTTTACTTGGCGCAGCACTAAAGCTTGAAGAAAAAGGTTGGAGAATACTAACTTATCGCTGGATAGGCTTTTTTATTGCGCTTGCAATCTTAAATGAAATTGTATGGAGAACACAATCAACAGATATATGGGTAAATTTTAAAGTTTTTGCAATTTTACCAATTACTTTTATTTTTACTATGACTCAATTTCCATTAATAAAAAAATATCAAATTGAAGATTAGCTTAAATTATTTTCTCTTAACGCTATAACTCCGGGAGATTGATTACCCTCTAACCATTCTAAAAAAGCGCCGCCTGCATTGGAGATATAATCAAAACCATCTTCAGCATTTGCCTTCTTGATTGAAGAAACTGTATCTCCTCCTCCAGCAAGAGCGTTTATACCAAGTTTTTCTGCATTTTGTTTTATATTAAGGGCAATTTTATTTGTCGCTTTATCATATGGTTTATGTTCAAATGCTCCAACAGGGCCATTCCATAAAACCATTTTTGAATTTTGAACTTCTTGATTAATGAAAGCAGTCGTTTTTGTTCCTAAATCTAAAATCATATAGTCTTGTGAGATATCATTAATATCACACTCTATAGGTGCTTTGTCTTCAATACTTTTTCCACATATCACATCAGAAGGAAGTATTAATTTACAATTCAACTGATTGGCTTTTTTTTGAATATCTTTTGCAACATCAACTAAATCTTTTTCAACTAATGATTTACCTACTGTTATATCTTTTGAAAATAAAAATGTATTAGCCATCGCTCCACCAATAACAACACAGTTAAACTGCTGTATTAAATTATTCAACAAGTTTATCTTGGTTGAGATTTTTGAACCTCCAACAATTGCCAAGTTTGGTTTTTTTGAGTTTTCTAAAAAAGCATTTATATTTTCTATTTCTTGCATTAGATGATTTCCGGCTACAGCAGGGATGTATTTAGCAAAACCTATAATGGATGTATGATTTCTGTGAGAGGCTGAAAAAGCATCATTTACATAAACATCAAATAAGCTACTAATATTTTTAGCAAAATCCCAGTCTATTTTTTCTTCTCTTTTTTCAAATCTAATATTTTCAACGAGACAAACTTCTCCTGGATTCATCTCATCAATTTTTTTATTTATATTTTCCTCTTGAAGGTGTTGTAAAAAGTGAATTTTTTCGAAATTAAGAATTTCTGATAGGGATGAAAGAATAAATTTCAAAGAATACTTCTCTATCACTTCTCCCTTAGGTCTTCCAAAATGAGCCAATATAAAAATCTTATTTTTGTTTAAAATGAGATTTTCAATAGATGATTTTATGGCCAAAATTCTTGATGGATCAGTAATTATTCCATCTAATACTGGAACATTTAAGTCAGCTCTAAATAATACCTTTTTACAATTTACTTTGTAATTTCTTAGATTTTTCATTATTTTCGATAAATTCTATAAAAAATACATAATATTTATTGGCTTTTTGAGAAAAAGCCTAGTTTTTTCTTTAAGCAATTACACATTTAGTATAATACTATTACCAAATACTACTATATGTAGATAATTAAAAAGGAATATAAATGCCTTGGGATGACAACAACGTTTCAAAACTTAGAGAATTATGGGATCAAGGCCTTCCCACTGCTCAAATTGGAAAGCTTCTCGGTTTTACAAAAAATGCAGTGGTCGGAAAAGCACATAGAATTGGACTTGAAAGAAGACCCTCACCAATAAGACGCACAGCGGTAAAGCCAGATAGAAAAAAAGCTAGGTCACCAATAATTCCTAAACTTAACTTTGAAGTAACAAAAGATGAGGTTAAAGATAAAGTTGTTCTACAACAAACTTTTCAACCAGTTGTAAAAAACTTATTTACCAAAAATGTAAAAAGGGGCTGTGAATGGCCTGAGGGTCATCCAGATGAGTCTGACTTCAAATTTTGTGGTAAGGAAAGATTCGAAGATAAACCATATTGCATTGATCATTGTGCAGTTGCCTACGTAATACCAGAAAAAGAAGAGTCAGAAAAACAACAGATTGTTCAAAGAGCTTAGTTTTTAATAGATTAGTTTTTTTAAACTGCTAGTTTCATTTATTTAATTTTTATGAACCAAAAAAATACAAGTATTTTTACGCCCGTACTAATTGGTGGAAGTTTAATTTTATTGATTAGTTTTGCCATTCGTTCTACTTTTGGCCTTTTTCAAATACCAATAGCAGAAGAATTTTTTTGGGCTAGGTCAGAATTTTCAATGGCAATAGCTATTCAAAATTTAGCTTGGGGGATTGGAACACCTATTTTTAGTGCCTTTGCAGAAAAATTTGGAGACAGAAAGGCTATAACTCTAGGGTTGGTTTTGTATGCTGTTGGAGTTTTTATAAGTAGCTCAGCATCTTCTCCTGAAGCACATCAATTTCTTAATATTCTTATCGGTTTTGGAATTGCTGGTAGTGGTTTTGGTCCAATATTAGCAGTAGTTGGAAGAACTGCTTCGCCTGAGAAAAGATCTTTAGCTTTAGGTATTACAACAGCAGCTGGATCAGCAGGACAAGTTGTAGGACCTCCATTTGCTGCAGGACTGCTTGATATTATGCCGTGGTCATCAGTGTTTGTTGTTTTTGCGATAATTAGTATTTTAACAATTGTGTTAGTC
>CACJAV010000010.1 GCA_902591485.1 uncultured Alphaproteobacteria bacterium
AATAATAAAATTGACGCCTAAATCATGATCATCTACCACTACAGATAACATATAAGTTGGAGTGCTATCTTTTCGAACAAGAATAAAGTCATCTATTTCGCTATTATTGACTTCAACTTCGCCTTGAATTACATCTTTTAAAATTTCTTTACCAGCAGTTGGTACTTTAATTCTTATAGCATATCCTTTTTCAAGCGATTGAACCTCATTATTCCTTTCACAAGAAATACATATTTTTTTTGAACTAATTTCACCACTATTTATTTTTTTTCTTCGTTCTGTTAATTGATCCTCAGTACAAATACATTTGTAAGCTTTTTTGTTTTTTAACAAATTCTTAGCTATTTCTAGATGTCGGTTAATATTCAATGATTGAATTTGTGGATCATTATCCCATTTTATGCCTAACCACTTAAGACCACTAATTATATTTTCTTTGAATTCTTCGGTTGATCTAATTCTATCTGTATCTTCAATTCTAAGATATAATTTAGAATCTGGATGTTGGGCTTGAAAAATGTAATTTATTAAAGCTGTTCTTGCACTTCCAATATGGAGATTGCCTGTGGGGGAGGGGGCAAACCTAGTAATGTATCTAGTCATTTATAAAATGACTATTAATTATATTTTCTTATAATTCCAGATAAAGTACCCTGTATTTGCACATCTCCAAGACTATGTTCTTTAATATCATATGCTTTATTTGCAGGTATTAAGTATATTTTTTGATTAGTCATTTTGATTATTTTTAATGTAATTTCATTATCTAAAGTAAGCACAGCAGCTATTTTTCCATTTTCTGCAGAAGTTGTTTTTTTGATAATTGCAATATCTCCATCAAAAATACCCTCATCAATCATAGACAAACCTTTTACTTTTAAACCAAAATATGTTGAATTTTTACTAACAAGAGATCTAGGGATCGATATCATAGAGTTTGTGGAATTTATTGCCTCAATAGCTTCACCTGCAGCAATCGATCCTACCAGTGGAATATTGAGGAAACTATCATTATTTGATGAGTTTAAGCTGTTTACATTTTTATTTGGCAGATCTTTTGTAATTTCCATAGCTCTAGCCTTATGCTTTAGACGCTTTATGTAACCACGTTGCTCTAAACTTGTTATTAGTCTGTGAATTCCTGATTTAGATTTTAAGTTTACTGCATTTTTCATCTCTTCAAAGGACGGCGATATGTCATTTGATGAAATATAGTTATTTAAATAAACAAATAATTCTTTTTGTTTTTTAGTAAGCATAATGTTCTATATATGTTCTCTTTTGAAAAAAAACAAGCTTTTTTTTATTATGCTAAATATGAAAATTTCCTGATTTTCCACCCCTTTTAGATACCAATTGAATATTTTTGATTTTTATAGCTTTATTTAAGTATTTACACATATCATAAATTGTTAAGCAGCTTACTGTAACTGCAGTTAAAGCTTCCATTTCAACACCAGTTTTGGAACTTGTTTGTACTAATGCTGATACTTTCAGTGAATTTGTTTTATTATTTTTTGTAATTTCAACATTAACTGAATCAATTGGAATATTGTGACACAAAGGAATTAATCTCGATGTTTCTTTTGCCCCCATAATCCCGGCCACTATAGCTATGTTTTTAATACTCCCTTTTTTTGATTTAAGCTTTTCAATTTTTTTAAAAGTTAATTTATCAAAAACTACCTCACCTTGAGCTTCAGCAATTCTTTTTGTAGTATTTTTATCACCTACATTCACCATGATCGGATTATTTTTTTTATCTAGGTGACTAACCATTATTTACTAATGTTTTGATAAATTTACTATAATTATCAGATCTCAAGATTGATTCTCCAATAAGAAAATTAAAAATACCAAGCTCGTTATACATATCAATATCTGATGATGATTTAATACCACTTTCAGCAATTACAGTAAAATCTTTAGAAATATTTGTAAAGAGATTTGCAGAATTATTAACGTCAGTTTTAAGGTTTTTTAAATTTCTATTATTTATACCTATTATCGGGTAATTTAACTTCATTGCTCTTTCAATTTCTTCTTCATCATGTGTTTCAATAATTACATCCAGATCTATATCTTCAGCAATTTCTAAAAAATGTCTCAATTGATCATCGTTTAATACAGATACAATTAATAGTATAATATCAGCCTGATACACTTTACTCTCATAAATTTGATATTCGTCAATTATGAAATCTTTTCTTAAAATTGGTATTCTTGTGTTTTTTTTAATTAAGGATAAATGATCTATTTTGCCATTGAAGTAATTGGTTTCAGTTAATATTGATATTGCTCCAATGCCAGCTTTTTCATAATTTTTTGCTAATTCTACAGGATTATATTCTTTAATTATTTGCCCAGCACTTGGACTAGACTTTTTGATTTCGCCAATAATTAAATTATTCTTATTTTTAACAGACTCAATAGCGGTATTTTTAAAATCTCTTTTTTCAATCTTATCAGAAACTAATTTTTTTAGTGTCTTTAAAGAGCATTTATTTTTTGTAATTTCAATTTCTTTACTTTTATCTTCACATATTTTTTTTAAGATATTACTCATTGGTAATTTTTGTTATAAATTCTTTGGTGATACCTTCATTTATTGCTTTGCTAGCAATTAATGCGCCATCTTTAATATTTGAGCATTTACCAGAGAGATAAATTGCTGCACCAGCATTTAATTCTACAATTTTTTGAAATTGTGAGTAGTCACCTTCAATCATTTTGAAAAAACATTCAGCGTTATATTGTGGATCTCCTCCTTTGATTTCTTCTAAAGAAATATAATCATATCCTATATTCCGAGGATCAAAAGTATAGCTAGTAATTTTTTTGTCTTTTAGTTCGCAAATAAGAGTATTTGTACTTAGTGTAATTTCATCTAACCCATCCATTCCGTGAACAACCATTACATTTTGTGACCCTAGATCTTTCAGTACTTCACAGTGAGTAGAAAGCCATTTTTCATTATATACTCCCAAAAGTTGGTTCTTGGTATTAGCTGGATTTGTTAACGGACCTAAGAGATTAAATATTGTTCTGGTACCTAATGATTTTCTGACATTAATAACATATTTCATAGCTGAGTGATGGTATTGTGCGAACATAAAGCAAAAATTATTTTTCTTAAGCTGGTCTTCTAATCTTTTAGTATCATCAGAAAATTTGTAACCAATATACTCAAGCATATCTGCAGAACCAGATTTAGAGCTTACAGATTTATTACCATGCTTTGCTATTTTGACTCCACAACTTGCAGCCACCAAGGACGCAGCAGTAGATATATTCAATGTATTTGACATATCTCCTCCAGTGCCACACGTATCAACAGTATTATCAGGAGAAGATATTTTCATAGATTTTGAGCGCATTATTTTTGAAGCTCCGAATATTTCATTTTTAGCTTCTCCTTTAAGTTTAAGAGCAATTAATATTGCTGACATATCTATTTCACTTAACTTGCCATTCATTATTAGTTCAAAAAGATCAACTGACTCATCTACTGTTAAATCTTTTTGTAAAAAGAGTTTGTTTTTTAAATTATTAATTTCCATAATTGATTAATTTTAAGAAGTTTGTAAGCAGCGTTTTTCCAACATCAGTTCCGATGCTTTCTGGATGAAACTGGAAACCATAAATAGGCAAAAGAGTATGAGCAATACCCATAATTATTTTATTTTTGGTTTGTGCAGTGATTATAAAGTCTGATGGCAAGGTATTTGGATCTATAACTAATGAATGATATCTTGTTGCAGAGAAATTTTTTTTAATGTTACTAAATATTTGGTGGTTATTATGTTCCATCTCATCTATTTTACCATGCATAATTTCTTTACATTTAATTATTTTAGCCCCAAAAGCTTGCCCAATAGATTGATGCCCTAAGCATATGCCTAATATTGGAAATTTGTTTTTCAATTCTTCAATTAAATTTAGACAAATGCCAGCCTCATTAGGTGTGCAGGGGCCCGGTGATAGTACAATAGCTTTTGGCTTAAGGTTAGAAATATCTTCAATTGAAATTTTATCATTTCTGTATGTTTCTACTTCTGCACCAACTTCATTAAGATAATGCTTAACGTTGTAAGTAAAACTATCATAATTATCGATTAGTAGTATCATGAATTATATTTATACGAGTCTTCCGCAGCTGCCATTAGAGCGCCAGCTTTATTGATAGTTTCTTGATACTCATCCTCAGGATTTGAGTCATACACAACTCCACCTCCAGCTTGAATGAATAATTTACCATTTTTAACCAATCCACTTCTTAAGCTAATGCAAGTATCCATATCTCCATTAGAATCAAAATAACCCATACATCCTGCATAAAAACTTCGATTAAGATTTTCAAGCTCTTCAATTATCTCCATAGCTCTAATTTTTGGTGCGCCTGAAACTGTGCCTGCAGGAAAACCAGCTTTAAGAGCATCTACAGCATCATATTTTTCATCTATAAATCCTTCCACATTGGAGACGATATGCATTACGTGCGAATAATATTCAATAATCATTTGTTCGGTTACTTTTACTGATTTTTTTTGAGAAACTCTCCCTACATCATTTCTCCCTAAATCTAATAACATTAAATGTTCTGCTAGTTCTTTTTTATCTTGAAGTAAATCTTTTGAAAGTTCTAAATCTTCATTCGCATTTTTTCCTCTTTTTCTAGTTCCAGCTATTGGTCTAATGGTAATTTTTTTATTTCTTAATTGGACAAGTAATTCAGGACTGGAAGCAACTAAACCGATGTCACTGAAATTTAAATTCACTAAGTATGGAGAAGGGTTTAATCTTCTAAGAGATCTATAAAGGCTAATTGCTTCAAGATCATATTCTGTTTCAAATCGTTGTGACGTAACTACTTGAAAAATATCTCCTTCTTTAATGTATTCTTTGGCTTTTGATATAATCGAAAAATATTCATCTTTCGAATAATTTGATTTGAAATTTAGATTTGATTTAATTGTAATTGCTGATGTTTGAATAAGGTTTTCTTTTAGTTGATTTACTTTTAACTCTAATAGTTCTTGCGCTTTCTTGTAGGTTATTTCATTATCTTTGTTTCGGTTAGGATAGACAACTGTCATCAGCGTAATTGTATCTTTGATATTATCAAAAACAGCAACAATTTTTGGTCTAATTAAAACTGAGTCAGGTATATTTATATTATCATTATTTTTTAAAGATATTTTTTCCATATATTGAATCATTGGATATCCTAAATATCCTACAAGAATAGGATAGGGGACTTCTATATTTCCTCTATCAAATTTT
The DNA here is from genome assembly GCA_902591485.1 of uncultured Alphaproteobacteria bacterium. Taxonomy (GTDB): domain Bacteria; phylum Pseudomonadota; class Alphaproteobacteria; order HIMB59; genus CACPNW01. The sequence goes on from CACJAV010000010.1 coordinate 5,284, forward strand.
GATAGCTCAATTAGATCTTTAAGAGACTCTATAGGTTCATTTGAAATGTGGTATTTATAATTTTCATCTATGTATTCTATAGAGGCTGAATTGTTTTCAACTTTCCAAATTATATCTGGATCACAGCCTAATAAAGAATATCTTCCTCTTAAGCTTCCACCTTCAACAGACTCAAGTAGAAAAGAATATTTTTGATTTTTTTTTATTTTGAGTAAACAAGATATAGGAGTTTCTACATCACCAATTAAATTTTTTGTCAAAAGTTGAGGTTGATTTTTTTTCAGACCCTCAATAAATTTTTTTTTTATTTCATCCATTAATATTGGCTAATCAAAGCCTGTATTAAATTATCGTTTGTTGAAATATTTTTATTTTTTACTATTTCAGCCCCAAAAAAACTTCTTAATTCAGAGCTTAAATTTATAACTTGATTTTGACCATCATTTTCAGGAAAGGTGATAATATTAGTCTTTGCTATCAATATATTATCTTCAGATGTGCTAAAATATATTTCATCCAAATTACTATCAAAAACTTTATTTTTAAAAATAGAAGGATAATCATTATTATCTTGTTGTAAATCAATAGAAGATACATCTGTTTTCAAATGTACTGATATATTTTTTAATGTTTTTGAATTAACAATAGACTCTTCAATATAGCTTTCAATTTCTTTTATTTTTTGAGATTTAATCCAATCATCAGATACTTCTTTAAAAACTTGATCTAGTTCATACGGCTTTTCAAATACTATATTATCAACATTAATTATTATTGACTGATACTCATTAATATCTTCAATATCGCTTACAAAGTCTTTATTTGAAGAAAAAGCTTTTGCGATAATTTCATTTTTAGCCAGATCTTCTTCTACTGTATCAAAAACTCTTTCTGCATTACTAATTGTTTTAATAGCAAGAGAATTGTTATTTGCAATCTCAGTTAATGAATATCCATCGAGAATTTCTTGGCTGATTTTATTTTTTAAATCAGAAATAAAGTTAGACAATTCTACTTCAAGCAAAGTATTAGATATATTGTCTTTTGAGTCTTCAATGGTTTTTTGAAACTCTGGATGAATTTTACTGACAATTATTATATGTTTTGCCAAAGTAGTTTCAACTACTGACGACATACTATTTTCTTGCAATTTAAAAATAACATCAGATAGTTCATCTAACACTTCATCTTTTGCTACTTCAGTAAAATTATTAAATGTAATATTGTTTTCATCAGCAAATTTAATGACTTCTTCCGCGTTCAATCCAACAGTATTATTTTTAAATCCTGCTGCTTCCTCTAAAGATTTAAAATTAAATTGTAAAAAATCTCTTTTTTCAGTCTCAAGAAAAAGATTTTTATTATTATTGTAATATTGTTCAATTTGAGCATTTGTTGGTTTTAACTGATCTATATATTCATTTTTATCAATCATGATGTATGAGATATCCCTTTTTTCAGGATCAATATAAGAATTTATGTTTTGATTAAAATACTCAACAATTTCTTGATTATTAATTGATATATCAAGATTTTGAAAATTATTTAATTCATATTCATTTATACTCAGCTTAATTAAATCTAAGTTTCTTGAATGATTGTTGTGCCTTGCAATTAAATTCTCAAATTTCAATGGAATATTTATATCAAAGAAAAGCTCGTCAAAAACTTTTGACCTTGTTTCGTAATTTATAATTTTGACCAGGTCATCAATTTTTAATCTTTGTTGTTTAAGAAATGAGTTTAAAGCCATTTCATCAATTTTATTATTTTTGGTATACAAATTTGGAAATCTTTTTTTGGTCTCAGATGCTACCACTTTCTCATCAATAATAAAATTTTGAGAGTCAAATTCATTTTCAAAAACCGCATTATTAATTAGACTGCCAAGCGCCATAGAATGTATTTGAAAAGCTTGAATTTCCTCTGAAGTTAATTGACGACCAAACATTTGACTATATTGATTTATATTCATGTCTAATACACGAAGAAACTTGGTAGTTGAGATGGGAGTTCCTGATACAGATGCTACGACATTATCTGAATCAAATAAACCTGAATATCTTGTTGAACCTTGAAAGAAAAATAAGCTAGCTCCAAAAAGAATAGCTAGAATAAAAGCAATCTTGGATTTTCCTAAACTTCTAAACATAATTAATGTTGCTTCTATAATAATAGTTTCTATAAGGGAAAATAATTATGATCAAATTGTCTGATTTTTCATCATTTTTTGTAGCAAATTGGAAGTTAAACGGAAATTTTCAATTTATTGATGAATTTATTAATAATTTAATGTTACCTAAAGATCCTTCTAAGTGTGTAGTTATATGCCCAACAGCTATTCATCTAGATTATATCTCCAAAAATAAAAATGGCTTTTATGTAGGCGCTCAAAATGTCTCTGAACACGAGGAAGGGGCTTATACAGGTGAAATTTCAGTTGATTCACTGTCAGATTTAAATGTGAATTTTTGCATAATAGGGCATTCTGAAAGAAGACAAATCTTTAAAGAAAAAAATGAGGAAATTAATCTCAAATCTGAGAGATTAATTGATAATGGTTTAATACCTATCATTTGTATTGGAGAAACTTTAGAGCAAAAGGAAAAAGGAATTACTAAAAAGGTATTGGAAGAGCAGCTAATGAATAGTGTTCCAAGCTCCTCAAATTTTGAGAATACTATTATTGCATATGAGCCTGTTTGGGCAATAGGCACAGGTTTAACACCAACCATTGAAGATATTGATGAAACCCATCGCTATATTAGAGAGCACAACGAAAAATTAAATAAATACAAAATTTTGTATGGAGGCTCTGTTAAAGCTAGCAATGCTAAAGAGATCACAGGTTTACCAAATGTCGATGGAGCTTTAATTGGAGGAGCTTCACTAAAACCCCAAGAATTCTCAGTGATATTAGCAGATTAATTTCTTGCTTTATAGCGCTTTATAAATATAAGTGCTGCCATGTTAACTCTAATAATTATACAGTTAATACTTGCAGTTTTATTGATAATTTTCGTTTTACTTCAAGGCAGTGATAATGAAGGATTAGGACTTGGTGGTGGTGGAGGAATGGGTGGAATGATGTCTCCCAGAGGCTCTGCCAATTTATTATCAAGATTGACTGCCTTAACTGCTACATTATTTATGGTTATGAGTGTTGTATTAACAATTTTTGCATCAGTAGGATCTGAAAAAAATATCTTAGAATCCCTTCCTTCTATCACTTCTGAGGAAGAAATATCAGAAGAACCTGTAATTCCAGAAAACAATTAAAATTATTATCTTGATATAGATTAGGCATTTATGTATCAGGGTTATCCGTAATGCAATATGTATTTATTACGGGTGGGGTTGCTTCTTCTTTGGGAAAAGGTATTGCTTCTGCAGCCGTAGCCTCTTTACTTCAGCAAAGAAATTTTAAAGTTAGAATAAGAAAGCTCGACCCTTATCTGAATGTAGATCCAGGAACAATGAGCCCTTACCAACATGGAGAGGTATTTGTTACTGATGATGGTGCAGAAACTGATCTTGACTTGGGGCACTATGAAAGATTTACAAATAGATCGGCTAAAAAAACAGATAGCACATCATCAGGTAAAATATATTCAAATGTTTTAAAAAAAGAGAGGAAGGGTGATTACCTAGGTGCTACAATACAAGTTATTCCTCATGTTACTGATGAAATAAAACTTTTTATTAATTCTAATTTTGAAGATGAAGATATCATTATTTATGAAATAGGTGGTACAGTAGGTGATATTGAGTCTCTTCCTTTTCTTGAAGCGATTAGGCAGATCAGAAATGATAAAAATATTAATTCAGCTTTAATTCATATGACTTATGTTCCTTATTTAAGCTCGGCAGGGGAGTTAAAAACAAAGCCAACTCAACATTCAGTTAAAGAACTTCTAAATTCAGGAATTCAACCTGATATAATAATGTGCAGATGTGAAAAAGAAATTAATACTGAGTCTCTTGAGAAAATATCACAATTTTGCAATGTTAAAAAAGACTCTGTTATACCTGCCTTAAACGCAAAATCAATTTATGAAGTGCCCTCAATTTATTCTAAAGCTGGTCTTGATAAAGTCTTGCTTGAGCATTTAGGCTATGATTCTTCTAAATACCCTCTTAATTTAAAGGCTTGGGAAAATTTAACAAAAAAAATTAACAATTTAAAAGAAGAAGTAACCATAGGTGTGGTTGGAAAATATACAAATCTAAAAGACAGTTATAAATCTCTAATAGAAGCCCTTACCCATGGAGGTATTGAAAACAATACTAATGTTAAGATTCATTGGATAAATGCAGAAAAAACTAAAACTAATGAATTAATTAAGGAGCTTGAAAGTGTTGATGGAATTTTAATACCAGGTGGATTTGGGTATAGAGGTGTTGAGGGTAAAATATCAGCTATTAAATTTGCAAGAGAAAATAATATTCCTTTTTTTGGAATTTGTTTAGGAATGCAATTAAGCGTAGTAGAAATAGCTAGAAATGTTTTTGGTTTAGCAGACTCTAATTCTACAGAATTTCAATCGAGTAAAAATCCTGTAGTCAGTCTTATGACAGAATGGAATAATAAAAATAAAATTGAAAAAAGAGATCATACTAGCGAAAAAGGTGGCACTATGAGGCTTGGAGCTTATAAAGCTATTCTAAAAAAGAACTCTAAAGTAAGTGAAATTTATAATACAAATGAAATTACGGAAAGGCATCGTCATAGATACGAAGTTGATTTATCTTTAACGAAAGATTTTGAAAAAAAAGGTTTTGTTTTTTCTGGTATGTCCCCTGATAATGTGTTGCCTGAAATATTAGAAAGTATGAATCATAAATGGTTTATTGGTGTTCAGTATCATCCAGAATTAAAATCTAGACCTTTAGCACCACATCCTCTATTTTCCTCTTTTATTAAACATTGCATAAAATGAAAAATATCAAATTAGCAAATTTTGAAATTTCCAATAAAAATAATTTTATCTTAATTGCAGGGCCGTGCGTAATTGAAAATGAAAGTCATTCTTTGATGATGACAGAACAAATTGCAAAAATATGTCAAAAACTTAAAATTCATTTTATCTTCAAGTCTAGTTTTGATAAAGCAAACAGATCAAGCATAAACAGCAACCGAGGTGTAGATATAAATCAAGCTGAAAAAATATTTAATAAGATTAAATCAACATATAAATGCCCTATATTAACCGATGTTCATAATGAAAGTCAGTGTGAATTTTTTTCAAATTCAGAGAGTGTTGACGTTGTTCAAATACCAGCGTTTTTGTGCAGGCAAACTGATTTATTGATTGCAGCAGCAAAAACAAAAAAAATTGTAAATGTTAAAAAAGGTCAGTTTTTATCTCCTCATGAGGTTCCAAATATATTTAAAAAAATTGAAAGTGCTGGCAATCATAATATTATGATTACCGAAAGAGGTACATCATTTGGCTATAATAATTTAATTAATGATTTTAAATCATTAGATATTATGAAAAATTTTCAATACCCAGTCATTTTTGATGCTACTCATTCTGTGCAGGAGCCTGGAGGTATGGGAGAAAAAAGTGGAGGCAAGAGAGAGTTTGTTTCTACTTTAGCTAAAGCTGCTGTTGCAGTTGGAGTTGCTGGAATTTTTATTGAAACACATAATGATCCTGACAATGCTCCTAGTGATGGCCCAAATATGTTGCAGATTAAGGACCTCGAAAGTTTAATTTCGAAATTGACTGAATTAGATACTGTTTCAAAAAAATAATTTTATTATTAATTTTTAGTATAGAAAGGCAAAAATGGAAAAAATAAAAAATATATATGCAAGAGAAATTTTAGATAGCAGGGGAAATCCTACAGTTGAATGTGATGTGCAATTAGAGGATGGATCAACAGGTAGAGCAGCTGTACCAAGTGGCGCCTCAACTGGTATACATGAAGCTTTAGAATTACGTGATGGAGATAAAAGTAGGTATTTTGGAAAAGGTGTAAAAAAAGCTGTTCAAAATATTAATAACTTAATCAAAAGCAAAATCGTAGGAGAGGCTTTTGATAATTATCACGCTTTTGATAAAGCAGTTTTGGATTTAGATGGAACAGAAAATAAGTCGAATATTGGTGCAAATGCTACGCTAGCGGCAAGTTTAGCATTTGCAAAAAGTTTAGCAAATCATCACTCAACAACTTTTTATGAGCATATTGCAGAAAATGAAAATTTTTTATTACCCGTTCCGATGATGAATATTATTAATGGCGGATCTCATGCTGATAATGATGTTGATATTCAGGAATTTATGATTGCTCCAGTTGGGGCCTCTTCATTTTCTGAGTCAATAAGATACGGCTGTGAGATTTTTCACTCACTAAAATCAATATTAAAATCTAAGAACCTCAACACTAACGTTGGTGATGAAGGTGGATTTGCTCCTAATTTAAACAGTTCTGCTGAAGTAATAGAAATTATTTTAAGTGCCGTAGAGAAGGCTGGTCTAAAAATAAATGATGATATTCTTTTATCACTCGATGTTGCTTCAACAGAATTTTATAAAAATTATAAATATGAACTTAAGGGTGAGGCGAAATCACTTAGCTCAGATGAAATGGTAAGCTATATTCAAAATTTAGCAAATAATTTTCCTATTTATTCTATAGAAGATGGAATGTCTGAAGATGATTGGGATGGGTGGATTGAATTAACCAAAAGAATTGGGAGTAAAGTTCAGTTAGTTGGCGATGATCTTTTTGTAACAAATATCAAAAGATTAAAAACAGGAATTGAAAAAAATGCTGGCAATGCAATTTTAGTAAAATTGAATCAAATAGGTACTCTATCTGAAACAATAGATGCTATCAATCTTGGAAAAAAAAATAATTTCAATTCAATAATTTCTCATAGATCAGGAGAAACAGAAGATACGACTATTGCTGATTTGTCTGTTGCTGTTTCTGCTGGTCAAATAAAAACTGGTTCACTTTCAAGAACTGATAGAACTGCAAAATATAATCAATTATTGAGAATAGAAGAAATGCTTGGCTCAAGTGCAAAATACGCAGGCAAATCAATTCTAAAACATTGACATAAACGTACTTGATCTGATTAATTGTAATTCACTATGAATAAATCAGTAATTTTTAAAAATAAGATAATTTTATATTTATCGTTTTTAATTACTTTTTTTATTTTTATTTATTTAGTGTATTTTTTGATAAATGGTCAAAGGGGGCTTTTAAAGTACTTATATCTTACAAAGCAAGCTCAGCAATATGATAAAGCTATAGCAAACCTTCAAAATCATAATAATTATTATCTGGATAGAACCAAGAGATTAAAACCAAATACTTTAGATTTGGATTATTTAGATGAGCAAGCAAGAAAAAAGCTTGGTTTAATTGATAAAAATGAAATTGTTATTATTTTAGATAAATAAATAATTGACAAAAATTTACAAATAAATATTAAAAAATTTACAAAAATTTACAAAATGAAAAAATTATCTAAATCTGATCATTTAAAAATATTCTCTTATATGTTGAAAATTAGACGTTTTGAAGAGCGATCAGCTCAACTTTATGGAATGGGGCATATTGGTGGTTTTTGCCATCTTTATATAGGGCAAGAGGCAGTTGTAGTTGGAGTGTTAATGACTATTCATAAAAATGACTCTGTTGTAACCACCTATAGAGATCATGGCCATATGATTGCTAGAGGCTTGGACCCAAAAAAAATAATGGCTGAACTTACTGGAAGAGCTGACGGATATTCTGCTGGTAAAGGTGGTTCAATGCATATGTTCTCAAAAGAAAATAATTTTTATGGAGGTCACGGTATAGTTGGAGCTCAAGTTCCTATAGGTACAGGCATTGCATTCACTCATAAATATAATGGTGATAAAAATATTTGCAGAACTTATATTGGAGACGGAGCGATGAATAATGGCCAAGTCTTCGAAGCTTTTAATTTAGCAGCTTTATGGGAATTGCCTGTGCTATACATAATTGAAAACAATAAATATGGAATGGGTACATCTGTTGATAGGGCAGCAGCAGGATCTGATTTGTACAAAAGAGGAGAAGCTTTTGGTATAAAAGGTGAAATAGTAGATGGCATGAATGTGTATTCTGTAATTAAAGCTGCGGATAAAGCTGGAGAATATGTAAGATCAGGGAAGGGGCCTTATATTTTAGAGGTTCAAACATATCGTTACAGAGGTCACTCGATGTCTGATCCAGCAAAATACAGAACTAAAGATGAATTAGAGGAATATAAAAATTCTGACCCTATTGAAATTGTGAGATTAGAAATCTTAAAAAAGAAATTAGCAACTGATAGTGAACTTGAAAAAATAAGCAAAGAAATTATTGAAGAAGTAAAAGCAGCTGCAGATTTTGCACTTGAAAGTAAATTTCCTTCTAGTGAGGAATTATACACGGATGTTTACATTTAAATGAGTATAGAAATTTTAATGCCAGCACTATCTCCTACTATGACGGAGGGCAACTTAACAAAATGGTTAGTTCAGGAAGGTCAAGTTGTAAAAGCAGGTGATGTCATTGCAGAAATTGAAACAGATAAAGCTACGATGGAAGTAGAGGCTGTTGATGAAGGTACTGTTGAAAAGTTACTTTATAAAGAAGGAGATAACAATATACCTGTAAATAAACCAATCGCCCTAATAACAGGTGAGCAAGTTAATCAAAGTGATACAGCAAAAAGTAAAAAAATTACTACCCCAAAAGAAAAGCAAGAAACAACAGAATCCACTATAACAGTAAAAAATAATGAACAAGAAGAAGTAATTAATAGTAAAGATCAAATTACGATGAGACAAGCAATTAGAGATACAATTGCTGAAGAAATGAGAAATGATAAGAAAGTATTTATACTAGGGGAGGAAGTAGCAGAATATCAGGGTGCATATAAAGTTACTCAAGGTCTATTAGAGGAATTTGGAAAAAAAAGAGTTATAGACACTCCTATTTCTGAGCAAGGATTTGCAGGGTTGGCTGTTGGTGCTGCTTTTAAAGGATTGATTCCTATTGTTGAATTTATGACATTTAATTTTTCTATGCAGGCTATTGATCAAATTATTAATTCTGCCGCAAAAACACTGTATATGTCAGGTGGGCAAATAAATTGCCCAATAGTTTTTAGGGGTCCAAATGGTGCTGCAGCACAAGTAGCTGCTCAACATAGTCAAGATTTCTCGTCATGGTACTCTCATGTACCTGGCTTAAAGGTTGTGGCACCATCTACACCATTAAACGCCAAAGGGTTGTTAAGAGAGGCCATAAGAGATCCCAATCCTGTTATATTTTTAGAAAATGAGATTCTTTATGGACTCAAAGGTGAAGTTTCAACTGATAAAAATTTTACTGTTCCATTTGGTAAAGCAAATGTTGCAAGAGAAGGTAAAGATGCAACTATTGTAACTTACTCAATAATGCTTCACAAATCAATGGAAGCAGCAAAAATTTTAAAAAATGAATTTGATTTAGATATAGAAGTTATCGACCTTCAAAGTTTAAGGCCTATAGATGCAGAAACTATTTTGAATTCAGTAAAAAAAACAAATAGGTTAGTTACGGTAGAAGAGTCGTGGCCTTTTGCTAGTGTTGGATCAGAGATAGTAAATATTGTGCAACAAAATGCTTTTGATTATTTAGATTCCCCTATTATTAAGGTTAATAGCGCAGATGTACCTATGCCTTACTCAAGTGAGCTAGAGAAATTATACCTTCCTCAAGTTGATGATATTGTAAAAGCAGTTAAAGAAGTTAATTATATATAGATTATGTCATCTAAAATTTTAATGCCGGCTTTATCGCCAACCATGACTGAAGGCGTAATTAATAAATGGTTAGTTAAAGTTGGAGATATTGTAAAAGCTGGAGATATAATTGCAGAAATTGAAACAGATAAAGCTACCATGGAGGTAGAGGCAGTTGATGAAGGAAAGATCACACATCTTTTGGATGAAAAAACAGGATCTCAAGTTCCAGTAAATAGCGTAATAGCAATTATTGATGGAGATGAAAATGAGTCAATTACAAATTCAATTATTGATAAAGAAAAACCAAAAGAAGAAAATAAAAAAAATAAAAAAGATTTAAATTTAAATGAAAATATTCCAGTTAATCAAAATTCTCCTAATGATAAATCTGAGGATAGAATTAAAGCATCACCGCTTGTAAAAAAAATTTCAAAAGAACAAAATATTGATTTAGCGAATATAAATGGCTCTGGTCCAAGTGGCAGAATTATCAAAAGAGATCTTGACTCTAATGAAAATGCTAAAGCATCTACCCCAGATACTAAAATCCAACATGAAGTAATTAAACCAAGTACAATGCGAAAAGTTATTGCTAAAAGAACTTTAGAAGCAAAACAACGAATACCACATTTTTATCTGACGATTGAATCCGATGTTAGAAAATTAATTGAATTAAGAAAAAAAATTAATGAAAATAATTCTATTAAAATTTCATTTAATGACCTGATTGTAAAAGCATTGGGAATGGCAATGAAAAAAAACCCAAACACTAATGTTTACTGGCAAGATAATCAAATATACAAATTAAATGATATTGATGTATCTGTTGCTGTAGCAATTGATGAAGGTCTAATTACGCCTATTGTAAAAAAAGTAAACTCTAAGGGTCTCAATGAAATTTCAAGTGAAATAAAAGAGTTAGCAAAATTAGCAAAAACAAACTCTCTTAAACCTGAACAATATAATGGAGGATCAATAACAGTTTCAAACTTAGGCATGTTTGGCATAAGTGAATTTGCTGCAATTATAAGTCCCCCACAAGCGTCCATTTTAGCTGTAGGTAAAATTATCAAAAAACCAATTGTAGTAAATGACAGTATCGAGATAGGCCATACACTAAAATCAACACTATCTGCTGATCATCGTGTTTTAGATGGTGCTGTAGCTGGTAAATTGCTAAAAGACTTTAATGATATAATTGAAGATCCATTTCAAATATGGATGAAAAGTAATGATATGGAAATAATATAATATGACAGAAATTAGACATCCCGAGAAAGTTTTTCGAACTTCAAATCCAATACCTAAAAAACCATCTTGGATAAGGGTAAAGGCGCCGACTTCTAAATTCTTTAAATCAACAGATAAAATTTTAAAAGATAAAAAAATTGTTACTGTTTGTGAAGAAGCTGCATGCCCAAATATTTCAGAATGCTGGCAAAAAAAACATGCAACTTTTATGATACTTGGTGACATTTGTACTAGAGCTTGTGCTTTTTGTAATATTAAGACTGGCAAACCAGGTTTTGTTGATACAAGCGAACCAAGCAAAATAGCTGAAGCTGTATCTGATCTAGGTTTAGAACATGTAGTTGTTACGAGTGTTGATAGAGATGATTTAGAAGATGGCGGCGCAGAACATTTTACAAAAGTTATAAGCTCAATAAGAAAAATGAATAAAAACTGTACAATAGAAGTTTTAACTCCTGATTTTCATAAAAAACCTAAGGCTTTAGATATACTCTCAAATGATCTCCCAGATGTATTTAACCATAACTTGGAGACAGTACCAAGATTATATCTCAGCATAAGACCCGGTTCTAGGTATTTTGTTAGTTTAAAACTTTTGGCTGATATCAAGAAACTTAATCCAAAAATTTTTACAAAATCAGGATTAATGGTTGGTTTAGGAGAAACAAAAGACGAAATTTATCAAGTTATGGATGATTTAAGGGCTGCAGATGTTGATTTTATAACTATTGGACAATATTTACCTCCTACACCAAAACATGCAAAGCTTGAAAAATTTATTACTCCAAAAGAATTTGAGGAATATAAACAAATGGCAACTGCAAAGGGTTTTTTAATGGTTGCGTCTTCACCACTAACTAGATCAAGTTATCACGCATCTGAAGATTTTAGAGTAATGCAAAAAAATAGAGACTCTAAAAATCTTTAATGAAAAAATCAAAAAGAGAAGAAATAGTTTTTCATTCAGCCAATAAACTTTTTAATATTGTTTTGGATATTGAGAGTTATCCCGAATATATTCCTTGGTGTACAAAAATGGTCGTAAATGAAAAAAATAATAATGAAATTTATGCTGATATGTTTGTTAAATATAAATTTATTTTAACTCAAAAATTTGGATCTTATGTTAAGTTCAATAAAAATGAATTAAAAATTCAAACTAGCTATATAGAAGGGCCGCTAAAAGATTTAAAAACTAATTGGGAGTTTGAGGAAATAAGTAAAAATAAATCAAAAATTATTTTTGAAGTAAATTTTGAATTTAAAAACTTTATTCATCAAAAACTTGCAGAAACTTTCTACCCCCTTGTAGAAAATAAAATGATAGAGTCATTTAAAAAGAGAGCAGACAATCTTTTAGATTGATTTATCTAAATAATCAAAAATAAAACTTACACAATTTTTTTGTATGTTAATTCTAGAACCGCTAAATTTTTTTTTAAAGACTTTCTTTTTTCCATTTATTAGTATTCCAATATAGACCAAACCCACTGGTTTACCTTTTGTGCCACCTCCGGGCCCAGCTACACCAGTTGTTGATATGCAAATATTAGTTTTATTTTTTAAGTAGAGTCCATTAGCCATTTCCATACCAGTTTCTTTACTTACAGCCCCATATTTTTCTATTGTTGTTTTTCCTACATTAAGATCTCGAATTTTTAATTTATTTGAATAAGTAACATACCCCCCTATAAAAATTTTTGAAGAGTCTTTAATTTTGGTTATGGTGGAGGCTAATAATCCTCCAGTGCAAGATTCTGCAGTTGATATAGTAATGTTTTTATGAATTAATTTATTTATTATTCTTTTATATGAAGGCATTTATAATTACCATTGTTAATACTGTGTACAGTCCAGCTACAAGATCATCAAGAATTACACCAAATCCATTTTTAATTTTTTTATCAATATAACTGGCTGGAAATATTTTAGAAATATCAAATATTCTAAAAATTATAAAAATCAATGAGCAAGTAATAAAATCATTATGTATTTTTATTAAGTCATAAAATAAAAATATTAAAAAAACACCAAGAAATTCATCTATTACTATATGACTTGAGTCTTGAGATTTAGTAAAAGAAGAATAGACATTAATAAAATAATTTGACAAGAAAAATAAGATTATAAAAATGACCAATAGCACTGGTAGAGACATTGATAAAATATTACATAAATAATACATAATAAATAAAGCAACAAAGCTTCCCCATGTGCCAGGTACAAATTTAATATACCCAATAAAAAATATTGAAACAAAGAGATTAGTAAAGTTTTTCATCTGTTATTTGTACTATTGACTCAGCAGCAATACCTAGTCCATCACCAATAAAACCTATTTTTTCATTTGTAGTCGCTTTTATTGAAATTATATTTTTAGGAATCTTAAGTAGTAATGATAATTTTAATATCATTTCTTTTCTATATTTGCTGATATTAGGCTTTTCAGCAATAAAATTTATATCAAGGTTAGAAATATAAAAACTATTTTCCTTAAGTTTATCTCTAGCAAATTTTAAAAAAAACTCTGAGTTTTTATTTTTCCATTTGGGATCTTTATTTGAGAAATAATATCCTATATCTTTCATCGATAATGCTCCAAAAATACTGTCACAAATAGCATGTAATCCGACATCAGCATCAGAGTGTCCAACTAATTTATTAAAATTAATTTTAACTCCACAAAGTTTTAATCCTTTTTTTGTTTTAGTATCAATTTGGTGAATGTCATATCCAATACCAGATTTGTATACTGGTCTTACAAATAGTTTAAAATAATTAAAATCTTCTGGATATGTGATTTTAATATTTAATTTTTCACCTTTGATAAAGTTCAAATTTTCGATAGGAATTAAAACTGAGTCATCTTTTGCATTAACAATTTTAGTGTTTAGATGAGCATTATAAATTAAATTAAATTTAAACCCTTGTGGTGTTTGGATCAATTTTATAGGTTTGTTAAATTCTTTTTTTGATATAATTTTTTTATCAGGACTTGAAATATAGGGTATTGCTGATTGATTTTTATTAAGAGCGCGTATGATTTTTGTTACTAATTTATTTGAGCTAAATGGCCTAGCTGCATCATGTATCAAAACATTATCTGGTTTAAATGTATTAAGTTTTTTAAGAGCATTCAAAGATGATAATTGTCTATTTTTTCCTGCTTCTACATTTAAAAAATTTAAAAAAGGATATTTAATTTTGAGATTTTTAGTCTTCTTTTGATAAGATTTTTTAGTAACAATTGCTATTGTATCAAAAATATTAATATCTATACGATTTAAAAAAAAATCTATGAGATTTTCACCATTAATCTCATTAAATTGTTTAGGTAGTTTGTTATTAAATCTTTTGCCTTGACCACCTGCAAGGATAACGAGTGCATTTTTAGATTTTTTCATTTATAGGGTGTTTATATATTAGTTTATTATATAGTAAAAAATATAATTAAAACCTATCTAAATGATAAGTCTTACCAAAATATTAAATAAATTATATCTAACCAAATTTTCATTTTATTTATTGTTAGTTCTAATTCTTATAAGTTTTTCAATAACTTTTTATTTGATGTTGCCAAATAACAATTTGGTTAAGAATCCCATTCAATTACAGTACTTTTTATTAGCTGATATTTTTTTTGTAATATTGCTTCTGGCATTAATAATCAGACAATTGATTCTAATTATTATTCATAGGAGAAATCAAAAAGATGATTCTAAATTATATATAAAATTTGTTAATTTATTTACTGCTATGGCAGTTGGCCCTACTATTGGGTTGGTTGTTATTACTTCACTATTTTTTAATTTAGAATTTAGAACTTGGTATGGCGGCCCTGTAAAAGAGGCAGTAGTAAACTCAAATATAGTTGCAAGAGACTATGAGAATGAAATACAAGCTGAAATAATTTCTGATACTCAGTTAATAATGAGAGAAATAGTAAAAGTTTCAAGAAATAATGAAGTTAATATTAATTCTATTAATCAGGGATTAAATGAATTTATTAATTTAAGAACTATCTCAAATATTTATTTGTTTAATAAAAATGGTGAAGTTTATCTAAATTTCAAAGATCAAGAAAATAAAAATTTTCTTTTACCATCATTGGATATTTTTGAAATATTAGATCAAAACAGAGTTTATATTTTTCAATTAAACAAAAATTCAATTTCTGCATATAAAAAAATTAATTTCTTGGGTGATGTTTTTATGCAAGTAAACAGAGAACTTAATACAAATATTTGGGATCATATTGCAGCAACTAAAGAGGCTTATAATATTTACACTGCAAAAGAGAATGAAAGTGCAGGAATTCAAATTACTTATTCTATGATATTCGTATTGTTTTCAATTGGTTTTGTTTTAATTGCTGTCTTAATTGGTTTTAATCTAGCTAGAAGATTATCAAAACCCATATCGAATTTAATTCAGTCTGCAAATGAAATATCAAAAGGTAATTTTGATGCAAAAGTATCTGAAGTTGATCAGTTTGAAGAAATCAAAGTATTGCTTTCCTCATATAACAAAATGATTGGTGAAATAGAAAATAAACAAAATCAACTTATTTTTAAAAGCAACGAAGATGAGGAAAAAAGACTATTTATTGAAGCTATACTGAGTTTACTTACTATTGGAGTTGTTTCTTTGGATAGCAAATTTGACGTTCTATTTTTTAATCAAACAACAAACAAACTCTTCAAAGGTACAAAAAAATTAAAAAATAAAGATAATTTTTTAAATATTTTTCCTGATTGGAAAAATATTTTTAACAATTTTAATAAATCAAAAAAAGTACTAGAAAATTTTCAAACAGAAATAATTATTAATGATGATCTTAGAAATTTTAATGTAAGAATTATTAAAGAATTTAAAGATAATAAAATTAATGGTTACATTGTGGCAATAGATGACACAACTTCATTTATTTTAGCAGAAAAACATGCTGCATGGTCAGATATTGCTAGAAAAATTGCACATGAAGTGAAAAATCCACTAACGCCAATTAAATTATCTGCTGAGAGAATAGAAAAAAAATATCTTAATAAAGAGTTTGAAAATGATGATATTAAAATTTTAACAAATACTATTTCAAGACAAGTTGATGATATTGGAAAATTAATTGATGAGTTTTCATCGTTTGCAAGAATGCCTGAACCAGAAATAAAACTTGATAATTTATCCAAATGTTTGAATGAATCTTATTTATTATTTTCAAACTCCCATAAAAATATAAAATTTAATATCAATAAAGAAAAACAAGATATTTATTTTCAGTTTGATAAATTTCAATTATCGCAATGTTTTAATAATTTAATTAAAAATGCTGTAGAGGCAGTTGAAAAAATTCCTAATCCATCAATTTTCATTAATTTAATTACTAAGAATAATATTATATTAATAGAAATAGTTGACAATGGTATTGGAATTTCTCAAGAAAAGATTAATAAAATTTTTGAACCATATTTTACAACAAAAAACAAAGGAACAGGGCTTGGTTTATCAATTGTAAAAAAAATTGTTGAAGATCATAATGGAAAAATTAGAATAGAAAAAAATAAAGAAATGGCAGGCACAACAAGTTCAATCAAATTTGAAAATTTAAATGTTTAAAGTTTTAATAATTGATGATGAAAAGGATATTTGTTTCTTAATATCTGAAATTCTTAAAGATGAAAAATATTTAACTTATACAGCCTTAAATTCTAATGAAGCTTTTACTAAATTTAATAAATACAACCCTGACTTGGTAGTACTTGATGTGTGGCTATCAAATAGTAAATTAGATGGTATTGAAATTTTAAAAGAATTAAAAAAAATAAATAGTAATGTTCCTGTAATTATTATAAGCGGACACGGAACAGTAGATTTAGCTGTTAGCTCAATTAAAAATGGTGCATATGATTTTATTGAAAAGCCATTTAATAGTGATAAATTGCTAATTTTAGTTAAAAGAGCTATAGAAAGTTCTAAGCTTTCGAGAGAAAATAAAAATTTAAAAGAGTTAGTTACTCCAGATATTGATATAATAGGAAGCTCAAATTTTATTAATAACACAAAAAGTAAAATAGAGATTTTTTCTAAATCAAATTCACGCCTTTTAATTGAAGGACCTTTCGGTGTTGGAAAAAAATTAATAGCAAATCAAATTCATAAGAGTTCAAAATATAATAATAAAATTCCAATATATATTGATTTTGCAACATTGAATGAAAGCAATTTAGAGGTTCTTTTTTCTGAGGATATTAAAAATTTAAATGATAATCTTTTTATTAGATCTAATATGAATACTTTAATTCTTTCGAATATTGATTTAATACCACTTAAGTTTCAAAAACAATTTTTATTTTTTATTGAAAATTCAGAATTTTTTAAATCTGCTAATATTGTTTTGGATCATAAAATAATAACAATTTCTGAAAAAAAATTAGATGAAGAAATTGAAAATGGGAATTTTTTATCTCGATTATATGAACGTCTCAAAGTTGATCATTTAATTTGCCCCAGTTTATCAGAACGTATTCCTGATATTCTACCAATTTTAAATTATTATATTTCAAAATTTAATTCTAGGAATATAAATTTAAGTTTTTCAAAATCAGCAATAACTAAATTGGAGATGTTTGATTGGCCTGGCAATGTTGCGCAATTAGTTAATTATGTTGAAAAAACTGTTATACTAAATCAAACTGCAGCGGATGATTTAATACTTGATGTTGATAATTTGGCACTTGAAATGGGAGATTTTAACAAAGATCAAAGTAATGCAAATAATTATGATCTTTCTTTAAAAGAGGCTAGAATGGAGTTTGAAAAAGAGTATTTAGTATCGCAAATTAGAAGATTTAGTGGTAATATATTAAAAGTATCAGAATTTACTGGTATGGAAAGAACTGCCCTTTATAGAAAACTTAAATCTTTAAATATTTCAGTTAAATAACTAAATGAAAACAATTATTTGTGGATCAGGCGATGTTGGTTACAGTATAGCAGATAAACTTTCAAAAGAAAATTTTGAAGTAACTGTTGTAGATGAATCCTCAGCAAAACTTAATAAAATTTCTGAAAACTTAGATGTTAAAGTTGTAAGTGGCATTCCAAGTTTGCCATCTACATTAATGAACGCTGGTGCAAAAGATTGCGAAATATTAATTGCCGTTACTAAAAGTGATGAAACAAATATGATAGCATGCCAAATTGGACATTCTTTATTTAAAATACCTAAAAAAATTGCTAGAATTAGGCAACAAGATTACCTCAAAGGAGAATGGCAAAAACTATATACTAAGAATGATCTTCCAATTGACGCAATTATTTCTCCAGAACAAGAAGTAGCTAGCGCTTTACATAGAAGAATAATATCACCTGGTACAATTGATATGGTCGAGTTATCAGAAAAACAATTGAAATTAATTGGATTCAAGTGTGATAATAACTGTATGCATATAGGATTAACCGTAAGAGAATTATCTGCTAAATTTCCAAACTATTTAGCAAATATATTATTTATTTTCAGAGGTGATAAAAAATTTATTGTTAATTCTTCAACTAAAATAGAAAAAAATGATTTAATTTATATGGTTGTTGAGACGCAAAATTTAAAAGATGTTTTAAAAGAATTTGGACACAAAGAATTGCAAGCTCAAAAAATTGTAATTATTGGAGGAGGAAATATAGGTTTTTCTCTCGCTGAATTAATTGAAAATGATGATAATGGTATTTCAACTGAATTAATTGAGCTTGATAAAGAAAGATCACAGTTTTTAGCATCACAATTAAATAATGTCACTATTACTAATGGTGATGGTTTAGACAATCAAATATTAGATGAAGTAAATATTGCTGAAGCTGGATATTGTCTTGCTGTTACAGAAGATGATGAAGTAAATGTTTTAGCTTCATTACTCGCAAAAAGAGCAGGCACAAAGCAATGCATGGCTCTTATAAATAATAGTTCTTACACATCTCTATTATCAAATATTGGCATAGACATAACCATAGATCCTAAACTTATTACTATTTCAAAAATATTAGAAAAAGTCAGAGGTGGCGGTATTATGAATGATTATTCATTAGGTGATGGGTTTGGTGAGGTCATAGAGGCAATGATTAAAAAACAGTCACCACTTTGTAACAAAAATTTAAAAGAATTAAATTTACCAAAAAGTGTTAGGATAGGATCAATATTGAGGGATGGAAAAATTATTATCCCTAATAGTAATACAAATTTTAAAGAAAATGATGATGTTGTATTTTTTGTAGAGACACAATATATCAATAAACTAGAAAAATTACTCTCTACCTACTAATCAATGACAACATATGTTTATATTAATAATAAATATGTAAAGTTTAAAGATGCAAAAATTCATATTGAGGATAGAGGTTTCCAATTTTCTGACAGTGTTTATGAAGTTATAAAAGTTTTAAATAGTAAACTTATAGATTTAGATTTTCATATTAATAGATTAAAATATTCAATAAAAGAGTTGAATTTTAATTATAAAGTTAACCAAACTTCTTTAACTAAAATTTTTATTAATTTGGTTAATAAGAATAAATTAAAAAATGGAATAATTTATTTGCAAATTACTAGAGGAATACAGTCTCGTGAGCATGCTTATAAAAAAAATCTTAAGCCAAATATAATTATTTATACTGCAAAGAAAAAATTTAATTTACCTAATAAAAATTACAAAGGGTATAAGGCTATTACTTATCCAGATATTAGATGGGGGAGGCCAGATATAAAAACAACCTCATTATTAGCTAATATTTTGGCTGCTACTGAAGCTAGTAACCAGGGAGCTTACGAAACAATTCTATTCAAGAAAAAAAAGGTTACTGAGGCGGCTCATTCAAATGTTTGGATAGTAAAAGATAAAAAAATTATTACACACCCAGCAAACAAAGAAATTTTAAAAGGTGTTACGAGGACAGTTTTAAAAAACATGATTAAATCTTTAAATCTAAAACTAATTGAGAGAGAATTTTCTATCAATGAGCTTTTGAAAGCTGAAGAGGTATTTATTACGAGCTCAGGTAGCCTAGTAACACCAATAACACAGGTAGACAAAATTAAAATAAATAAAGGAAAAATTGGAACAATAACTAAGTCTCTTGCTTTAAATTTATACAAAGCTATTATTTAAATTAAGTGGTTAATGTAGATGATATAAGAGAAATTTTATTTAATGTAAGTAATAAAATTATACTACCTAGCTTTGGAAATTTATCTAATAATCAAATTTCATACAAAAATAATAAAGACATTGTAACAGAAATTGATATCAAGGTTGAAAAAGAGCTTTATTCTCATTTTTCAAAATTGATCAAAAATTCAAAGTTTGTTGGAGAAGAAACTTATTCCAAAGATCCCTCAATATTAAATTATTATCAATCAGATAATTACTGCTGGACTGTCGATCCTATAGATGGAACTAGCAATTTTGCTAAATCGAAAGAGAGATTTGCAGTAATGGTATCATTGACTAAAAACAAACAAATAATCCAGTCATTTATTTATAAACCTATTGGTGAAGAATTTATGTTTGCTGATAAAACTGGAACTTTTATTAATGATAAAAAAATCAAATTAAGTGCAAATACAAAAATTGAAAATTCTATAGGCTCTATAAGTACAAAGTACTGGGATGAAAATCAAAAAGAAAAGCTAATTGCTATAAAAAATAAATTTAAAAACATTAATTCATATGGATCAATTGGATGTGAATATTTTGATATTGTGCTTGAAAAAAGAGATTTTACTTTATTATCGCGTTTACATCCTTGGGATCATATACCAGGGGTATTTATTGTAAGACAAGCAGGAGGTCATGATTGTCATTTTGATAAATTAGAATATAAATTTTATGAAAATTCTAAAAACCTTGTTGTGAGTAGTTCAAAAAAATTAAATTATGCAATATTAAATCTAATTGGAGAATAATTATATGGAAATTAAAAATGTTACTTTTATTGGTCTTGGGGTCATGGGTTATAACATGGCAGGTCATCTTAAAAAAAATAACTATAACACCATTGTTTATAACAGAACTAGTTCAGTAGCAGATAAATGGGTCGATGAATTTTCAGGAGTGTCAAAATCAACTCCAGGTGAAGCAGCATCTGATGCTCAAATAGTATTTATTTGTGTAGGTAGAGATGAAGATTTAGTATCTGTTATGGAGGGTGATAATGGTATTATAAACAATATAAAAGAAAAT
This sequence comes from uncultured Alphaproteobacteria bacterium, assembly GCA_902591485.1. GTDB lineage: Bacteria > Pseudomonadota > Alphaproteobacteria > HIMB59 > CACPNW01. The sequence goes on from CACJAV010000010.1 coordinate 26,528, forward strand.
ACTATAATAGTAGACCATACAACTGCTTCAGCAGATATTGCCAGAAAATATTATCAAAAAGCAAAAGATAAAAATTTTCATTTTCTTGACGCGCCGGTTTCTGGTGGTCAAGCAGGGGCAGAGAATGGTATTTTATCAATAATGGTTGGTGGGGATGAGCAAAATTTTCAAATTGCAAAACCAGTGATGAATTCATATGGCAAAACTATTGAATTAATAGGCCCAACTGGATCAGGTCAATTAGCTAAAATGATTAACCAAATTTGTATTGCAGGTTTGGTGCAAGGTTTATCAGAGGCTATGGCATTTGGTAAAAAAGCAAACTTAGATATGGAAAAAGTATTACAAGTAATTTCCAAAGGTGCGGCACAATCTTGGCAAATGGAAAATAGATACAAAACTATGCTCAAAGGAGAATATGAATTTGGCTTTGCGGTTGATTGGATGCGAAAAGATTTATCAATTTGTTTTAATGAAGCAAGAAAAAATGGCGCCTCTCTCCCAGTAACTAAAATTGTTGATAGATTTTATGAAGAAGTTCAAAAAAATGGTGGGTCTAGATATGATACGTCATCATTAATGACATTAGTTGATGATTAATTCAAAAAGTATTTATTTTGCTTTTATATTATTAGTTGCTTCTTCACTTTTTTGGTCAGGCAATTTTTTTACTGGAAAAGTGGCTTCTCTCTATAATTTAACACCTTTTAAATTGAGTTTTTTAAGGTGGTCTCTTGCTTTTCTTTTATTACTTCCTTTTACTTATCGTAAAATTTTTGAGGACTTTGAGAAATATAAAAAAAATTTGTTTTTTTTAATAATAACATCGATACTCGGCGTTACTATATTTAATTCTTTTACCTATTTATCTTTAGAAACATCAATGGTGATTAATTCATCTATTATGGCATCTATAACGCCTTTGTTAATAATTTTTTTTTCATGGGTCATATATAAAACTCCAACTTATTTCATGCAATTTTTTGGCATTATTTTATCAATCATTGGAGTACTTCTCATTATTTCAAAAGCAAATATTAATAATCTCTTGAGTTTAAATTTCACGAAAGGAGATTTATGGATGTTAGGTGCAGTTTTTGCATGGGGCTTATACTCTGTTTTATTAAAAAAAATTGATAGCACTCTCTCACAACTTGCCACTCTAGAAGTGATGATTTTTATTGGATTGATATTTATTTTTCCATTTTATCTTTTGGAAGCTCAACACAACTCCTATTTTCCTAAAGACTCTAATGAAATTTTGATGATTAGCTACGTTGCTATCTTTGCAAGCATTACATCTTTTTTTGCTTGGAATAAGGGTGTTTCTATTTTAGGAGCCAATAAAGCTAGCCTATTTTTACATCTTATTCCTGTTTTTAGTTCGATATGGGCAATTATGTTTCTAGGAGAAAAATTTTCTTTCTTTCATTTAATTGGAACCGTCTTTATTATTATAGGAATAGTGTTATCTAATATTAAAAGGCAAAAAATATGACTAAAGTTGTGAAGTCTGATCAAGAGTGGAGAGAAATACTCTCAGAAGAAGAATACTACATCACCAGACAAAAAGGGACTGAGCCGGCTTTTTCTGGAAAAGCATTTGATATTTCGAAGGATGGAGTATTTAAATGCAGATGTTGTGGGGCAGAATTATTTGAGAGAACCTCAAAATACGAATCAGGATGTGGGTGGCCTAGTTTTTTTAAAGGCATATCAAATGATGCAATTAAAACTGAACAAGATACTTCTCACGGAATGTTTAGAACTGAAATAATGTGTGCGACTTGTGATGCTCATTTAGGACATGTCTTTGATGACGGTCCTGAGCCAACAGGGCAAAGGTATTGCGTTAATTCATTATCTATTCAATATAAAGAATTTGATTAATTTTAATTAGGATTTTGTTTCAAAAATTCTAAATACTTAATCACTTCGTCAAATTTTTCATCTGGTATATCTTTGTAAGTCATTTTAAAATGAGTCTTTACTTCTAAAGCTACGTGAGCATATGGATTACGACCTTTTGGATGATTTGGATGATCAGGTAGTTTACCTAACAATTCATCTCCAGTTAGTTGTATTAACTTCCATAGTTTACTAGCATTTTCTTTGTTCAAATTACTTTGCTAATGCTCCCATGGGATCCCACGGTTCTAAACTCACAGGTTCCATATCAAGATATTTTAATAATTTTTTACTGAGGTATTTTTTATCGACAACTACCTCATAGGTATACTCATCAAACCATTCATCGGTCATCATCATATAACCTTTATTTCCACTCTTTGTTCCCCAGCTATTTTCAATTTTCCATTTAGTTGGTTTTCTATTTTTAACATCAACACCAGTTAACAACATAGCATGGGTCATTTCACTGTCACCGTATTCTAGTCGAGTTTGTTTGTTCATTTTAAATGATGTTTGAAAAACATTTTCATAGTCAAAAATACCCATGTCAAGCACCCCCATGTCTCTACTAAATTTCTTTCCTACATCGCATCCAAACCAAACTGCTTCATTATTTTTAATTGATTGCATTGCAGATTTTTTTAGTTCAGTTATCTCAACATTAAGATATTTTATTTCTTGTCCTTCAATAACATTGCCTAAGTATTCAACAGTATATGTAGTATTGAACTTTTTATTGCTCATTGGAGCATGTATTAGACAAACTTTATCCTTAATGTTGATATCAGCATATTTTTTTACAAATTCTTTAGGTGATGTATCCGCAATGGAAATGTATTTGTTATCTTTATCTCTAGTAGACCAGTTCACAACTTCTGGGGGTTGACCAAGAAACATTGACAATAAGTTATAAATGGTTTCCATCATATCTTTCTTCAAAGATGCTGATTGTTTAGCAGATTTTTTTCTTAAGACAGAAGCAAATTCTCTTAATTTATGTGTTAAGATGTAATTCATTGCCATGGATTTACTGCTGTGATTTGTTTCTGGCATTACATCTTTTGGAACTACTCCATATTTTTCAATGAGATTAACGAACATATCCCACTGACCACCATCTTGAACTGGAGCTTTAACAAGATGCATGATTAATCTACTGTCATTTGAATGATCTCTTGTTTTAATTATATTTTCTAAAAAATAATTTGCCTTTTCTAATTTATCCCAAAACATAAAATAGTTTTGAGAGAACTCGAAGTTATTTAGATTAAGTTTTTTTACAACTTCCAATCGCATTAAGTTTAATCCTGCAAATCCCCAGCATCGACCTGAGGCCATTTGATTTGTTGCGGGTAATTCTTTTTCAATTAGATTTGAAAAATGATGATTAATTTTACTAAAATTTTCCCAGTTAAGAGCAACTGTGTTTAAATCATTTTTTATTAATGCATTTCTGGATGCAGTATTTTTATTATTTCTTAGAAATTTGTTTCTATATTTTTTGACGTCATTAAGAGATATATTTTTAGGCATATCTTATATTTAAGGCTATTTCGGTTTAAATCAAATCTATTTTATTTTTTCTTTTTCTTTAAACCTATTTTTTGTTTTCTATCATCGATAAGTTTTATAGCGTCTTCATGAGTTAAACTATCAATTGTTTGATCTCCAAGCAGTGAAGCATTGATTTTACCACATTTTACATACGGTCCAAACTTTCCATCATGAGCTGTAATATTCTTTTTTTCACTTGGATGTTCGCCAAAGGTTTTGAGTGTTGCATTACCTCTTTGAGTAGGTTTGGCAATTAGTTCGATTGCTCTTTCTAATTCAATATCCAATATATTATCTGTTTTTTCTAGAGCTTTATATTTTTTATCATGAAGAATGTATGGTCCGTACATACCAATTCCTGCACTGACTGTTTTATTTGTTTCAGGATGAAATCCTAATTTTCTTGGCAAGCCTAACAACTGTATTGCAGTATTAAGACCAATTTCTTCAGGTTCAAAATTTTTGGGTATCGAAACTCTTTTTGGTTTCTTTTCTGGAGTACCTTCACCTACTTGCATATAGAAACCATAAGGACCTTTTCGAAGTGTAATCATCTCATTTGTTTCTGGATAAATACCAATTTCTTTTGGACCACTTAAAGTAGTGCCATCTTTGTCATTTAATTGATTAAATTGAACTGTATATTTACAATCTGGGTAATTTGAACAGCCAATAAATCCTCCAAATTTTCCTACTTTTATTCCAAGTCTGCCATTATCGCATGTAGGACATTTTCTACTTTCATCCTTTCCCTCTGGTGGAAAAAAATGCGCTCCTAAAGCATCATCAAGTACATCAATTACTTCTCTATTTGATTTTCCAACAGTATCATCACATAATTGTTTAAAAGTTTCCCAAAATTTTCGTAAAACTTCTTTCCAATCTAATTTACCATCAGAAATTTCATCTAATTGATTTTCAAGATCAGCAGTAAAATCATATTCAACATATTGATTAAAATATTTTTCAAGGAATATAGATACAATACGACCTCTATCATGAGGATTAAAACGTTTCTTATCTAAAATTACATAATCTCTATCTTGTAAGACTTTTATAATGGAAGCATAAGTGGAAGGTCTGCCAATACCAAGCTCTTCTAGTTTTTTAACTAAACTTGCTTCTGTGTAGCGAGGAGGGGGCATTGTAAAATGTTGATTTTTGATTACCTCCTTTAAATCTAATGTTTCACCTTCATTCATCATTGGTAGTATCGTTTCTTTTTCTTCATCCTTGTCATCATCTTTTGCTTCTTGATAAACTTTATACATTCCAGGAAATTTTATAGTTGAGCCATTTGCCCTAAGTGTTATTTTTTTATCTTCATCAACAATATCAACTGCCATTTGATCTAATACGGCACTAGCCATCTGTGAAGATACTGCCCTTTGCCAAATAATTTCATATAATTTAAATTCTTCACCAGTAATGTATTGCTTAATATCTTTTGGAGTTAAGTTAATATCAGTTGGTCTTATACATTCATGAGCTTCTTGAGCGTTTTTAGCTTTAGATTTATAAACTCTTGGACTTTCAGGAAGATATTCATTCCCATAATTCTGACTTACAAAATTGCGTACCTGATTAATCGCTTCATTAGACATCACTACACTGTCTGTTCTCATATAAGTAATTAAACCTGTTGTTTCACCGTTTATTTCAGTACCCTCATATAGTTTTTGTGCTGTGCGCATAGTTTGATTTGCGCTTAAGCCTAATTTTCGGCTAGACTCGATTTGCATGGTGGAAGTGGTAAAAGCAGGGTAGGGATTTCTTTTGGCTTCTTTTTTTGTGATATTGCCAACTTTAAATTTTGAATTTTGTATCTGATCATAAATATCAGTAGCTTGTTTTTCATTTTTAATATCTAGTTTATCAACTTTTTTTCCTTCGTATATAGTAAGACGTGAATTTATAAGTTTATCCTCATTGTTTTTAAAATTACTTTGAATGGACCAGTATTCCTCAGGATTAAATTTTTCTATTTCTAACTCTCGCTCACTAATAATTCTAAGAGCAACTGATTGAACTCTTCCAGCAGATTTTGATCCAGGTAACTTTCGCCACAGAACAGGAGATAGTGTAAAGCCTACTAAAAAATCTAAAGCACGTCTAGCCAAATAAGCATTAACTAAATTTTCATCGATTTCTCTAGGTGATTTTAAACTATCGAGAACAGCATTTTTTGTAATTTCATTGAATGTTACTCGGTGAATATTTAGTTTTGATAGAGAGGCATTATCTCTCAAAAGTTTTTCAACATGCCATGCTATAGCTTCTCCCTCTCGGTCAGGGTCGGTAGCTAAGTAGAGATTTTCAGATTTTTTAGCAGCTTCAGTTATTTCTTTTATAACTTTTTTTCCTCTATCACTTGTCTCCCACTTCATTTTGAAGTCATTTTCTGTGTCTATAGCATCATTTTTAGCTGATAGGTCTCTTACATGGCCAACGCTAGCTAGGACTTTAAAGTCAGAACCTAAGTATTTGTTAATAGATTTTGCCTTAGAGGGTGATTCAACAATTAGTACATTCATAAAAATTTTAGTCCAAATTTCAGTTAAAACTTACTTCGTCAAGAATTTTTTAAAAAATACAGATTTCTACTTAGATAATTTTATTTTATTTTCAGATCTATTTAACAGTCTTTTGATATTTTCACGGTGTTTAACAACTATAACAGAAAACAAATATATTAAGAAAATAGCAATATAATTATTGGTATTTATAATAAAATAAATAGGTGCAATAGTAGAAGCAATTAAAGAACTAAGAGAGGAATATTTAAACACTAAAGTAATAGCCAGCCAAGTAATAAGAAAAAACAATCCTAAAATTAAATTAATACCAAATAAAAAACCAATATAAGTAGCTACACCTTTGCCACCTTTAAATTTTAACCAAATAGGAAATATATGCCCCAAGATAGAAAAGTGACATAGAAAAATAGTTTGGAAAAGTCCGATATTTTCTGAATAAAAATTTAATAAAATAAATGGAAGAAAGCCTTTTAAAATATCTAAACAAAGAACTAAAAAAGCTAAAAATTTATTTCCAGTACGAAGGACGTTTGTTGCTCCAACATTGCCAGAGCCAATGTTTCTTATGTCACCATGACCAAAAACTTTTGGAATTAATAATGCAAAAGGAATAGATCCCACTAAGTAAAATATAATTATAAAAAAAAGATTAAGATTTAATGACATTATCTCTATTTTTAATTAAAATATCTAAACACGCCATACGAATAGCAACTCCCATTGCAACTTGTTCTTGTATCAAACTTCTTGTTACATCATCAGCAAGTTTTGAGTCAATTTCAAAACCTCTATTCATTGGACCAGGGTGCATTACAAAAGCCTTTTTTTTAGCATATTTAAGCTTATTGTAATCTAATCCGTATTTATTAAAATAAGTCTTTTGATTTGGCATAATTTTCCCTACAATTCGTTCTTTTTGAATTCTAAGCATCATTACAATATCACAATTTTTAAGACCTTTGTCCATATCGGTGAAAACAGTTACTGGAAGTTTTCTTATATTTTTAGGCAACCACTCCTTTGGTCCAATAACATTTATCTTTGCTCCTAATTTTGATAAAATTATAATATTTGATCTTGCTACACGACTATGAAGAATGTCGCCACATATGGCAATTTGTAATTTATTAAAATTTTTGAATCTATTTTTTATTGTTAAAGCATCCAATAAAGCCTGAGTAGGATGTTCATGACTTCCATCCCCAGCATTTATGACACATGCATCAACGCTCATTGAAATTTTTTTACTTATACCCTCATCTGGGTGTCTTATTATTAAAACATCTGGATTCATAGAATTAATAGTGGTCATCGTATCAAGTAAAGTCTCACCTTTATTAATTGAGCTATCTTTGACAGCAACGTTTATTAGATCAGCGCCTAATCTTTTAGCAGCAACCTCAAAACTTGTTCTTGTTCTTGTTGAGTCCTCAAAAAACAAATTAAAAATAGTTCTACCTTCGAGCAAATTATTTTTTTTAATTTTCATTTTATTAAAAGAAATAAATTTTTGGGCTTCATTTAATATGAATTCAATTTCTTTTTTATTTAAATCAGCTGTTTCAACTAAGTGCATTTTTTTAAATATATTTTTTAAAGTTTTTTTAATCTTTATTTTATTTTCCTTATTTAGTAGTGAATAGTTATTCAATGCAATTTTTTCTGCCTCTTTTAAAATAGTTGTACCTGAAGATGATCTTATTGCTTTTTGTTTAGGCAATTTAATTTTCATTTGCCAGAATTTTGAATTTTCTCTTTTGTATAATTTTATATGTCCAGATTTAAAAATTTTCGAATTCATATGTGTAAAAAATGTGTTAGTATGTGTAAACTATTTTAGATATTATTTCTATATCTATCCAAATATCCTTGCAAAATATAGGCTGCTGATTGTTGATCTAGTTTCTTTTTTATTTTTGTTGTACTAACATCTGAATTTCTCATTTCTTTAAATATAACATCGGATGAGTATCTCTCATCCCAAAATTCAACAGGTAGTGAAAAATATGATTGCAATTCACCACTAAAACTACGTATTTTGTTTGTTTGTTCGTTTTCTGAGCCATCTAAACTAATAGGCAGTCCTGTAATAAAACCACCAATTTCATATTCTATTAAATATTCCTTTAGTTTTATTAAATCTTTTTTTGTACCCTTTCTTAATACAGTATTTAAAGGTGTAGCAATTGTGTAAGATCTATCAGATACAGCAATTCCAATAGTTTTAAAACCTACGTCTAGACCTACGAGAATTTGTGATGTATGAAGACGCTCAATTAAATTATTGGTTTTTTCAATCACTGGAGACATATAAATTGAAGTTAGATACAAATACAATAAATAAAATTGCCAAACTAGCAAGAATAAGCCTTTCTGAGGAAGAAGCTAATGATTTGCTGAAAGATATGAATTCTATTCTTGATTGGGTAGAGCAACTAAATGAGGTAAATACCGAGTCTGTTGAACCTTTAGCGAATATTTCATCATCAACTCTACCTCAAAGAAAAGATGAAGCCAAAGATATTAATTCTTCAGATGAAGTTTTAAAAAATAGTCCAGATAAATTAGAGGGTTATTTTGCAGTTCCAAAAGTTGTAGAGTGATGGAAATTAAATCAATCAATCAACTTAAATCATTATTAGATGAAAATAAAATTTCAGTAAAAGAAATAGCTCAAACATATATAAAAAAAATTAAAGAAAAAAAAGATTTAAACATCTTTATTTATTTTGACGAAGATAAAATTAATGATCAAGTAAAAGAAATAGAAAAATTACCTAATAATAAAAAATTAAAAGGTATCCCTATTGCAGTAAAAGATCTTTTTTGTACTAAAAATATGCCTACCACAGCTGCATCAAAAATTTTAGAAAATTTTAATCCCACATATGAATCTTTTGTTACTCAAAAATTAATTAATGAAGGCTCTCTTTTTGTTGGCAAAACGAATTTAGATGAGTTCGCTATGGGATCTGCCACTAATACTAGTTATTTTGGAAATACCATCAATCCATTATCTAATAAAGATAACCCTTTAGCTCCAGGTGGTTCTTCAGGAGGGTCTGCTGCAGCTGTTGCAGCTGATTTATGTTTAGGCTCAACTGGTACTGATACAGGCGGTTCCATAAGACAGCCAGCTAGTTTTTGTGGAGTAGTTGGTATAAAGCCAACATATGGTCTATGCTCTAGGTGGGGTATCGCTGCTTTTGCATCAAGTTTAGATCAAGCTGGAATTTTTTCAAAAAATGTAACAGATGCTTCAATATTGCTTGAAGAAATAGCAGGACATGATGAAAGAGATAGCACAAGTTCTAATGTTGCAATTCCGAATTATTCAAAAAAATTTAACTCTGATTTGACTGGCAAAACAATTGGTATTCCAAAAGAATATACTGTTGATGGAATCTCTGATGAAATTAATGCTGTTTGGGAGGATGCTATTAAATCTCTAGAAAAGAAAGGAGCTAGAATTAAGCATATTTCTTTACCACATACAAAATACGCTTTGCCTACTTATTATATCATTGCTCCAGCTGAAGCCTCTTCTAACTTAGCAAGATATGATGGTGTCAAATATGGTTTTAGAGCAGATGAAGCAAAAAGTTTAGATGAGATGTACGAAATGACTAGAAGTGAAGGTTTTGGCAAAGAGGTGAAGAGAAGAATATTAATTGGCACTTATGTTCTCTCTGCGGGTTATTATGATGCATACTATCTAAAAGCACAAAAAGTAAGAAAACTTATTGCAAACGATTTTGTTGAAACTTTTAAAGAGTGTGATTTGATTTTAACTCCAACTGCTCCAAGTGCTGCATTTCCTTTAAATGAGAAACAAGATGATCCTATAAAGATGTATCTTAATGATGTTTTTACTGTACCAGCTTCATTGGCTGGTATTCCAGGTATTTCAATTCCCTATGGCAAGGATAAAAATGGATTACCTTTAGGTATGCAACTTTTAGGAAAGCATTTCAATGAACAAGAGGTATTTAATGCAGCATTTGCACTAGAAAAGGATTATGAGTAATCTTTTAAAGGGAAATAAATATGAGTGGGAGATTGTAATTGGTCTTGAAATTCATGCACAAGTTAAATCAAATTCAAAATTATTCAGTAATTCATCTACAGCATTTGGCTCCAAGCCAAACAGTCAAGTCTCCCTTGTTGATGCAGCTATGCCCGGCATGCTTCCTGTTATTAATAGTTACTGCGTAGAACAAGCAATTAAAACAGGAATTGGTCTCAATGCTGAAATTAATAATTATTCGGTATTTGATAGAAAAAATTATTTTTATGCAGATCTACCTCAAGGTTATCAAATTAGCCAATATAAATTTCCTATAGTGGGTGAGGGCAAGGTCAGTATTGATTTTAAAGATGGGTCATCAAAAGATATAAGAATTGTAAGGTTGCATTTAGAGCAAGATGCTGGCAAAAGTCTTCACGATCAAAATCCAACTAAAACTTATGTTGATTTAAATAGATCTGGTGTTGCTTTAATGGAAATTGTTAGCGAACCAGATATTAGAAGTGCCGAAGAAGCTGGTTTATATATTTCTAAAATCAGATCAATATTAATGTATCTTGATACATGTGATGGAAATATGCAAGAAGGTTCACTTCGTGCTGATGTAAATATTTCTGTACGAAGACCAGGCGAGGAATATGGGACTAGATGTGAAATAAAAAATTTAAATTCAATAAAATTTATTAAGCAAGCGATAAATTATGAAGCTAAAAGGCAAATTGAGATTCTAGAGGAGGGAGGTATCATTGAACAAAATACACTTTTGTTTAATACGAATTCAGGTAAAACAAGACCAATGCGAAGCAAGGAAGAAGCTCACGATTATCGTTATTTCCCAGATCCTGATTTGCTTCCTTTAGAAATTGATCAAAAAGTTATTGATAAATTAGTTAAGTCAATTCCTGAATTACCTGATGAAAGAAAAAGAAAATATGTAGAAGAATATAATTTATCTAACTACGATGCATCAGTTTTAACTGCAGATAAATCTGTATCAGATTTTTTTGATAGAGTAATTAATTCAGATAATTTGCTAAAGGACTCTGCAAAAATAGTTGTAAACTGGATTACCTCAGAACTATTTTCTCTTTTAAAAGAAAATAATATTGAAATTGCTCATTCTCCAATTAGTCCTGAACATCTAGGTAGAATGGTTAAGCTAATCAAAGAAGACATTATTTCAGGTAAAATTGCTAAAGATGTTTTGATTGAAATGTTTGAGTCAAAAGCAGGCCCTGAAATTATAATTGAAAAAAAAGGATTACGCCAGTTAACTAATACAAATGAAATTGAAAATATTGTTGATGAAGTACTTCAGGAAAATAAAAAAATGGTAGAGCAATATTTGTCTGGCAAAGATAAACTTTTAGGTTTTTTTGTAGGCCAATCCATGAAAAAAAGTAAAGGGAAGGCTAATCCTAAAATTCTAAATGATATTTTAAAAATTAAACTATCCAAAAAAAATTAATCTAAGCGTAAAAACTCTATAGGATAAAAATAAAAAAGTGGCAACTATCCAAATCATATTTCCTTTATAGTTTTCAGCTGATCTCCAAATTCCAACAGTCAAAAAAACTGTCCATGTTATTATTAAAAATTTTGATAAAACGCTGGTATTGCTAAAATCTAGAAATGGTAAGAAGCTAGATAATTGCTTATTACCAAAAATGTATATTTCAAGATTAAAAATAAGTAAGATAAATAAGGCATTTAAAAGCTCACCTATCAACCAATAGGATTTCCATAATGAAATTTCACCTTTCCAAAAACCCCTTATTAAATTTTCCATATTTTATCTCTTTTAAATTAAAACAGTATTTATTTCCTTAACATAATTTAAATATTAATGAATATAGTTGAGTTTCCCTCTACATTTAAGTAATAAGGTCTAATGAAACCTAATAAGGAGAGATGGGTGAGTGGCTTAAACCACAGGTTTGCTAAACCTGCGAAGGAGGTAACTCCTTCCGAGGGTTCGAATCCCTCTCTCTCCGCCATAGATTGAAATGTTTTTTGGAAGTATACCAGCAGTAATAACTCCTTTTAAAAATAATGATGTTGATTACAATTCTTTTGAAAAAATAGTTAACCACCTTATTGACAATGGTTCAAATGGATTAGTTCCTTGTGGAACTACAGGTGAGTCTCCAACTTTATCTCATGAAGAACATAAAAAAATAATAGAAGAAACTATAAAAATTAATGACCGCAGAGTACCAATAATAGCTGGTACTGGATCAAATAATACAAAAGAGGCTATTGATTATACTAAACACGCAGAAAGTGTTGGAGCTAATGCTGCTTTAGTGGTTACACCATATTATAATAAACCCACTCAGCAAGGACTTTATGCTCATTTTAAAACAATTGCTGACTCAGTAAAAATTCCAATAATAATATATAATATTCCTGGGAGATCGGTAGTAGATATGTCGATCAAAACAATGATTAAGTTGTCTAAAATAAAAAATATAATTGGTGTAAAAGACGCTACAAATGATTTATTCAGACCTCTTCTTACAGCAGCTAATATGAGAGAAGAATTTTGTTATTTATCTGGAGAAGATGGAACAGCTTTAGCCTTTCTTGCTCAAGGAGGTCATGGATGCATATCTGTAACAGCAAATATAGCTCCTAAATTATGCGCAGATATGCAATTAGCTTGGAGAAAAAAAGATATACAAGAGGCGCAAAATTTGAATTTACAGTTAGCAAAACTTCACGACTCACTATTCTTAGAATCTAGTCCAGGCCCTGTTAAATTTGCAGCATCTTTATTAGGTCTTTGCAGTAGTGAAACAAGACTACCTCTTGTGGAAATTAATGATAATACAAAAAAAATTGTATCTGATTGTCTTAAAGAATTATATTTAATTTAAATGAAAATTGTTGCCAATAATAAAAGGGCAAATTTTGACTATGATATTACATTAAAGATTAGTTCTGGTTTGGTTTTAAGCGGTTCAGAGGTTAAGTCACTAAGGAATAATTCTTCTTCATTAAAGGAAGCATATGTAGAAGAAAAAAGTGGAGAATTATGGCTTTGTAATTGCTTTATAAAAAAATATGAATCATCTAGTGATAAAGATTTTAATCCTATAAGAAAAAGAAAGTTGCTAGTTTCAAAAAAAGACCTAGATAAGTTAATAGGGTCTATAAAAAAAGAGGGTTTTACAATAGTACCAATTAGCATGTTCTTTAATGATAAAGGTCTTGTAAAAATAAATATAGGTTTAGGTCGAGGAAAGAAAAAATATGACAAAAGACAAAGTCAAAAATTAAAAGATTGGAACAAAAGCAAAGAAAGATTGCTCAAAAACAATTAATTTTTATTGCTTTTTAATAATTAGCTATCTATAAGCCCCAAATGGCAAGGATTACTGTAGAAGATTGTATTGATAAGTTTGATAGCAGATTTGAACTTGTATTAGTAGCTTCAAATAGGGCAAGAAAACTTCATTCTGGTGAGGAGCCAACTCTGGAAAGAGATAATGATAAAAACACAGTAATAGCACTAAGAGAAATTGCAGATGGGACTATTTCAGCTGAAGAATTCAAGCAACATTTAGTTGAAGAATACCAGACTGTTTCTCCAATGGATGAAGAAGAACTTGGCCTTGAATTTAATGAAGATAACATTAATGATGAAATGTATTCAGACAAAGAAACTGCAGTATCTGAAAATACAGATGGAGCAGGGATATCTGAGTCACATTCAGAGGATATATCTGAAAAAAATAATGAGATGGAATCTGAAACTATTACAGAGATCGAAACTGATCAGTCTAGCTAATTTTAAATTTCACTACATATTAACTTTCAATAGCTTAAACTTTCAGAAATGATATTTGAAAAGATAAAAGAGCTCGAAGAACAAATAAGTTATTTAAACAAAGTAGATAAGGATGTTATATCCAAAGCTATAAAATTTAGTAAAAATGCCCATCTTAATCAAATAAGACATTCTGGTGATCCATTTGTAACGCATCCAATTGAAGTTGCAAAAATTTTGACATCAATTAAATTAGATGCTTCATCTATTGCAGCGGGCCTATTGCATGACACTGTTGAGGATACCAAAATAACAAACTCTTCTATTAAGGATGTTTTTGGTAATCAAATTTCACAATTAGTTCAAGGTTTAACTAAAATTAATAAATTATCTCTAAAAGTTAATAAGTTAAAATTAGGTGAAAATTATAGAAAATTACTTTTAGCTGCAACTGAAGATTTAAGGGTGATCTTAGTTAAGTTGGCCGATAGATTGCACAATATGAGAACTATTGAGTTTATAAAAGATCATACTAAAAGATTGAATACATCAATGGAAACATTAGAAGTTTTCTCACCTTTAGCTCAAAGACTTGGTATGAAAGAATGGCAGGATGAGCTTGAAGACTTAGCTTTTAAATCAATTAATCCTGATGCAAGAAATTCAATTATAGATCGGTTGAATTATTTAAAATCCAAAGATGAAAATATTATTGATGAAATAAGATATGAATTAAGTAATATTTTTAGATCAGAAGATATAAATTGTAACATTGAAGGAAGGATAAAGACGCCATATTCAATTTGGAACAAGATTAAAAAGAAAAATATCTCTTTTGAGCAGCTTTCAGATATTATGGCTTTTAGAGTAATTACTAATTCTACTAGAGAATGCTATAAATGTCTCGGTGTAATCCATAGAAAGTATTCTTATATTCAAGGTAGGTTTAAAGATTTCATTTCTGCCCCTAAATCAAACGGATATAGAGCAATTCATACGTCAGTAATGGGCCCTCAAAATAAAAAAATTGAAATACAATTTAGATCAAATGTTATGAATCAAATTGCTGATTTTGGTGTTGCAGCACATTGGAAATACAAAGATCCAAAAAAAATTAAAGACAAAGATACTAAAGAATATAAATGGATGCATGAACTTGTAGATCTTATGAATGCTTCAGTAAATCAAGATGAATTAATTGAAAATTCTAAAATTAACTTATTTCAGGATGATATTTATGTGTTTACGCCAAAAGGAGACGTGATAGAGCTACCAAAAAAAGCTACTCCAGTAGATTTTGCATACTCTATTCACTCACAAATAGGTGACAAATGTGTGGGAGCAAAGGTAAATGGAAAACTTCAACCACTTAAGACAATTTTAAAAAATGGAGATCAAATTGAAATCATTACATCAGAAGAGTCTCAACCATCTCCTTTATGGCAGAGGTTTGCGGTAACTTCAAAAGTAAAATCACAAGTAAGGCGATTTTTTAGAACAAAAAAGAAAGAAGAGCATATTATTTTTGGTAAGCAAATACTAATTTCTTTTTTTAAAAAAGAAAACTATGAATTAAATAATTCTACAATAGATAAAATAAAAAAAGATTTTAACTTTTCAGAGATTGAAGATCTTTATGAATTAGTGGGCTCTGGAAATATGACAGCGTTATCAGTGCTAAAAAAAATTTACCCTGAATTTAATTATAGTCCTCCAAAAAAATTTCTTAATGAAACTGAGGAATCTATAAAATTAAAAGGGCTTACAGCTGGAATGACATACCATTTATCAGGATGTTGCTCCCCAATTAAAGGGGATACGATAGTTGGAATTGTAACAGCTGGTATAGGAGTTGCAGTCCATACGGTTGATTGTGAAACCTTGTCATCATATAGTGATAATCCAGAAAGATGGCTAAATATATCTTGGGAAAACTCTGAGAGCAAAAATACATTTTCTAATGCACGCTTAAATGTTGTTCTTAAGAATCAGCCGGGCAGTCTTGGTAAAGTTACTACTATAATCGCTAAAAATAATGGCAATATTTCTAATATTAATTTTTCTATTAGAAAAGTTGATTTCTATGAAATAATAATAGATATTGAAGTAAGAGATGCTAATCATCTTAAAAATATTTTAGCAGCTTTAAGATTGGTTTCCGAAGTATCCTCTCTTGAAAGAATTAAAGGATAAATTTAGTGATAATTACAAATGGTATAGATATAATTGATATTCGTAGAATAAAAAAGACTATCAATAAATATGGTAATAAATTCAAATCAAGATGTTTTAGCTTTAATGAAATTCAAAGATCTGAAAAAAAATTACGTTCAGCTGAGTCTTATGCAAAAAGGTATGCTGCTAAAGAAGCTTGTGCAAAAGCCTTAGGTACTGGTCTTGCAAAAGGTGTTTTTTGGAAAGATATTGAAGTTTATAATGATAAATCTGGAAAACCGAAAATAAGATTGCATAAAAATGCACATAAGTTTTTTAAAAAAATAACCAAAAATAATAAAGCATCTATAGAAGTTTCTTTGTCTGATGAGGTTAATTATGCAATCGCAAATGTAATAATTTATGAAAAAAAATAACAATACTTTTTTTGGAAATATTAAATCTGTTTTATTAGCAATTTTTATCGCTTTATTAATTAGATCATTCATAGCAGAGCCATTTAATATTCCTTCTGGCTCAATGAAGCCAAATTTGCTTGTTGGAGATTTTATTTTTGTCTCTAAGTGGTCATATGGATATTCACGACATTCATTACCCTTTTCTCTAGGCTGGTCTGATAAAAAAATATTTTCTAAAATACCAAATAGGGGGGATGTGGTTGTTTTTAAAACTCCTGAAGACAATAGAACTGATTATATTAAAAGGGTAATAGGTTTACCAGGAGACAAATTAAGAATAAAAAATGGTCAAATAATTATAAATAATGAAAAAATTTTAAGAAAAAGAACAGATGATTTTATAGATAATGATTATAACGTATCTTTAAAACGTAACAGGAAATATATTGAGTATTTTGAAAGTTTTCAAATCGAGGTACTTGATTTAATGGATAATGGGATAGCAGATAATACAAAATTATTTACTGTTCCAGAAGGTCATTTATTTGTTATGGGAGATAATAGAGATAATTCTCAAGATAGTAGATTTGATAATACTGTTGGATTCATACCATTTGAAAACCTAGTTGGTAAAGCTAGGTTTGTTTTTTTCTCTCTTGAAAATTCACGTTTCTTGCAAATATGGAAATGGCCAAAATCAATTAGATCTGAGAGAGTTTTCCAATCAATTAAATGATTAGTGATAAAAAAATTAAACAACTAGAAGAAATTATATCTTATAGTTTTAAAAATAAGCAATTATTGAAAAGTGCATTGGTTCATCCAAGTTATATTGCTGAAAATAAAAAAAAAATAAATAAAGAAATTAGTGAATTTGAAAGATTCGAGTTTTTGGGTGATAGAGTATTGGGTTTGGCAATATCTTCAATTATTTTTAAAAAATTTAATAAAAATAATGAGGGTGATTTGTCTAAAAAACTCTCCTATTTGGTTCAAAAAAATTTTTTATATAAAATTTCTATAAATCTTAAATTTGAAAAATTTTTAAAATTTTCATCTAGAAATAACGATAAAATGAATATTTCAATATTGGCTGATTCAGTTGAGTCTTTAATTGGTGCTTTATATTTAGATGGAGGTTTCAGAAATGCAACAAAATTTATTGAATCTACTTGGGGTCCATACTTTGATATTGAAGATAAAAATATGCAGGATCCAAAAACAAAATTACAAGAAATTTCTCAGCAAAAATTAAAAAAACTACCAGATTATCATTTAATTAAGAAAGAAGGACCATCACACTCCCCAATCTTTACTATTTCTCTTAAAGTTCTTAATTTAAAAAAAATCACAAGTAGTGGCTCTACCATTAGAGAAGCTGAAAAGAATGCGGCATCCATTGCTCTAAAACTTATTAATGAAAAGTAAATTACTTAAAATAAGTATAGTTGGCAGAACTAATGCAGGAAAATCAACTTTAATTAATAAGATTATTGGTGAAAAAATATCGATTCAAAATAAAAAAATAAATACAACACAAGAAACGATAATTGGTGTAAAAAATGTTAAACAAAATCAATTTCTTTTTTATGATACTCCAGGTTCAAATTTTCTAAAAAATATAGATACTCAATCAAAAAAACTAAAAAGAAATTTGTGGAATGGAATTGATGACTCAGATATAATTTTATATTTAATTGACTCATCCTCAATCAATTTGAAATTTCTTTTTGATCAATTGGAAAAAATCAAAGAGACTAAAAAAAAAATTATAATTGTATTTAATAAAACTGATTTAATTTTAAATAAAAAACTTTTACCATTAATAACTAAAATTTCTAATCTATTTAAAGTTGAATCTTTTTTTACAATATCGGCAAAAAAAAATATTGGAATCGATGATATTTTAAAATTTTTAAAAAAATACTCATATCCAAGTGAATGGGAATATTTAAATGATGAAATAACAAATAAAGATGATAAGTTTTTTTTAAGCGAATTATTAAGAGAGACTTTATTAACATATCTTCATAAAGAAATACCTTATAATATTAGTATTAGCACTTCTA
>CACJAV010000011.1 GCA_902591485.1 uncultured Alphaproteobacteria bacterium
AAAAGTTACCCAAGGAAATCCATAAAACAAATTTGAAATTACAAATTCAATTGATACAAATATAAAAGGTGTAAAAATTATTAAATAATAAATCTTTTTTATATATTTAAAAAAAACAAACCCTATTCCAAAAAAAAAGGATAAAAAAATTGGCAAAAATAATGCAATTATTGCATAGTTTTTTGTTGTATCATTTGTAAAAAAAGGATTCTGGATCCAAGATAAAAAAACTAATAAAAATCCAAATCCATAAAAAAAACCTAAATAAAAATAATCATATATATTTTGTTTAATTGAAATTTTTTTTAATAATATAATTAAATAAGGAAAAATAATGAATCCCAAAGGCAGCATAAAAAAAGGAGGGAATAATAATGCAGAAAATACTCCTAAAATAAAAAATTTGAATAAAATCAATTAACTATTTTTCTAATTTGTACGGTTAGAATTTTTCTTTCATTTGCTCTCAATACTTTAATATTTATTATATCATCAATATCAAACTCTTCATTGCTTTTAGGTATTCTATTAATCTTTGAAAAAACTAAACCACCTACAGTTTCAACTTCATCCTCATCAGCAAAATCTAAATTTATATTAAAGTACTTTTCTAAATCATCAACTCTGTAAGAAGCACTTACCTCAAGTAAGTTTTTATCTTTTTTAATTATTTCTTCATCAACATCTTCAGCATCATGCTCATCTTCAATTTCACCAACGATTTCCTCAACAAGATCTTCAATTGTTACTAAACCATCAACACCTCCAACACCATCAACAACAAGAGCAATATGTATTCGTGATGCTCTCATTCTTTTTAAGAGTTCCAAAATTGGTGATTTTGGGGCTACATACAAAACCTCTCGAAGTATTGATGAAAGATTAAATTCATTTTTATTGACTGTAATGAAATCTTTTACATGAAAAAAACCAATAATATTATCAAGATTTTTCTCATAAACCGGTAATCTTGAATGTGACTCATCTTTAATAATATCAAAAATTTGATCATAGTTTTGTTTGATATCAATAGATACAATTTCTCCTCTTGGAACCATAACATCTTCGACACTTTTATTTCCTAATTGCAATATATTTTTAATTAGATTTTTTTCATTATTATCATCAGCATCATCCTTTTGATCACTGCTTTCTTCTTCACTAGCTATAAAATTTAAAATTTCTTCCTTTGATGAATCATTCTTTAAAAGTTTTTTAATTAACCAGCTTTTCCATGTGCTAAGTTTATCTTGATTGTCTTCACTCATAAAAGTAGGGATCTTTTATATTTAAATTGTTTAATATTTTTTTTTCTACATTTTTCATTTTTAAAAAATCTGTATTAATTTTATGGTCATATCCATTTACATGTAAAAAACAATGAATAATTAAATGTGTTAAATGGTCGTAAAAATTAATTAAATTTTTTTTTGCATCTTTCTTAATCATTTCCGCAGAAAAAAATATATCACAATATGATTCATTTTTTGAAGATTTATTTTTCAATGATGTGACAAATGTTAATACATCAGTAGGTACATTTTTTTTTCTATAAGTCTTATTTATTGCTTTAATATGTTTATTATCCACAAAAATTAAATTTAAAAAATAAGAAGTATTTGTTTTAAAGCCACAATCATCAAGTGATATTATTTCAGAAACAATATTTTTTATTTTCTTCATTCTGCTCGACCATAGATTTGATTTGCAAAAAAAATTAGTTTCTATTTTTTTCTTCATACGCATTTATTATTTTTCTAACAACCTCATGCCTTACAACATCTCTATTGTCCAACTCGATAAAACCAATATCTTCAATATTTTTAAGTTTTTTTGCTGCATCAATTAAACCTGAGTCATTTTTGGAAATTAGATCTATTTGGGTATTGTCACCAACAATTACCATTTTACTATTTTTACCTAATCTTGTTAAAAACATTTTCATTTGAATTTTTGTAGTATTTTGGGCTTCATCTAGAATTATATAACAGTTTTCAAGGGTTCTACCTCTCATAAAAGCTATAGGGGCTATTTCGATAATATTATTTGCTATTTTCTTTTCTACTTGATCATAGGGCATCATATCATATAGAGCATCATAGATAGGACGTAAAAAAGGATCAACCTTCTCCTTAAGATCTCCTGGTAAAAAACCAAGTTTCTCTCCAGCTTCAACAGCTGGTCTAGATAAAATAATTTTATTTACCAACCCTTGTTGAAGTGAAGCGACAGCTTTTGCTACTGCTAAAAAAGTTTTGCCCGTACCAGCTGGCCCATATGCAAAAACAATATCTTTTGTATTAAGTAATTGAAAATAATGTTTTTGATTTTTAGTACGTGGTAAAATTTTTCTTTTTTTAGTTTGAAAAAAAATGCTCATTTGTTCATCAGAATTTATCTCTAATAATTTTAAACTTCTTGTTTCCATAATTTTATCTTCATCAATATTTACTCCCTTCTTAGCCTCTTCAAATAATAGTAATATTTCTTCTTTAGTGTCTTTGATAGAAATTTTAGAGCCAATAATTTTTATTTTATTTCCTCTATATTTAATTTTTACATTATTAATTTTTTCAATTATTTGAATATTTATATCATTAATACCAAAGAGATTAGATAGAAAATTATTATCATTGAGCTCAAAATCTAAGGAATAGTTAACGTTACTCAAACAGCGCTCTCCAAGGCAAAGTCAGTTGAGTTAGTAATTTTAGCATTTGTAATTTTGTTTATAAGGTTAGTTTCACTTGTTGCAAAAACACTCTGATTATAAATAGACCTGCCTATATATTGATTTTTGTGTCTCCCTTTTTTTTCAAATAGTACTTCAAGCTTTTTGCCCACAAATGATTTGTTATAATTTTTTTGTTGTTCTTTTAAGAGGGATTGAAGGGCGCTTAATCTTGCTTTTTTTTGAGCAAGAGGAATATTATCTTTTTTTTGAGCTGGTGTTCCTGGTCTTTGGCTATACATAAATGAATATGCAATTACGTAATTTATCTCATTAACAAAATTCATTGTATCATCAAAATCCTTATCAGACTCACCAGGATAGCCAACAATAAAATCAGAGGATAGAGCTATATCGGGTCTTTCATTTCTTAATTTTTCTACAATTTTTTTATATAAATCAATATCATGTTTTCTATTCATCTCTTTTAAAACCTTATTAGAGCCAGATTGAATCGGCAAATGTAAGAAAGGCATTAATTTTCTATTCGATCTATGAGCTTTTATTAGTGACTCTCTCATATCAATTGGATGTGATGTCATGTATCTTATTCTTTTTAAATTTTCTAATTCACTTACTTTATCAATTAAATATGCTAAATCTTTTGTTTTGCCGTCTTCTCCAATGCCGTGATATGCGTTAACATTTTGTCCTAAAAATATTATTTCTTTAACGCCTTGATTAATATATTTTTCTATTTCATTAACTATCTCTGCAACAGGTCGTGAAAATTCTGGCCCCCTTGTATAGGGAACTACACAGAATGAGCAAAATTTATCACATCCCTCTTGAATAGAAACAAACTCTGACACACCACCTGCTGAATTATAAATTAAATTCTTAAACTTTTCATTTTGTGTAAATTCATCACTAAGAATAGACTCGGTAGTTTTTAACATTTCTGGTAAATGATGGTAGGATTGTGGACCAACTATAAAATCAACTGATGGTGCTCTTGCTTTAATCTCTTCTCCCTCAGCTTGCGCAACACAACCTGCAACTACCAGTTTAAAGCTTTCTTTAGGTGCATCTTTTTTTGATTTATTAATTCTACCAATATCCGAGTACATTTTTTCAGCTGCTTTCTCTCTTATATGGCAAGTATTTAAAACTACTAAACTTGCATCCTTAGGATCATCAGCAATTTCATAGTTTTGATTTTTAAATAAATCTAATATCCTATTTGAGTCATACACATTCATCTGACAGCCATAAGATTTAATGTAAATTTTATTTTTTTGCATTTTAATAAATTTTTACCATTACAAACGCATCAATTTTCTTATTTTTAACAGAAAAATAATTTTTTCTAGTGTAAATTTTTTTAAAACCCATTTTTTTATAGAACAATATTCCTTTTAAATTACTTTCTGAAACTTCAAGATGAATTTTTTTTAGACAATTACAATTTTCTTCTATTTTTTTTATAAGCTTTGATCCTAAGCCTTTGTTTCTAAAATGTTTTGCAACATAAATTAGTAGTATCTCATATTCTGAATTTTTTTCAATATTTATTAGGTCCCCAAAAATGAAACAAAGCATTACATCATTATCAAATATACCATATGATAGATTACTGATTTTATTGAATTGGTTATTAATTTCTTTTAGGGACCAACCTTTCTCAATAAATTCTTGATAATTTGGTAAATCTTGAGCAATTAATTTTGCAAACTGCTTATTATCTTTTTTTTCTAGTTTTCTGATGCTTATCAATTTAAAAGTTCGTTGTTAGAAATATATATTGGCCTAATTATCAAATTTTTTTTAAATTCTAAATTATTTATATTTTTTAAAATAATATCTTGAATTGAGAAAGGTGTTGAAATTAGACTATGATCATAAAATTCTGGACATCTAATATTATAAAATAAGTTTGTGATATGCTTTGGATAAATAAAATTTTTATTTTCAATTTTATGATGAAGAAATTTATTATCCAATTTAAATGTTAAAAAATTTTGATTATTTGAAGACTGAAAATATATTCCACTATTTATGTTTGATTTGCTTAAAAATTTATAAATATTTTCCGTTGATACTATCGCGACAGGTAAACTCATAGATTGACTTAATCCAGCTATAAAGGATGCACCTACTCTTAATGCTGTATAAGATCCTGGCCCTGTAGTTATTATGAAGTGTGTAATTTTTTTATTTAACTCATAAGTTTTACTAATTTTTAAATATTTTGGTATGATGGTATCACTGAGTTTTTCATCATTATTTTCTGTAATTTTTATTGAAACTATAATTTTTTTGTCCTTAATTAAGTGAAATTCTGGTATTGGTGATACTACATCTAAAAAAAGGAACATAGAGTGTTTATACTAAAGGTAGCATTAATTTTTATTGTATGTTTAAACATATCTAACTCCTATGCAAGTAACATTAAAAATTCAGCTGTAGTTTTTATGTACCATAAATTTGGGATTGATAAATATCCTACTACTAGTGTAACTCTAGATCAATTTGATTCACACTTAAAAGAGTTTTCCAAAGAAAAATACTCATTAAAATCAATTGAGTTCATTATTGACACTATTATTAATGATGGGGAACTCCCTGAAAATACAATCGGAATAAGTATCGATGATGCTGATAAATCTTTTTATGAGGTTGGTTGGCCTATGTTTAAAGAAAATAATATACCTGTTACTTTGTTTGTGAATACATCAACTATTCATAAAAATAATAAAAATTATTTAAACTGGGATCAAATAAGGGAATTAAAAGCAGAAGGAGTATCTATTGGTGCCCATTCTCACAGTCATTATCATATGTCTGATTTAACAATTGAAGAAGTTAGAAATGAAATTGAAATTTCTAATAATATTTTCTTAAGAGAATTGGGAGAGATTCCATCATTATTTGCCTTTCCCTATGGTGAGACAAACGAAGAAATTATTAATTTATTAAAAGAATATAAATTTAAAGTCGCTTTTGGTCAGCACTCTGGAGTAATAAATGAAACTTCTAATTTTTATTATCTACCCAGGTTCTCACTTAATGAAAAATACGGAGCAATTGATAGAGTAAAATTTGCAGCAAATGCAAAAGGGCTTGGTATTTATGATTTTATTCCAAAAGATCCTACCATTTATGATAACCCTCCATTTATAGGTTTTTCATTGTTAGATGAAAAACTAGTACCTTCAATAGATTGTTTCGTATTTGATAGTAAAGGTGAAGTTGCAAAAGAAATATTTAAATTTAATGAAAGAATTGAGATAAGATTAACTCGAAAATTAACTGAAGGTAGATCTAGGATGAATTGTACAGCCAAAGGGAGCGATGGTCTTTGGCGATGGTTCGGTCACCAGTTTTATTTATGAATTATTTATAGAATAAATAAACGTATCAAATTTATTAAGCTTATTAGCATCAATAATTGAATTAATTGTTTTGATATAATTTTTATCGGCAGCGTATGAGTCTAATTGCTGAACTAGCAACTTTATATTATTGAAGTTATTTTTTTCTCTCATAATTTTTCTAACTTTTCTAAAATCACTATATGCATGATGGGAATTAAGATTGATAAAATAAGATTGAACACTTTTGTCAACAGAATCAAAAGTTTTAACTAAATGTTTCTCACCTTCTTCTCTTAAAAGTGGGACGACCCCATCAGAATAATTGTAAGTGTATTCACCAAATAAGGCATTATATTCGGTTGCAAATCTTGATGTGCCCCAACCACTTTCGTTTGCTGCTTGTGCTAAAACAATTGAGTTGGGTATCACGTCTACACGTTGCAATAAATCAATAACTAAATCATATTTATGTTTATCGTTAGTTTTTGTTCTATATTTTTTTGATATCTTTTCTAAAAATTTTAAATCTGATTTGGCCAGAGTATTGTTATTTTCCAAATATTCTTTAATATTTTCAAGTTTAGATCTTTCAAGTAAAATATTTTGATTTTCATAAGAAATCAAAGGAAGTAAAGTTTTTACAAAATTCTTTTTAGAGGTTGATAGGAAATCTAAATTAATTTCATTTATATTTTGACTTAAGCTTTGAAGAGAAACTGGTTTTTCAATTAACTTAATTATATTGGGATTCAAAGGTTTCTTTTTGAGAGAAACAACAAAATTATTTTTTAAATTTAATTTTTTATTTTCTTCTAAAATTTTCTTTTGTGAATATAATCTGTTAACAGTATAAGAGTCGTAAGTGCTACAATAGTTTAAAACATAGTCGTCAAGAATAGTATTGAATGAATAAATAATATTATTTTTTGTATCTAATTTATTTTCATAAGCGATAGATGCAATTGAACTTAACAAAAATATACAGCCTGAAAAAATAGTAAAAAGTGAAAAATTACGCATCGACTGGCCTTACTTCTTTAACTTCAGGAATGTAATGCTTAAGCATATTTTCAATACCCATTTTGAGTGTAGCTGTTGAACTTGGACATCCTGAACAAGCTCCTTGCATCTTTAAGTATACAATACCATCCTCAAAATCATTATAGATAATATCTCCTCCGTCCATAGCAACTGCTGGCCTTACACGAGTATCAAGTAATTCTTTAATTTGTTTCACAATTTCAGAGTCATCTTCATTTTGTTCGAGACTTTGTTGAGATACTTTTGAGCTATCTTTCTCAATCGTCTTATCGTTTGAATTAAAATGATCAATTATTCCACCCAAAACAGATGGTTTCATTACCTGCCATTCAAACGTTTCATTTTTTGTTATTGTAATGAAATCACTTCCAAAAAATACCCCTTCAACACCATCTATATCAAATAAACGTCTTGCAAATGGAGAGTCTCCCGCTTCATCAATTTTTTGGTAAAACGCAGTACCTTCTTCCATTACCACTTTCCCTGGTAGAAATTTTAAAGTTTGTGGATTAGGTGTTTGTTCAGTTTGTATAAACATATGCTTCTTATATAGTTATTAATATGACTTTCGTATGAAAAATGGATAAAAAAATTGAAAAATTTGAGATTTTATCCCCTAAATAAGCCAATTATTTCATAAATTTTATTTAATACTGGATCAGCAACATTTATTGCTCTTTCCTTACCTTTAATAATTACCGAGTCTAAGTAATTTTCATCTTTCATTAATTTATTCATCTCAACTGAAATAGGTGATAATTTAGTAGATGCTAGTTCTCCTAAATCGTTCTTAAATTGTGAAAATTCTTTACCGCCATATTCAGCAATTACTGTTCCGATTTCTTGATCATTTAGAGCCGCAAAAATAGTTAATAAATTTATTGCTTCGGGTCTATTTTTAGCATCATCTAAATTATTAGGTAAAGGCAGAGGGTCAGTTTTTGCTTTTTTAATTTTTTTAACTATTTCTTCCTCGCTATCAGATAGCATTATTCTTGAATAATCAGATGGATCAGATTTACTCATTTTCTTAAGGCCGTCTCTAAGGCTCATTACTCTCGTTGCCTCACCTAAAATCAGAGGTTCCGGTATTGGAAAAATATCAGTTTTAAAATCATTATTAAATTTTTGAGCAATGTCTCTAGTTAACTCTAAATGTTGTTTTTGATCTTCCCCAACTGGAACATGTGTAGCTAAATATATTAAAATGTCAGCAGCCATTAAAGTTGGATAAGAAAATAATCCAACAGATACATTTTCACTGTTTTTACCAGCCTTGTCTTTAAATTGTGTCATACGATTAAGCCATCCCATACGAGCAACACAATTAAAAATCCAAGCTAATTGAGCATGCTGAGGTACTTGAGATTGAACAAACAGAGTGTTTTTATCTGGATCAATTCCCGAGGCAATAAAGGCAGCTGCTACTTCTCTTGTTTTTTGTTTTAAAATTTTTGGATCTTGCCAAACGGTAATTGCGTGCAAATCAACAACACAAAAAAAGCATTCAAATTCTTTTTGTAGGGAGACAAAATTTTTAATCGCCCCAAGATAATTTCCTAGATGTAAATCACCTGAGGGTTGAACGCCTGATAAAATTCTTTTTGTAATTTTTTCCATTTTATTTTCTTATGTAATTTTTAATATCAGCAATAGTGACTATTTTTAATATTAAAATGAATACCACATAAAAAGCAGCAGTAATAATCATAGTAAGCATCAAATAGATGATATTTTTCATGATTTCTACTAAATATAACTCAGCAAAAAAGAAACTGTTCAAATAACGAGTAATCAAAACAAGTCCTAATAAACATCCAATTAATTTAAATACGTTGATTATAAATTGGCGGTCTAAATTTAATAATTTTTTACTCATAAGTATTATAAAAAGCAGAATTGCATTGACCCATGCGCTGATAGCAGTTGCCAAAGCAATGCCCATCTCTCTCATCGTGCTTATTAATAAGAGAGAGAGGATTATGTTGACGAGGACACTCACAATTGAAACGTATAGCGGTGTTTTTGTATCTTCTCTGGCAAAAAAACAAACAATTAAAACCTTAATCAATACATAAGCTGGAAGTCCTAAAGCAAAATAACTAAGAACCTGAGAAGTAAAGATTGTATCTTCTTGAGTAAAGGCACCGCGCTCAAATAAAATATGTACAATAGGTAATGCTAAAATATATAAACCAATTGCTGAGGGAATAGATATTAGTAAGGCAAATTCTAAAGAATTATTTTGGAGCTTTTTCGTAATTTCATTGTCATTAGACTTAATTGATTTTGATAGACTGGGAAGTAAAACTACTCCTAAAGCAATACCAAATATTGCTAAAGGTAATTGATTTAATCTATCAGCGTAATAAAGGTGACTAATTGCACCTACAGGGAGAAATGAAGCAATAACAGTTCCTATAATAATATTTAATTGAATAACACCAGATCCAATTACACCGGGAAAAAATAATTTAAAAAACTTTTTTATTTTGTCATTCAATTCTGGAATTTTAATTTTAGGTTTATAAAATTGAAATACAGATCGGTACAAAAATAAAAATTGTGCAACCCCTCCAATCAAAACACCAATGGACAACGCGTGACCCGCTGAACTTACGTAGGGGGTAATAACAAAAAGTGAGAGAATAAAACTAATATTTAAAATAGCAGGAGCAAATGCACCTGCAGCAAATTTTTCATGTACATTTAAAATTGACGTGAAATGAGCAGCTAAGGAAATAAAAATTAAATAAGGGAATATAATTTTTCCATAATAAACTGCTAAATCAAATGACTCACTATTAGTTGAAAAGCCAGGTGCTAGTATTTGAATAATATACGGCATTCCAAAAAAGAAAATGATGGTTAAGAAAAAGGTAACTAAAAGTAACAATGACATTGTATTTTCAACAAAGTCAGCTGCTTCATGATCATCTTTAGCATCTATTACAATGCCTGAAAAAACTGGAATAAGGGCAGCACTATATGCACCTTCTGCCAAAACACGTCGAAAGAAATTAGGAATTCGAAAAGCCACAAAGAAGGCATCTGATGTTACGGTAGATCCAAGAAAGCGAGCTATTAATATATCACGTATAAATCCTAATATTCTGCTCAGTATTGTATAAAAACTAACAGTAAAAAAGGATCTGAATATAGTCTGCATTAGCTAATTTTATATTGTGATGAGTGATTTGTATAAATTTTATTTGTGTCTCAATTTAGTTGAAAAGCACTAAATCTATTGTTTTTTTATAATCTCATTCAAATATATCCTTGAAAATGTAGATTTCATTAGTATTAATAATGCTATGAAAAATGAAAATCCTAACCCACCTAAGTGTGGCTGTAGCTGTAGCTGTTGTTGTACTTGTGAAGGTGGAGGGTGTTGCTAAATTAACACCCTAAATTTCCACCTTTTTAAATTATTGTAATATTAACAACCCTTCAGTTCATTACCTAAATTACTTATTAATTTAAAGTAAAGATCTTTATCAGAAGTAATATTTGCTCCTAGAGGATCAAAGACACCTGTTTTGATATTAGTGTCCTCTGCTATTGTTGAAATAATCTTTGGATTAAATTGAGGTTCAGAGAAAATACAATTAATTCCTTTATCCTTAATTACATCCTGAATATCTGCAACCTGCTTAGCACCAGGAAGAACATCTGTATTTAATGTTAAGGCCCCTGCTGCTCTCACCCCAAATCTTTCTTCAAAATATTGGTAAGCATCATGAAACACTACAAATTTTGCATCCTTATTGATGTCTTTACTTACATCTTTAATTAGTTGATCAAGTGCAATAATAGTTGCCTCAGCATTAGCTTCATATTTATCCTTATTAGCAGGATCTAAATCACCTAATTCATGAGCAATTTCGTGAACCATTTCTTTTGCATTGCTTGGGTCTAACCATATGTGAGCATCAAACTCTCCATGGTTATGACCTTCATGTCCAGCATGATCGTCATGGTCATCGTGGTCATCATGATCGTCATGGTCATCGTGATCATCATGATCGTCATGGTCATCGTGATCATCATGATCGTCATGGTCATCATGATCATCATGATCATCATGATCATCATGGTCATCATGATCGTCATGGTCGTCATGATCGTCGTGATCACCAAAAATAGACTCTTCTCTAAATTTTAATTTTTCAATACTTTCAACTTCCATGAACTCAACAACTTCCGCATTTTTTGCTATAGATTCAAGTGGTCCTTCCATGAACGTTTCTATTCCTTCTCCAACCCAAAAAATTAAGTCAGCTTCTTCAAGAAGTTTTGCATGTGATGGTTTAAGCGTAAAACTATGAGGTGATGTACTGCCCTCAATTATTAATGATGGTTCACCTACACCATCCATTACGTTTGCAATAAGTGAGTAAAGTGGTTTAATTGTTGTAACAACTTTTAATTCTGCTCGTGCAGAAGAAGTTGTAACAATAATCATTGAAAAAAATAAAGCTTTTAAAAGCGTTATAAAATAATTGTTTTGTCTCATAAAAAAATGTTCCTATAATTAGTTAAGTCTGTTAGATAGTCTTCTGTTATAAAACGTAATGTTATAATATAACATATTTTAAAGTAAATAGTAAAATGGCTGAAAAAAACAACTTATTAGTAAAATTAGATAACGGTGGTGTCTATAAATCATCAAAGTGGTTGGTAAGAGGAGTATCTTTAGAGTTATATAAAGGTCAAATCATAACTCTAATTGGTCCCAACGGTTCAGGTAAAACCACTACAGCAAAAATGATTCTAAATATCCTTAAGTCCGATGAAGGAAAAATGGAGAGCTACACTTCTAAGATGGCTTATGTTCCTCAAAAAATTAGTATTGATTGGACCATGCCACTTAGAGTTATAGATTTTATGAAATTAACTAATCATATTAACAATGCTGATATAACTGAAGCTTTAAAATTAACTGGTGTAGAAGATTTACTTTACAATCAAATTAATAACTTATCGGGTGGAGAATTTCAGCGCGTTCTTATAGCTAGAGCTATTGCAAAAAAACCAGAATTACTTGTTTTAGATGAACCTGTTCAGGGAGTAGATTTTAACGGTGAAATAGCACTTTATAATTTAATAAAAAAAA
Source organism: uncultured Alphaproteobacteria bacterium (assembly GCA_902591485.1). Taxonomy (GTDB): domain Bacteria; phylum Pseudomonadota; class Alphaproteobacteria; order HIMB59; genus CACPNW01. The sequence continues at coordinate 12,206 of CACJAV010000011.1, forward strand.
TTGCATCAACATTAAATTGCGGCATCTTATTAATTTCGCATGATATGCACTTCGTAATGTCAGCAACGGATCATGTAATTTGCTTGAATGGCCACATTTGTTGCTCAGGCTCTCCTAGCGCAGTTATTAAAGATTCTGCATATATAGAATTATTTGGGGAACATACGGCGGCAACCTTATCTTTATATAAACATCATCATGATCACTCGCATGAAACAGATGGGAGTGTTGCTAAATAATGTTTGATGATTTTTTTACTCGAGCTTTAATAGCAGGTGTTGGGATTGCAATTATTGCAGGACCACTTGGCTGTTTAGTTATATGGAGACGTTTATCATACTTTGGAGATACATTATCACACTCAGCCTTACTCGGTGTTACACTCGCGTATGCATTTAGTATTAATATTACTCTGTCTGTTTTCATTATCTCTTCAGTTGTTGCTATACTTCTTATTAATTTACAAAAAAGAACAAAATTAGCCGGAGACTCCTTGCTTGGTCTTCTTGCGCATTCTACGCTTGCAATTGGATTAGTATTAATTGGTTTTCTCTCTTCAATACGTTTTGATCTAATGGGCTTGTTATTTGGTGACATACTTGCAGTAACAACAGATGATATTGCATTGGTTTGGATTGGCGGAATAATTATTTTAGGTATCTTATATTTTATTTGGAAATCTCTTTTCTCCGCAACCGTTAATTATGATTTAGCGGCCGCTGAAGGAATGAGGCCTGAAATTTCTAATTTAATTTTTACCCTTTTATTGGCTGCAGTAATTGCATTGTCGATAAAAATGATCGGCGCCTTATTAATAACAGGACTGCTTTTAATTCCTGCAGCCATAGCGCGTAATCTAAGTAACAGCCCAAAACAAATGATAATAATAGCTATTTTAGCTGGTATTGCTTCTGTAGTTCTTGGATTATTTACATCTTTAGAGCTTAACACTTCCTCAGGACCTTCTATAGTAGTAGTATCACTGGCATTATTTATTCTTTCACTCATCCCGCTTGAGATAAGAGGTCAGTTGCAAAAATGAAAACAATTTGATAATTTAAAATATGAGCGAAGCACTAGATACCCTAACAAAAAATCAGCAAACAGTACTTGATATTTTAGAGAGTGCTAAAGAGCCTCTCAAGGCATATGCAATTCTTTTTGATACACAAAAAAAAGGAATCAAAGCACCCCTGCAAGTATACCGCGCTTTGGATAAATTAATTGAAATTGGTAAGGTACATAAAATAGAGAGTAAAAATTCATACATAGCTTGTAAGCATAAAAGTTGTGATGCAGGTACATCGACTTCTTTTTTAATTTGTGAGATATGTGATCTAGTTACAGAACTTAAGAAAAATGTATCATCTTATTTCTCAAAGCAAAGTGCAGAGGTCAATTTTTCATACTCAAAACACAATTTAGAAATTTATGGAATTTGCAATAATTGTAAAATAAATAACTAGTAAATTTTAATAATATTGTTTTTTTTGTTTTCGAATCTTTATAAATGAATAGAAAACCTGAATTATAAATATATGGAATTAACACTTCTTTATACTATAGTTGGTTTTAGTCTCGCTGCATATTCTGTTATTGCAAATGACTCCGTTCAAACATTGGGAACTTTTATGGCCTCTAATCAGAGGTTTAAATGGTACTGGTTAGCAACTGCAGCATCTCTTGTTTTAAGCTTTACATTAATTTACGGTTGGAATGTTAACGACGGAGATATTACCTTTGGGCGGTTAAATAAAATACCTTATCAAACAATTCAATGGTATCACGCAGCAGCTCCGTTGATCCTTGTATTATTAACTAGAGGAGGAATACCAGTTTCAACAACATTTTTAGTTTTATCAGCTTTCGCCTCAACAGTTGTTTTAGAAAAAGTACTTTTGAAATCAGTAGTTGGATACGGATTGGCTGCCGTTGTTGCCTATCTTGTGTGGATTGGGATAAGTTATTTTATCAATGAAAAGTTTGATAAAGTACAAGACAAACATAGACGTGCTTGGGTAATTGGTCAGTGGTGTACTACTGGTTTTCTTTGGTACACATGGCTAAGCCATGATCTTGCAAATATTGCAGTGTTCCTCCCTCGCGAAGTTCCTGTAAATTTATTAATTGTAATTATTATTTTATTGAGTTCTCTTTTATTTTATATTTTTTGGGATCGTGGTGGGCGTATACAGAAAGTAGTCTATTCCAAAACAGGGACTCGTTACACTAGATCAGCGACAATAATCGATTTTGTTTATGCGATTATTTTACTTTATTTCAAACAATACAATGACATACCAATGTCAACAACTTGGGTCTTTGTTGGTTTATTATGCGGTAGAGAACTTGCAATTTCTACAATGAATAAAGATTACAAACTGCGTTATGTTTTTCCAATAATTGGTAAAGATTTTCTCAAGATGATTTTTGGATTATCCGTATCAGTTGGAATAGTGCTGTCTATTCACTATATATTTATTCCTAACGGCTTTTAGTATTTTTTTGTTTTTTTAATTCTTTTTTTAATTTAGGCCAATCATCATCACTCAAAATATAGCCTACACATTTTTTTGTTCCACATTTACAAATGTGATCTTCAAAATCACTATCAAAAGGATATCCATAATTATACGTTAATTCTGCATCTTTTTTAATATTCTTTATAGCTGATATCCAAATTTCATTATTAGTAATTTCTACTTCACAGTTTGGATCACAAGAATGATTAATAAATCTGGCATGATTGCGCAGAACACCTCCATCAATGTCATATTTTTTGTTTAGTTCAAACACATACACCATTCCATTTTTTTTATTTTTTTCTGCTTTTTTTATTTGGATGTCAGCGCGTCTATCGCCTTCTTTTTTTGTTACTTTATCTCCAATGTATTGAATAACCTGATCGCCTTTTTTAATATTTGATACAGCAAACAACCCAGAGCCATGTAATGAAGATTTCTTTTTGTACCAAAGTTTTTTCATGCTGTTTGTTTAGATATATTTAATTGATTATCAAGTTGTAAAATTAGATAAACCAATAAAAATAACCTAAAGCAAAAATTGGAATTTGTAATCCAAAATTAGTCATCAATGCCCTGTCTTTTGTTATTAGGCCAGCAACCGTCCACCCAATTGCCCCTAAACCATGAATAAATATATTGATGGGATAATTATTTAAGTTGGTAAGAAGTATGCCAGTTAAAATTAAAACTGTGCTTGCCCACTTCAAATTATTTGTAGAAATAAAATTCATCTAAACTCCTGATGTTTAATTAATTAATTATTTTTTTTATATTACTGATATTAGAAATTACTCTTTAATTGTAAGAAAAATACAACATTCCTTTATTTTTTTATTAAAAGTTCTATAAGCGCCCGATGTTTGGATTAAATAAAAGCTCATTATTCAGTGATACAAAAAAACTGGAGCGAGAAATTGATGGATTTGTTGATATTCTCTCTGAAGTTGGTTTGGTATTTAAAAGTATTGTTCCAACCTATCTAAACCATTCTGCAAATGGTAAATTTGAGGAAATGGTTGAAAAAGTGAAGGAAATGGAGAGCAAAGCTGATAAGATTACAAAGGAAGTTGAGCATACTTTATACGAGGAAACACTCATCCCGGATGCCCGAAGTGATGTGTTACGCCTCCTTGAGCATATGGATGAACTGATCGGAATGTACCAAGGTAATTGTTATCACTTTTCAATACAAAAACCTAACTTTCCAAAAGAGTTTCATCAAGATCTTATCGAGCTGACTGAAACCGTCGTTAATTGTGTTGAGGCATTATGCTTAACCGTTCGTTCATTCTTCCGTGATATTAAAACGGTAAGAGATAATGCGCATAAAGTTACATTTTATGAAAAAGAATCAGATATAAAATTTAGTTCCCTTGCACGACGAATTTTTGATTCAGAGATGCCTTTAGATCAAAAAATGCATCTAAGATATTTTGTTGAAAAAATTGATCGCATTTGCGATCAAGCAGAAGATATAGCTGACGAAGTTCAGATCTATGCAATCAAACGATCTGTTTAATCTTTAATGGACATCTCCATCATAATTTTTCTCTTGGGTGGATTATTTCTTGGGTGGTCTTTAGGTGCGAATGATGCAGCGAATGTTTTTGGAACAGCTGTTGGAACACGGATGGTGCGTTTTAAAACGGCGGCTATTGTCTGTAGTATTTTTGTAATTTTAGGTGCCATCATTAGTGGGTCAGGTACCACAGAAACATTAGGTAAACTTGGTGCCATCAATGCACTTCCTGGTGCCTTTGCTGCTTGTGTTGCTGCTGGTGTATCCGTTTATCTAATGACGAAAGCAGGGCTTCCTGTTTCTACAACGCAGGCTATTGTTGGCGCCATTGTAGGATGGAATTTGTATACTGGCTCGGACACAAATATTAGAGTACTTATTACGATACTTGGAACATGGGTGCTATGCCCTGTCATTGCTGGCGTTATCGCAATGGGATTTTTTACAATTACAAAAAATTATCTTTTAAGAAGAAAACTACATATTCTACGATTAGATGCTTATACAAGAACAGCACTCCTTTTAGCAGGAGCTTTTGGTGCGTATAGTTTAGGTGCTAATAATATTGCTAACGTCATGGGTGTGTTTGTTCCTATCTCTCCTTTTACGGATGTTTCAATTTCTAATTTTTTTGTTTTTAGTTCCAAAGAACAATTATTTTTACTGGGTGGATTAGCGATTGCCGTTGGTGTTTTCACCTACTCAAAAAAAGTGATGTTTACCGTTGGTAATGATCTATTAAAAATGTCACCGGTTGCCGCTTTTATTGTTGTTATCTCTCATTCTATTGTTTTATTTTTATTTGCCTCTCAAGGTATTAGCAATTTTTTACAATCCATAAATTTACCTTCTATTCCTCTTGTTCCTGTTTCCAGTTCGCAAGCAGTTGTTGGGGCTGTAATCGGAATAGGGCTTTTAAAAGGAGGGAAAGAAGTGCAATGGTCTGTTGCTGGGAAAATTACAATTGGCTGGTTTACGCTTCCTGTAATTGCAGCATTAATATCAATGATACTTTTATTTATTCTCTCTAATATTTTTAACTTAACCGTATCGTTTTAATTTACTGCTCGGTACGCAGTGATAAAATCTTCTTGAACTTTCGTTTCTATTGCCCCTTTTCTTCTCTCTCTCACAAGTTCAATAGCATCTTTTTTTTCATAGCCAAAATCAACTAATAATATTGCGGCAATTGTTCCTGCTCGTCCTTTGCCACCTCTGCAATGAAATACAACATTCGATCCCTCAATAAGTTCATTTTTAAGTAATACTTTTGTTGTCTCCCATTTAAATTTAAAATCCTGATTGGGCGCTCCTAAATCTTGAATGGGTAAGTGATACCATTTTAAATGTTGTCGATAAATTTTCTCAACAAATAATTTTTTATCACATAACTTTTCAAATTCTTTATCTTCCACAAAAGAAGTAATCGAACTACATTGGTTTTTTGAAAATAGTTCCAGTTGTGATGCTAGAATATTCTCATCAAATTTTCCTTCATCATTTAAACCTGGAAAAGAAGTTAAAACTATGTTGCCAGCAAATTTATTTGAATCGATAAAATCATATGCATCAAACATTATTAGTTTGCAGATGCTTGAAATGAATTTTCTACGTATTGTCTAAAATGCTCTAGAGACGGTGTTACTTTATTAAGTATTTTTGCCTGATCATCATACCGACGCATTTCAACAGCTTCTTTCATTTGTGGTTTGTTGATAAATTCCTCTGCTTCCTCTTTTGTGAAAATGCCACCCTGTACTTTAAGTGACTCTTTAGATGCTTCAGATAGTTGATCATAGTACCCATCTTCTACAGCCGCCAAATATCGCTTTGATGCAACGTGTGCTCGAATAGGAAGTGTTACTTCTTCACCAAAATATTTTGCTAAATAATCAGCTCCTAAATCTTCATGCACGCCATCTTTTCCCTCATGAATAGGATCTTTATCTTCATATATTAGATGACCAATATCATGTAGCAGTGCTGCAGTAATAAAGGCATCAGATTTGTTATTTTGTTCAGCTAGTTCAGCACATTGAAGGGCGTGTTCTAACTGGGTAACATCTTCATTCCCGTATTGAATATCAGCACCTTTTATCTTAAGTAAATTCAAAAGTTCATTAACGATATTGTTTTTCATATAAAATTAGTTAGTAAAATTAATTTATATCAAAACAATTACTAATGACAAGTGCATCAATATATTTTCTAATTTTTTTTGCAGCATTTTTACATGCTTTATGGAATATAATTATTAAATCACTTGATTACTCATTAGCGGGGATTGCCGTAAAAGTTTTTTTTCAAAGTATTATTTTTTTTCCAATTATTTTTTTTGTACCTTTTCCAGAAGGAATAACATGGTTTTATATAACCTGTTCATTCTTATTACATAGTCTATATTTTATTCTATTAGGAAGCATGTATGATCGAAAAGATCTAACGTTTATCTATCCAGTTGCAAGAGGTTGTGCTCCTATTTTTGTAACAATTTTATCTTTCATTTTTCTAAAAGATATAATTCCCTTTTTTGGCTTAGTTGGTATTTTAATTATTTGCGTTGCCTTGTTATTAATATCATTTAGTAACTTCAATACAAAAGTAGATTTTAAAACAATTGGTATTTCTATTTTTATAGCTTTTTTAATTTCCATTTATACTTTTTCAGATGGAGCTGGTGTAAGATCAGTAGACAATAGTTTATCATTTATTGTTTGGAACTTTTTTTTAGGTGGATGGATTTCTATCGGTTATGTATACCTTACAAAAAGAGAAGATTTATTTAGTTTAAAAATTAAAGATTTGATTTTAATTTTATCTGCAACAATAGTTTCATTTACCGCCTATGCTATAATTATCTGGTCAATGAAATACGAACCTTTTGGTATTGTTGCTTCTATGAGAGAATCCAGCATAATATTTGCACCATTACTTGGTTTAATATTTTTAAAGGAAAAAATTAGTCCTATAAGAATAATATCCAGTATTTTATTCTTTTTAGGAGTTGTTTTTATATTTAATGCTTAATTTTAGCGATTTAGTAATCTTTTTTAAAATAAAATAAAATTAAATTGCTTGAATTAATTCCTTTTTTATCTTTAATAAAACAAATAGTTTAAATTTTATCAATGGGAGGTAAGATGAAAAAAATAACTACTTTAATAAGCTTTGTAGCTGTATTTTTTTTAAGTTTAGTTAATGCTAATGCTGGTTCTTTGACAGTGTATACTGCAATTGAAGCAGAAGATTTAAAAAGATATGCAGCAACTTTTAATGAAGATCATCCAGATATAGAAATTAATTGGGTTCGTGACTCAACCGGTATTGTTACTGCTAAATTATTAGCAGAAAAAAATAATCCGCAAGCAGATATTATTTGGGGATTGGCTGGAACAAGTCTGATGTTAATGAAAGGGGAAGGGATGTTTGAGCCTTATTCTCCAAAAGGAATAGAAAAACTTGATCCAAAATTTCGTGATGGTGATGAGCCAGCTTCATGGACAGGAATTGATGCTTGGGTTGCTGCTGTTTGTGTGAATACAGTTGAAATGGAAAAGCATGGTTTCTCAATGCCTAGTTCTTGGGAAGATTTAACTAAACCTGAGTATGAAGGACATGTAGCAATGCCAAATCCAAATTCATCAGGAACAGGCTTCTTAGATGTTTCAAGTTGGTTACAAATTTTTGGTGAAGATGGTGGTTGGGACTTTATGGATAGACTTCATAAAAATATTTCCCACTATACTCATTCAGGTTCAAAACCTTGTAAACAAGCTGCTGCAGGAGAAGTGCCTATAGGAGTTTCTTTTGCATTTAGAGGTGCAAGATCTAAAGCAAAAGGTGCACCAATTGAAATTATTGTTCCATCTGAAGGTGTTGGATGGGAAATGGAAGCAAATGCAATAATTAAGGGTACTGATAACTTAGAGGATGCAAAAACTTTAGCAGACTGGGCTATTACTCAAAAAGCAATGGAAATGTACAATGAAGCATATGCTGTTGTTGGAATGCCTGGAGTTGCAAAACCAGTTGAGCATTTCCCTCCAGGTTTATTGGATGCAATGATCAAAAATGATTTTGAGTTTGCGGCAACAAATAGAAAAGCTATCCTTGCTGAATGGCAAAAAAGATACGATTCTAAATCTGAACCTAAAAGTTAATTATTATCTATGATATAAAAAGCTTACAAATAATTTTGTAAGCTTTTTATTTTTGTAATTTTATGGAACAATATCTATCAGTTAAAAATATCAATAAGTTCTTTGGAAATTTTCAAGCACTTAATAATGTAAGTTTTGATGTTAAGGAGGGTGAGTTTGTATGTATACTAGGTCCTTCAGGATGTGGAAAAACAACTTTACTAAGAGTAATCGCGGGATTAGAAAGTCAATCAGAAGGATTTATTAATCAAAATAATAAAGACATATCTTTACTTCCTCCTGATCAAAGAGATTTTGGTATTGTATTTCAGTCCTATGCTTTATTTCCAAACTTAAGTGTAAAAAATAATATATCCTTTGGATTAAAAACAAGAAAACAAAATAAAGGCACAATCGATAAAAGAGTTGATGAATTATTGAAATTAGTTGGTTTAAGTGATCATATAAATAAATTTTCTGCTCAACTATCTGGTGGTGAACAACAACGTGTTGCATTAGCAAGAGCTTTAGCCCCTTCACCTGGATTACTATTACTAGATGAACCTCTTTCCGCACTAGATGCAAAGGTAAGACAACATTTAAGATTAGAAATAAAAAATCTTCAAAGACAACTAGGAGTAACAACTATTATGGTTACTCATGATCAAGAAGAGGCATTAACTATGGCTGATAGAATTATACTGATGAATAATGGTATAATTGAACAAGAAGGATCACCTCAAGATCTTTATTCAAAACCTAAAACTGCATTTTCTGCAAATTTTATAGGAACGACAAATTTATTTAAAGCTAAGAAAATTTCTGAGAATAGTCTCGAAATTAATGGATCTACTTTAGAGTGTAGCGAAAATATAAATGAAGATTTATTTACAGTAACAATAAGACCTGAAGATATTAAAATTTGTGAGAGTGATAATGAAAAAAATATTTTACAAGGAACAATCAAGGAACTTGAATTTTTAGGATCTAATATAAGAGGACACATAGAAGTTGATTTTAAGTCACAAAAAGCAAATGTAATTTGTAATTTCGCTTCTGAATATATTTTAAAAAATAATATTCAAAATAATTCAACTGTTAATATTTCACTACAACCACACGCTCTTAAAATTGTTAAAACATAAATTTTACTATGAAAAAAAGTAAAGACGATTATTTAACTATATTTTTTATATCAATTATTGGTATTTATATTTTTATTGCTCTTGCCTTTCCAATGTATGCAATATTATCAAAAAGTGTTGAAAATCAAGATGGTATTTTTATAGGTTTTGAAAACTATCAAAGTTATTTTTCAAATCCTGCCTTAGTATATTCAATATATAACAGTTTGTTTGTTTCCATCATCACTATGGTTATTACAATAACTTTAGCATTTATTTTTGCTTATGCGCTTACTAAAAGTCGAATGGCTGCAAAAGGTATGTTTCGTTCAATTGCAATGATTCCAATTTTAGTTCCTTCACTGTTGTCTGGAATTTCTCTTATTTATCTTTTTGGAAAGCAAGGAATATTCAGAGAGTTACTAATGGGTTATGAAATATATGGTCCTATAGGTATTATTATTGCTGAAGTATTTTATACATTCCCTCATGCACTATTAATTATTATAACTGCACTATCAATTGGCGATGCAAGATTGTATGAGGCTGCAAAAGTTTTACGTTCAAAATCTGTTCGAACTTTTTTTACAGTTACTCTTCCGTCAGCAAAATATGGTGTAATTAGTGCAGCATTTGTTGTTTTTACTTTGGTGATTACAGACTTTGGTATTCCTAAAGTAATTGGCGGTCAATTTAATGTACTTGCAGTAGATGTTTACAAACAAGTAATAGGGCAACAAAATTTTGAAATGGGAGCGGTAGTAAGTGTAGTACTTATTTTTCCAGCTCTTCTAGCTTTTGTTGTTGATCGTATAGTTCAAAGAAAACAAGTAGCTATATTAACTTCTCGCTCAGTTGTTCATGAGCCAATCAAGAATAAAAAATTTGATACAATTATGTTTATTTATTGTTCTATAATTTCAGTGTTTATACTAACTATTATAGGAATGTGCTTATATGCAAGTCTTGTAACTTTTTGGCCTTATAACTTAACTCTTTCATTAACTAATTATCAATTTGATCTAATGGATGGAGGTGGGTGGGATTCGTATTATAATTCAATTCGAATGGCCTGTTATACTGCTTTTTTTGGAACAATAATTGTATTTGCAGGTGCCTATTTTGTTGAAAAATCAAGAAGTGTAAAAACTGGTCGTTCAATTCTGCATTTGTTATCGATGATGCCCATGGCTATACCTGGATTGGTATTGGGATTAGCCTACATATTCTTTTTTAATCATCCTGATAATCCTCTAAACTTTATATATGGCACAATGGCTATATTAGTAATTTGTACAATTACACATTTCTATACTGTATCACATTTAACAGCCCTTACATCCTTGAAACAAATAGATAATGAGTTTGAGCATGTTTCATCTTCTTTAAAACAACCTTTTTATAAAACTTTTTTTAAAGTGACAGTCCCTATTAGTCTTCCAGCAATTTTTGAAATTGGAATTTATTTTTTTGTTAATGCCATGACTACTGTATCTGCTGTTGTTTTTCTATATAGTTCAAAAACAAATTTAGCATCTGTTGCAGTGTTAAATATGGATGACGCTGGTGACATTGCACCTGCTGCTGCTATGGGGATGATGATTTTTTATACTAATGCTGCGGTTAGAATAATTTATGTTCTTATAACTAAAAAAGTATTGGTTAAATTTCAAAAATGGCGGATAAAAACTGCATAGTATATTTTTTTAAATGCTAAATCATTATCAATCACCTTGGTTCAAGGAAGCTCTAAATGCTGAAGGTGAAATATCAATAAATCAATTAACTTCTAAAGAAACTAGTGATGTTTGTATTGTTGGTGGAGGTTACACTGGTCTTTGGACTGCATTAAAAATTAAAGAAAAAAACCCTGCATTAAAAATAATAATCATTGAAAAAGACTTATGTGGAAGTGGTGCTTCAGGTCGAAATGGTGGATGTATGATACCTCTTTCATCTAAATTTCCTGCTATGAAAACAATTGTTGGAACTAAAGATGCTATTAAAATGGTGAAAGCAAGTGAGGAAGCATTGAATAAAATAAAAGATTTCTGTGAATTAAATAATATTGATGCTCAGATACGAATAAATGGAATTGTGTATGCAGCAACAAATAATAAACACCGAGGTGGTTTTGATAATTTAATCAGTGAGTTGAAAGAAAATAATATTAATAGTTGGAAAAAACTGTCAAAAGAAAAAGTTCAAAATTTAACTGGTTCAAATAGAAACATTGATGGTTATTTTTCACCAATTGGTGGAAGTTTACAACCAGCTTTATTGGTAAGAGGTTTAAAAAAGATTGCAGAAAAAAAAGGGATAACAATTTTTGAACGTAGCCAAATGTTATCTTATAAAAATAAAAGTAAAATAATTGTTAAATCAACGAACGGATCAGTAGAATGTAAAAAATTAGTTGTTGCAATAAATGCCTGGACTCCATCTTTTTTTAATTTTTTATCCAGAAGTGTAATTTTAGTTTCATCAGATATGATTATTAGTGAGCCAATAAGTAGTGAATTAGAAAAATTAAATTTAAATAATGGATTAGTGGTTTTGGATTCCAATTTATTTACACATTATTATCGTTCTACAATAGATGGACGTATAATTTTTGGAAAAGGTGGAAATACTTTTTCACTAAACAATAAGGTAATTAAATCTTTTGACGGCCCTAGTAGTATTGAAAACTTTTTAAAAAAATCTCTAATTAATTTTTTTCCATCTTTATTGAATAAAAAAATTACACAATCATGGAATGGCCCTTCTGAAAGAACAAAAACTGGGTTTCCATTTTTTGGGTATCATCCAAAAAATAAAAACATCATATATGGATTTGGATACTCAGGTAATGGTATTTTACCTACTTTTGTAGGAGGAGAAATATTAAGTGATATGGTTTTAGAAGAAAAGAATGGTTGGACAAAAAGTAATTTTTGCAAAGGGCCAATAAAACTTTTTCCTCCAGAGCCTTTTAGATGGATAGGCGCAGTGATTATAAGGAATGCTGTAAGAAGAAAAGAGTATGCTGAACAAAACGAGCTAAACCCTAGCTGGATTGACAAGCAACTTGCAAAATTAGCAACATCTGTTGGCAGGGTTGATAGAATAAAAGATTAGTAAAAAAAGAATATTAAAAATAAATGTGGAACAAGATAAATATTTCTTTATTTGATAATTATGGATAAAAAATTATTAACACCTGGACCCTTAACAACTTCCATGAACACAAAAGAAGCAATGCTTCATGACTGGGGTTCGCGAGATCAAAAATTTATAGATTTAAATCAATCTATAAGAGATTCTTTAATTAATTTAATCGATGGCAAAGAAAATTATCAGTGTGTTCCTATGCAAGGAAGTGGAACTTTTGCTGTTGAGTCTATGATAAGTTCACTTACCTCAAAAGATGCAAATATTTTAATTTTAATTAATGGAGCATATGGCCAACGAATGAAAAAAATGTGCTCTTATTTGGATCGAAACACAATTGAATATGAAGTTGCAGAACATGAACCGCATGATATGAAAAAATTAGAAGAAATCATTGATGCGAACTCACAATTAACACATGTTTTTGCCGTTTATTGTGAAACAACATCAGGAATTCTTAATCCTATCGAAGATATTGCGAACTTGGTTGAGAAAAAAAAATTATCCTTGTTTATTGATGCTATGAGCGCATTTGGAGCACTGCCCCTTAGTAGTAAAAATGTAACTTTTGATGCTGTTGCTGCTTCATCTAATAAATGCCTAGAAGGTGTACCTGGTGTTGGGTTTATTTTAGTGAAGAACCAAATAATAGAAAATGCAAAAGGAAATTGTCATTCACTGAGTTTAGATTTGTATGATCAATGGACAGCCATGGAGAAAAATAAACAATGGCGTTTTACCCCGCCAACACATGTCTTGGCAGCATTTAACCAAGCAATCATTGAACATGAAAAAGAGGGCGGTGTTGCAGGAAGACATCAACGATATAAAAATAATTGTAAAATTATATGCGATGGAATGAAAGACATTGGTTTTGAACAATTACTACCCGATGCACTACAGGCACCAATTATCATTACATTCAAACAACCAAATGATCCTAATTTTAATTTTCAACAATTTTATAATGCACTAAGTGATAAAGATTTTTTAATTTATCCAGGTAAATTAACCGTGGCTGATACTTTTCGTATTGGATGCATTGGTAATTTACACGAACAAGATATGAAAGATACAATCACAGCTGTTAAAGAAGTTGTTAATGAATTAAATATTAATGTTAAAAATTAATTTCCTATGAGCGATGCTGTTGAAATTCCTCTAGTTCAAGCTACAAATGAAACACTAAAAGGATATGGGTACTTAATTGATTCCTATGAAAATAGTGATATTGAAATTGTTACGTGGCCTAAACAAGGTTGGCGAGAAATTGATAAAGGAACAGGAAATGAAGGGGGTAGTACGGAAGGATCCTTTGATACTTGGTGGCAAGGTAGTACTTTGTGGGGGCAAAATAATGCTGTTCAACATAACAATAGCGATTATGAAGTAGATGGTAAATATATACTAGGTCATGCTTTACCTCCAGAGAGTGAACCAGCAACAGAATATAAAAAACCTGACCACATTTATATTTGGCATGTGAATTACCACCCTGATGGTGGACAACTTTTTTATCCCTCCACTAAAAGTCCTTTTATTTCACCCTTAGCCTTACCCGGGGATGACGTTCAAGTTGGTGATTTTAAGGCGTTTTATTTTGATGGATCCCAGGGACTTTATATACACCCAAATGTTTGGCATGAAGGAGTCTTTCCAATTGAAGAGAAAAGTTCATTCCAAGGACGTCAAGGCAAAGTACATGCAAGAGTAAGTATAGACTTACAAAAGGAGTTTAAGAAATATATCTTTTTTAAAACCAAATTATAATTTAGAAATTTTTTTTGTATAATTTTATTTAAATATGAAAATTCTTCATTTATCTGATCCACACATTAATTCAGATATTTTATATAAAATTGATGCACAAACTAGATTTAAACTAGCTTTAAAGCATATCGTTAATAATCACTCTGATGCTGATATACTAATCATTACTGGCGACCTAACACATTATGGAAACGATGAGTCATATAAAATGTTTATCAAAATTTTAGAAGAATTAGAATTGCCTGATCATTTATACCCAAAATTAATTCTTGGGAATCACGATAACAGAGAGAATTTTAAAAAAAACTTTCCTGATATCAAAACTGATCAAAATGGCTTTGTGCAATATTATGAAAATTTTGGCAATAAAACATTTATTTTTTTAGATACAAATTTAGCTGGTACAGACGAAGGGCATTTGTGTGCACAAAGACAAGAGTGGTTAATAAATGCATTAAAAAAGGAACAACAAAATAAAATTTATTTATTTATGCATCATAATCCTCTGGCCCTTGGTCAAATAAGCAGTGATGCTATTGGTCTTATTCAGAAAGATGAATTTAAAAAAATATTATTACAATTTCAAAATTCTATCCAACATATTTTTTTTGGCCATCAACATATTACTAGTTCTGGCAAATATTTAGATATTACTTTCTCTTCACCTCGAAGCACTTGGCAACCTCTGATTCCTAACTTTGCTGATAGATATAGACTGGGAACTGCAAATACAGATCCGAATTACAATGTTGTGTTACTATCTGATGACTCCTTGATTGTTCATAGTGAAGATTTTTTAAAAACAGAAGTTAATTGGTTTACCGAAGAATAATTATTTTTTTTGAATTACAAAGATTTCATTATTAAAATATAAGCCTTTATTTTTTGCTACTATGTGTTGCACAATTTTTTCATAATTTTTTGTCTTCTCAACCCTCATTACTTTTTCATCATCCATTTGATTAACATATATTGACGCATTCCATGCTGAGAAAATTAATGATGTTGCGATACTCCCACTAATTTCATTTGGTAGCGCTCTTAATTTACATTTAATTTTTCTTTTTTCACCAAAAGATAATTTTTTTAATAGACTTTTGTCCAAGTTTTTCTTTAGGTATGAAATAATGCTATTGCCTAAAGAAGGAAATGGTTTTTCATTTGGCCATATTTTTTTAATAATATCATTTGCAGGATCTTTACCAGCAGCATGAATGGTTAACAATTTTCCCTTTGCTTTTAAGGCTTTTATCATTGGCTCAATAACGTATTTTACTTTTTTTTCAGCTGAAATTCTTGATCTATAAGGTTGAGATGCAATAATAAGATCGAACTCGTTTTTAGAATTACTTTTAGTTGGGATTAGTTCGTTAACATTAAATTCTTGGTCCTCCCTATAAATTATCATTACTGATGGCTCTTTATACGTTGGATTGCCAGTTTTTTTATTAATTTCAATATTCCATTTTTTCTCCAAGAATTTATTCTGATTTCTAAGTTGTTGAGCAAATTCAATTGAGGTATCCCCTTTAAGCTTAATAACATTCCAATTCATTTTTTTTTGTTTCTCAAGATTTTTAGATGTTAAATTAGCTGCTTCTGCGTAATGTAAATTAGATATTACAAAAACTGTATTTTTATGCTCAACAAATCTGTCTGGTAATTTTTCTAAACCAAGTCTCACGTCCTCAATGCTAATTTCTTTTGTAGACACTAATAATGGTATTGTGGGATGTTTAGAGTGGCATTGTCGCATCACATTCATAAGTAAGGATCCATCCCCCATCCCTGCATCAAATATTTTTACTCCAGGTTTTTGAGGTTTTATTGTATTTACATGAGGTCGTATAGCATCAGCAATTTGATTTTTTTCATTTGTAGTTGTGACAAACAATAAGTATTTTTGTCTATTATCATAAAATCTAAAATTTTTTGTCATAACTAATAGAGTCCCATAGATTTAGCAGAAGAAATAAATGCTTCTTTATTGCCAATAAAGTTTTTTCCCCGTTCTCCTAAAAAAGCATCATCTACTATATTATTCCATTTTTGAACAGGAACTTTTATTTCTTTTAAATTTAATGGAACTTCTAAAGAGGCCATAAATTCACTTAATTTAGAAGATGCATCATTTAAATTATCGTTAAAAATTAATTTTAATCTTTTTTCAGCAATTTTATCAATTCCAATCATACTTTTTGTAATAATTGGAAGTGTAAATGAGCAGGCAATCCCATGTTGAATGCCATAATTTAGAGTAATAGGATAAGATAAGTTATGAGCAATAGCAGTTTTTGTATTTGAAAATGCTAATCCAGCATGAACACATGCAAGAGCTATATTGGTACGTAATTCAATATTTCTCAGATCTTTGGACAATAATAATAGGTTATCTAAAACTAGCCTTGATGCTTGTATTGCATGTGATGCTGAAACTGGATTAGCATTAATATTCCATATACTCTCCATAGAATGTGATAATGCATCTAAGCCAGTTGCAATTGTAAGTCCAAGTGGCTTATCAATCATAATTAAAGGATCAATAATTGCCTTTTTAGGATATAGACTTTTATCAGTTAAAGATAATTTATTATTTTTTTCTTTATCCCAAATAGTTGCCCAACAAGTCAATTCACTTGATGTGCCAGAAGTTGTAGGAACAGCAATAATATCTAATGGATTGTCAATTTGAGGTATTTTTTTTTCTCTGACGAAATTTATTAAAAGTTTTTTATTGCTTTTAAATGCGGCAAGAACTTTTGCTGAGTCAATTACAGAACCTCCTCCAATTGCAACAATTGAATCAATTTTCTCATCACAAGAGGAGAATTGATTTATTAATTTTAGAAGGTCTAAGTAATCAGGGTTAGGCAAGACTTGGTTAAAAATTTTGATAGGTGGATTAGACGATTGTAATAATTGATTTGAATATTGATTAAAATATTCTTCATTATGAGTAATGATGATATATTTTTTATTTTCTAAAACTTTGCTAACTTTAGCAAAAGTGTTCGCACCAAAAATAATATTTACTGGATTGTAGTAATTGAACATAATTTATCTTCATATATTACCAAGGAAGTGAAAATGTTTTTACATTAGTAAAACTTTTCATTGCTTCGATAACACCTTCTTTATACCCTAATCCTGAGTCTTTAATTCCGCCAAAAGGTGACATTTCAATACGGTAGCCTGGAACCTCCCAAATATTTACAGTTCCAACATTTAGTTCCTGAATATAATTTTTGGCCCTAGTAAAATTATTAGTACACACACCTGAAGATAATCCAAAAGCTGTGGAGTTAGATATTTTTATGACCTCTTCATCTTCATCAGGAACTCTAATAATTGGTATCACAGGTCCAAAAGTTTCTTCCCTAACAAGTTCACTTTTATAATTTACATTATCAACAACTATAGGGGGGAGTAGTGCGCCATTTCTACCTGGGTGATATAATACTTTAGCACCATCATCTTCTGCCATTGATACTCTTTTATCAAATAGTGCAGCAGCTTCAGCATTAACAACTGTTCCTAAATCTGTTTGCATATCCATAGGATCACCAAACTTTATTTTTTTTGCTCTCTCTAATGCCATTTCAACAAATTTATCAGCAACTTTATCTTGGCATAAAATTCTCTTTACTGCTGTACAACGCTGTCCTGAATTTTTCGTTGCACCAGTTACAGCAAGCTCAACAGCTTTTTTTAGATCATCATCATTTAGGTCGTTCAGAACAATTAAAGGGTCATTTCCCCCTAATTCTAAAACAGTTCGTTTGTAACCGGCTTGTTCAGCAATATATTTACCTACCCCAACGCTACCGGTAAAAGTTATAAGATCTATATTAGGATTTTTAATCATTTCTAATCCAATGTCTTCAGGCCAACCGGTAACAACCGAAAACATTTCTGGTGGAAGACCAGCTTCGTATAAAACATCTGCTAAAATCATCGCTGTCATAGGTGTTAACTCTGTTTGTTTACAAACCGTACAATTGTTTGTTGCAATTGATGGTGCAATTTTGTGCGCAACCATATTAAGAGGATGATTAAAAGGAGTAATGGCTGAAATTGCTGTTAATGGTTCTCTTATTGTAAATATTTTTCTAGCTTTCCCGTGAGGTGTTAAATCACAAGAAAAAATTTCACCGTCATCGAGAATACACAGCTGAGCAGTTAAGGAAAAGACATCAAAAGCCCTTCCTACTTCATAAAGTGAATCTTGTTTTGAAATACCAAGTTCATATGTGATGACATCTGATATCTCGTCTTTTCTTCTGACTAATTCTTCAGCAGTCTTCTGAAGTATTTGCTGGCGTTCATATCTTGTAAGTTTTGGTTTAAAATTAGCAGCTATGTCAAAAGCTTGCTTAGCATGCTCTACAGTTCCAGCAGGCACTGTTCCAATTACTTGATTGCTATAAGGATAATAAACATCAATATTTTTTTCAGCATCAACTTTTTTTCCAGCAATACGCATAGATTGATGATCAATATTTTTTGTCATTACATAGCTCCTGATATTGCGTAATAAAATGCATCATAATTATTTAGCTTCACATTGGCATCATTTAAATTAATTTTTTTATTAGAAATAAATGGAACTTCTCTTTCATGAAGACCTCCGTGAGAGCGAAGAGGTTCTTTTAATTTACTAAGATCATGGGCTTTTTCTGCCGATCCAATTGTTGAGTTTTTTGAAGACATACAAATAATATCACCCATTCTATCTGTGGGTAAATCATACTGAGCACAACCCTCTTCATTAGTAAGCACAACCTCAATATCGTCTATTTTTTGAATTTCCACAATCGCATCATGGATTCGAGATTTATCACCCAAATACACTGTTGCAAAAGAACCAAGAGCGCCGTGATGAACAACGTATGGATCAGTTATTGGAAGAATTACTTTAGAAATATCCTTGCCTAATGTTTCATCGAGTATATCTTGAAGAAAGATCGCATTTGGTGAGCCATCAGATCTAGATTTTGGTTGCATGCCATGATCTGCTGTCACAATAATTGAATTATTATTAATATTTAGTTGTCCTATGTACTTGTCAAACATAGCATAAAAAGCATTAGCGACTTCATCACCTGGTGCATATTTATGTTGGATAAAATCTGTTGTCGATAAATACATAATATCGGGATTAAGCTCATTTAATATTTTTACACCAGCCGCCATGACAAATTCTGATAAACCTTGCGAGTAAACATTTGGTACCTCCATGTCTAACCATTTGTTTACCTCCTCTATTCCATTTTCATTTAAATTGGCTTTATCCGATTTTTCAGAAGAGAAACAAATAGCTCTAGACTCATTGAATTTAAGACCATGGGATAAAAGTTTTCGCAGCTTATCTTTTGCAGTCACAATAGCAATTTTAGCACCTTGCTCGTAATATTTTTGAAAAATTGTAGGTGCTCTTAAAAATTGAGGGTCATTCATCATCACCTCTTCTCCTGTTGAGGGAGTATAAAAAAAGTTTCCGCAAATGCCGTGTATAGAACTAGGTCTTCCTGTTACGATAGATATATTATTAGGGTTAGTAAAACTTGGGATAGCACTATTTACTAATAAATCTTCTCCATTCTTTTTAAATGAATCAATATTGGGGGTGAGATTTAATTTTGAAGCTTCTTCAAAATATTCTTTTTGACTTCCATCTAAGCAAATAACTATTGCAGTTGAAGATGGTATGCCTGGGTATTGTCTTTCATTAATCTCTATTTGTGATGACATAATATAAATATTTTAATTCTTAAAAGTGGTATCTATAATGATTTAGATGTAAAACCAATAAGATTTGTCTTTAAACTTTGTATTTTTTATAATTTTATTAGCAGCTTTATGTCACGCGAGCTGGAGTGCTATTGTAAAGAATAGTAATAATGGTCTTGCGATGATGGCTATTACTTCGCTAATAGAAATAGTAGTTTTTTTGCCTTTAGTTTTTACAGTGCCTCTTCCGTCTTTAAATATTTGGTACTTTATTATTGCTACAACTATTTTACATGGTTTTTATCGTTACAGCGTTGTTGTATCATATCAATATGGTGATTTATCTTTTGTGTATCCTATTGCTAGAGGAGGGTCATGTCTTATTATTGGACTAATCACTCTATTATTTATTCAAAATAATATTAACTTTACTGGAGTTATCGGAATCATTTTTATCTGTTTTGGTTTATTTATGATTTCTTTTTTATCAGCAAAAAAATTTAACAAAGTTGCTTTTATTATTGCAATAATTACAGCAACTTTAATTGCCACCTATACACTTCTAGATGGTATTGCTGTGCGCTCTAGTGAAAATCCATTTACTTTTATTTATTGGATGTTGTTATTAAACGGCATACCCATGCTAATTTATTCATTGTTTACTAAAAATGGTTTACGAAAAAAAGATAGTTATAATATTAAACATGGCATACTAGCTGGTGTTCTCGCAATACTTGGTTATGGGCTCGTAGTATGGTCGATGCAATTTATTGAGATTGCTTACGTATCAAGTATAAGAGAAGTGAGTATAGTATTAGCCACAATTATTAGCCTTTATATTCTTAAGGAAAAAGATGCTTTTAAAAGGATAATCCCATCAATGATAATAGTTAGTGGTGTGGCTATTTTGTATTTTCAGATAACCTAAAAAACTCGAAAAAACCTAGACTATTGAGCTGAAATTTTTTATAGCGGGAATAATGGAAGAAATTACTATAAAAGTACCCGCTGATACAGAAACTATATGTTGCGATGGTGGTCAAGATGGTTTAGGACACCCGGCAGTTTATTATAGCTTTGATAATCAAGATAAAGTTGTCTGCGGTTATTGTGGTAAAATTTATATTAAAGAAAAAGAGTAACTAATATGTATAAAGAATCGTGGGGAGAGAAAAGAATTTGTCCGATGTGTAGTAAACAATACTACGACCTTGGAAGATCGGAATTAGAATGTCCAGAATGTGGTAAGGAAATTGAAGTTACTACAATGTCACGACCAAGACGTGGAAGAAAACCAGGTAGTACAAATGCCGCTCCGCTTACAAACCCAATACCACCTAAACCTAAAGAAAAAGATGATGAACTTGATATCGAAAATTTAGATTTAGATAATAATGATGATAATCTTGAAGATGATACCGTTCTCCTTGAAGATGAAACAGAAATTGATCCAGCCCAAGATGCAGGCATTAGACCTCCTGAAGACGGCGAAGAACAATATTAATTTTTAATTAAATAAATTTTTAAATGTTAACTGTTTTACGCAACACTTGGGCCCTTTTTTTTGGTTTTGGCATTATTTGTTTAGCTCATGGTCTTCAAGGCACATTAATTGGTGTTCGATCTGTTATTGAAGGATTTAGTTATATCTCCACAGGATTAATTGTTGCAGGATATTATGTTGGATATTTAACTGGATCAGTTGTTATACCAATTTTTTTAAAACGAGTAGGGCATATACGTGTCTTTGCTGCTCTTGCGTCGCTGGCATCTATAGCCATTCTGTTACACACAGTTTTCCTCAATCCGTATTCTTGGTTTTTTATAAGAATATTAACAGGAGTAAGTTTGTCTGGGATCTATATTATAATGGAAAGTTGGTTAAATGATAAATCCACAAATGAAACGCGAGGAAAGCTCTTATCTATCTACATGATAATCACTTTTGTATTTGTTGGTCTTGGTCAACTACTTCTTAATATTAGTGACCCTGCTAAAGTTGACTTATTTATTTTAGTATCAATTCTTTTATCTTTTGCATTACTACCTATACTCCTTACTAATACTGAACAGCCTAACACCACTGATACAAAAAGTTTTTCTCTTGCCGAGTTTTATGCCATTTCTCCTTTAGGTTTTGTAGGTGCTCTTTTTACTGGTCTAGCACACAGTGCGGTATTTGGATACGGAGCTGTATATGCTACTGCTAAAGGATTAAGTGTCTTGGAAGTATCGATCTTTATGATTATCATTACTTCTTTTGGTGCATTATCTCAATGGCCTGTTGGTTATTTATCAGATCGCATGGACAGAAGGTTAATCTTAATTGGCATTACTTTTGTTGCATCTGGATTATGTCTGTTGATTGTCGGATCTTCTTATATATCGCTTACTTTATTTTTTATTCTTACTGCCATTTACTCTTGCATGTCTTTGCCTATGTATTCATTAACAATTGCACACACAAATGATTTTCTTCAACAAAATGAGATCGTTGCAGCAAGTTCTGCATTTGCAAAACTCATGGGAATTGGCTCCATTCTTGGACCTCTAATGGTCTCTGGTATGATGAGTGTAATGGGTCCTAACGGATACCATATTTATCTTCTTTTAATACATGGATTGCTTGGTTTATTTGGTCTATATCGTATGACGAAAAGAGCCATCCCAGCAGATAGCGAATCTCAATACGTTCCACTACCGCGTAATATTACTCCAGCAGGAATGGAGCTGAACCCAGTCACTGAGCCAATCGAGGAACAATAACTTTGTAATAAAATCTATAGAGCAACAATACTAAAATAATAAAAATATATATCGCAGGCTCTATCTTATTTGCTCTGACAAGCATAAAAAAATGAACGCTCGAAAGCAAAGCTGCAGGATATATTAAATAGTGAATTTTTTTCCAAACATTGTAGCCTAATTTTTTTAATATTTTTTTTGGAGATGTAATAACCAAGGGAATTAATAAAACAAAACTAAGGAAACCAAAAGTTATAAAAGGCCTTTTTAATATATCTTTAATAATAAAACTAATATCAAAAAAATGATCTAAGGCGATATATGTCAAAAAATGACATGAAACATAAAAGAAAGCAAACAATCCTATCATGCGCCGAATATCAATTAAGAATCGTAATTTTTTAAATTCGCTTAGAGAAGAAATCAATAGAGTTGCAATGATGAGGCGCAAACCCATCTCACCTAAATTATCCATTAGTTTTTCTATAGGGTTAACACCCAAAGAACCATTAATAAGCTGAAACGTCCATAGAAAACTAGGTGCTATTATTGCTAAAAAAATTATGGGCTTAATTTTTCGAAAAGTGTTAGTTGATATCATCAATTAATAATATTTTTTTAAATCCATTCCCTCATACATATAACTAACTTCTTCTTCATATCCATTGAACATTAAAGTTTTGCGTCTCTTAAATTCCCCAATGCGCCTTTCAGTGCTCTGACTCCATCTTGGATGATCTACATTATTATTTACGTTTGAATAAAAACCATATTCACTAGGTGCTAACATTGACCATGTTGCATCAGGCTGCTTATCAACAAACTTAATTGTTGTTACAGATTTGATTGACTTAAAACCATACTTCCATGGTACAACTAATCGTATTGGTGCACCACTCTGATTAAGAAGGTCATGACCATACAAGCCTGTAGATAAAATAGTTAGAGGGTGCATTGCTTCATCCATCCGTAAACCTTCAACATATGGCCATGGTAACAATCTTCTTTTTTGGCCAGGCATTTCCTCGGGGCGAAAAACTGTAACAAGCTGAATAAATTTTGCTGAAGATAAAGGATCTGCTATTTTAATAATTTCAGACAGAGGAAATCCTTGCCAAGGAATAACCATGGACCAAGCCTCAACACATCTGAGTCTGTACACCCTGTCTTCTATAGTAACTTTATTTAAAATTTTTTCTAAATCTAAAACTTGTGGATTATTTATTAAACCTTCTAATGAGATAGACCAGGGTTTAGGATTAAAGTTGCTAGAATTTTCAGAAGGGTCAGTTTTCCCCATGCCAAATTCATAAAAATTATTATACGTTGTTATATCGTCAAAAGTATTAAGTTTATCATTTTCATCAAGCTGGTTGTTAAAAGGATTATCCTCCGCTAAATGACTTGCTTTTAAGGTTGTCGAGGCTCCTATAAAAACACCAGCAGCAACAGATGATTTTATAAATTTTCTTCTATTTATGTAGTTTTTATAAGGAGTAATCTCTGAAGGTAAAATTTTCATCCTTTCTTATATATATAGTAATTGTAAAAAAAGTAGCTTCATTAAACTTACTCTTCAAAATACCATATTTAGTTGATAGATAGACTACATGATACGTAAACTTCTCTTGTTTCTAGGAATTTTGCTAATTTTTTTTAATTCTTCTTCGTTTGCTCAAAAAACGCATGGAATTGCAATGCATGGCAAACCAAAATATGAAGAAGGTTTTACGCATCTCGATTACGTTAATCCAGATGCTCCCAAAGGGGGGACTGTTCGCTTTGGTGCTTACGGAGCATTTGATAATTTAAACAGAGTTGCATTCAAAGGATCAAAAGCAGCAGGTCTTGGTTATATCAATGATACACTAATGAGAAGAGTGTGGGATGAAGCTTTTACTTTATATGGATTGATTGCAGAGTATGTCGATATGCCTGATGACAGATCATCGATTACTTTTTATATTAATCCTAAGGCAAAATTTCATGATGGATCTCCCATCACGAGAGAAGATGTGCTGTTTAGCTTAGAGACTTTTCAAACCAAAGGAACACCAAACCAAAAAAAGACTTATGGGAAAGTTTCTTCAACAGAAATGGTTGGTGAAAATGGAATTAAAATGACCTTTATTAATAATGAAGACAAAGAACTTCCTCTTATTGTAGCAGGCTTCTTACCTATCATCCCAAAAAAATATTATTCAAATATTGATGTCACAAAAACTTTTTTAGATATTCCACTTGGAAGTGGACCGTATAAAATTGAAAGCTTAGAGCCTGGGCGTCAAATTAAATATCAACGTGTCAAAGATTACTGGGCAAAAGATTTACCTGTGCACAAGGGCCAGTATAACTTTGATGAAATAATTTATGATTATTATAAAGACTCAAATGTGCTTATAGAAGCTTTCAAGGTTGGTGAATATGATTACCGACGTGAATATAATGCTAAGCGATGGTTTTCTGAATATGAGTTTGATGCAGTTTCAAAAGGTGATGTTGTTTTAAATGAAATGAAAAATGACAGACCTTCTGGAATGAATGCTCTTGTCTTTAACTCGAGAAAAGATATTTTTAGTAATCCACGTGTTCGATATGCTTTGTCATATGCATATGATCACGAATGGGTAAATAAGGTTTTATATAATAATGCCTATGTAAGAACGGATAGTTACTTTGATAATTCTCCACTAGCATCTACCGGTCTACCTTCAGAAGAAGAGTTAGTGTTATTGGAGCCATTTAAGAACCAGCTGCCTGCGGAGATTTTTACTACTACTTATTCACCTCCAAAAACAGATGGAAGTGGAAATCCTCGAGAGAACTTAAGAATTGCAAAAAAAATATTAGAAGAAGAGGGATGGACTATTAACGATGGTAAATTAATGAAAGATGGAAAGCATTTTGAATTTGAATTTTTAATTGTTAGTCCTTCGGTAGAAAAAATAGCACTAGCTTTTCAAAAAACATTGGAGGTGCTGGGCATAACTATGAATGTCCGAACTGTGGATTCATCACAATATCAAGGAAGATTATTAAATTATGATTTTGATATGATTAAAGCTTCTTGGAATGTGAGTTTAAGCCCCGGAAATGAACAGCAATTCTATTATGGCTCTGAAGTTGGTAAAAAAGAAGGCAGTAGAAATTATGCCGGTGTAGAGAGTGAAGTAGTAGACTTTTTAATTGAGCAACTAATAGGAGCACAAACAAGAGAAGAGCTAACTACAGCTATACACGCTTTGGATAGAGTTCTTTTGTGGGGTCATTATGTTATTCCTTTATATCATAGTAATACGGATAGAATTGCTTATTGGAATATGTTTGATTTCCCTGAAACCATACCCTTGTACGGAATTGTCATTGAGTCTTGGTGGATAGATCAAGAAAAAGTAAAAAAACTTAATCGATAATTTTTCAAATGTCTCAAACGCGCGCAAATCTTTTGATGCTTATTGCGAGTTTTATTTGGGGCACAGCTTTTGTATCTCAAACAACAGGTATGGGAACTATTGGGCCTTTTACATTTAGTTTTTCGAGATTTTTTTTTGCCACTATAGCGGTATTGCCGATAGCCCTGTATTTTGAGGCAAATAATTTTTTAAAAATTTTTTTTAACTCAAAATTATTAAAACTATCAATTGCTACTGGGGTTTTTCTTTTTTTAGGAATGGGTTTACAGCAATACGCTCTGCAAGTTTCTCAAGTATCAAACGTAGCTTTTATTACTACTCTGTATGTTCCAATCGTAGGTATAATTTCACGTTTTATTTTTAAATCTCAATTACATTGGATAATTTGGATTGCAATATTGTTATGTGTGTACGGATCCTATTTGCTGTCTTCAAATCAAAGCATAGAAATTCAAAAATCTGATGCGTTAATTTTTATTTCTGCATTTTGTTTTGCATTGCACATTATCTTGATTGATGTTTTTATGAAGCACTTTAATTCACCCTTTTCATATGGAGCCATTCAATACTTTGTTGTATTTATTTTATCACTAATCTTAGCCCTAACTTTTGAAGAGCCAACTTTAAAAAATATTAGCTTTGAGTGGTTTGAAATTTTGTATACGGGGATTTTATCCGCTGGTTTGGGATATACCCTCCAAATCATCGCCCAACATAAAGCAAGTCCTGCACCTGCCGCTATCATATTATCGATGGAAGGTGTTTTTGCGACAATAGCGGCATGGCTCCTTATTAATCAAACATTAGATTTAAATAAAATTATTGGATGTATTGCAATTTTTTTAGGTGTCATTATAGTGCAACTTATACCTATAATAAAAAAAACATATGACAGATAAACTTGATGTTGTTGGCATAGGCAATGCCATGGTTGATGCAATGATCCCTTCTAATAAAGAAGAGGTAGAAAAAAATAATTTAAATCGAGACTCCATGAACTTAATTGATGAAGATTTAAAAAACTCTCTTCACAAAAATTATTCTATAAAAGAAATGATTGGGGGAGGCTCTCTTGGAAACTCGATGTTTGGTATTACCTCTTTTGGAGGAAATGGAAGTTTTATTGGCAAAATTAAAAATGATGACATTGGAATATTTCTTCAAAAAGATATGGTTAGAGAAGGTTTGCAGTTTCCACTTGGTTTTACTTCGCCTGATATTTCAACTGGCTGTTGTACTATTTTTGTAGAAGATGATGGAACAAGAACGATGTGTACTTTTTTAGGAGCTGGAACGTTAATTAGCCCTGAGGATATTCATCCTGAACATATAACGAGCCACAAAATTGCTTATTTAGAGGGGTACCTTTGGGATAATCAAAATGCCAAGATGGCAATGAAAAAAATGGTCGATATATGCAAATCAGATAATCAACAAATAGCTTTTACTTTGTCTGATTTATTTTGTGTAGATAGACATCGAGACTCATTTAAAGAATTAATTGAAAATGATGTTGATATTTTGTTTGCTAACGAAGATGAAATTAAAGCACAATGCCAAACTGATAGTTTTGATAATGCTGTCGACTATGCAAAATCACTTAACATGATAGTTGCAATAACAAGATCAGAAAATGGTTCAGTTGTTGTCAATAAAAATGAAGTGATAGAAATTAATCCAGTGCAAGTTGATAAAGTCGTTGATACAACAGGTGCTGGCGATTTATATGCAGCTGGTTTTTTATATGGTATTGCAAAAAATAAAGACTTAGCAACCTGTGGTCACTATGCATCAATTGCAGCTGCCGAAATAATTTCTCATTATGGCGCAAGACCTTTGGTAAAATTATCTAATTTAATTTAGTTAAAACTTCTTTTTTCTTTTGATTATCTAGAAATGAATATTCTATGGCATTTCTTGTCATAGATATAAGGACATCATTCGCAAAACCTATCTTGCTCATTGCTTCATATTCCCCTTGAATTGTAGCATTAAAGAATGGAGGGTCATCAGAGTTAACAGTTACTTTGGCACCTAACTCGTGCAATTTTTTTACAGGATGATTTTCATAATTTTCGTATATTTTTGTAGCAATATTACTTGTAGGACATGTCTCTAGGACAATATCTTTTTCAATAATTTCTTTTACTAAGTCTAAATCTTCAATAGATCTCACACCGTGTCCTAATCGTGTTGGGTGCAATAAATTAATAGCTTTACGAATATTTTCTGGGCCATCCCATTCTCCTGCATGGACCGTGATGGGAAAATTTTCTTCTTTTAGCATATCAAAAGTTTTTGAAAATAAATGTGGAGGAAAGTGTAACTCATCTCCTGCTAATCCAAAACCCACAATGGCAGGATGAGGATTTTTAAGAACTTCCTCAGCTGTCCCTTGAACAGACTCAGGACCTAAGTGTCTAATACCATTCATTAAATATCGTGAAACAATTCCAAAATCTCTCTCCGCATTTAGCGATGCCTCTTGAATGCTGTCCAAAAAAGATTGGTAAGTCATCCCCTTAGCTTTTGCATGTGTTGAAGAAACCATCGCCTCTACATACAATACATTGTGTGAAGCACATTCTTTTAGATATGCATATGTTAATTCGTAATAATCTTCTGGTGTATGAATGACAGACGTTACAATGTCATATTTTTTTAAAAAATCGTAAAAATCTTCCCACTGATACGCATACTCAGAACCAAAAAAATCATCTGAAAGGATCACTTTATTACGTTTGGCAAATTTTCTACATAAAGATGGTGTTATTGTTGCCTCAAGATGGACATGAATTTCTGCTTTTGGTATATGAGATATTGAGTTCATGAAATTTATTTTATATTTATAGATTAATGTCAATTTTTAATAACATATCAAGGAGAAAATTTATTTATGGATCGACTTGTTTTTGTGCATCAAGCTTAGTTTTACCATCCTGTACTGAGGTTGCATTATCGGAACGACAACAGTTTAATATTTTATCAGATGATTTTTTGTATTCTAAAACTTTTCCTGCATACAACAATTTTAAATCTCAATCTAAACTCATCACCGGGACATCAGAATATAATGAAATAGTTGATATTGGTTTTAGAATCCGTGATGCAATTAATGTGTATTACAATACAAAGGGACAAGAAGATCCAACTTCTAATTTTCAGTGGGAGTTTGTTCTTGTTGATGATGATCAAACTAAAAATGCATGGTGTATGCCAGGTGGAAAAATTGCATTTTATTCTGGAATTCTTCCCATAGCTAAAAATAAAGACGGGATTGCATCTATAATGGGACATGAAATAGCTCATGCTGTAGCAAGACACTCTGCAGAAAGAGCTAGTACGGCAATGCTAACTGATTTTGGAATAATGGCTTTAGAAACATTTGTTCTAGGACAGCGTCTTCCAGAAGCCTCAGGTTATGTTAGACAATTTGGTCTTGATTTACCTTTTAATAGAAAACAAGAATCTGAAGCAGATTATTTAGGAATTATTTTTTCAAGCTTGGCAGGTTATAATATAGAAGAGTCATATAAGGTTTGGGAGCGAATGAAAGAAGAGGCAGGTTCTGGTCCTGCAGAATTTTGGAGCACCCATCCATCACCAGATAATAGAATTAAAAAATTAAAGGAATGGATACCGATTGTATCAAGACAGTATCCTGCTATAAGTGTTTAATGCTAGCAGTTAGTATAAAAAACCTTAGCCATAAAATTAATAATAAACCTATTTTAAATAATGTTAATTTTGAATTAAAAAAAGATTCTATTGCGTGCATTCTTGGACCTTCCGGTAGTGGTAAAACAACATTATTAAAATTAATAGCAGGTTTAGATAAAGTCCAAAATGGTGAAATCTTTATAAATGAACAAGAAGTAAGTTCTGCTAATAAACATCTCGCAACTGAGAAAAGAAAAATTGGTTATCTCTTTCAAGACTACGCGCTCTTTCCTCACTTAACTGTCAAAGAAAATCTTAAATATCCTATTAATTTTAAAAACTCTATTTATACGATTAATGATATTATTGATGTTATTAAATTACCAAATTCTCTTGATAAATATCCACATGAATTAAGTGGTGGAGAGCAACAACGAGTTGCTTTAGCAAGATCTATAATTTCTCATCCAGATTTGTTATTATTAGACGAGCCATTTTCTAGTCTTGATTTGAATTTAAGAGAAGAAATACGTGATGATACACTTCACTTACTTCAAAAATCTAACGTATCAACAATTATAGTTACGCATGATCCGTTTGAGGCAATGTTTATTTCAAATCAAATAAACATCATGGATGATAATGGGAGTATTATTCAATCTGGCTCTCCAGCAGATTTATACAATACCCCTAAGAATGAATATGTTACAAGATTTTTTGGAGAGACAAATGTTTTTCATGGTAACGCAATAGACTCTATAGTTGCTACTCCTGTTGGCAACGTAAGAGTAGATCCTAAGTATAAAAACAAAAATGTTACAGTTCACATAAGGCCTCAAGGCATAAAATTAAGTGAACAACCAACACCTGTTAACGGAATAAAGGGCACAGTTATGGCTTCAAAATTAATGGGCTCATTTAGTTTTATTCATTTATCAGTTTTAAATAATAAAAATGAAGTGGTGCATGTTCATAGTCACATGCCTCCTGAATTTAACCCTAAACAATCTTCTGCTGTAGAAATTGCAGTGGATGAAAAACATACTTTCGTTTTTGAAAGTTAAATGCTTTCTTTTCTTTGTGATACTCTTTGCAATGCAGAGTTTAAAAATATAATTGGACCTAATCCAACTACAACAATAATAAGAGCGGCAAAGGAAGACTCTTGTAAAAGTTCATCCGAAGCGTACTGATAGACATAAGTTGCCAAAGTTTCAAAGTTGAAAGGACGCAATAAAAGTGTGATAGGAAGTTCTTTTAATATATCTACAAAAACCAATATTCCACCAATTAATATATTAGAAAATATCAAGGGCATAATTACAACTTTAACACCTTTATAAAAACCAGCCCCCATAGTCAAAGAAGCATCCATAGCATTTGGATGAATTTTTAAAATTCCTGATCTAATAGATGCATTTCCTACAGCCAAAAATCTCACTATGTAAGCAAATATCAAGACAATAAAACCTCCCGCGACATAACTAAGATGAAGATGGAAGTATTTATTAATCCATCCGAGGAAAATTACCATTCCTACTGCCAATATTGTTCCTGGCAGTGCATATCCACAAGACGCAAGAAAAATTAGGGATTTTTGAAAATTATTTGATTTATACTGAGAGATTATAA
>CACJAV010000012.1:0-2500 GCA_902591485.1 uncultured Alphaproteobacteria bacterium
ATTGTAAATAAACTTTTCTTAAAATATGTGACTGATAATGAAGAGGATTTTTCAAATAAATTATATTTAAGTTTAGATAATATTAAAGAAATGTCTAAATATGGTATGACATTTGGAAATCATACATATAATCATAAATGGCTTGAAAAATTAAATAAAGAGGCTCAAATACAAGAAATTGAAAATTGTTTAGATTTTTTGGATTCTAACACTAAAAATTTTTCCAAGAACAATTGGAGTATTGCTTATCCTTATGGATCTTATAACAAAACTACTTTAGATTTATGTAAGGATAGAGGTTGTTCAATTGGCTTTACAACAAAAGTGAATCTTTCTAAATTAGAATTAAATAATAGTTTGACATTAGAGAGATTAGACACGAATCATATTCCAAAAGACTCGAATAGCCCTCCTAACAAGTGGACACTTGAAACATTCGATTAGATTCTATTTTTATCCATAATATAATTAATCATTTTCAAAATATCCTTAAAATCTGGGGTTTTTTTAATTTTTTTAGTATTTGACAAGGGTTTTCCATACATTTATAGGCTTAAAAACTTTCTTTTTGG
The DNA here is from genome assembly GCA_902591485.1 of uncultured Alphaproteobacteria bacterium. GTDB lineage: Bacteria > Pseudomonadota > Alphaproteobacteria > HIMB59 > CACPNW01. The sequence goes on from CACJAV010000012.1 coordinate 573, forward strand.
GAAAGTTAATAATCATCATTTTATTGTTATAAATAATTTGTTGTGATTATTACGCTCTTTAACAAGTTAATAAGATAATAAAGAGATACGTAGACAACAATTCGTAATTAATAAATTACGAACGTTAATGGAATACGTATCAACAGATATTTTTTGTTATACAAGAAGTATTCCGCTTTAACGGACGTTCCGTAAATTTTTGACTTCGGTCAAGTTTACTTAACTTAAGAGTTTGATTATGGCTCAGAACGAACGCTGGCGGCATGCCTCATACATGCAAGTCGAACGAGGTTTTCGGACCTAGTGGCGCACGGGTGAGTAACATGTGGGAATCTGCCTGAAGGTTCGGAATAACTGCGGGAAACTGTAGCTAATACCGGATGTGTCTGCAAAGAGAAAGATTTATCGCCTTCAGATGAGCCCGCACTAGATTAGCTAGTTGGTGAGGTAATTGCTCCACCAAGGCTACGATCTATAGCTGATTTGAGAGGATGATCAGCCACACTGGGACTGAGACACGGCCCAGACTCCTACGGGAGGCAGCAGTAGGGAATATTGGACAATGGGGGAAACCCTGATCCAGCAATGCCGCGTGAGTGAAGAAGGCCTTCGGGTTGTAAAACTCTTTCATCAATGATGATAATGACATTAGTTGAAGAAGAAGCTCCGGCTAACTTCGTGCCAGCAGCCGCGGTAATACGAAGGGGGCTAGCGTTGTTCGGAATCACTGGGCGTAAAGCGTATGTAGGCGGATCAAAAAGTTAGATGTGAAATCCCTGGGCTCAACCCAGGAACTGCATTTAAAACTAGTGATCTAGAATTTGGTAGGGGTTAGTAGAATTTCCAGTGTAGAGGTGAAATTCGTAGATATTGGAAAGAATACCAGTGGCGAAGGCGACTAACTGGGCCATTTTTGACGCTGAGATACGAAAGCGTGGGTAGCAAACAGGATTAGATACCCTGGTAGTCCACGCAGTAAACGATGAGTGCTAGTCGCTGGGACAATAGTTTCAGTGTCGAAGCTAACGCATTAAGCACTCCGCCTGGGAAGTACGGTCGCAAGATTAAAACTCAAATAAATTGACGGGGGCCCGCACAAGCGGTGGAGCATGTGGTTTAATTCGAAGCAACGCGAAGAACCTTACCAGACCTTGACATGGTGTGTATGAATTACAGAATCGTAATTCTTCAGTTCGGCTGGCACACACACAGGTGCTGCATGGCTGTCGTCAGCTCGTGTCGTGAGATGTTGGGTTAAGTCCCGCAACGAGCGCAACCCTCATTTTTAGTTGCCAGCAGGTTAAGCTGGGCACTCTAAAAAAACTGCCGGTGATAAGCTGGAGGAAGGCGGGGATGACGTCAAGTCCTCATGGCCCTTACGGTCTGGGCTACACACGTGCTACAATGGTGGTGACAGTGGGCAGCAATACTGCAAAGTAAAGCTAATCCCAAAAAACCATCTCAGTTCGGATTGGACTCTGCAACTCGAGTCCATGAAGTTGGAATCGCTAGTAATCGTAGATCAGCGTGCTACGGTGAATACGTTCTCGGGCCTTGTACACACCGCCCGTCACGCCATGGGAGTTGGTTTTACCTTAAGCCGGTGCGCTAACCGTAAGGAGGCAGCCGTCCACGGTAGGGTCAGCGACTGGGGCGAAGTCGTAACAAGGTAACCGTAGGGGAACCTGCGGTTGGATCACCTCCTTTCTAAGGATATTGATGTTTGCTTAGGCGAACATCCGGGTTGTTGTCTATCTATCTCTTTATAATATTAGCTAAGTGCTAGGTGTTTCCTTAATCAGACTGGGCCGGTAGCTCAGTTGGTTAGAGCGCGCGCTTGATAAGCGTGAGGTCGGAAGTTCAAGTCTTCCTCGGCCCACCATTTTTCAAGGGGGATTAGCTCAGCTGGGAGAGCGCCTGATTTGCAT
>CACJAV010000012.1:7500-39758 GCA_902591485.1 uncultured Alphaproteobacteria bacterium
TTATGCTGCCTCTTCTTCATGCTATGGATTACCAAAGAAATTTCCTACAAGTGAAAAAGAAAATATTGATTGTAGATATCCATATGCACTTACTAAACATTTGGGTGAGCAAATGATACTACATTGGTCAAAAGTATTTAAACTAAATGCTATTTCTCTAAGATTATTTAATGTTTATGGTCCAAGATCAAGAACTTCTGGAACTTACGGTGCCGTATTTGGAGTTTTTCTTGCCCAAAAATTTGCAAAAAAACCATTTACAGTAGTAGGGGATGGAAAACAAAAAAGAGACTTTACTTATGTCAGTGATGTTGTTGATTGTTTTATAAAATCAGGTTTTTCAAATGTGTCTGATCAAATTTTTAATGTAGGAACTGGAAAAGCTAAAAGTATAAACAGTCTTGTTAAATTATTAAAGGGAGAAGTTGTGTATATACCTAAAAGACCTGGAGAGCCTGATATAACCCAGGCTAACATTAAAAAGATTAAATCTTTTTTAGGATGGGCGCCTAAGGTTAGTTTTGAAAATGGTGTTAAAAAAGTATTAGCTGAAAAAGCACAATGGAAAAATGCACCTTTATGGAATCAGGTTAAAATAAAAAATGCCACTAAATTATGGTTTAAATATTTAAAATGAATAAAAATTTAAAAATAGTTAATATTTCAAAGCTTCAATCATTAATTTTAAAATTAAAAAAAAGGAAGAAAAAAATAGTACATTGTCATGGAGTTTTTGACTTAATTCATCTAGGTCATCTTAGACATTTCAATAAAGCAAAAGAATATGGTGATATTTTAATAGTAACAATAACTAGTGATGATTTTGTTAAGAAAGGTCCAAATCAACCAGTTTTTAACTCTTCTCAAAGATTAGAAACGTTGAGTAATTTGCAATGTATAGACTATGTAGCATCTAATGATGATTATGATGCGGTTGATTTAATCAAAAAAATAAAACCAAATTTTTATTGTAAAGGATCTGACTATAAATATTTCAAAAGAGATTTAACAGGTAAAATCAAACTCGAATTAGAGGCATTAAAATCAGTTAAGGCTAAATTAATTATAACAGATGAAATAAGTTTTAGTTCAAGTAAACTTTTAAATGATCAACAGTTAACATTTAATGAAAAACAATTTAAATTAATTAATTATATTAAAAAAAAATATACATTTGATAATATAAAAAAAATTATCGATAAATTCAAAAAAAATAGAGTTTTAGTCATAGGTGAAACTATTGTTGATCAATATGTTTTTTCAGAAGCAGTAGGCAAATCAGGTAAATCTACAATGATGACTGTAAAAGATTTATATCAAGAAAAATATTTGGGTGGAGCGGGCATTGTTGCAAATCATTTGGCAGAATTTAGTGATAATATTGCGCTAGTTTCAATTTTAGGAGAACAAAAAAATCATCTAGCCTTTATTAATTCAGAATTGAATAATAAAATTAAAAAAAAATTTTTTTATAAAAAAAATTCATCTACAATCTTAAAAAAAAGATATGTTGACATTAACTCTAATTCAAAAATGTTTGGAGTCTATTCTTTAAATGATGATGAAATTGATCTCAATCTTGAAAAAAAAATCTATAACTATTTAAAATTAAATCTAAAAAAATATGATTTAATAATAGTTTGTGATTACGGCCATGGTTTTATTACAAACAAAATTGCACAATTAATATGTAAAAATGCAAAATTCCTCTCCCTAAATGCTCAAATTAATTCAAATAATATTCGATATCACTCAATTGAAAAGTATAATAATATTCATTCATTAGTATTAAACGAAAATGAAATTAGGCATGAAATAAGAAATAAATCTGATAAAATAGAAAATGTAATAAAGAGCCTAAAAAAGAAAAAAAATATTAGAGATTGTGTGGTTACCTTAGGTAAAGGAGGCTTAGTTTCACATAATGAGTCTAAAAAATTTAATTATTGCCCATCTTTTGCAACAAAAATTATTGACTCAGTTGGTTCGGGAGATGCTCTTTTAGCTACTTATTCTATGTGTGCTTTTAATAAAATTGAAATTAACTTAGGTATGCTTCTGAGCTCTTTATCTGCATCACAAGCTTTAGAAAAAATGGGTAATAGTAAATCTGTTAGCAAGAAACATATAATAAAAGTCCTGTCACATATTTTAAAATAGATATATTTGATGTTGAAAAGATTTTTTTTTAAAATTATTCTTTTTATTTTATTTCCTTTAATTCTTATTTTTTTGATGTTTATTAGATTAATAAGTCCATTTTTAATTATAAGAATAGGAATGATTCCAAATGTTACTGTGGGTGATTTTATTTTTGATACCCAATACTATTTATCAAAAAAAAAATTAAATAATAAAAAGTATTTTTTAGATTTTTTTTATTTACAATCTAATAAAAGTTCAAATATTGCTTATGAAAAAATATTAAAAAGAGAAATTATTATTCATAGAATATTTCACTTTATTGATATAATTAATCGAAAATATTTTAAATCAAGTATTCACATTGTTAAAATTAGGATTGGAGGAGGTAGTCGTGATATTAAAGATTACATTCTTGATAGTAAAAATACTTTTTATTTTAATAAATATGAAGAAAATATAGGCCTTAATTTTTTAAAAGGATTGGGAATAAAACCTAGCGATAAATTTGTGTGTATCATTAATCGAGATAATTTTTATAAACAAAAATTATCAAGTTTCAAAAAAAAAGATTGGAGTTATCATAATCATAGAAATTCAAGTATTAAAAACTATTTAAAAGCCGCTAGTAAACTTGAAGAAAAGGGATATTTTGTTTTAAGAATGGGTTTTGGTGTTTCTGAAAAAATGAATATTAAATCTAAAAAAATAATTGATTATGCGCTATCTGGAAAAAGGTCACCTCTATTAGATCTATATTTATTTTCAAAATGTGACTTTGCCTTGGGGAGGGATGGTGGAATTATTTGTGCAAGTTATGTAAATAATAGACCATGTGCAATTGTAAATGTTACAAATTTAGATCACGCTCCTATAAATAATAAAATAAATTTAATAATATTTAAAAGATTTTGGGACAAGAAGAAAAATAAATATTTAAAAATCAACGAAATTTTTAAAAATAAACTTTCAAACTTTTATCATTACAAAGATTATGAAAAAAATAATATCGAAGTTCATGAAAATACGGAAGATGAAATATATGAATTAGCTCTAGAAATGCATGATAGACTGAATAATATATCTAAATATAGTTATGAGGATAACATCTTACAAAATAAATTTAAAGAAATTTTTCCCAAGCGAATTGATACTTGTATCGTAAGGTCAAGAATCGGTAAAAAGTATATAAAAGATAATCTTGAATGAAAGAATTTAGTATTATCATCCCAGTTTATAATGAGGAAAAAAATATTGTTCCATTAGTTGAGCGTATTTTTGATTGCTTAGAAAATTATGAAAAAGAAATCATAATTGTTAACGATTGTAGCGAAGATGATACATTATTAGAATTAAATAAAGTTAAAAAATATAAAAATTTAAGTATATTGAATCATCACATTAATCTTGGTCAAAGTGAGTCAATTAACACCGGTATTAAAAATGCTAAAAATGAAACAATAGTTACTATTGATGGTGATGGACAAAATGATCCAGATGATATTAAAAAATTAATCAAAATATATTTTGAAAATGATAACATTAGTTTAGTTGGAGGGATTAGAGCAAAAAGAAAAGATAGTTTTATTAAAATTTATTCATCAATTTTTGCAAACAAAATAAGAATGTTTTTACTTAATGATGATTGCCCAGATACTGGATGTTCTCTAAAAGTGTTTAATAAGAAAATCTTTTTGTCCTTCCCTTTTTTTGACGGTATTCATCGATTTTTACCAGCTTTATTTATTGGTTTTGAGCATAAGACAAGATATGTAGAAATTTCACATTTTCCTAGAAAGTTTGGTTATTCAAAATACGGAACAATTGATAGATTGATAAAAGGCATTAGAGATATAATAAAGGTAATGAAAATAATCAAAAAAAACAAATAATGATTGAAACTTATATTAATAATTTATCTAATACAGAAATATTATTTTTAATAATAGGATTTGTTGGACAGGGTTTATTTGCATCTAGATTTATATTCCAATGGATATATTCTGAAAAAAAAGGTGAAAGCCATATACCTTTAATATTTTGGTACTTAAGTATTTTTGGTGGATTAGGTCTATTAACTTATGCAATCTTTAGGAAGGATCCTGTAATAATAGTTGGACAAATTTTTGGAATATTTATATACGTCAGAAATTTAATATTAATCTATAATAAAGCTAAAAAACAACAATGAATAAAATACAAAATTATATCAGTGGAAAATTACAGAGTATTTCAACTAATCAACTTGATGTGCATGACCCATCAACTGGTGAAAAATTATCAACAGTAGTTTTATCTAACAAAGAAGATTTTATAAGTTGTATTCAGAGTTCAAAAAAAAGCCAATTAGAATGGGCTAAAGAAACACCTTTAAAAAGATCAAGGATACTTTCAAATTATAAAAATTTAATTGAAAATAACATATCTCTTCTTGCTGAAATAGTGTCCAAAGAACACGGCAAGACATTAGAAGATGCTAAAGGTTCAGTAATTAGAGGTTTGGAAGTTGTTGAATTTGCGTGTGGCATCCCGCATTTATTAAAGGGAGAATTTTCTCAAAATGTTGGCACAAACATTGATTCGTGGTCAATTAGATCTCCTTTAGGTGTTTGCGCAGGTATTACACCTTTTAATTTTCCTGCAATGGTACCTATGTGGATGTATCCTATTGCCATAGCATGTGGAAATTCTTTTATACTTAAGCCATCAGAGAAAGATCCATCTTGCGCCATAAAGCTTGCTGAACTTTTTTCAGAAGCTGGCTTACCAGATGGTGTTTTTAATGTAATTAATGGAGATAAATTTATTGTTGATGAGATTTTAAATAGCAAAGAAATATCATCAGTGAGTTTTGTTGGATCCACTAATGTTGCAAAATATATATATGAAAAAGCCGCAAAAAATCTAAAAAGAGTTCAAGCTCTGGGCGGAGCTAAAAATCATTTAGTTGTAATGCCTGATGCTAACTTAGATCAAGCGGTAGATGGCATAATTGGTGCAGGTTATGGCTCTGCAGGAGAAAGATGTATGGCTATCTCAGTTGCTGTTGCCGTAGGAAACATCGGAGATGCTTTAGTTGATAAAATTAAATTAAAAGCTGAAAACTTAAAAGTTGCTCCATGGACAGACCCTGAGTCTGATATGGGACCACTAATATCTAAGGAACATAAAGAAAAAGTTGAAAGTTATATTTCTAGAGGGGAGAAAGAAGGAGCAAAATTAGTTTTGGATGGAAGAAATTTAAAGTTACAAGGTTATGAAGAGGGTTATTTTGTAGGACCAACTTTATTTGATGAAGTTACAGCCTCTATGGATATTTATAAAGATGAAATTTTTGGTCCAGTCTTATCAGTAGTAAGAGTTGATACTTACGATCAAGCACTAAAATTAGTTAATGAACATCAATATGGAAATGGCTCTACAATTTATACATCCGATGGTGAAATTTCTAGAAACTTTACATCTAAGTGTGAAATTGGAATGGTTGGTATAAACGTTCCTATTCCAGTTCCAATGGCCTTTCATAGTTTTGGTGGATGGAAATCTTCACTTTTTGGGGATCATGCAATGCATGGAACTGAAGGAATACATTTTTTTACTAAATTAAAAACGGTTACAAGCAGATGGCCAAAAAGCATTAAAAGTGGTCCAGAATTTGTCATACCGACAAATTAAAAATGAATATACTAATAACTGGTTGCGCAGGTTTTATTGGATTTAGTTTATGCAAATATTTTTCTAAATTTGAAGACTACAATGTTATTGGTCTTGATAATTTAAATAGTTATTATGATAAAAAACTTAAGATAGATAGATTAAAAATTATATCAAAATCAATAAAATTTATAAATGCTGATATATGTGATAGAAAAAAAATTGGTCAAGTTATCAAATCAAATAAAATTACAGCATGTTTTCATTTAGCAGCACAAGCAGGAGTTAGATATTCAATCACCAATCCTGATGAATTTTTTAATGCCAATCTTGAGGGTTTCTATAACGTAATTAATCAATGCAGATTGAATAAAGTAAAATATTTCTTTTTTGCTTCAAGTAGTTCGGTATATGGAGACTCAAAAAAATACCCTCAAAAAGAGACTGATAGAACTGATAATCCAATCTCATTTTATGCAGCTACAAAAAAAGCTAATGAATCAGTATCCTTCTCATTTAGTAAAATTTATAATATGAATATAACGTGTTTACGTTTTTTTACCGTATATGGTCCATTAGGAAGGCCAGATATGGCTTTTTTTAATTTTGCTAACTCAATTAAAAAAAATAAAAAAATATATTTATTTAATAATGGTAATAATTTTAGAGATTATACATATATAGACGACGTAATTTTTTCTATAAAATCAATTTTTGATAAAAAAATAAAAAGTAAATTAAATAATTTTGAAATTATTAACATATGTTCTTCGAATCCAATTAAAACTACAAAAGTAATAAATATTTTTGAAAAAATTATGAAGAAAAAAGCAAAAATAGAAAAAGTTGAAAATGCTCTTGGAGATGTAAAGAAAACATTTGGCAGTAATAATCGTATTAAAAAATATACTAAAAATAAATTTACTGATGTTCGTACCGGTATAACAAAATATGTAAAGTGGTTTAATGAATATTATAAATAATTCGAATTTTTGGTATTTTTTTCCTTCTTTATTTTTTTGTCTCTTAATACCTGCTTTGGTATCTGGCCCTTTTTTACCAGATTTGTTTTTATCTCTAATCGCATTATTTGGATTGTTTTTGTTTTTGAAAAAAAAAGATTTTAAAATACTTAAACATCCTTTTTTTATTTTTTTTATTTTTTTTTATTTTTATATTTTAATCAGCTCCTTTTTTTCAACAAATATTATAAACTCTTTAAGTGTGTCATTGTTTTATTTTAGGTATCTTTTTTTCATAATTGGATCTATGTACATTTTAAAAAAAAATGAATATTTAATTAATTATTTTTTTTATTCTTTATTTATAACGTTTTTATTTGTTTCTTCAGACGCATTGTATCAGTTAATTAATGGAAAAAATATATTAGGCTTTGTGAAACATGGTGATAGATTAAGTGGTTTATTTGGAGATGAATTCATACTGGGAAGTTTTCTATCAAGATTATTTCCTTTATTAGTTGGTTTAATTATTTATCTTTATGCAAAACCAAAAAATTTATTTGTATATATCCTTTTTTTAATATTTTTTATTTTAATTGATATTTTAGTTTTTTTTTCTGGTGAGAGGGCTGCTTTTTTTTATATTACATTGTCCACATTTCTAATGATTATTCTTTTAACAAATTTTAAGATAATACGCTTTATCTCAATTATAATTACAGCTTTATTCATAATTTTGTATGGAAAAATTAACGATCAAATGAATAATAGAATGTTCACACAAACATTTGAAGATCTTGGAATTAGTTCACAAAATTCAGAAATACAACCAAATGTCTATTCCTCAAAATATAAGTCAATGTTTTTAACTGCATTAAATATGTTTGAGGATAATATTATATTTGGGCAGGGGCCAAATTCATTCGAAGTATTATGTGAGGAAAAAAAATTTCATGTTAATGATGGTTGTTCAACCAGCCCACATAATAATTATTTACAACTACTTGCAGAGAGTGGAATTATCGGATTTATCCCTTTTTTTGTTTTATTTTGTTTTTTTTCATATTTATTTTTTAAACATTTTTATAGAAAAATTTTTAACCATAAAAATAATTTAAATGATTATCAAATATGTTTGCTAATTTGTGTGTTTATATCTCTTTTTCCATTTATTCCTACTTCAAATTTTTATAACAATTGGCTGAATGTAATTTACTATCTTCCAGTATGTTTTATTATCTATAATCAAAATAAAAGTATTGATACAAAATAAATGTTTTTTAGAAAATTTTTTTACCTCCTTGATAATGATTATAAAAGCTTACCTCTCTTTGGTAGTTTAATTTTATTTGTTACATTACTTGAAATATTAAGTCTTAGCATCTTAGGTATTTTGGTTACATTACTTGTAGGTCAAGAGCTTGAAAATTCAAAATTTTATTTTATATTCAATTTTTTTCAAAATTTTTTTCATAAAAATAATTCTACACTTATTTTTTGTGTAATATTATTAATTTTTTGGCTTTTGAAAACTATTTTAATTATTTTAATTAATAATTTAATGATCAAATACTCCTTTAAGAAAGAATTAAATTTAAAATATAGAATATTAGAGTCTTTTACTAATATTGAATATCTAAGTTATATTAATAATCAAAGTTCTTTTTATGTAAATTCATATAACAGATACCCAGGTATTTTTAGAACTTTTTTTAAAAATGCTATTCAATTTAGTAGTGATTTGACTGTTACAATTGCATTAATATTTTTCTTAATTTACCTCAATCCAATTGTGACTATCTTGATAATTTTTGTTAATATTTTATTTATATTCTTTTACTATAATTTCTTTCTAAAAAAACTAAAAGAATTTGGACAAATAAGTAACATTGGATTTCAAACATCCACTCAATATCTCCAAGAATATTTTAGAGGATTTAAAGAAATTAAAATCTTAAACAAAGAAATTTTTTTTAAAAAAAAATTAATAGAAGGTGCAAATTCTATAGTAAAAGGCGACTCTAAAATTCAAATTTATAATTTTATAAGTAGACCTATTTTAGAATTTATTTATGTCTCTTTAATAGCAATAGGTGTTATTTTTTTAATTTTGAGAAACCAAGATATACTCTCTTACCTTCCTTTTATTTCTATATTTGTTGTATCAGGTTTTAGATTGCTACCTTACATACATAAATTTAATATTTTTTTTGGATCAATTAAATCTTCTCAACATGCAATTGAGAGTCTTTATGAATATCTGATTAAAATTTCTGACTCAAAAACAGAGTTTAAAGATCATTATAATTATAATTCATTTAACAATATTAAGTTTGATGATATCAACTTTTCTTATCAAAATGGAAAAAAAATATTTAACAAACTTAATCTAGAAATTGACAAAAACAGTTTTATTGGCATTGTTGGTAAATCAGGAATTGGTAAAACTACACTCATAGATTTACTTTTAGGTATTTTAAAACCAAGTTTAGGAAAAATATATATAAATAAAACATTGGTTAAAAATCACAGTCAATATTATTTAAAAAATTGGCAAAATAAGATATGCTATCTCCCTCAAGATATTTTTATAAGTGATGATACATTATATGCTAATATAACTTTTCAGCATGAAATAAACGAATTAGAAAAAAATAAAGTAATTGATACTTTAAAAAAAGTAAATTTATATGATTGGTATAAAAATTTAGATTTGGGACTTGATACAATAGTAGGTGAAAATGGACAATTTATTTCTGGAGGGCAAAAGCAAAGAATAGCTTTAGCAAGAGCTTTTTATTTTAACAAAGAAATTATTATTATGGATGAGTCTACAAACTCTTTGGACAATGAAAATGAAAAAATCATTATAGACGAAATAAAAAAAATATCCTCAGAAAAAACAGTAATATTTATTTCGCATAAAATTGAGTTATTAAAAAAATGTGATAGAGTTTTGCAAGTCTCAAATAATAATCTAGTAGACTATAAATTTTAAATTTATGAAAGCCTTTATCAAAACAATATTTATGATAAAGAAAATTATTTTTAGTAAAAAAGAATTTTTACTTCCTCTAAAAAAAAATATTTTGTTATTTGATGAAAATGGAAAAGATCAAATAAATTATTCTAAGATTATAAAATCAGATTATGTAATTTTAAATACTAGATATGAAAAAATAAATTTAATGATCTTATTTTATTCCTTTTTTAAAAAAAATAAATATTCAAATTATTTATATTTAAATACATATATAGAATATTGTGATCCTAAAATTATTATAACTTATATTGATACCTCAGCTAGATTAATTGAGATTAAAAAAAATTTTGAAAAAATAATTATTATTTTTATTCAAAATGGATATAGGCAAAAAAGGTGGAATAAATCATTTGCTTTAATTGATAATAAAAAAAAAATAATTGATTATTATTTTGTGCAAAATGAAAACTGGCAAAACTATGTAAAAGATTATTTTTTCAAACAAGTTTATACTGTTGGCTCAATAACAAATAATAATTTTAAATATTGTTCCAATTTTAAGCAAATTAAATCCGTGCATTGGGTTTCTCAGTATCGTAAAAATAATAAAAATAATTTAGAACCTATTTTGCTAAAATATATAAAAAAAATCTGTTTAAATTTTAATTTAAGTTTAGAAATTATATTAGCTCATAAATCAAAATATAAAGATGAGGTAAAATTTTATAAAGACATAATAGGAGAATGCGTTTTACAAGTAGATTCATATAATGCTGTAAATGAAGAATCTTTAATTGTTGGAATTGATTCAACTTTTTTGTATGAATCATTTGCAAGAGGTTTTAGAACTGCATTTTTAACTGTAAGGAGTACGCAAAAAGACTGTGATGAATCTTATAATTTCGGTTGGCCAGGAAAATATTCAAAAGATGGTAATTTTTGGACATCAGAATTAGATGAACAAAAAATATTTAACATTTTTAAATATTTAATAAATATTAGTCATTCTAAATGGAAAAATGAAATTGCAAATTATGAGTCTATAATGCATTATGATCCGGGTAATAAATTTATTAAAAAATACTTATCAAAAATTACCAAATAGTATTATGAAAAAGAATATTCTACTTATAGGTGGTGAAGGTTACATAGGTTCAGTAACAGCTTTGTATTTACTATCTAAAGGATACAAGGTTACAAGTTATGATAATTTAATTTTTAGCAATCATCATTCAGTTTTAAGCAAGAAATATAACCAAAATTTCAAATTTATATTTGGTGATTTGCAAAATCAGAAATTATTAAAAAAAGTAATAACAGAAAATAATATTAAGGTTATTGTTTTGTTAGCTGGTTTAGTAGGTGATCCTATTACAAAGAAATATCCAAAATATTCGAAGATAATTAATGATTATCTTGTTTCTAAAACAATTAATTTAGTCAAAAAAATCAAACTGGATAATTTTATATTTGTTTCAACTTGTTCAAATTATGGATTAATAACAGATGATGTAATAGCAGATGAAAATTTTTATTTAAAACCCTTGTCTTCATATGCGAAATCTAAAGTTAGAGCTGAAAAGACTATCTTAAAATCTACGCCAAATAAATTTTATAGACCAACAATATTAAGGTTTGCAACAGCATTTGGAATTTCACCTAGGATGAGATTTGATTTAACTGTAAATGAATTTACAAGAGAAATGTTTTTAAATAAAAAAATTGATGTTTATGATCCAGATACTTGGCGACCATATTGTCATGTTTTAGATTTTGCAAGAGCAATACAAAAAGTTTTTGAGTCTGATATTTCTAAAATTACTTTTGAAGTTTTTAATGTTGGAAATTCAATTAATAATGCAACTAAAAGAATGATAATTGATTTAATTAAATCAAAAATAGATGACACAAAAGCTAATTACTTACGCAATTCAAATGATAAGAGAAATTACAGAGTAGATTTTAGCAAAATACAAAAAAAACTTAGTTTTCAGACTAAATATTCAATAGAATATGGCATCGATGAAATATTGAATTTTTTAAAAGATGGTTTTTTTGATAAAAAATTAGTAAATAAAAACGAATATGGAAATTATTTTTTAAAATAAGTTTAAAATGAGTATTTTTAAAAACAAAATTGATAGTACATATGTAATTGCTGAAGCTGGTGTAAATCATAACGGCAGTCTAAGAAGAGCTTTAGATCTAGTTGAAAAAGCTAAAAATTCAGGAGCTGATGCAATTAAATTTCAACTTTTTAATATTAATGAACAAGTTTCTAAGGATACTAAAACCGCCCCATATCAAAACAAAAATACTAATCAGCAATCTATGAAAAAAATGGCACTTTCTTATGACTTACCATTGTCTGCGCATAAAAAAATTAAAGATAAATGTGATAAATTAAATATTGATTATATGGCATCCTGCTTTGATTATGAAAGTGTTGATTTTATCAAAGATAAACTTCAAATTGATTATGTAAAAATTGCATCAGGTGAAATCACAAATATTAATTTACTTAAATATATATCAAAAAAAATAAATACAGTTATATTAAGTACGGGTATGAGTGATTTAAATGAAATAAACACCGCCCTTGGTATTTTAAAAAAAAACAAAAAAATTAAAATTGCAATTTTGCATTGTGTATCTTTGTATCCAACAAAAGATAAATTATTAAATTTGAATTTCTTAAAAACATTACAAAAAAAATATAATCATATTTTGGGATTCAGTGATCACACTGTTGGATATGATGCGGCAAAAATAGCAGTTTCACTTGGTTGTAAAGTTATAGAAAAACATCTTACATTAAATAAAAAAGATATTGGTCCTGATCATAAAATGGCACTCAATCCAAATCAATTTAAAAGATTTGTGGCAAATATAAAGAAAACAGAAATTATGCTAGGATCTAAAAACAAAATTATTAATCAAAAAGAAATTGAAATGAGGAATTTTGCAAGAAGAAGTATAGTTGCATCGAAGGATATAAAATCAGGCTCAACATTAAATAATAATAATATTACCCTTAAGAGGCCTGGAAATGGAATAAGTCCCTATCTATTTAAAAAAATAATTGGAAAAAAAACTATTAAATTTATTAAAAAGGACTCACTTCTATCATTAGATATGTTTAAATAGGAATGAAGAAAATTGCTTTTTTTTCAACATCAAGATCTGAATATGGAATAATAAAACCTTTAATTAGAAAATTACAAAATAACAAAAAATATAAAATATTATTTTTTGTTGGTGGCACTCATCTAAATCAACATTATGGTCTTACAAAATCAGAAATTAAGACTGATAAAATTAAAATAAATGATACATTTAATTATTTAGATAAATATTCTAAACAAGACATTAGCAATTCTTTTGCTAGAGCAACTAATAAAACAAATGATTTATTTATTAAATATACATTTGATTATGTTTGTATTTTAGGGGACAGATTAGAACTTTTATCAATATTAATAAATAGTCTTATATATAATAAGAAAATAATTCATATTGGTGGCGGAGATACTACTGAAGGTGCATTTGATAACACAATCAGGGATATGATTTCAAAAGCATCTTTTTTGCATTTTGTTTTAATAAAAAATCACAAGCAAAAGCTAATTCAAATGAACTGCAAAAAAAATTCTATTTATGTTGTTGGTTCTTTAGCAATCGATACTATAAAAAAATTAAAATTTGCACCTAAAGCTACAATATTTAATAAAATGAACTTAAATATTAATTTAAAAACTGTAATATTTTCTTTCCACCCCTGTTATGCAGATTTAAAAAAAATTTCAAATATTGGTAATTTTTTTGAAGATATATTAAAGTTATTATTAGAATTAAATTTACAAGTTATTTTAACTTATCCGGGTTTAGAAATTGAAAGTGATAACATTATAAAAAAAATTAATGAATTTAAAAAGAAAAATATAAAAAATTTATTTATATATAAATCTTTAGGGATAGCTAATTTTAATAATGTCCTTAAAAATTCTGATTTAATAATCGGTAATTCATCTGCAGGCATTGTAGAAGCACCTTATCATAATATACCAACTGTTAACATAGGTGACAGACAAAAAGGAAGGTTTTTTCATGAATCAATCATTGACTGTAGTTATAATCTTAACAAAATTAAAGACTCAATAAGAAAATCATTAAAATATAAATTTAAGAAGCAAAAATATATTTATGGTAATGGAGACGCATCAGTTAAAATAATTAAAATATTAGATAATCAAATAAAATAAATAGTGAATCAAAAATTTTCAATTGCAGGACAATATGTTGATTTTGATAAATTCAAATCATCAAAAGTAAATTTTAGCCCTTATTTTTTAAATTCAGGTACGTTAACTATGAGTGGCAGGTCAGCTTTAATCTTATTATTAGAAAAATTTAATAAAAATAAATCAAAAAAAATATATTTACCTGGTTATGTTTGTGAGACTATCCCTAAAAACTTAATTAGTTTAGGTTTTAAAATACATTTTTATGATATTTTTCTTAATTCAAAAATTGATACATTATTTGAAGAGCAATCTATAGTTATTGTTGTTCACTATTTTGGTAATGAAAATAAAATTTCTAGTAAATTAAAAAATTCAAATTTAATAATATTAGAGGATTATACTCATTGTATGTTGAATAATCTTAATGCTAAATTTAATAAAAGAAATGTTTTTATGTCACTTAGAAAATTCACAGGTCTCCCTTTTGGAGGTTGGACAAATATTAAAGAGAATATAAATACTTTAAATAATGAAAAAATTTTAAAAAAAGAAAAAATAATTTATAAATATTTAAATCAAAAAAAAACATATATTAAAAATGAATCAGAATTTTCATTGAAATTAGAAAATAAATTTTTAAAATTGAATAAAGATAATGAAATTTTATTAGATAAAAATATTTTAAATTATCCAATCCCTAAAATTTCCAATAATATTTTGAGTTGCTATAATTGGAAAATAATTAGAAAAAAAAGAATAGAAAATTGGAAATATTTGAATAAAAATTTAAAAAATAAGTTCGATGTATTTCCAAAAAAAATTCAAGATAAAGTATGTCCATTATACTTTATAATTATAACAACAAAAAGGGATCAAATTCGAAATCATCTAATCAGCAAAAGAATATTTGTTGCCAATTCATGGAAAAAAATAAGCGATTTAAATTACCGTAATTTGACTAAATCAATATTTTTATTTAAAAATATTTTATATATTCCTTTAGATCAAAGATTAGAAAAATTTCAATTAAACATTATAATCCAGAATTTATTATTATTTTATGGAAAAAATTGAACCATTATATCTAAAAAAAAAGAATTCAAATTATGTAAATATTTTTTTAGAAAATAAAATTAAGAATTTTGCATGTGTATATAATCATGAAAAATATTTGAAATTAAACGAAAATAATATTGTTACGATAAAATTTCAATCAGGTAAAAATGTTTGGTTAAATACATATGAGATAAACACCATTGATAACAAGTTAACCAATAGTTCAATTAAATATTTTGATCTTCAAAGTCCTTATGGATATTATGGCCCCTATACAAATAATATTGAAAAAACATTTATAGAAGATGCTAATTTTGCTTTCGATAATTGGTGTTTGGAAAATAATATTGTTGCAGAATTTGTAAGATTTAATCCATTGATAAACAATTTTAATTTAAGAAAAAAATGTGAATTATTATTTGATAGAATGACTTTAAGTAATGATTTAGTTAAATTTAAAAAAAAAATAATTCCCTTTAATTCAAAAATTATGAATCAAATAAATAACTATAAAAATCACAATATTGTTATAAAAAAAAGTATAAACCAAGATGATTACTTTAATTTTATTGAAATTTATAAACAAAAGATGCAATCAATCAGTGCAAATAATTTTTACTTATTTTCTGAAACGTATTTTATAAATTTATTTGAGTTTCTTAAAAAAAATGGTTTTCTGATTTTGGCATTTAATGATAAGAAAATAGTGGGCGGATCTATAATTTTGATTGATAATAAAAGTGCTTATTATCATTTGTCTGCAAATGCCGATAAGCAAATTTCAGGTCTAACAAACTCTTTAATATATAAAGCCATGCAATATTCCAGCTCTACAAATTTGAGTAATTTTTTTCTTGGTGGTGGAAATTCAAGTTCAGAACATGATAACCTATATAAATTTAAAGAAAAAATGGCAAATAAGAAACATAAATATTATATTGGAAAAAAAATACATAATATTGATATGTATCAATATATTATAAAAAATTGGGAAAATAAATTTCCTAATTTGAAAAAAATGTATAATAAACATTTGCTCAAATATAATAATAAAGTTTAGAAATGAAAAAAAATATCAAAAATCTGTGTATTAATAAAGATTATACAATTTCTAAATCAATGAAAAAAATCAATAAACTTGGAACCAGATGTTTATTCATATTAAATTCAAACTCTCAATTTATAGGAACTATATCAGATGGGGATATAAGGAGGTCTATATTAAAAGGAGCAAATCTTAATCAAAGTATAGAAAAATTTTATAATTCAAAACCTATGGTTTTAAAAAAAAATGATAAAAATATTACAAAAAAAATTAATAATCTAAAAAACAAAAAATATTTAAATTTAATTCCTGTCTTGAATGATAAAAATAAAGTTGTAGATTTTGTTAATCTTGATAAAATTTATAAAGTTAAATCAACACTTAATCATACAAGTAAATTTCCATTAGTAATTATTGCAGGTGGATTTGGAAAAAGGTTTCAACCTTTCTCTCATATCGTGCCTAAGCCTTTGTTACCAATTAATGGTAAATCTTTGTTAGAAATAATTATAAACAAGTATCAAGAAAATGGTGGAAAGAAAATAATTTTATCTTTAGGTCATAAAGCAAATTTGATTATTTCATATTTAAAAAATATAAAATATTTTCATAAATTAAATTTTATCAAAGAAACTAAACCCTTAGGAACAATTGGTAGTTTATCAAAAGCATCAAAATTTTTAACTAAAAATCAAAATATTACTGTAACAAATTGTGACACTATAATTTCTCATGACTACAACAAAATTTGTGAGTATCATTTAAATGAAAAAAATGATCTTACTGTTGTAGTTTGCAACAAAAGTTATAAATCTCC
Organism: uncultured Alphaproteobacteria bacterium; assembly: GCA_902591485.1. Lineage (GTDB taxonomy): Bacteria > Pseudomonadota > Alphaproteobacteria > HIMB59 > CACPNW01. The sequence goes on from CACJAV010000012.1 coordinate 24,404, forward strand.
ATATGGCTCTTGTATTTTAGATGAAAATCAAAATTTGATAAAAATGCATGAAAAACCAGAGTTCAAAATACTAGCTCATACTGGTTTTTATTTACTTAATACTTCGTTGATTAAATTAATTAAAAAAAATACATCAATTGATTTTAATGAATTTATCAAATTATGTATTGGAAATAAATCAAAAATAGGTGTTTATCCTATCTCATCAGATGAATGGTTAGATATCGGTGACTTAAGCAGATTTAATGACTTAAATTTTCTAAATAATGTTAAGATCTAAATTTTTTGGTATAGTTCCTTTGAGAAAAGGTTCTATAAGACTTAAAAATAAAAATATAAGAAAAATATTTAGTAAAAGATTGATCGATTACACAATTGATGCTGTGATTAGATCTAAATATGTAAATGAAGCAGTGATCACAACTGACTATGAATCAGTTATTAAAGCAGTAGAACAAAATGGAATACTTAAGACTATAAAACGACCAAAATACTTATGCACTTCAAAAGCTTCTTTAATAAATGTTATTAATCATTCACTTAAGCATATAAAAAAAAATTTTAATATTTTACCAGAAAATTTAATTTTATTGCAACCTACTTCACCATTTAGAACATCTAAAGATATTGATCAGGCAATAAAAATATTTAATGAGTCAAATAAAAAAAGTTTAATTTCAATATCTACACCATTAAATTCTATAAATGATCAAATATTAATTCAGAATAATAAATATGAATTTTTAAACAAATATATACCAAAAGAATTTAAATATTCTAAAAATTATTTTATTGATGGATCTATTTATATTATTAATACAAATTATTTTTTAAAGAAACAAATATTATGGGATAAGAATTCGATTTTATTTAAAATTAAACAGAGCCATTCAATTGACATTGATACTAATTTTGATCTTGAACTAGCAAGATCTCTAGCATATTATTCAAAGATTAATTCAAATATATTTTAATAATCTATTAATCATGAATCAAAACTTAAGTAAATTTGAAATAAATAGCAGAGTAATATTTGGTAAAAATTCTTTAAAAGAATTAATTGAAGTTATAAAAAATGATTTTAAGTTTAAGCACATTGGTGTTATCATAGATTACAATCTGTATAAAAATTCAAAAGAAACCAAAGTTTTTATCCATAAAATCAAAGAAAATTTTACTAAGCCAATTTTAGTATATTATAAATTAAAACACGAGCCTACTTATGAATACTTAGATAAAATAAAATTTAAATTTAAAAAAAACAAAACTAGTTTAGTTGATTGTATTATTGGCATAGGGGGAGGAAGTTCTATAGATCTTGCAAAAGGTATCGCAACCTTAATTAAAAATCATCTTCCATCTAAGAAATATATGGGTTTCCCAACTAATATAAATAAATCAATACCTGTAATAGCAATACCTTCTACTGCTGGAACAGGTACTGAACTTGCATATAATGCTGTATTTATTGATAAAAAAAATAATTTAAAACTTGGGATAAATACAAAAAACAATTATCCTTTACTGGCCGTATTAGACCCAATACTTTTATCAACTTCTCCAAAAACAGTTTTAATAAACTCAGCTCTAGGAGCCTTAATCCGATCTGTTGAAACTTATGTATCACCAAAGGCTAACACAATAAGTAGAATGTATTCTAAAATTGCATTTGATTTAATTTATAATAACTTAATAAAGGTTATAAATAACAGGAAAGACTTTTCCTCTATCTTAAATTTACAATGGGGGGCATATTATTCAATGGTGGCTTTAAGTAATTCAACTTCAGGCCCAGCTGGAGCTCTAAGCTATTTTTTTTCTTTAAACTTTTCGATTCCACAAGGTTTAGGCTATTCTGTATCAGGAATTAATATTATTAATTTAAATCATAGGTTAGGTTTTTTTGGATATGGAGATTTTTATAATTTAATTAAAAAGAATAATTTTAAAAAACATTCTCAAAAATTAAAATCAAAATTATTTATAAGAAGTTTAAATCGTCTTTTTAAGTTATATAATACTTTAGAATTCAAAAATTTTAATTTTAATACAAAAGATGAAATTAAAATTAATGAATTTTATAAAGTCGTCGAAGCAGCTTTTCAAAATAATCCAATGCAGTATAAAGAGAAGGATTTGACTATTTTAACAAAAAGTTTATTTAAAAAATAGTTATGCCAGGCTATGAACTTATTAATAATTCTGAAAAAAAAGCAGTTAATGAAATTTTTGATAATAAAGAATTATTTTACAACGGGAAAAGAGTAAAAAAATTTGAAAAAGAATTTGCGCGATACATTGGCTCAAAATACGCTGTAGCAGTATCGTCTGGGACAGCGGCTATCAAAATTGCTTTAAAATGTCTTGGCATCAAAGCTGGTGATGAAGTAATAACTCAATCATTTACATTCATAGCAACTTTAGAGGCTATAGTTGATGTAGGAGCAACTCCTATTGTAATTAATGTTGACGACTCTTTGAATATGGATGTTAAAGAATTAGAAAAGCATATTACAAAAAAAACAAAAGCAATTATTCCTGTTCATATGTTAGGTGTTGCGGCAGAAATGTCTAAGATAAATAAAATTGCTAAGAAATTTAAAATACCAGTTGTGGATGACAATTGTGAAGCTTTAGGAGCAAAATGGGGGAAAGATAAACTTGGCATACAGTCAGATATTTGCACGTGGAGTTTTGATAATGGCAAAACCATAACTACAGGAGAAGGAGGAATGATAACAACAAATAATAAAGACTTAAGTATGTTGTTTAGAGAATATAGAGATCATGGACATCAAAACAATCCAAAATTTCCTAGAGGTAGAGATACTCATAGAATTTATGGTTTTAATTTTAGAACTACAGAAATAAATGCCGCTATAGGGATAGAGCAATTAAAAAAATTAAATTTTATAGTAAGAGAAAATAAAAAAAGATATAATATATATAAAAAAGAGCTTTTAAAAATAAAACATCTTAAATTGCGACGAATACCAAAAGCAAATATTCCTTTATGTGATTGCATTATATTTTCTATTGATGATTTAAACAAAATAAAAAAAATTCTTATAGAATTGAGTAAAAAAAATATCATTACCAAAAACGTACCCGATGCAATTGAATGGCACTTTGCTAAATATTGGGATCATATTTTTAAGGAGCAAAAAATATCTAAGCAGCAATTGGAAACTAAATTTCTGAAATCATCTTATTATCTTGAGAGAAGCATAGCTATACCAATTTTTGTAAAAGAGGAATTAAAACAAACAACAAAAAAAGCTAGGGAATTAAGTCAAATAATCAAATCTTTTGTATAAAAATACAATATTTGTAACTACTGGTAATGATTATAATAAAAGAAACAATTTTTGAAAAAATTTGTTAAAAAATGTTCAGTAAAAAAGAAGTAATTTTAGATTTTACAGATAATGGCAAATTAAATATTGATGACTTAAAATATTTAAATTCAAATTCTAATTTGATAAATGATAAGTTTGGCTTTTACTTAAATAAGTTAAAAGAATTAAATAAAAAACAAAAATATTTTTTTGTGTTACCTCTGTTTAGCTCAAATAACTTTGGAGATTTATATTATTTGATATGCAGAGTTGAAGTTTTAAAAAATAACATAAAAAATAACAATAAAATAAAGAAAATAATTGTAGATAACCTATATACAAAAGACATATTTCTTAAAATTTTAAAAGAGCATTCAATTATATGTGATATTGAAATTAAAAATTATAGAAAAGATGACAGCATAATAAAAAAAATTACTATATTATTTTTTAAAGTTTTAATTGATTATTTTGCAAGTAGATTTATTCAATTTAATCACCAAATCACTAACAAACCAGTACTATTAGATTCCTTCTTATCTATAAAATCTAATAAAGAGGGTTTTATTGAAGATAATTATTTTGGACAATATGAACAATATTTAAAAAATGAACAATTAGATAATTTAATTATTTTTCCAAGACTAATTGAAAAGAATACTCTTAATTTTTTTAAATTATTTAATATACTAAAAAAAATTAAAAATCATAAAAGAAAATTTATAATTGATATAGTTCTTCTTAAATTTTCTGATTTTATTTACTGTTTCTTTAATACAATATTAATTACTTTTAAAAAATATAACTTTGCAAAATATGAAAATTTAGATATTTCAGAATTTTGCAACAAACTTATCTTAAAAGACACTGCCAAAATTGATATTTTGATAAATTTTTATAGAATTAAATCTCTAAAAAGGTTATCTAAAAAAAATATTCGATTCAAAACAATTATAAATTGGTACGAAAACCAAGCTATTGATAAAACTTCTATATTTTCATTTAAAAAATTTTTCCCAAATACTCCTATAAAAAGTTATCAAGGTGTTTTTCTATTTAATGATTATTCTTCTATGTTTGTATCTGATTTTGAATGTGAAAATAATTTAGCTCCAGATATTTTATGCTGCATTTCTAATAAATGTATAAAAAAGTACAATGATAAATATAAAATTAAAAATATTTTTCTTTCCCCTTGTTATAGATACTCATATTTATTTAATTTGAGGGTAAAAAATACATTAACCAAATCAAAAAAAATATTAATCTCACTCACTCTTTTGAAAGATGAGATGCGTAATTTATTTTTAATTACAAACGAATTGTCTAGAGATGAATATAATTATGATATTACAATTGCTTTTCACCCTAGAAACCAAAACTATATGAATAAATTAGTAGATTCACACTTATCTATTATTTCGAAACAAAAAGTAAAAATCAGTAAACTTTCATCCAATAAAATAATTCAAAATTTTGATTTAGTTGTTACTTATAACTCGAATATAGCTATTGAGGCATCAATTTTAAATATACCAGTAGCAATATATGCTAATAATAAAGGCACCACTATGAATCCTTTATTAGCAGGAATTACTGAATCTGATTTTTTTGTTTTTTACGAATATAGCGATTTAAAAAATTATATAAATAAAGTCTTTAATAAAAAAAATACAAAAATAAATAAAATCAATGATGTAATCAAAAAAAATCAACTAATTATTCCAAATAATCAGAATACAAAAGAATTCTTTAACTTGTAATATTTATTAAATTTGAAATTTTAATTTTTTTTTTTTGTTAATTGTTAAGTTTGGTTAAAATACAATGAGCTAATTTATTGTTAACATTTTTATTTCAAAATCTGAAAGTATCTTTTTCTTTGATGAAAAATTTTTGTTATTCTTTAATGGTTTTTCAATAAATGTATACTGATCTTTGGGATTACTTTTACATCCGGTCCCCGATAAGGGAATAAATGTTTTTTCTGTTTCTTGGTACTCTTTTAAAAAATTATTTTTATAAATTTCTGAGTAGTGGGTGAGAATTTTATTTCCTTCATCATCATTTATTTCTGCTCTTTGTATAAATTCCCATTCATCTTTAGGAAAATAAACATATAGAGGTAATACTCTCATCAATCCATCAATATCTTCTGAGCTTAGGTATGGTTTAGGCATACTCAAAACAGATGATGATGTGGTGTGTATAGTTATATGATTAGGATCAAGCCAACCATTTTTAATTGCCACTTCTCTTAAAACAGTTCCTCTGTAAGGAGTAAATATACTAACAGTTAATGTGTCGTAACCCTTAATTTCTCTTACAAGGTCTACTGTTTCCAAAACTAGCTCTCTTGTTTCTCCTGGAAAACCAATAATTAAATTAACACTAAATGCAATTCCACTATCAGCAATATCTTTAAATGATCTAATTATATCTTCATTGGTTGGTTTTCTCAGTAATACTTTATTTCTAAAACTTTCATTTCCACACTCAATACCAAATGATATTCTATATGAACCAACTTCATTTAATCTTTTAAGAAATTCTGGCTTACAATTTTCTGGTCTTGTATTAAACCAAAACGGAATCTTAAACTCTTCATACATATCACAAAATTCATGTATTTCTTTACCTGGTCTAGCTAAAAAACTATCATCAACAAAATATAAAAATTCAGGATTGTATAATCTTATTAATTCTACAATCTCTTTTCTAACATTTTGAATTGTTTTTCTCCTTAAGAAGCTTACTGCAACCCCATCATCTTTTACATGAGTATTATGCATTGGCGAATTGCAAAATGTGCACTTATATGGACAACCTCTGTAAGTCTCAACTGGTATTGTCTTGAAAATTCTTCCACCCATTGGACGATAAAACCTTTTATCATCAAACAATGAATAATCAGGTTGAATTTCATTAATATCAACCAAAGCTTGTGGTGGCGCTTGATGTATTTCACCATCTTCATCTTTGAAAAAAGTTCCTTTAATATTTTTAAGTGATTTTTTTAATCTAACAGCTTCTGCAACATCTAAAATAGTTTTTTCGCCCTCACCTTTTGATATTAAATTGATTTCTTTATGACTTAATACATATCGTGGATCTGCCGTCGGTAAAACTCCTCCAACAAGAGTAGTGAATTTGAAATCTAAATTTTCTACTGATCTTATCATATCTAATGCTTTGGGAAATGGATCCTCAACGACAGAATAAATTATAAGATTTGGTTTATATTCTTTAACCTTTTTTACATAATCACCAATTAAATCAGTTTTAATCGATACTCCTAGATCATCTTCATCATTAAAATCTCTTGCTTGTAAGTAAATAGTTCTATTTTGTGGACTTGAGTTAACCTCAGGTGGCACGTATGATGTCGTATCAAATAAATCAACTTGATATCCTGACTTTTTTAAAACACTTGTAAAAATTGCAATGGACAAAGGAGGAACTAACATTAAAGGTAGATTAGGATACACTAATAATATTTTTAACTCTTGCTTGCTAATAATTTTTGGTGCCATGATTGAATATTATATATTAATATCTATAAAATAAAAAATAAAAAAATGGTTAGGTTAGATAAAATAACAACAAAAAAAGGGGACAGCGGAAATTCGTACTTTGGCAAAACTAAAATTAGTAAAAAATCAAAAATTTTTTATATTTTGGGTGAATTTGATGAACTTAATTCTTCTATAGGTGTTGTTTTGTCATTTAGCGACAAAACATCTAATAATTTTAATAAAACTCTTAAAAATATTCAAAATAAATTATTTAATATTGGGGCAGAAGTTTTAACATGTAATAATTTATCCAAATTTAATAAAAAAATTACAAAAAAAGAAATTATTTATTTAGAAGAAAAATTATCGTATTTTAATAAGAAACTACCTCAAATTGATAGCTTTGTTTTACCAGGAGGTTCTAAAGTTTCAAGTACATTGCATATAGCTAGAGCAATTACTAGAAGAATTGAGAGAAATCTTGTTAAAATAGTTTCAAATACAAATAATTTTCGTGTAAATAAAAATATAATAATTTATTTTAATAGATTGTCAGATTTATTTTTTGTTATGGCTAGATTTTATAATTTTAAAAAAAAGGTTAAAGAAGACTTATGGATACCTTAAATTTGAGATTATTTAATAATTTTAATAATCATTTAGACAGTTAAAATAATGAGAAGCAAATTTATATATTTTTTTTTATTTTGCATCACTTTAGTTCTATTTAGGATTACTCCTCACCCGCCAAACTTTACACCAATTCTCTCCGCATCTATTATGGCACCAGTGGTACTAGGGAATAGGATTAATGGAATTGGTCTAGTTCTAGTTTCAATGTTTATTTCAGATTTAATTCTTGGTTTTCATGTTTATCAGTTTGTAGTTTATTTTAGTCTGATACTTATATCTTTGTTTGTTTCATTAAGTTTAACTAGGTATATCAGTGTAATTCTAGTCTCATTTATAGCAAGTTTAACTTTCTTTTTAATAACTAATTTTTCTGTTTGGGTAATTTGGGATTATTATCCTAAAACATTTTATGGGTTAGTGGAGTGTTATACATTAGCTATTCCATTTTTTACAAATACTATCTTGAGCACCTTTGTTTACTCTTTAATTATTTTTTATATTTATAAAAATTTTAATTATTTTAAAAACAAAATATTAAATTTTAAGTTTAAAATTTAGATTTTACACCAGCATGAATTTGTATTCCTGGTTCAGGATACGCATTAAATCTTTCTTGTGAATTCGAACTCGCAACTGCATAATTATGAAATTTTGAGTCAAATAAATTTTCAATAACTAGAAAAAAATTTAAATTTTTAGTTTCATAATCAAAATCTAAATTGATCAAGGTATGTGCCGGAATTTTGGTATTTTGAAAGTTTTCATCATCACTCTCCATTCTCATATCATCTTGGAATATTATTGTTGGCGCAATTACTGCTGATTGATTAATTTTGTACTTGAGAACACTTGTAAAAGAATACTGAGGTACCAGAGGAATATCTTTATCTTTAAAGTTTGTTGCATAATCACCATGATTCTCTGATGTATATTTTGCTTTATTAAATGATCCACTATTTTTTATTGTAAGTTTATCAAAAAGATAAAATGTGGATGACAGTTCAATTCCTGATCTTTTTGTATCACTTATATTAATATTTTTAAATTCATCGGCATCATATCCGATTTCATTTTTTGAGTCTATTATGTATCCTGATAGTTCAAAACTGTAATTTACTGAATTCTTTTTTAATCCAATTTCATAATCAATAGATTTTTGCGTTTCTAACTCCAAAGAAGTATCACCCGATCCACCTATTCTATCATCAATATTAGGATATCTAAAACCTGATCCATATCTGCCATATATAGAATAATTATTTGAAAATAACTTTTCTAAACCAAGGTAATACGCAAAATGATCACTTTGATTTCCCATATTATTATGTTCATTTTGCCATCCAGCATAATCTGGTGCATTTGTATTTAAATAATCACCGATAGCTATTTTATTCTTTTGGAATCTTGCTCCAAATCCTAAATTTATATTATTGTTAATACTGATTGTATTTTGATTATACGCTGAAATGCTTGTTGACCAAGCATTATATGTATGAAGAGGAACTGCATTTTCATTTTTCTTTCTATATGACTTATAAATTGAATATTGAAAATCTAAGCCAGTTATTGATTCATTTCTCTTATTTAGTAACTTACTGTTACTTAATAATCTTGGACTAATTTGAAAATTATATAAAGCGGTATCATTATAAGATGGATAGCTTGTTGATTGTAGATCTGAATATGAATTTTTTAGTCTTATACTACTATCAATTATAAATTTTAAGTCGTTCTTAATTTGATTATTTAAACCAAAAGTTATCGACGAACCAATACTATTAATAAAATCATCTGGTGTATCTGACCCTCTTCTGTCATTGTATAACTGATCCTGATCTCTATCGCCAGGAGTACTCATTATTTGCTCACTAAAACTAAAAGTTAAAAATTGATTAGACTTATTTAGATCATTAGATAAACTAAAAGACACATTATTTTGCATTTGCTCATTTTCATCTCTGTAACCATCAGTTTTTTTTGAATTTAATAATATTTCCAATTCATAATTATTAATTTTTTTATTTTGATTAAATATAAATTCATTTGAATTAAAGCTTCCAGTTTTGAATAAAATACTTTCTTTTTGTTTTTTTGCACTTGAGTCTGTAATAAAATTTATCGCACCTCCAATAGCGCCGTCCCCGTAAAGAACAGAAGCTGCATTACCTTTTATAACTTCAATTGTTTTTAAATTTTGAATTGGTATGCTTGCAAAATCGATTTCTGACATATCAATGTTATTTAATCTTTGCCCATTAACTAATACTAAAACATTGCTTTTTGCTTGTGCTCCCATGCCCCTTATATCTATTGTTGATTTATTACTTGATGTATTTATTCCATAAATACTCCTATTTGTAATGCTTGGTTCAAGATCTAATAAATGGTTTATTGTTTTATTATTTTTGTCTATTTCATATTGATTAATTGTTGAATATGAAGAACCTGGTAATGAAATTGAATTACTTTTAGAAAAAGGTAAAAAAACTGGTAATACTAATTCTAAAGAAATTGCAATTTTAGGAAATAAAATAATTAAAAATATAAATAATTTAATATAAAAAGCCATTTGCATCCTTTTTTGGTTTGATGCTTCAAGCTTTAAGCCGCAATTTTTACCACGAAACTGCTAGGCATCATTATTAATTAAATTGGCATTCTGACTTAGCTATTTTCAATACAGTTGCGGGCACAGTTAAGGATTCAAACCTTATTCCCCAATTTAAATAATTATTAATTTTACTTTTTTTCAAATTAATATCAACCTAATTATACCTTTGTTGAAAAGATTATATAACTAGTTTAATAAATATGTATAAAGTAGATTATGGGTAAAAATAAAAATGTTTTACTAATTGGTGGGGAAGGTTTTTTAGGTGCCCACATTTCTAATGAATTAATAAATCAAGGATATATTGTAACAGTACTTGATATTAAAAAAAAAAATATTTTAGAAAATAAAAAAATCAAATATGTTCAAGGAGATGTCGCTAACTTAAAAGTTTTAAATAAATTAATTAAAAATTCATCTATTGTTTATCATTTTGCTGGAATAGCCAGTATTGAATATTCCTTTCAAAACCCCAGCAAAACAATTAATCAAAATATTATTAACACAATTAACATTGTTGAATTATGCATTAAGCATAAAGTTAATAAATTTATATTTGCTTCATCTTTGTATGTTTATAACAATTTTGGATCATTTTATAGGGCTTCAAAACAAGCTTGTGAGTTATTGATACAAACATATGCAGACCAATTTAAACTAAACTATATCTTTCTAAGATATGGATCACTTTATGGGACTAATGCACAAGAGTGGAATGGAATAATGAATTATGTATCAACAATATATAAAAATAAAAAAATTACATATAATGGTTCTGGCAATGAAAAAAGAGAGTACATCCATGTCAAGGATGCTGCGAGAATAAGTGTTGATATATTGAAAATTAAAAAAAATAATAATGCTTACATAATTTCAGGTAATCAAAACTTAACATCACGAGATCTAATAAAAATGATTTTTGAAATAATGGGCATTAAAGAAAATATTAAATTTACTAATAAGCCTAATAATTATCATTATGACTCAACCCCATATCGATATGTGCCTATTGCTGCGACAAAAATTACTGCAAATAATTTTAAAGATATAGGTCAAGGTATAATGGAAATAGTAACTGCATTAGATAATTCAGAATAAATGAAATTTTCCTATTTAACAAAAAATTTTGAAATATTTATTTTTGATTTTGATGGTGTTATTCTTGACTCAGTTGATATTAAAAATAAATTTTTTCGTAAATTCTTTTTAGAATATGGTGTTGAAATTGGAAATTTGGCCTACAATCATCATATAAAAAACTTAGGTATTTCTAGGTATGATAAAATTGATTTTGTATATAATAATTTTATAAAAAAAAAATTAGATATAAATACTAAAAAAAAAATATTAGAAAATTTTTCAAATAAAATTATTGAGTCTATCCAAATGGCTGATTTTATAAGTGGTGTTAAAAATCTTTTAATTAATTTAAAAAAAAATAATAAAAAATGCTTTATTATTTCAGCCACCCCCTTTGAGGAATTAGAAAAAATAGTTAATTTTAAAAATCTTAATGGTTTTTTTTTGAAACTTTATGGATCTCCAAAAAAAAAAATTCAAAACTACAACGACTTATCAAATGAATTCGGTATTAGTTCAAAAAAATCAGTTTATTTTGGAGACACAATAAATGATTTAAAATTTGCAAAACAAAAAAATATTAATTTTATTAGTATTGGAAAAAATTTATTAGAATATTCAGATGATTATATGCTTACATCCCTAATTGATTTTAGGGAGATAGTTTATTAGTAAAAAATGAGTTATAATTTTAAAATTTATAAAAATAAAAGAGTGCTTATAACAGGTCATACCGGCTTTAAAGGTACATGGTTGTCACTTTGGTTGCAAAGTATAGGTGCAGATGTGTTAGGGATTTCTTTAGGTGTTCCAACAATACCATCAACTTACAATATAATTAAATTAAATAAAATTATTACGAGCAGATATGTAGATATTCTGAATTATAAAAAATTAGAAAAAACAATTTTAGATTTCAAACCTGATTTTGTTTTTCATCTAGCTGCCCAGCCAATTGTGATGGAGTCTTACAAAAATCCAATATTAACTTTTAATACAAATGTAATTGGAACTTTAAACATATTAAATATTATTAAAAATATAAAATATAAAATCTCATTAATCTTAATTACAAGTGATAAAGTATATGAAAACAAGGAAACAAAAAGAGGATATACAGAAATCGATATTCTCGGAGGTTTAGATCCATACAGTGCCTCAAAAAGCATGACAGAATTTGGAATTAGAAGTTATATAAAATCCTTTTTAATTAACAAAAAAAATATTAAAGTTGGCATTGCTAGAGCTGGAAATGTTATTGGCGGTGGTGATTGGTCAAAGAATAGAATAGTTCCAGATATAATGAGGTCATTAAAAACAAAAAAAAAGCTAGTGATTCGTCATCCGAACGCCACTAGACCCTGGCAACATGTTCTTGAGCCCATAAGTGGATACTTAACTTTAGGACAAAAACTTAATAAAAATCACCACCTCTCTGGTGAAGCCTTTAATTTTGGACCTAAATATGCAAATATTATAACTGTTGAAGAATTAATTTCTAAATTTTCTTTTTATTCAAACAATATAAAAATTAATATTAATAAGAAAATTGCTAGAGAATTTTATGAATCTACCTTGCTTAGTCTAAACTGTAGAAAGGCAAAAAAATTATTAAATTGGGAACCTATATTAAATATTAATCAGACAGTAAAATTGACATTCGATTGGTATAATGAATACTTTTATGGCAACAAGACTCTTATAAAAGAAAAAATGCTATTTCAAATTAAAGATTTTATAAATCTTAAAAATAATAAATGATAAAAAATAAGCTTTTAATTAATAAATTTCCAGTCATAAAAAATAAAGATGGATCTATTTATAAATTAGTTGACACAAGTCATTTTAAAAAAAAAAAAATATCAGAATCTTACATTTCAACAATTAAAAAAAATTCAGTAAAAGCATGGAAATATCATAAAAAAAATACATTAAATTTATTTGTTATTAAAGGAAAAGTCATTTTTGTCATTTTTACTAATGGAAAATTCTATAAATATGTTGTAGACGATTTATCATTTTCGAGGCTAACTATTCCAAATAAAATGTGGTATGGTTTTATGGGCTTAAATAGTAAAGAGTCTAAGATACTGTGTTTTACAGATTTTGCCCATAATGAAAAAGAAATGTTAAGAAAAAATATTGATGAAATATATTTTAATTGGGGTGAATATAAATGAAAGTTGTAATTCTTGCAGGAGGTTTTGGAACTAGAATCGCTGGTCCAGAAAATAACTTACCAAAGCCAATGCTAAAGATTGGTGAAAAACCTATTATTCATCATATAATGGATATTTACTCATACTACGGTCATAGGGATTTTTATCTCGCATTGGGTTATAAATCAGAAATTATCAAAAGTTATTTTAAAAACTATTATTTGAATAATTCAGATATAAAAATAGATTTAAATAATAATAATATTGAAGTATTAAATGAAAATAAGCTAGATTGGAATATCTCTCTAATAAATACTGGACTAAATTCACTTACAGCTAAGAGACTAAAACATTTAGAAAAATTTATTGGAAATGAAACATTTTTAATGACATACGGAGATGGAGTTTCAGATATAGATATTGGTAAGTTGTTAGATTTTCATAAAAAAAATCAAAAAATTGCAACTGTTACAGCTGTTAGGCCAACAGCAAAATTTGGAGACTTAACTTTAGAAGAAAATATTGTTAAGTCATTCAATGAAAAGAATCAAATAAATCAAGGATGGATTAGTGGAGGATTTTTTGTTTTTGAGCCTGATATTTTTCATATGATTAAGAAAGAGGACAACCTCATGTTAGAGAGAACTGTTCTAAAAGAACTTGCAGAAAAAAATGAATTAATAGCTTATAAGCACGAGGGTTTTTGGCAGTGTATGGATACTCAAAAAGACTACCATTATCTTCAAGAACTTTGGGTCAAAAATCCGTATTGGTACAAGGTATAATTTGAATATACTAATTATAGGCGGTTATGGATTTATTGGATATCGTATTGCAAAATTCTTAAAATCTAAACGACATACAGTTATTTTAAGTTCCTCAAAAAAAAAAATAATAAAGGATAAAGAATTTCCAATAATAAGAATTAGATATAAAGATTATGAAGAAATTAAAAAAATAAAAAAAAGCATTGATGCTGTTATTTATTGTGCAGGAATTGGAGCTAATCAATCAGAAGAAAACTATAAACTAGCAAAACGTATAAATACTGCAATGGCAGAAGACTTGGCAAAATTATCAATAAAACTTAATATTAAAAAATTTATCTATTTCTCTACTATACATGTTTACGGCAGTATTCTCTCAAAAAATTATAAAGAAAACTCTATTTTACTGAATAAACATCCATATGCAAAAACTAATCAGCTAGCAGAGAAATATTTAAAAAAAGTATCATTTAATTCAAAAAATACACTTTTTTTAATTTTAAGATTGTCTAATGCATTTGGCTTTCCAATAACATTGAAAAGTAATTCATGGAAACTTTTGATAAATGAAATGGTAAAAAAATTAATTAAAAATAAACGTTTTAATCTAAGATCATCAGGCTATCAAAAAAGAGACTTTATTCCAGTGAGTGAGGTATGCAATGTAGTAAATTTTTTTCTAAATAGGGAAAATAAGAAAAAACAAAATTATGAGATTTATAACATTAGCACTGGCAGATCATTATCAATTAGGAAAATTGCCGATATTGTTAAAAAGTTACTAGAAAAAAAATCAAAATCAAAATTTAATATTTATTTTAAAAAATATAGAGAAAATGAAAAAATTTATGATTATACTATTAATAACAATAAACTTATTAAATCTGGATATAAATTTAAATATACTTTAACTCAAGAATTAGAAAAATTATATTTTTTTTGTAAAAAAAATTATAAATAATTATGCATCATTGTCCTTTGATTACTGTGATTGTAAATTGCTACAATGGTGAAAAGTTTATTGAAAAGTGCATATCCAGTATCTTAAATCAAAGTTATGATAATTTTGAAGTTGTATTTTGGGATAATTTATCGAGTGATAAATCTTTGGAGATAATTAAACAATTTGCAGATAAAAGAATAAAAGTTTTTAAAAATAAAATACATACTAATATTTCTATAGCAAGAAATAATGCAATTAAAAAAGCTAATGGTGATTTTATATGCTTTTTAGATGTAGATGATTATTGGC
>CACJAV010000013.1 GCA_902591485.1 uncultured Alphaproteobacteria bacterium
GTAACAAGTCAATACCCTGCACTAAATACAATGAAAAATTCAGATGTAATAAGTTTTTTAAATGGATTAACTGGCAACAATAGCGTTCAAAAAGTTTCATTTGGAACTGAAGGAGGTCTTTTTAGCAATGAATTAAATATTGAAACCGCAATATGTGGGCCAGGATCAATGAATCAAGGTCATCAACCTAATGAATATATTGAAAAGGCTCAGATTGATTTATGTGATCAGATGTTAGAAAATTTATTAGATAAATTAGAAGAAGGGTTATAAAATCTTTAAGACGAAGAGCCCTCAAAACCTTTTAATACATTAACTGTGTTAATACCTATTTCTTTAATGGCGTATCCTCCTTCCATTACAAATAAAGTTGGCAAGTCGCATGAAGCTATTTTTTTTCCAACATCAAAGAAATCGTTACTTTTTAACTTAAAGAAACTAATGGGATCTTTTTCATATGTGTCAACACCCAAGGAAATTAACAACGCATCGGGTTGATAAGATTGAATTTTGTCAATGGCATCATCTAAAGCTCTTGTCCATTCAGTATAGGGTGTTCCGGGTTGCATTGGATAGTTAATATTGTAATCCTCTCCTGCTCCGTAGCCCTTTTCATTAGCATGACCAAGAAAATGGGGAAATGCCTCCTTAGGATCTCCATGAAGAGATGCAAAGTAAACATCTGGTCGATCATAAAAAATCGCTTGCGTTCCATTTCCATGATGAAAATCCACATCCAAAATAAAAATTTTCTTAGCTCCTTTTTCAATTAATCTTTCTGCTGCTATAGCCACGTTGTTAAAAAAACAATACCCTCCATACTGATCCTTCGATGCATGATGACCTGGTGGCCGACATAAGGCGAATAAACTTTTTTCATTTTCCAACATCTCAGTGGCTGTTAAAACAACTTTAACAGCTTCATAAGCACCTTCTACTGTGCCTTCACTAATTGAGGTTTCATTAGCAAGAGCATAATACCCAAGTTTGCCCTCTATAAAATTAGGAATAATATCTGAAGGCATTGATCGACTTGGCCAAACAGTTGGTATAGCTTCACCTCCTAAGCCAAGTTTTAACCATTCTTTCCAAGCAACATTTAAAAATTCAACATAATGTTTATCATGCACTTTAAATATTATATCTGTGTTCATATTTTCTGGATCGATAATTGGTCCAAGATTTCTTTCTTTAATTTCATTTATTATAAACTCCATTCGCTCTGGTCTTTCGAATGGTTTGACAAGTTCCCCTCCATACAATTCTGTTTTAGAATTTCGAAGAATATGATTTTGTGAATAAATTGTTTTCATTATCTTTTAATCAATTGGTATATTTTTAATCCTATATTGTTGATTAGCTATCATAAAAATAGAGATACAAATTAATAGTGTACTAATAAATTTTATAAAAGTAAATGTTTCTCCAAAGATAAGAAATCCCCATAGAAAACCAGCAGGCATAACTAAATATGAACTAAGATTAACAAAAACAGCTCCTACTTTATTTAAAATGTAAAAAAACAACCATACCTCAATAAAAGTTACAAATGCTAATATCCAGAAACTAGAGATAGTAAACCACTGAAAGTGATCGTAATATTTATTACCATAAAAAATTGATAATAAAATTACAAAAATTAAAGAAGCTGTAGTCTCTCCAAATGCAACTTGAGTAGAGTCTAAATTTCTAGGCCAAAATTTCTCCATAAAAATAGCATCAAAGGCATAAGATAAAGGTATTATTAAAGCATAAACAGTCCATATACTTACTGATGTGTTATCATTATTACCATAAAATAAAATTAATAGACCGGCTAATCCTGATAAAGTTCCAATAACCAACTTAACAGTGACATTTAATAATCTAAATATCCAAATAACGATTAGAGTAAAAACAGGAACAGCAGATACAATTAAAGTTAAAATACCTGCTTCAATTTTAGGCGCAACAATAAATTCAACACTCAGCGGAATGATATAAGCAAACATACCTGCAACAGAAAAAAATAAAGATTTTTTAAATGTGAATTTAAAAAGTTTATTTTGCAAAAGTAATAAAATAAAAAATAAAGCACAAAGAACAGCTAATAATGAAACTAAAATAGTTAATGGACTATCATCTGCTTCAACTAATTTAACTAACGAAAAGTGCAATGCCCATAATGAAGATAATACAAAAAGTAGTGCTATATTTTTATATTCATTAAATTTTTCCATTCAAAGTTTAGGTCGATTATTTTTATCAAATAACCACTGAATAGCCTTTTCATAACCAAGAGACACTCTGAAAACTGTATTATCATCATATGCTTTACCAATAATTTGCATTCCCGTTGGAACTCCATTTGAAGCAAATCCTGTCGGCGCAGACATAACCGGTAATCTTGATAACATATTAAATGGTGTTGTTAACCACATCGACTCATCTCCTGTCTCTTCAGTTTTTCTAGTCTCACCATTAAAAAAATATTCAAGATTAGGATAACCATGATCTGCTGGAATACCTGTCACTGCATTTGTAGGACATATAAAAGCATCATATTTGTCAAATATAGGCCCAAACTTGGAATATGCATCCCAAGCAACATTATTACAATGCACTAATTCACTTAGAGTTTTTTCTTTACTAGCTTCAATAAATTTTTGCGTATAAGCACAGAGAAGTTCTTCTTTTCCTTTTGCAATTTCTTTAAGACTCGTTCCCCATAAAGCAGTCAGATAAGTTCCTGCTGCATCTAAAATATTATCTGGTAATTTTGGATCAACACACTCTACTATTGCGCCATTTTCCTCAAGTAGATTGAGGGCATTTTTCATATTGGTAACAATGTCATCCTCAACTTCAAATCCGCATAAATGATCTGACCAAGCAATTTTAATATTTTTTAAATTTGAATTTCCATCAAAATCTTCTGGTTTCGGCATGCTCGCAATATCTTGATTATGTATACCAGCAGTTGATAACTGCATAAGAATTATATCCTCAACACTTCGTGCCATAGGTCCAGAATGACTATAATAATCTAAATTGCCGTAGGGTACTTCAGGATTTCTTCCATAGGGAGGTTTGTATCCAAAAACACCACAAGCAGCTGCAGGAATTCTAATTGAACCGCCAATATCAGAACCAGAAGCTATGGCGCAAGCTCCAGTCGCAAGAGCAGCTCCTGAACCCCCAGATGATCCTCCAGGGGTATATTTTTTATTCCACGGATTAGTTGTTATACCGTGCAGATCAGACCAAGTTGTTCCTAATAAACAAAACTCAGGTGTTGTTGTTTTAAATAATGGAATACTTCCCTGATCAAGCAAGCGTTGAATATAAACATCAGTATAATTATCAATCCTATCTTTAAAAATTTTAGAACTACTTGATCGACAAGAATTCTTAAAAGCAAATTCTTCTTTAATAGCAAAAGGAATTCCTTCTAAAAGTCTTGGCTCTTGAGCATTGTCTAAAAAAACTTTTTCAGACTTTAATGCTAAATCTATTGCTTGTTTCTCAAAAAAATCTGTGAAAGCATTACACTCTGTTTGTATGTGATTCGCTCTTTCTAATGATGCTTTAGTAACTTCTACAGGAGATAATTCTTTTGACTTAAAAGCCTCTAATAATTTTTTTCCACTCCAGTATAAAAAATCTTGATCACTCATATAAATAAAAAAACCCATTGATGTACAATCAATGGGTTTTTTTTTAGTTTAATTTTTACTGCATTAATTTAGTCCAGACTTTATCAATAAGAGCTTGAGACTCTTTATTACAAGCTTGACCAAATTTAACAGGTATACCATCTGGTACCTGAATGTTTGTTGCATTTTTCATATCATCTGAAAGATATTTAGAAGATTCAGGAATTGCATTTGCATAAGCAGCAAAGTTAGATAGCATCGCCATATTTTCAGGATGCATAACAAAATTCATGAAAGCTTTTGCTTCTTCCACGTTTTTTGCACCTTTAGGCATAACTAAACTATCAAACCATCCAACAACTCCTTCTTTAGGATAAGCATAAGTAAGGTCGTCAACACCTTCCCATTTTCCAACCTGACTATATCCATCCCAATGTGCATGCATAATTACTTCACCACTCATCAAACGTTCGTTGATTCCCTCAGAAGAATAAACTGCAACACATTTTTTTTGTTCAATTAGGAGATCCATAACTGCTTGCATTTCATTAGGATCTTCAGAGCAAAAACTTGACCCTAAAGCTAAGTGAGCCATATTTACAACCTCCTCAGGAGATTTAAATACTGCTACTTTGCCACATACTTCATCTGACGGCTTAAAAAATTCCATCATTGATGAACCATTTCCAGAATAAGAGTCAGCTCTGTATGCCCAGCTAGCAGAACCCATTTGCCATGGAGTTGAGTAGTCTTGGTTTGGATCAAAAGATGGTCCTTGAAATTGCTCAGCTACATATTTGTAGTTTGACATATCTTTAATACCATCTACTTTTTCAATTAATCCTTCTTTGATCATAATTTCTACGAAATGTTGTGATGGAACGGCAAGATCATATCCTGTTGAACCACCTCCTGCCTGTAATTTAGCAAGAAGAGTTTCGTTTGAATCATAAGTATCAACTGTTACTGAAATTCCTGTTTCTTTTTCAAATTTTTCAATGAGATCTTCTGGTGTATAATCTGCCCAATTATACAAATTTAATTTGCCAGCAGCAAATACACTTGTACTAAAAAATAAAAAAGAAATTGAAACTAAAATTTTTAATAGCTTCCCTTTCATGTATCCTCCTGTTTGTTTTAGTTAAAAAATATTTTAAAATTCTAGTATATTAAACTGTAAAAATATAATTTTTACTAGTTAAATTTTCCAAAAATCCCTAAAAATTTCAATTAAAATACTAATTATTTATTTTTCTATTAAAAAACCAATAAAGAGTAACAATAAATATAGAAAATGCTAACATCAGACTTGATACTGCATTTACCTCAGGGGATACGCCCATCTTAACCATACTATATATGTATACAGGTAAAGTTGTTGCACCACCTCCAGCAACCATTAATGTAATTATAAAATCATCAATAGATATTACAAACGCTAACATGAAACCTGATAAAATGCCTGGGGTTAGTAGAGGTAAAGTAATTGTTTTAAATGTAGATGTTTTATCAGAATACAAATCTCGTGCAGCTAATTCTAAATTAGGATCCATTGCCTCCAAAGCAGCTTTAATTGGCATAAATGCAAATGGTATGCAAAATACTGTATGAGCGATTATAACATTAATAAGTCCAAGATTAATACCAAGAGATGCAAAGAAAATTAATGTAGCAACTGCTGTAACAATTTCAGGAACCATTAAAGGTAATGTGATTAAACCACTACTAAATTCTCTAAAACGAAATTCTCCACCTCTTACTAGTGCAAGTGCTGAAAAAGTTGCAATTATAGTGGCTAACGGAGCTGCAGCAAAAGCAACTATAAAAGAATTAATTGTTGCTGTTTGAATATCATCATTTGAAAATAATTTAGCATACCAACGAAATGAAAAACCAGTCCATATCATTGCAAACTTACTTGAGTTAAAGCTGTAACAAACTAAGATAAAAATAGGTATGTATAGAAAGCCAAAAAATATTGCAGTCCAACCTCCAAAGCCTGGAAAATTCCAAACATAACGAAATTTTGTTTTCTTATTTTTGGTTTGCATATTCTCTGTGCTTTCTGTTTAAACGAGCATTAAATATTAAAACCAAGATTACCAAAGCCAATAAAAACATTGCCATTGCGGCACCAAAAGGCCAGTTTCTTGCATAAGAAAACTGAAACTGAATTAACGATCCTAATAATAATTTTTTCCCACCCCCTAGTAAATCGGGTGCAATAAATGCTCCTAAACAAGGTACAAAAACCAAAATACTTCCACCAATTATTCCTGGCATTGATAGTGGTAAGATAATTTTACGAATTAGTTCTATTCGATTTGAATATAGATCTGTTGCTGCCTCTAGAAGTCGTAAATCCATTTTCTCCATCGAAGCATATATTGGCAGAACCATTAATGGTAAATAAGAATAAACTAACCCAATAAGTATAGCGCTATTAGTGTACATTAAATTTAGAGAACTTTCCTCGTCTAACAAACCAAAAAAATTAAAAGAGGATTCTATCACGCCACCCTTACCTAATATTATAATCCAAGCAAAAGTTCTGATTAATAGGTTTGTCCAAAAAGGAATAGTTACAAGAAAGATTAATATATTTTTTACTCTGTCAGACTGTCTTGAAATAAAGTACGCGGCAGGAAAACCAATTAAAAGCGATAAAAATGTTGCAGCTAAAGCCAACATAAAAGATCTGGCAATAATAATCAAATATGCAGGATTAAATTCTATTTCATCAAATAGATTGGTATCAAATAAAATTTGTCGATAGCCACTAAGACTAAATTTAAAATGAACACCTCCGTAGACATTTGATTCCATCAAAGAAACTACTGCCATAACCAACAAAGGGCCAATCATAAAAATTCCAATTACTATCCATAAAGGCAATAAAGATAATATTCTATTTTGGGTTTTATTTTCTCCCTGAATATTCATTAGTCAATAACCTGAGCACTTTCTTTTGGAAAATGAATATCAACGTAATCATCTTTTTTAAAAATTTTTAAATCTTCAATTGGTAAATTTACATTAATTAATTGATTATTTGATTTTAATTGGATGGTTGCAGCATTACCAAGATAAGTAAATTCAGAAATACTTAGCTGACTTTTATCTTTAGATGATTTTTCTATCTTAATTCTCTCAGGTCTAATAAATATTGTTACTTTATCATTTTGTTTTATGTGAGGGGGCACAAACAAGTTTAATTCATGCCCAGTATCAAGTTCACAAACACCGTTTTCTCCAGGAGTTTTGCAAACACCAGATAATAAATTTGCTTCACCTATAAAATTTGCAACAAACTTATTGGATGGACTTTCATATATTTGCTCAGGCTCCCCAATTTGTTGTATCTCACCTTCATTAATAACAGCAATACGATCTGACATTGTTAGCGCTTCTTCCTGGTCATGCGTAACAAATACAAAGGTAATACCAGTTTCTCTTTGTAAGGTTTTTAATTCAAAACGCATTGCTTGACGAAGCTTTAGATCTAAAGCAGACAGAGGTTCATCCAAAAGTAACACTTTTGGTTCTGGAGCTAAAGCCCTTGCTAGAGCAACTCTTTGCTGTTGACCTCCAGATAATTGATTAGGTTTTCTATTGGCATACTCTTTCATTTGTACAAGCTCTAGTACTTCAAAGGTTCTGCTTTCAACCAAACTTGCATCTTTTTTTAGACGTCTAAGACCAAAAGCGACATTTTCGTATACATTTAAATGCGGGAACAAAGAGTATTGTTGAAAAACTGTATTTACAGGTCTTTTATTTGGAGGAAGGTTTACAATTTCTTGATTGAACAAATTGATTGAACCCTCAGTAATATCTTCAAAACCTGCAATAAGACGAAGTAATGTAGTCTTACCGCAGCCAGAAGGACCAAGCAGTGTAAAAAATTCATTATCATAAATAGTTAAGTTTGCGCTCTTTAATGCTTTGGTTTGAGTATTACCACTAGTGTAAATTTTAGTTACATTTCTAACATCAATTGCATTAACTTTTTTTTCCATCATAATACAAATATTAAAGTTGATGCATACTTAAACACATAGAGAAAAATTTTAAATCAAAAAAAATTTATTTTACGTTTTTTTTTAGTTGAACGCCAAATTTGTAACTTCTCTTCTAAAAGGAAGGTTATCTCCTATATCTTCGGCATCTAATTCTCTGGCATAGCGATGGCCGGCATATGTAGCCCAAGCAATTGGTCCTGGAGCATTTGCATCTCCAATTAACTTTACTGAAGTAATTCCAGCATCAATCCATTCTGTTTTTTTCAAAAGGAGATCTTTGTACAATTGATCTTGAGGTTTACGTGATGCAACCATAACTAAATTATCTGTTTCAATTTCTTTTTCATTTTGCGTATATGTACAGTTGGAAATTAACTTTGAATTAGAAATTGCAACTAAACCTCTATTCAATTCAATCTCAACTCCCATTTCAATTAATCTTTTTTGAATTTCTGCTTGTTCCAACGTATTAATAGACCATTCTGAAACATAAGCACAGGGTGTTAATAAAGTAACATCACAACCTTTTTCTATTAATTTCTCTGCAATAACGCCACCCATATAATAATGATCATCATCATAAATAACAACTTTGCCTGTTGGTATTTTATCATTCATAATATCATCAGGTGTATATAAATTTATTGAGTTATCATTTACAATTGGCACAACGTGTTGTCGTGAAACACCATCTGCTCTCCAAGTTGAACCTGTAGCTATACAAACATTTTCAAATCCAAATTCTAACACCTGATCAGCATTTAAAGATGACTCTAAGTAAGTTTCTACGTTAGGTTTTTGAGATAATTGATATTCTCTATAATCTGCAACTCTTCCCCAAGCAGAGAGTCCGGGTAATTTTCTCTCTTTTGCAACTCTGCCTCCTAAAATTTTAGAAGCCTCAGTAAGAGTAACATCATAACCTCTATTAGAACATGCCAAAGCAGCTTCTAAGCCTGCGGGACCGGATCCAATCACCAAAACTTTTGATGTCTTACCTTTAGGATCTATAATTTCTGGGTGCCATCCTTTACGCCATTCTTCCATAAAGGTAGGATTTTGGGTACACCTACTAATTGACATTGTCATATCACCGGTAATACAAATATTACACCCAATACATTCTCTAATATCTTGTATACGTCCTTCTTCAATTTTTTTTGGTAAAAAAGGATCAGCTATAGATGGTCTAGCACATCCTATAAAATCAAGTGTGCCTGATTTTATTTGTTTAACCATTACATCAGGACTTGTAAATCGACCAACACCAACTATTGGTTTGGAAGTAAGTTTTCTGATTCCTGTGACAAGGTCAAATTGTGCTGCTTCTTCTTTAAAACGTGATGGACCAGAACAATCTTCCCATGCACCGTGCGCTAAGTCCCATAGATCAGGCAAGTCCTGATGCATTTCAACAAAGTCTCTTACTTCTGAATTAGCAAAACCAAGATCACCAATCATTTCATCTAATGATAAACGAAGAGTGATACCCATGGTATCGCCAACTTCATTTCTAACTTCCTCAACTACTTCTTTTACAAATCTTGCCCTGTTTTCTAAACTTCCTCCATATTCATCTGTTCTCTGGTTAGTTGCTGTAGATAAAAAATGTTGAAAGATTCCAAACCCATGAGCACCGTACAAACAAATCAAATTAAAACCAGCAGTTCTAGATCTCTTAGCTGCATTAACAAACCAACGTCGAAGATTTTTTATATCTTCTTTATCAAGTGATCTTGCACTAACAGGATCATTGGTGAAAGTACGAATAGGCATGCCGGTGACAGCTAAAGGAACTTCTTTCGTGTACAAATTCGGACCATTGATTCCAGAATAAGCTAGTTGAATGCCGGCTAGAGCACCATATTCCTTCATTCTATCAGCCATTTTTGCGATCATCGGAATATCAGCATCATCCCACAATCGTAATTCAATAAAAGGTGTAATTTCTGAAGAGTGGTGCATTTCACATTGTTCTGTAAATATAACGCCCCATCCACCTTGGCTTTTTATTCCACGCATTTCCGCTGCAGCAGATGGATCTCTATAACCGCCACCGTTGCAATGAGGAACTTGATAGAAGCGATTTTTAGATTTGACTGGACCTATATCAACAGTATCAAATAAAATATCATAACGACTATCACGGTCCATGTAATCCATATTAAGCTTTATATTTAATCCACCTTGTTTTTAAAGATGTATATTTATTAAAAGAATGCAGTGATAAATCTTTGCCATAACCAGATTGTTTAACACCCCCAAATGGAGTGACAGTATTTAATGCATCCACAGTGTTAACAGAAACTGTTCCAGCATGTAAATGATCAGAAACTCTAAGAGCGCGTGATAAATCATCAGTCCAAACTGATGCTGCCAAACCATACTCACTGTCATTAGCTATTGATAATGCTTCTTCTTCTGTATCAAATGGAATGACAGATAAAACAGGTCCGAATATTTCTTCTTTAGCAATTACATCATTGGCATTTACATTATTAAAAATTGTTGGTTGCACATAACATCCTTTTCCATTAACTTTAATTTGCTCCCCGCCAATTATTAAATCGGCGCTTTGTTTTCCTTTTTCAATATAAGATACAATTCTTTTTGTTTGTTCTTCATTAACAATTGCTCCCATTTTAGAGTCAGGATGAAGAGGATGCCCTGGTTGCGTATCTTTTGCAATTGTTGATAAGCGCTCTACAAATTCATTTTGAACACTTCTCTCAACTAGTAATCTTGAATTGGCAGAGCAGACTTCTCCTTGATTAAAAAAAATTCCAAAGGCTGCCATGTTTATTGCTGACTCTAAATCATTACAATCTGCAAATATAAGGTTGGGACTTTTGCCACCTGTCTCTAGCCACACCTGCTTCATGTTAGATTGACCAGCATACTGCTGAAATAATTTTCCAACAGCTGTTGATCCTGTAAAAGCTATGCAATCTACATCTTGATGAAGGCCAAGCGCTTTACCAGCAGTCTCACCAAATCCAGGAACAACATTAAAGACTCCTTCTGGTACACCAGCTTCAATCGCAAGTTCTGCTAATCGCAGAGCTGATAAAGGCGATTGTTCAGCTGGTTTTAAAACTAGAGAATTTCCAGCTGCAAGCGCAGCAGATGCTTTCCATGTCGCCATATCAAGGGGAAAATTCCATGGCACTACAGCTCCTACAACTCCAAGAGGTTCTCTCGTTACCATTGCTAAATCACCTGGTCCTGTTGGGGCAATTTCATCATACATTTTATCAATAGCCTCTGCATGCCATTGAAAAAATGCTGCTGAACCTGGAGCGTCTATGGTTACCGCATCAGTTATAAGTTTACCCATATCCAAACTATCGAGCAGGGCAAACTCTTCTAGATTTTCTCTGATTAAATGAGCTAATTTAAGTAATACAGCTTTTCTCTCAGCTGGAGGCATTTTAGACCAACTACCTTTTTGAAAAGATTTTCTAGCTATTTCAACTGCAAAATCTACATCTTCTTGACCACACTCTGCAACAGAGGTTAAAACTTCATCTGTAGCAGGATTGATTGAGTCGAAAGTTTTACCTGATTTAGCATCTACAAATTTTCCATTAATAAATGCTTTATTCCTAAAACTAATTTTGCTTGCAATTTTCTTCCACTCTTCAAAACTATAATTAGTCATATACAAAACTCCTATTCATCTCCTGGTACACCATATGAAGGAGCTTTTGTTGGGTCAAGTCCTCTTTGTAAATAATCATTTACTTGTGGTTTATAAATTTTCCAAATTTCAGAGAGTTTAGTTATTGGACATTCTTCTGTCCAATCACATCTCAAATCAATTATAGGCCATGGAACTTGATGACTTATTTTTATTCCTGCTGAATGAATAGGTCCTGCCTCGCCACCAGCATCAAGCCCACCTTTTAATCCTGCCAACATTCTATCAGCTAAATGACCTTTGGTTTTTTCAAATACTGATATTATTGATTTAGTAACTTCTTTGTTTGCTAATAAGTTTCCAGCGGAAATGACATTATCACCAATAGCTTCACTCCAAATACCAAGAGAATTGTTTCCTGAATGGATTGCTGTTTCTCCTTTTGAGTCAATTATTAATACCTGTCTATATTCTAAGTGATGATTTGTTGATTTTATTTTTTCTATAGCTTGTGTTGATGATAAGCCTGTTTCAAGAAAATCAAGAGATTTGTTTCCTAATGATGGATCTGTTACATTTTGAGTTGAGACGGCTCCAACATTAGCTCTTGTATAAGAGCATCTAGCAGCAACCGCTGGAGATGAAGATGTAACTGCTGTTCCTAGCATGCCAGTTTGTTTACATCTTGCAACTAATGAGAAAGTCATTCTGATATTACAGCAGTTGCATCAATTTCAACTAACCACTCAGGTCTAGCAAGTGCACATACAACTAATCCAGTTGAAACAGGATAGATGCCTTTTGTGTATTGACCAATAGTTCTGTAAACAGCTTCTCTGTTTTTTATATCAGTAATATAGACAACTATTTTTACTAAGTGTTTCATTTCTCCACCAGCTTCTTCAATAAGTTGCTTTATATTTTGCATCACCTTATGCGTTTGTTCAGCAGCATCGTTACTATCTAAATTTACAGCATCATCCAAATTTTGTGGACATTGACCTCTCAGCCAAATTGTTTTTCCACCTTCAGTGACAACAGCTTGGCACAAATCATTATCTAAATTTTGCTCTGGATAGGTATCTTTAGTATTAAACTTTCTAATTCTTTTGTGTGTCATAATGTTATTGAATACTACACCTTTTATTTACCTATTAGCAATATGTTCAACTACATATTTTGCATCTTTCCATACACCCCAAATAAAAGAAGAACCGCGCATCGATAACCAGGGCAGGCCTAGAAAGTAAATTCCGGGAATTTTAGCTACGCCATTTTGATGAATAGGTTTACCATCATCATCAATGACATCAATTTTCATCCAATTGAAATCATGTTTATAGCCTGTAGCCCAAATAACTGATGTGATACCTAATTGTTGAATATTTAATTCTGAAATTGGTTTTGTAATGCACGAATGATCAGAAAGGAAATTTCTTGCTTGTGGTTCTTCAGGAAAAGAGAGATTATTTTTTTTTATATATTCATCTGCTTCATCTAATAAATCTAAATAGTTTTTATCTCCATTTTCTATATTCGTTTTTAAATCATCTTCAAAATATAATTTTCCATTCTCATATTTTTTAGTCATGCCTAACAAAGTAATTCCACTATGAGCAAATTTTCTAAAATCAATTGTCTTACCACCATCATATCCACTAACTGCAATCGTTACATGTTGTGTTCCAGGTTTTGGAGTTTTTGCTTCCCACTTTCCTAAGACGCCAAGCCACCATACATTATCCTTACCTCTGTATCTTCTTGGAGGTCTATCATGAGGACCGATAGAAAAATAAACTTCTTTGTTTGCTCTATTTAATTCTTCAGCTATTTGAGACCCTGATGAACCTGAACCAACTACTAAGACAGCACCTTTTTTAAGTTGTTCTGGATTTTTATAAAATTGAGAGTGCAACTGTTCAAGATGTGGATGATCAGGAATAATATTTGGAATGACTGGTACTTGAAATGCTCCTGTAGCGACAATTACATTTATAGCTTCATATTCTCCATCAGAGGTTTTAATAAAAAAATTATTTTTACTGTCATTTGTAACTTCAATTACATTTATATTTTCAATAACAGGTGCATTAATTTTTTTTGCAAATTCTTCAAAATATTCAACTACTCTTTCTTTGGAAACAAAACTGTCTTGATTTGATTCACTGAATTCCAAAGTGGGAAATCTATCATGCCAAGCAGGTCCATTTGCCACTAGCGAATCCCAGCGCGATGTTCGCCAACGCTCAACAATTCTATCTTTTTCCAATATCAGATGATCAATATTATGATTAGATAAATGCTCGCTTGCTGCCAAACCAGCCTGACCTGCACCAATAACTAACGTGTTTATTTTTTTGACCATATAAAAATTAGTTAAAAATTTAAATAATTGAAAAAAAAGAGAACCAAAAAAATTAAGGTTTTTCAAGTAAAATAAAAAAAATATAACTTATTTGAAAAAATTATTTACTATTAGAAATTCTATCTAAGGAGGAACTATGAATAATAAATGGACTTGGATTGTAGCAGCAGTAGTTGTTATCGTAATACTATATTTTGTGTTCTCTTAAAAAACTTTAACCTCTCTCTGATAAGTCAGAGAGAGGTATTTTAATAAACTAAAAATAAAAAATAATTTCTGCGACTGAAACATCAGAAATAAAGTCTCTACCGTAAGCTACGATACCAAATGTCTGGATATCATTTCCATCAAGAGCATTATTAGAAAATCTATGCTTGAATTTTGTGAATGGTAAATCTACTATTTCCCATTCCTCATTTGCAATAAAAGTAGCATAATAGAAATCACTGTAGGATCTAGTTTCGCTTGTGCGAATAAATATATGATAAGTTTCACCATTTCCCTTAGTGTTGAGGCGAACACCTTTGAGCTTTTTTTCAATATTATTTATATTTACAAAAGACAATGTAGAACGCAATTGTATAAATCCTCCATTGTTTTTAGTGCTTACATTCCCCATAAGTCTCGCAAATACAGTGTCTTGATCTTGATCAAGAAAAGCCTGGCCATCTGAGATACCTCCCATTGTTCTGTCACTTATATATCCCCAATGTTTAGCGTTTTCTGAATTAAAAGGAATTCTAATCTCTTCAGCCATTGAGTTTATGGTTACAAAATTCATTAAAATTATTAAAACAATTAATCTCATACTTATGAAATAGTAATCATATGGGGTACTTTCAACAATAATGGTTTAAGTAAATCGTATCGTTTGAACTACAGACAAGACGCAGAAAATAAAAGGTATTAATTTATAATAAAATAAATTTATTTTATTTTACTCATTTTTAATTGCGCTTTGTAATGAGACATTATTATCATCACTTTGTTTTTTTTCTTTTTTAATTGGCTGAATTTTATCAGACATTTTTATATCTCCACTAAGTTTTCCGCCAAGCTTTATTTGCATTTTTTGATATTCAATTGTTCCTGTTGCAACACCCTCTTCTTGAATTGTTAGTGTGCCTGAAGCTTTAAGATCACCATCAAAAGTACCCCAAATATCAGCATTATGAGTTTCTATATTCCCTTTGCAGTTACCAGTATTGCCAATTACAAGATTATCTGTTTTCATCGTTACATCAGCCTCACCATCAATTTGCACCTCGTCTGCTTTTTTAATTTCACCTGTAATTGAAACGCCATTACCTATAACAACCTTGGCAGTACCTTTAGCAGGTCTAAATACATCACTTAATCCTTTTTCATCATTTGAAGTATCATCTTTTTTCTTGTCAAACATGCTGTCCCCCAACAATTTTTATTATACAGATATATCACTGCAGAAGTTTTGATTGAGTAGGTTACTACAACTACTATAAATTTTTAAATATTTTGTTCCAAAAGGTTTTGGTTGTCAATAAATTATTATAATTTGTTAGTATATTTGGGCAAAAATGTATAAAAATTTAATCACTAAAATCTTTAAGGTAAATATAAACGCTTTTCAATTAATTAATATTTTGGTTTAACGGTTATTAATTTTTCATCAATCCAAGAAGTTATTCCACTTTTTGCGTTATAAATAACATTATCAAAATTTTTTATTTCCATCATTTTAGCAATTATTTTAGTTCTTCTTCCAGTTCTACAAATTAAGATTATTGGTTTGCCTTCACCTATTTCTAAACGCAATTTTTCATACCATTCATCATAATTATAATTTCCTTCTTTATCAAAAAAGGTTAGTAGAATGCTTTTTGGAACAACTCCAGTTTGATCCCATTCTGCACTTCTTCTTATGTCTACAATTGGAATATTATTTTTTGATAATTCAATAATTTGTTCATTATTTACATCGACAATATCTGCAAATGCAAATTTTATAGTTAATAAAAAACCTATAAATATTATACAAAATCTAATTATCATTTTTAATTTTGGACGTTATTTTTAAGAATAAACAATGGCGTCCACAAGTTATTTTCAAGAAATGATGAATTAACATCAGAAGACTGAATAATTAGTAATTCTCTTCTTCCCATAATATATTCGGTTGAAAAAACTATTGGTTCATTATTTACAAAACTTGGGGGAACTTCTATTGTTGCTTTATTCAAGTCATTATTTAATCTAATAACTAAATTACTATCAGCAAGAGAAAGTTCTTGAAAAGTTTCATTGTATACATAATTTTTTAGACTTTCAAATAATTCAGCATTAGTTACAGCATCAACATAAACAACTGTTTTATCTTCAGATAGATAAGACACAAATCCAATAAGGCTATCGTTTGCATTGTTAAAAATATCATACTTATTTACAACTGGTACACTAACTTGAGCAGTAGCATAACTCATAAAATCTTCTCCAACTGCACAACCAGTGTTTTGAAATTCAATAAAATACGTTGAGATCATTCTGCTACTTTCATCACTTTCACAATCAGATACCTGATATGCAACTTCCATTGGTAAATTAAATTGTTTATTCTCTGTTGTATTTGCTAAATCAATTAAGTCTGAGGTATAAAGATCGCCAGTAAAATCAATTTTACAACCCGTAAGAATTAAAATTAAACTTATTAAGGTTAAAGATTTTTTTATCATAATAAAAAAGTAAAATTATATTAACATAAAACTACTAAGTATTTATTCATATATCATAGCAATAACAAAAAATGCTGATATTTTTTAAAAAATTAAGTTAGCGTATAGTTGCCCTGCAGAATGAATTTCTTAAAATTTGCTCATGGACTTAAGTTTAAAAACCAAGTAAAAGTAGGAAAAAAATTAAGGGAGTATGGCGGAACTGGTAGACGCGCCGGATTCAAAATCCGGTCACTTCGGTGGTGTGGGTTCGATTCCCTCTACTCCTACCAAATAAATGAACTTATTAAGATCACTATATAATTGGACATTAAAAAAAGCTGAGCACAAATACTCTTCATGGGTCTTAAGTATTGTATCTTTTACTGAAAGTTCATTTTTTCCAATTCCACCAGATGTATTGCTAATACCCATGATTATTGCCAAGAGAACTAAAGCTTGGACATATGCTTTGATATGTACTTTATCATCAGTTTTTGGTGGAGTTGTAGGTTATGCAATAGGTTTTTTTTTATTTAATAGTATAGGAATATTAATTGTAGAATTTTATCATCTAACAAATTCATTCAATACTTTTGAAAATTATTACAAAGAATATGGTATACTAATTGTGTTAGGTGCGGGTTTTACGCCTTTTCCTTTTAAATTTATTACAATTGCAAGCGGTGTCTTTAGCTTAAATATTTTTCTTTTTATATTTACTGCTTTTATAGCAAGAGGTTTTAGATTTTATTTACTAGCTATTCTTCTTTTTATTTTTGGAGAAAAAATAAAATTTTTAATTGATAAATATTTTAACATTTTAGCAGTTTTATTTTTTATTCTTCTGATAGGCAGTTTTATGTTAATTAAATTATTTTAATGCTAAAAAAATATTGGTTTTATGTTTTAGGTGTATTGAGCATCACTGCCATTGGATCTGCATTGATTGCTGAATACTATTTTTATCTTGAGCCTTGTAAAATGTGTCTCAAGCAAAGAGAACCATATTATGCGATCATAATACTATTTCTAGTATTTATATTCCTCCGTTGGCAAACAAAAATTTGGTTTTTTCTTGGGGTTCAAATATTAATTATTTATGGGCTCTTCTATTCCATATGGCATGTTGGGATAGAAAATAAATTGCTTTCTGGGCCATCTGGTTGTTCGGGAGGTTTGGAGTTAACAAATAGCAATATAAATTTAAAAGATCAAATTATGTCTAAAGCTGTAGTAAATTGTGAAGATATTATTTGGAGTATGTTTGGGCTTTCTGCCGCGACAATAAATAGTTTATTATTATTTTTGATTTTTGTAATTAATACAATATATCTCTGGAATAATGGCTTTAAAAAAGAAAAAAACTAAAAAAAAATCAATTGCAAAAAAGAAAATTGCTAAGAAATCCAAATCGACTACAGATAAAACAATTTTAGATGAAATAATTAGAGTTGATCATGCAGGTGAGTATGGGGCAACACGAATTTATGATGGTCAAATAGCTGTATTTGGAAAAAACTCTAAAATTGGTAAAACAATTCAACATATGGCTGATCAGGAGCAAGAGCATATTGAAAAATTTAATGATCTTCTTATTGAAAAACGTGTTCGACCTACTGCGTTATTGCCTCTATGGAACATAGCTGGCTTTGCGCTTGGTGCCGGCACTGCTTTGATGGGTGAAAAAGCAGCGATGGCATGTACTGTTGCTGTCGAAAAAGTGATTGGTGAGCATTATAGAGAGCAACAAGACTTATTAGAGGATGATGAAAAAGAACTTAAGAAAACAATTGCTAAATTTGAAAAAGATGAACTAGAACATCATGATATTGGGCTCGAACATGACGCAGAAAATGCACCAGGTTATAAAGTTATGACAAAAGTAATTGAGATTGGTTGTAAAACAGCAATCGCAATTTCAAAAAAAATCTAATTTTCTAATTCAGTATCCCAATACAAGTAATCTCGCCAACTATCATGTAAATAGTTTGGGGGGAAGTTGCGTCCATTGTTTTGCAGTTGTATCGAGTTTGGTTGAATAGGTTTTTTTAATAATTTCATATCGGTATTCTGTAACAATTTACGACCCTTTTTTAAATTACAAGTTGTGCATGCTGATACTACATTTTGCCAAGTTGTTTTTCCATACAAGCATCTTGGCACCAAGTGATCGAAAGTAAGATCATTTGCAGGAAATTTTTTTGCACAATACTGGCAAGTAAAATTATCACGAAGAAAAACATTAAATCTTGTAAAAGCAGGTTTGCGTTGGGGCATAACATAATCTTTTAATGCTATTACACTTGGTAATTTAAAAGATATAGTTGGTGAACTAACTGATTGTTCATATCGCTCAATAACAGATACACGATTTAAAAATACTGATTTGACAGCATCTTGCCATGAACATAAAGAAAGTGGGTAATAGGAAAGAGGTCGAAAATCTGCATTTAAAACTAATGCTGGATTTCCAAAAGCACTCATTTTTTTATACTTACCCAGGTCATATTATAAGATTGATATAATATGAAGATTCGAAACCATCATAGTATTTTTTTTATAAAATTTTGTAATAAACTTATTGCCTCAGGAGAAATATTGTGCCCATCTGATGGTATTGCATGAGACTCAAAATTGCATTTATTAGCTTTTAAATATTCTATAGATTTATAATAACTTTGTATTGGAATAACTTCATCTTGCTCACCATGCAAAATAAAAATTGGGGTTTTTTTTAAAATAGAATTTTTAATAGAGCCCTCTTTCATTATACGACCGGAAAGAATTATTAACCCTCCTATCTTTTTTGATAATTGATTTCCAACTTCAAATGTCATCATCCCGCCTTGTGAAAAACCCATTAATATGCAATCAGCTAGTGTTAAATCAAGCGAGTCACAGTATTGTTCCATGGTGTAAATAATTTTATTAACAACTTCATCAATTTCCTTTTGAATTTGTTCAAATTCTTTTGGACCAGCTTGTGCAATATAGATACCGTTAGGGTATAAATCAAACCATTGATAGCCCATTAAATTACCTGTTATATAGCCAGGTCCATTTAGAGCAACATACTGTGCCTCCCAGTCATCCAAGTCAATTGGATGAGCAAGATGCATGAAATTTGCTGCATTATCTCCATATCCGTGGAGCATAAAAATTAGTTTTTTAGGATTATCATGCTTGGAAATTGATGGTCCATTTAGAATTTCAGACATATCTTAATATATGCGACGATTCATGGTTCGATCAAGAGAAGATTTGCACTATATGGGTATTATGGATGTATTACAGATTGTATTAGTTGTATTTATGGCAGGGGCACTTGGTGCAGTTGTGATTGGTGTTATTGCGATGGCTGTAAATGGAAAACTTAATAAAAAGCATAGCAATAAACTAATGCGTCTTCGTGTATTGTTTCAGGCGATTGCAGTTCTAGTTTTTGTAATTATTATTTGGCTTTCAAGGAATTAAGCCAAATTTACCTACTAGAAAAAAATATTTTTTTTTAGTATAAGACAAATAGAGGTTGTTATGGGTATTCATTTTAATCATAAATCAAAAGCGGGAGACCGCAAAATGCAAAAAGAACTAAAGTTAAAAATGAAAGCTGAAGAGCGTAAAAAAAAACGTGAAGAGCAAGAACGTCTTAAACAAGAAGAAGAAATGAAAAAATTAGAAGAACTCACAAGACCTGACAAAACTGCTGATTAATAAAAATTTATATTGTTTATACTGGATGATTTTTTCTAATAAATTTCTTCAATATTTCTAGAGATTTACCTGCTTCCTCTAATAAGATCATATGCCCACAATTTTCAATTATTTCTACTTCTGAATTTTCAATATTCTCTGCTAATTTTTTACCAGCTTTAACTGGACACATTCTATCTCTGTCACCAAGTATATTGATAGCTGGACATTTAATTTTTTTTGCTGCCTCGAAACCATTTTTGTAATTGTCACATGCTCTAAAATCTACTCCAAGGGCATTTTTTACAGAACCATTCACTACAATTGAACCGCCGAGATTCATATGATGAAGCCCAGGAACTGGATGACCTCCAAAGTGCCCTGCTGGACCATGAGCCCAATCCATCATAAGATCTACTGCTTTTGGATCTCCTTTTTCTGCCAAATCTAATAATTCTGGATTCATTGGTATTGCTCCTGCTCCACCCATTAATCCAATTGATTTAACTTTTTCAGGAAATTGTGATGCGCATTCTAAAACAATCAAGCATCCTTGTGAGTGACCAACTAAAGATGCTTCTTTCATTTCTACTGAGTCAATAACATCAGATATCCATTTGCCCTGTTCTTCAATAGACTCTAGCGCAGGTCCTTCAGAATAACCATGTCCAGGAAGGTCAATTGCAAGAATGCTATAGCCATGAAAAGCAAAATAACGGGTTTGTAAAACCCAAGTAATATGACTTAACCCACTGCCATGAATAAAAATAATAAGAGGTTTTTTTTTATCAAAAGGCCTTCCCCCGGTTGAAGCAAAAACCTCTTTATTATTTACTTTAAACTTCATTTATTTGATACAAGTCTTGGTTTTTTTGCTGCTCTAAAACCATCCTCAAAATCATTAATGATATCTTCAATATCTTCTATTCCAACTGAAAGTCTAATCATGTCATGAGACATATTTGCTAATTTTAAAGTGGCTTCATCCATTTGAGAATGAGTAGCAGAGGCAGGATGGATAACTAATGTTCTAGTATCTCCGACATTTGCTAGATGAGACGCTAGTTTAACATTGTCAATAAATGCAGCTCCAGCTTCTTTTCCTCCTTTAATACCAAAAGCAATCATTGATCCAGTACCTTTAGGTAATAACTTTTTTGCTAATTCATAATCTGGATTATCTTTAAGACTTGCATGAGAAACCCAAGCGACACTCTCATGGTTACTCAGATATTCAACCATTTTTAGAGCATTTGAACAATGTTTTTCCATTCGGACTGATAGAGTTTCAATACCTTGTAAAACATTCCAAGCGTTTTGAGGACTTAAACAAGGTCCCATGTCTCTCATTCCTTCAGCTCTAGCTTTCATTGTAAAAGCTACAGGACCAAATTCTTCAGCAAAAGATAAGCCATGATAACCTTCATAAGGTTCAGTCATAGTAGGAAATTTATCAGTTTTTAAAAAATCAAATTTACCACCTTCTACCAAAATTCCAGCCATTGATGATCCATGTCCTGCCATCCATTTAGTTAAAGAATGAACAACAAAGTCCGCACCATGTTCCAATGGTTTAAACAAATATGGAGTTTGATAAGTACTATCAATGATAACAGGAATACCAGCCTCATGAGCAATGTTTGATATTTCGGGTAAGTTCATTAATTCATTTCCAGGATTTCCAACTAGCTCTCCATAAATACATTTAGTATTATCTTGGATCGCTTTTTTGAAACCTTCTGTATCCCTAGGCTTCACAAAAGTTGCTTTTATTCCAAATTTTGGAAGAGTTAATCTAAATAAATTTACCGTTCCACCATATAATTGAGAAGACACTACCACATGATCACCTGCATTACATAATGTCATAATAGTTAAAAAAATTGCACTCATGCCTGATGCTGTTGCTAAGGCTGCAGTTCCACCCTCTAATGCTGCAACACGCTCTTCTAAGACCTGAACCGTTGGATTTGAAATTCGGCTATATATATGACCACCTCGCTCTAAGTTAAATAATGCTGCAGCATGATCAACATCATCAAACATGTAAGAAGTTGTTTGATAAATTGGTACTTGTCTTGAGCCTGCATTTTTACTTGGCATATATCCTGCATGTAAACTTAAAGTATCAAATTTATAAGTTTTTGGATCCATATTAAATCTCCTTTGCTTTTTTCCTTAGTTCAAATTTTTGTATCTTGCCTGTAGATGTTTTTGGTAATTCACCAAAGATTACATTTTTTGGCCTCTTAAATCCAGCCATATTTTCTTTACAAAACTGAATAATTTCCTCTTCTGTGGAATTTTTTCCAGGCGCTAGTTCTACAAAGGCGCATGGTGTTTCTCCCCATTTTTCATCTGGCTTGGCAACAACTGCAACTAATGATACTGCTGGGTGCTTAGCTATTACATTTTCTACTTCTACTGATGAGATATTTTCTCCACCAGAAATTATAATATCTTTAGAGCGATCTTTTATTTGAATATATCCATCAGGATATACAACTGCTAAATCACCAGAATGAAACCAGCCATTTCTCATGGAAGTTTCAGTTGCCTCTTTATTTTTATAATATCCCTTCATTACTACATTTCCACGCATTAAAATTTCACCCATAGTTTTGCCATCTCTTGGAACAGGAGTGTTTGTCTCAGGATCAGCAACTATAGCTTCTTCAAGATTTGGATAGCGCACACCCTGTCTTGCATTTAAATCTGCTTTTTCACTATTAGATAAATTATTCCATTCTTCATTCCATGCACATTGTAATACATGCCCATATGTTTCGGTTAGTCCATATACATGCATTACTTCAAATCCTAAGTTATCCATTTTTTCTAAAATTGCACTTGTTGGTGGTGCTCCTGCTGTTAGTACATAAATTTTATGTTTAATTTCTTTTTTGTCTTTATCTTCAGCATTCGCAATTAAATTTAATACAATTGGTGCTCCACCAAAATGTGTTACTTTATGTTTATCTATTAAATTATAAATATCTTTAGCAACAATATATCTACAACACACCACTTTGGCATGAACTAATGCCGCTGTCCAAGGATACCCCCAACCATTACAATGAAACATGGGTACTGTTGCGAGAAAAGTTAGTTTGTTTGTCATGTTCCACGCTGTTACACTACCTGTTGACATAAGGTATGAACCCCTATGATGATAAACAACTCCTTTAGGTTTTCCTGTTGTGCCTGAAGTATAGCTAAGTGATATTGCTTGCCATTCATCTTCTGGAAAGGACCAATTAAAATTATCATCGCCTGTATTTAAAAATTCTTCGTAAGTCCAATCACCAATTTTTTCTCCTTCACCTTCTTTAAAAATTGCCTGATCATCATGAATATCAATAATGGGGATTTTTTTTCCATAAATGCTCAAGGCTTTTTTGATAGTTGGTGAAAATTGTGTATCAGTGATTAATAATTTAGCATCACTATGCTCTAAAATATACGCAATTGTTTGAGCGTCCAGACGTGTATTGATTGTATTAACTACACCTCCTGTCATTGGAATTGAATAATGAGCCTCTAAAAGTTCAGGTGTATTTGCGGCAATTATAGAAACAGTGCTTCCAAGGCCAATACCTTTTTTTGTTAGAGCACTAGCAAATTTTGTACAACGATTATAAGTTTGTAACCATGTATAACTTCTATTTCCATAAACAACTGACTCATAATTAGGATAAATATCTTTAGCTCGAGTAATAAAACTTAAAGGAGTTAAAGGTACATAATTTGCTTTATTCTTATTAAGGTCTGTTGAAAATTGATTCATGGGATTGTTTATAGCATTAAAAAAAATAATTAAAATCCTTAGTCAAAAGAAGAATTAATTAAACAGTGGTTTTCCTGTATCAAGGGTATGTCTAATACGATCTTGTGTGGGTTTTTGCTTTATTAAATCAATAAAAATTTCTCTTTCAAGATCATATAGATTTTGCTCAGTTAAAACTGTTGAAGAATTAGTATCACCACCACTTAGCATGTAACCTAACTTTTTTCCAACTTCGACACCATGCTGACCTATTATTTTTTTGTCTTTTAATTGATTTAAAATATCAATCATTTCAGACATCACAGTTGCTCCAGGCAAAACCAGTGAGGCACTTTCTAATGATTTATAATTTTGTTTTTTTGAAAAAATAATGTTATCAGCCTCTTCTATTAATCTGTCTTTACTCATAACAATTGTATCTTGCTCGCTTAGAAATTTATGAACCTTAGCTTTTATTGGTGAGTCAGCAGTAGTTGCATAACCAATTAAATTAAAAACTTTTAGTGATAATAATTTTGGATCATTTTTTATTTCAGAATTATTAGCCCAGCGTCTTAACATTTCTTTGCAACCACCTCCTGCGGGTATTAAACCTACTAAGGACTCCACTAAACCGAGTACAGAATTGGAGTGCGCTGCTATAAAACTTGTTTGAGAAATGACTTCATACCCACCTCCAATAGCTAAACCTGAAGGACAAGACACAACTGGGAAGTTTGCGTGTTGCAGTTGGTAAAGTGACTGTTGGAAATTATTAAGAAATTTATCTATCTCGTTGAATTGTTTATTTATAGCCTTATCATAAAAATAATTTAAATTAACCCCTGCAGAAAATTGCATAGCATCGTTAGCAATAATTATCCCGTCATACTTTTCGCTAGTTAACTCATAAGCTTTCATTAAACAGTCATTAGTTAAGCCATCTAGCGCGTTTGCTTTTGTATGAAACTCAACACAGAGAGATCTTGATTTTCCTGATATTTCCCAAATAGAAGCTGAAGAATTTGAATAAATAGGATTTGAAGATTTCTTTATATCCGATAAAGATATTACACCGGCTGGCCTCGACATTGGAGTATAAGATTTTTTTGGATGAAAATATTCTAGAGAATTATTGGACACATTGAACAATGAATTACTTTGATCCATTAGTTGTTTTAAAAAAGGAGGAATATGATCATCGTTGTTTAACTTCGAAATAAAATTTTCAATTCCAATTTCATTAAGTATTTCAAAAGGACCTTTAGACCAATTGAATCCACATTTCATAGCATCATCAATGTCATTAAAATTTTCAGTTACATTTGGCACTAGAGCTGCAGCATATAAAATTGTTTTTTTCAAAATTGACCATGCGTATTCTCCATAAACGTCTTTTCTATTAAGAACTTTGTTAATGTCCATTACATCGGGAAGTTGTAAATCTACTTTTTTAGACTCATTATAAGTGTTGTTTTTATAGTTAAGTGACTCTAAAACTTTTACACCTGTTGATTTATTCATTCTAAAAAAACCACCCTTACCTTTTCTGCCAGTGTATCCATCTTTAATAAGCTTATTAATTATAGGAAGCTCCTTACCTACGTCATGAAAAGGATCACTCTCAGGAAGCTCTTTAATAAAACTTTTCAAAACATCTGCCATTAAATCAATTCCTATCAAATCATATAATCCAAATATTCCTGTTTTAGGAATACCCAGAGGTCTACCAAAGACAGCATCGGCTTCTTCAACGCTTAATCCAAGATTAAAGGCTTCAGTCATTGCAACTTGCATCGCATAGACTCCAACACGGTTGCCTAAAAATCCTGGGGAGTCATTACAAACAACAACTGTTTTTCCTAATATTTTATCACCAAATACCACCAGATCATTTATTTTTTCTTTATTGTTTTCTTTTCCAATCACCAGTTCGAGCAACCTCATATATCGAACAGGATTAAAGAAATGTGTAATACAAAAAACTTCTTTCATCTCTTCAGACATATCTTCAGTTAAAACACTGAGTGGAATTGAAGATGTATTTGATGAAACAAAAGCACCTGGTTTGCGCAAAGCATCAATTTGTGAGTAGAGAGTTTTTTTTATATCTATTCTTTCAACAACAGCTTCAACAACCCAGTCAGCATCTTTTAAACACTCTAGGTCATTCTCAATACTTCCAGGAGTAATTAAATTTAAGTTATTCTCTTCCATTAATAGGGGTGGTCTAGATTTTTTTATTCGTTCGCAAGCATTGCTAGCAATATCCTTAGTCAAATCAAGTAAATGAACATTGATTCCAGCATTTGCAACTTGTGCCGCAATACCGCTTCCCATCGTTCCAGAGCCAATAACTACAACTTTTGAAATTTTCATTTTTGTAGAGTTTATATAGATAATTTAGTAAATCTCACTAAAAGAAATATAAAAAAATCACGTATTTGGATGAAAATTATTGTAAATAGCTTTATAGCCCACGCGATGAAAAAAAACCCATCCAGAAATACCCACTTAAATAAAGGGCCTTCTAAATTACTTGAGGCTATTAATAGCTCAGTTGATGTAGATCAAAGAATGTACAAAGAAGATATTGAGGGCTCAATAGCTCATGCTAAAATGCTGGGTAGGCAAAAAATTATCTCCAAAAAAGATGAAGTAAAAATAGTCAATGGTCTTAAAGTAATATTATCTAATATTCAAAAAGGTAAAGTAAAATTCAAAAAAGAGTTAGAAGATATTCATATGAATGTTGAGTCTATGCTTTTTCAACATATTGGATCAACGGCTGGCAAATTACATACTGCTCGATCAAGAAATGATCAAGTTGTAACTGATTTCAAGCTTTGGATAAGAAATAATAGTGTTGATTTAGATAAACTGCTTCTGAAATTACAAAAGGTTTTAATTAGTATTGCAAAAAAACATACTGATACAATCTTACCTGGATACACACACTTACAAGTTGCTCAACCAATTTCATTAGCACATTATTCTCTTGCTTATGTTGAGATGATGGGCCGAGATAGACAAAGGTTAAAGAATTGTATTGAAATATTAAATGAAAATCCTCTTGGGTCAGGTGCTTTGGCAGGAACATCGTTTCCTATTGATAGAAATTATACTTCAAGTTTATTAAAATTTAAAAAACCAACGGTTAATGCACTGGACAGTGTTTCTGACAGAGATTTTGCTGTTGAGTTTTTATTTGTTTTATCTCTTATTAGTATTCACCTATCAAGAATGGCTGATGAGGTTATTCTTTGGGCTAATCAACAATTTAACTTTGTAAAATTACCTGATGAATTAGCCACAGGTAGTTCGATCATGCCGCAGAAAAAAAACCCAGACGGTGCTGAACTGGTAAGAGGTAATTCTGGTAACGTAATAAGTAATTTGAGTGCTTTGCTAATAATTCTTAAAGGACTACCTTTAGCCTACAGTAAAGATTTGCAAGATGATAAAAAAATTATTTTTTCTTCATTTGATAATGTTTCTCTTGCCTTAGAGGTAATGACTGAAATGTGGTCGGGTATTACCTTCAATACTGATGTAATGAAAGAAGCTGTAAAAAATTCGAATGCAACAGCAACAGATTTTGCTAACTGGCTTGTTCAACACCTGAATTTTTCTTTCAGAGAAGCTTACCATTTGACTGGGAAAATAGTTGACTATGCTAATAAAAAAAATAAAAATTTAGATCAGTTAAGCTTACAAGAATTACAAAAATTTAATAAAAAAATAAGCATTGAAGCAAAAAATACTTTTTCAGTTGAAGAAAGTGTTAAAAATAAAAAAAGTTTTGGAGGGACATCTCCACAAAGTGTTAAACAAACAATCAAATATGCTATAAAAAAATATCTCTAATGAAAAATTATCTATATATTTTAGTATTCTCACTCTTTCTAATTAGTTGTGGCAAGGTGGGTCCTTTAAGTTTGCCTGAAGATAAATTGGATAAATCTGTAATTACCTACCCATGTGATGAAGCATGCATGGAAAGATTTGAAGCTGAGAAAGAACGTCAGCAATCAGTTATTATTCAAACAGAGTAATATGATTAACTATCAAAACAATAAACCCTTCGTTGAGGGAGTTTCCATAGAAGATATTGCATCATCTCACACAACGCCTATGTATGTATACTCTCAAAAAAAAATTGAAGAAAAATATAATAAATTAAAGAATACTTTAAATGCTGAAATTTTTTATGCGGTAAAAGCTAACTCAAATCAAGCAATCATAAAGTTAATGTCTACAGTAGGAGCAGGAGCTGATGTTGTTTCGGTTGGTGAATTAGAAAGAGCCATAACGGCTGGTATCAATCCTAACAAAATTATTTTTGAGGGAATTGGAAAATCTAAAGATGATATAAGTTTTGCAATAAGCAATAATATACGTCTAATCAATGTTGAGTCTATCGATGAAATTCAAAGAATAAATAATGTTGCGCAGGAACATAATAAATGCATAGATATAGGCATTAGACTTAATCCAAATATTGATGGTCAAACAATTGATAAAATTTCCACTGGCAAAAAAACGGATAAATTTGGAATAGATACTGAAAAATTGCAGGACATTTTTCAATCTTTAGAAAATGCAAAAAATATTAATCTTATAGGTATTAGTTGCCATGTAGGCAGTCAAATATTTGACATAAAAGTTTTTTCAGAAATTTTTATGAAAATGAAAAAAAATGCACAGCTTTTTTTGGATAAAGGTTATTCTATCAAACATGTTGATTTAGGTGGAGGCCTTGGAGTAACTTATCAAGACAAAGATAATGAGGTAGATTTAGAACTTATTAAAAATGAATTCAATAAATGTTTTGAAAATGCACCATATCAATTATCTTTTGAACCTGGTAGATACCTTGTTGCAAATGCAGGCATTTTAATAACTTCTGTAATGACCATAAAAAATAATGGGGGTATAAATTTTTTAATAACAGATGCAGGAATGCATTCATTGATAAGACCAGCTTTATACCAAGCACATCATGACATTGAGGTTGTAGATAAAAGTAATAGTGAATTAGTTACTTACTCTGTTGCAGGACCTATATGTGAAAGCTCTGATATTTTGAATAAAAATATCACATTACCAAAACAAAAAGTTGGAAACTTG
Organism: uncultured Alphaproteobacteria bacterium; assembly: GCA_902591485.1. Classification (GTDB taxonomy): domain Bacteria; phylum Pseudomonadota; class Alphaproteobacteria; order HIMB59; genus CACPNW01. The sequence goes on from CACJAV010000013.1 coordinate 28,942, forward strand.
TTGATTATTAAAGATACAGGAGCGTATGGAAAAGTGATGGCATCTAATTACAACTCAAGAGGTCTGCCAATAGAAATTTTAGTTAATAATAATGTTTTTCAAAAAATTCATCAGCCATTAACTTCGAGGGAATTTATTAACCAAGATATTATTCCCAAATGGTTAGATTAATTTAAAATTTGATAAATAATTTTAGCCAAATCATCGATTATTAATCTTAAATTAAAAAAAAATTCATTGATATAAAAAGTCAGCAAAACAAAAATATTTGTTCCATACGATCGAATAGCCCAAAATAAAAAAAATAAAAATATTAACATAAAGATAACTAAAAAAGTGTTAAGTACACTTACTTTTTTTTCTCTAACTTCAGTGCTTGGTAAATTTTTAATTTCTTTAGTAAGATTTGCTTTATCCTCATCAGTGTTATTTTTTACTTTACCATCGTGATCTTCTTTAGGAGCATGAGGCACAGAAGACGATAAATGTTCTTCAGCTTGAAGAGGCTCTTGGTACCATCGATGATTACAATTAGCACACTCAACCATTCTCCCATCTGGTTTTAAATCGGCAGAATTTACAATGTATTTATAATCACAATCTGAGCACTGAATGAACATAAGCTATATATAGAGTAGAGAGGTTAGTATATAAAACAAAATTTATTGTATGTTATTACTTACTATTATTTTTTATATCGCTTTGGCTTTGTGGACAATCTTAATGGGCATTTTAAGCATTCCCTTTATTATTTTACCTAGCAAATTTATCCGTTTTCCCGCTAAAGCATGGATAAAGGGTATATTTATTTTATTGAAATATATTTGTGGGGTTACGCATGAAGTTAGAGGACTTGGAAATTTATCTAAGGAACCCCTTATTATTGTATCCAAACATCAGTCGGCATTTGAGACTTTTGCACTTTATTATTATTTAGAAAGCAGTTTTTTTATTCATAAAAAACAACTTTTCTATATTCCAATTTTTGGACAGTATTTATTAAAAAGCAACATGGTTTCCATAGATAGAACAGGACAAGCCAAAGCAATGCGAAAAATGATATCAGATGTTAAAAAAAAATTAGATGAAGGCTCTACAATCATTATCTTTCCTGAAGGAACTAGAAAGAAGCCTGGTGAAAAAGCTGATTACAAGTCTGGTTTTGTTGGAATTTACAATGCGACTAAACGAAAACTTCAACCTGTTGCATTAAACTCAGGATTATTTTGGCAGAAAGGAATCAAAATAATTAAAAAAGGACATATCATCATTGAGTTTTTACCAGAAATAGAAGTAGGGCTAGAGAAAAAAGAAGTTCTTGAGAAAGTTGAAAATTCTATTGAGTTAGCAACAAATAAATTACTTAGCTAATTCTTTTTTTCTGTAGGATCAAAACTACCTGCCTGGCCAATATCTTCAATTTCTTTACGAATTTTTTTTGATTGATTAAATTTATTTTCTAAAAATTCTAAATCACCATTTCTAATTGCTTTTTGATATGTTGATAAATCTTCACTAAATCTACCCAACATCTCAAGAACAGCATTTTTATTTTTTTGGTATACATCACGCCACATAATAGGATCGCTACCAGCTAATCTTGTAAAGTCTCTAAAACCTGCTGCTGAGTACTTGATTACTTCATCGCGCATATGTGACTCTAGCTCAGTTGCGGTACCAACAACAGAATAAGCAATTAGCTGAGGGATATGCGACGTCATTGCAAGAACTCTATCGTGCCGTTCAGCATCCATGATTTCAATTGTCATACCTATTGATTTCCACATGTCACTAATTGACTCTATAGCTTTGTCATCTTTTTGAAATGGAGTAAGAATACAATACCTATTTTCAAATAATTTACTAAAGCCAAATTCTGGACCACTCTTTTCAAGACCAGCAATGGGGTGCGAGGGGACAAAAGAGATATTGTGAACAGGCTTTATTTTATTAAAATCACTTATTGTACTCATTTTCGTTGAGCCTACATCAGTTACAAGAGTAGGTTTCAAGATAAATTTATTCAACTCAATAAAGATTTTTTCATAAGTGCTAACTGGTGTACATATTATAACTAAATCAAACTGGACATCAAAATTAGATAAATCAGTTTCTCCCTGAATTATCAAATTTAATTCTTGGCATTTTTTAATAACCTTATCATCTGTATCTAAACCATAAACATTATTAGCAACTTGATATTCAGTTAAGGCTCTTGATATTGATGAGCCTATTAACCCCATACCGATTATTAAAACTGAATTAAATTTCTTTCTCATGATTAAATTTGTTTAAGAGAATGAATGGTTGCTTCCATCTCTTCTTTCGTTCCTATGGTAATTCGAAGACAATTAGGTAATCCATAACTGTCTAATTCTCGAACAATAATCCCCGTGCTAGCAAGATGTGAAGATATATTTTTTACTTCCTCTTGATTCATTTCAACAAAAGTAAAGTTTCCTTCAGATGGATTAGTTTTAATATTGATTTTTCTAAGTTCATTTTCAAACCAATCTTTTACCACTTGGTTATTTTTAACTACTTGATCCAAATACTCTTTATCTTCCAGGGCAATAATAGCCATTTCCTGTGATAAACTTTGTGTATTAAATGGTCCTTTAACTTTATTCAGAATTGTGGAAACTTTTTTGCTAGTATAACACCAACCTAATCTTAACCCTGCAAGCCCATATGCTTTTGAGAAAGTCCTGGTTAATATTATATTTTCAAATTGATCTACTAAAGAAAAACCATTGTCGTAATCCTCTTTAGTCACGTATTCTGCATACGCACCATCTAAAACCATTATAATATTTTTGGGCAATTTATCTAAAATTTCATTAATCTCAGAGCGTGTCAAATATGTACCAGTAGGATTGTTAGGGTTAGCCAAATAAATTATCTTTGTTGATGGAGATACTTGCTCTAAAATTGAGTTAACTGTCACTTTATAATTTTTATCTTCTTTAATTAATTTTGAAGTTGCCCCGACTATTTTAGTAATTATGGAATACATTTCAAAACCATGTTCGGCATGTATTATTTCATCACCATCCTGGCAAAAAGCTAAAGCAGCAAATAAAAGTGCTTCATCTGATCCACAACCAAGCACAATCTGATTTGCATTGATATTATGTACACTAGCTAATTTATCTCTTAATTGAGCCCCGTCAATATTTGGATAACGATGAGAGTTTGAGAGTACCTCTTTAAGATTTATTTTTTCTAATACTTTAGGTGATGGACCATAAGAGTTTTCATTAGAAGACAATTTAATAATATTATCTTTACCCTTAAGAGAGGACTTACCACCCTTATAAATATTTATTAAATTAATTGATCTTTTTGTATCTATAATTGACCTATCTTTTTCTTGCAATTTTGTAGATGCCTGAAAGATTTCTCTCCAAATTCTAACGATAGAATCTTTTGAATATTTCGCTTTTGTATGTTGAAGTATTCTATCTAAAACTTTTTGTTCCCTATCATAATCAACAACACTAGATGTGGGTTTTTTTTCTTTACCAATTTCAGTTACTATTTCAGCTCTTTCTCTGAGTAAATCTAAAATTTTATCATCAAGAGCATTAAT
>CACJAV010000014.1 GCA_902591485.1 uncultured Alphaproteobacteria bacterium
ACTGGCAAAGAAGGTTGGTGGGCAAGAATGGTTGGTCCAGACAAACCTATTGATACAAATAAGTTTTTTGTGATTTGTTCAAATGTACTTGGGGGTTGCGCAGGTTCAACAGGTCCAAAAGAAAAAAATACTAACGACCAAGATATTTATGGAGCAGATTTTCCATCAGTGACCATAAAGGATATGGTTAATGCTCAGTCAAAATTATTGGATGTATTACAAATTGATCAATTATTTAGTGTGGTTGGAGGATCAATGGGAGCAATGCAAGCATTACAATGGTCAATTGATTTTCCTGATAAAATTAAATCAATTATTCATATTGCTGGTGCTTTAAAGCATTCTGCACAAAATATCGCTTTTCATGAAGTTGGAAGACAAGCCATAATGAATGACTTGAATTGGCATAAAGGAAATTATGCAACAAATAATTCAATTCCTGAAAGAGGTTTAGCTGTGGCTAGAATGATAGCGCATATTACTTACTTATCTGAAGATGCAATGCATAGAAAATTTGGAAGAAAACTTCAATCAAGAGATATTATTTCATTTGGTTTTGATGCAGATTTTCAAATTGAAAGCTACTTACGTTATCAGGGCAGATCATTTGTGGAGAGATTTGATGCAAATTCATATTTGTATTTAACAAGAGCTATGGATTATTTTGATCACTCTGAAAGTTTCAAAAAGACACTCGAATTTATTAATAATCCAAATGACCATCTTAAATATCTTGTTATATCTTTCACATCAGATTGGTTATTTCCGACTAGAGAAAATAAAGAAATAGTTGAAATTTTAAATAGTTTATCAAAAGATGTAAGTTTTTTAGAAATAGAAACAGATAAAGGACATGATAGTTTCTTATTAGACGAACCTGATCTTGATTTTGCTATTAAAGGTTTCCTTGATAGCAATTATGAAAATGAGTATGAATAAAATTCAAAGCATAAGGAAAGATTGGGATCTAATAGAGTCTTTAATAAGAGATAATTCGCGTATTTTAGACATAGGTTGTGGAGAGGGTGATCTGATTCAACAACTTGAAAAAAATCTCAGTGCCAAAGTACATGGAATTGAAAAAAATCAAGATTTAGCTCTAAAAGCGATTGCAAAAGGCTTAAGCGTTACCCATGGAGATGCAGAAAAAGATCTTTCACAATACTCAAATCAAAGTTTTGATTTTGTGATACTCAGCCAAACACTTCAAGCTATGGTTGAGCCAAAAAAAATTCTTAACGAATTATTAAGAGTTGGATCAAAGGCTATTGTGTCATTTCCAAACTTTGGTCATTGGAAAATTAGATTACAATTACTTTTAAAAGGCAAAATGCCCATTACGGAAGGTCTTCCTTACTCATGGTATGATACTCCTAATATTCATTTTTTTACCTTAAAAGACTTTGAAAATCTATGTAATGAAATGAATATTGTTATTGAAAACAGTATTGGTCTTACAAGTAAAGGAAAGCAATTTCCAATTAATGGATCATTACTTTCAGCTAATATAATAACGAGTGAAGCGATCTTTCTTCTTAGTTATAAAGATTTCGAACCAATAAAGATTAAATCATCAAATAAAATCTTTGCTAAAAACTCAGCCATTGCTAATTGATGACTGATATAAAAATAGAAATTATAAATCAGCTTAAAGATAATTATTCTTATTTATTACATAATAATAATTCTTTAGGCATTATAGTAGATCCTGCAGATGATGAGAAAATTATTAATGTTTTAGACTCAAAAAAACTAAAGCTTGAATGTATTTTGATTACCCATCATCATAGTGACCATACTTCAGGAGCCTTAGGCTTGATTAAAAAATTCCCTAATGCACAAATTTACTCTCCCGCAGAACTGTCTTCTCTTAAAATTAACAATATTTCAAATAACAGCAAAGTCACAACTACATTAAATGAATTCGAAATTTTTTCTGCGCCAGGGCACACTCTTGATCATGTTGTGCTTTGCGATTTCAAAAATAAATTATTATTTGTTGGTGATGTGCTTTTTCGTTTAGGTTGTGGGCGTGTCTTTGAAGGAACAATTGATCAAATGCATGATTCGCTAAATAAAATTCTAAATTTATCAGATGACATGAAAGTTTATTGTGGTCATGAATATACTTTAAATAACTTAAAATTCTTAGAACATGTTTTCAAAGAAGATATCATCCTAGAAAAGGCAAAAAAACAAATTCTACAGGAGCTAGAAAAAAATAATAGAACAATACCTTTTATTCTAGGTGAAGAAAAAAAAGTAAATCCATTCCTGAATCCAAACTGTCAAATGAGCTCGGAATTCAAAAAAGATAACAGTTTTTCAAATTTAGAATTTTTTAGATATCTAAGAAAGAAAAAGGACAATTTTTAGCTAATTTTAGGCAAAAAATACTTGAATCTGAGTATTTTCATTTGACTATTATATACCTTCGCTATAAACGCCCTTTCATTGAAAGATCTTATGTTAGCAGTGTTTAAAACAGGTGGTAAGCAATATTCTGTAAAAGCAGGTCAAATACTTAAAGTTGAAAAACTTGAAGGAAAGAAGGGTGATAATGTTTCCTTCAAAGATGTCCTTGCCGTATCAGAAAATACCCAAAATACAATAGGTTCTCCTTTAGTTGATGGAGCTGTTGTTGAGGCTAAAATTTTAGATCAAATTAGAGATAAAAAAATTATTGTTTTTAAAAAAAGAAAAAGACAAAATTATCGATCAACTCAAGGTCATAGACAATACTTAACTGTCTTAAAGATTGAGTCTATATCTCTTGGTGGAAAAAAATCTGCTACTACTAAAAAGGAAACAGAAACTGTTAAACCTACTAAAAAAGCTGCACCTAAGAAAAAAGCTGCACCTAAAAAAGCAGTAACAAAGAAAACAACTGTTAAGAAAACAGTTAAGAAAAAAACTACAACACCAAAGGAAAGTAAATAATGGCTACAAAAAAAGCAGGTGGTAGTTCACGTAACGGTCGCGACTCCATAGGTCGTCGTTTAGGTGTAAAAAAATTTGGTGGTGAAAAAGTTATTTCTGGGAATATTATAGTACGTCAGAGAGGTACTAAATTTCACCCTGGAGATAATGTAGGTATAGGAAAAGATCATACTATTTTCGCTACAATTGATGGTAAGGTTGCATTTAAAAAGACTCGCATTAGAACTTACGTATCAGTAGTACCCGCGTAATTAATAGAAAATTAATTTCTATTTTTTCCAATGAAATTTCTTGATCAAGCGAAGATATATGTTGCATCCGGTAAAGGCGGAAAAGGATGTGTAAGTTTTAGAAGAGAAAAATATATCGAGTATGGTGGACCAAATGGGGGTGATGGTGGAAAAGGTGGAGATGTAGTTTTTGTTACTGATCAAAATTTAAATACTCTTATTGATTATCGCTATCAACAGCACTTTAAAGCAAAAAAAGGTCAAGATGGTATGGGTAAAAATAAAACTGGTTCTAATGGTGAAGATGTTGTTATCAAAGTACCTCCTGGAACAGAAATTCATAATGAAGATAAATCTGTTTTACTTGCAGAATTATTAGAAAATAATCAAAAGTATATTTTTTTAAAAGGTGGTAAAGGTGGGCTTGGTAATTCACATTTTAAATCCTCAACTAATCAAGCTCCAAGACAATTTACTAATGGAGAGTCTTTGGAAGAAAGATGGATATGGTTATCATTAAAGTTATTTGCTGATGTTGGCGTAATTGGATTACCAAATGCAGGCAAATCAACTTTCTTATCAAAAATATCTAACGCACAACCAAAAGTTGCTGATTATCCATTTACTACCCTTCATCCAGTTCTTGGGGTCATTAAAAAATTTGATAAAGAGATTGTGATTGCTGATATTCCGGGATTAATAGAGGGGGCGCATGAAGGTAAAGGACTTGGGGATAAATTTTTAGCTCATATCGAAAGATGCAAAATTCTTCTTCATTTAGTAGATAGTTCAGACCCTAATTGGAAAGAGAATTATATTATAGTAAGAAAAGAACTAGAAAAATATGGTCAAAATCTTGATCAAAAAGAAGAAGTTGTGGCACTAAGCAAACAGGATTTGAATCCCGAAATAACAAAAAATATTCTTACTGAAATGACAGAATTAAATACTAATATAAAGTTTACTATTTCAAGTTTTAATAATAACGGAATTGAAAATTTGACCAATTATTTATTTGAGAAATGTGTAAGTGATAATGATAGATAAATATAAAAAAATTGTTGTAAAAATTGGATCTTCATCCATCATCAACTCAAAAACAAAAAAAATAAACACCAATTGGTTAAAAAAACTTTGTAAAGATATAAAAAAATACCACAAAGATAAAAAAATAATTATTGTTTGTTCTGGTGCTATAGCTCTTGGCTCATCTTTAATCAAAAAAAATAAGATTTTAAGAAAATTAGAAGACAAACAAGCCGCTGCTTCTGTAGGTCAGATTGAATTAGCGCATCAATGGAGACTCCATTTAAATAAACACAGAATAAATATTGCTCAAGTTCTAATTACGCTTGAAGATAGTGAGGTAAGAAGAAGATATTTAAATGCAAGAAAAACAATTAACACTCTACTTAAGAATAAGGTTATTCCGGTGGTTAATGAAAATGATACGGTTGCCACTGAAGAAATTAGATATGGGGATAATGACAGATTAGCTGCAAGAGTAGCACAAATGGTTGATGCTGATTTATTAATACTTCTAAGTGATGTTGATGGATTGTATGATAAAAATCCTAAAAAAAATAAAGATGCAAAAAAGATTAATGAAATTAGTGCCATAAACAAAACTATTGAAAAAATGGCTAATTCACAAACCTCGATAATAGGTAGTGGAGGCATGACTACTAAAATTGCTGCTGCAAAAATATGTATGAATAATGGTTGTGACACACTGATTACTGATAGTGAAAAAAATAAACCTCTATCTTCAATTACTAAAGAAAATTCTTCCATATTTTTAGCAAATAAAAATCCATCATCATCACGTAAACAGTGGTTATTAAATCACTTACATCCATCTGGTTTTATTAGAATTGATGATGGTGCCAACCAAGCTATTAAAAATAATAAAAGTCTTTTACCAGCTGGGGTAATTGAGGTTGGAGGAAATTTTAATAGAGGAGATGTAATAAGCGTATATTTTCCTAAAAAAGAAAAAATTGCTGTTGGAATTTCAGCCTATGACATTAATGAGGTCAAAAAAATTATTGGTAAAAAAAGTAAAGAAATTCCTAGTATCTTAGGATATGAAGGAAGAGATGAAATCATTCACAAAGATGATTTAGTAAAAATAATTTCATGAATTTTAAAGAAATAATCAATGAAATCGGAAGTAAAGCCAAAAAAGCATCTATAAAATTAAGAACACTCAATGCTGATAAGAAAAAAATTGCTTATGAGTGTTTAGAAAAAAATATTAGAGATAAAACAAAGGATATTTTAAACGCAAACAAAATTGATATTGAAAATGCGGTTAATAATAATTTAGCAGAACCTCTAATAAATAGATTGAAACTTAATGAAGACTCAATTTCAGGCATCCTTAAAAGTATTGCTGAGATTAAAAATCAACCAGATCCTATAGGTAAGATTTTAGAAAAATGGTCGCAGCCAAATGGTTTAAGGTTTTCAAAAATATCAGTTCCACTCGGAGTATTAGGAGTAATATATGAGTCTAGACCAAATGTAACCGTTGATGCATCATGTCTAGCTTTAAAATCAAATAATGCTTTAATCCTCAGGGGTGGTAGCGACAGTTTTCAGACATCTAATGAGTTAATTAAGATTATAACAATGTCGTTTAAAGAAGCACAACTTCCCAGTAATATAGCTCAGATGATTCCTTCAACAGACAGAGAGGCAGTTGATTGTCTATTAGCGATGGATAACTACGTAAATGTTATCATTCCAAGAGGTGGTAAAAGCTTGATAAAAAAAATAAATGACAAAAGTAGAATACCTGTAATCAAACATTTAGAAGGTCTTTGTCATATCTATGTAGATAAGGAGGCTAATCTAGATGTTGCTAAAAAAATTATTTTTAATAGTAAATTAAGAAGGCCAGAAATATGTGGTGCCGCTGAAACCCTGCTAATTGATAACGCCCTTGAAGATAACGCCCTTGAATTAATTAAACCTTTATATGACGCAGGTTGCATAATTAGAGGAGATAAGTTTATTAAATCTCTCGATCCTAATTTTGAAATGGCAAGCGATACAGATTGGTCAACAGAATATTTAGACAAAATTATAAGTGTAAAGATTGTTAAAGGTGTAGCGGGCGCTATAGATCATATAAATAATTATTCTTCTAATCATACAGAATCAATTATTACAGAGAATGAAAAAACTTTTTCTGATTTTTATAATAACATTGATAGTGCAATAATATTAAAAAATGCTTCTACACAATTTGCTGATGGCGGAGAGTTTGGCTTTGGATCTGAAATTGGTATTTCAACTGATAAACTTCATGTACGTGGTCCTGTTGGAGCTAAACATTTGACAACATTCAAATATATTGTTCATGGTAACGGACAATCAAGAAATTAAATGAAAAATATTGGTCTACTTGGTGGCTCTTTTGACCCTCCTCATAAAGGTCACCTTTATATTTCTATAGAGGCAAAAAAATTATTAAAGCTTGATGAAATTTGGTGGCTCGTTACGCCACAAAACCCTCTTAAAATTCATCAACCTGCAAGCTATTTAGAGAGAGTTAAAAATTGCAAAATAATGACGAAAAATAAACCAATTAAAATTAAAGAAATAGAAAAAAAAATAAACTCTCAATTTTCTTATCAAACAATCAAATATTTAAATAAACATTATAAAAATATTAATTTTTTTTGGTTGATGGGAGCTGATAATTTAATTAATTTTCATAAATGGCAAAACGCTCATAGAATTTTTAATGAAATCCCTATTGTAGTATTTAGAAGATATGGTTATAATCAACAAGCATTGAAAAGTTACGTATCAAATTTGTATAAAAACTTCAGAATCAAAAACAAAAACATTCACATAGATAATTTCAACCAACTTCCTGCTTGGACTATTATTCAAAATAAAGAAATCAAAATATCTTCAACTGAAATAAGAAAACAAAGAGAATTATTGAGGCCTAAAAATTAGTACTTCATCAACATTAACAGATACAATTTATGGCATTCTTGATGATGCAAAAACTGAAGATATCAAAATTATTGATTTAAGAAAAAAATCTTCTGTGGCTGATTATTTTATTATTTCTACATGCCGCTCAACAAGACATGCAGATGCAACAGCTGATGAACTATCTAAAAAATTAAAAAAATTAGGTCTTAAAAGCCCAACACCAGAGGGTAGGCCTAAATGTGATTGGGTGATTGTGGATGCTGGTTCTGTTATTGTTCATTTATTTAAAAAAGAAACCCGAGAAATATATAATTTAGAACAATTATGGGAAATTAACTTTGAATCTGAAAAAAATAAACTAGCTAATTAAAGGACAAACTAAAATGAAACTTATTATAAGAAATTTATTATTTCTATCCATTATACTCGGATCTTCTGCATCCTTTAGTGCATCTAAAAATAAAGAAACATATGAATATCTTGATCTATTTGGAAAAGTTTTTGATAGAGTTCGCTCTGAATATGTCGAAGAAGTAACCGATCAAGAATTAATTGAAAAGGCAATAGATGGCATGTTGACTGGACTTGATCCTCATTCCGGATACATGAATGAAGAGGTCTGGCAAGAAATGCAAATGGATACTCAAGGAAAATTTGGAGGATTAGGAATTGAAATAACTATGGAAGAGGGTTTCGTGAAAGTTATTTCACCTATTGAGGATAGCCCGGCATATGAAGCAGGAATTTTAGCAGGAGATTTTATCATTCAAATTGATGATACCCCAGTCTTTGGTTTAACACTAAATGAGTCTGTAGAGTTAATGCGTGGTGAAAAAGGTAAAGCAGTAAGATTGACAATTTCAAGAGAAGGTGTTGAACCTTTTGAGGTTACTGTTGTAAGGGATATAATAAAAATTCAATCGGTTAAACACGAAGTATATGATGGTATTGGTTATCTTAGAATTACTTCTTTTACTGAACAAACAGAAGAGGGTTTATTAAAAGCTATAAATAAAATTCAAACAGAAAATGAAGGTATAAATGGATACATTCTAGATTTACGTTCCAATCCAGGTGGTTTACTTAATCAAGCTGTAAAAGTTACAGATATTTTTTTAAAGCGTGGCGAAATAGTATCAACAAGAGGCAGAGAAACTAAAGACATAAGAAGATATAGAGCGAAAAATAAAGATCTTACTGATGGCAAACCAATTGTAGTTATCATCAATGGTGGTTCTGCATCTGCCTCTGAAATAGTTGCAGGAGCGCTTCAAGATCATCGGCGAGCAATAGTAATAGGTACACAATCTTTTGGTAAAGGATCAGTTCAAACAATTATACCATTTCAAAGATCTAACTCAGATAATATTTCTGGAATAAGATTAACAACCGCAAGGTATTACACTCCTTCTGGTGAGTCAATTCAAGGTAAAGGGATTACTCCTGATATTATTATAGAGCAAGGTGAATTTGAGTCATTTGATTTTAAGAGATATTCTGAGTCTGATTTAAAAGATTCATTAGATAAGGAAGATGATAATTCTAATAATAAAGAAGAAGACAATGTTGAATTAAGTGAGAAAGAAGAAAGGCTGGCAAGGGATTATCAGCTTAGACGAGCATTAGACTTAATTCGAGGTTTAAGTATATTCGAAGAGTCGCTTGAAGAGTAATATGGCAGAAAAGTATAGAAAATGTGTTGGCATGATGATTTTAAATGCTGAAAATAAGATACTTGTTGGAAGACGTTTAGATCACCCGAGCGGATATTGGCAAATGCCACAAGGTGGTATTGATGATAATGAAAAGCCTGAAGAAGCCGTTTGGCGAGAAATGATGGAAGAGATTGGGACGAATAATGCTGACTTACATAAAATTTCTTCACAATGGATAAATTATGAAATTCCTGAGGAAACCTTGAAACACCTTCCCTGGGGAAAAACTTATATTGGTCAAACACAAAAATGGTTTATTTTTAACTTTACCGGAAATGATAACGACATCAATGTTGAAACGCAAAATCCAGAGTTTAGTGAATGGAAGTGGATAGAGCATTCAGAACTTATTGAAAATGCTGTCCCTTTTAAGAGAAAAGTTTACGAGACTGTATTAACTGAATTTCAAGACACGTTTAATTAAATAAAATTCTAATATTACAATATTTATCCTTTAATCATAAACGTTAGATAAAAGATCTACATTGCCTCCCATTGCAACTACATTATTTGAAATACTATATTCATAACAAAATTTTTTGAGATATTCGGGACCTCCAGCTTTAGGTCCTGTTCCTGATTTATTGTGTCCACCAAATGGTTGTGAGCCTACAACAGCTCCAACAATGTTTCTATTGATATATGTGTTACCAACACTAGTATTTTTAATTACAGTATTAATTACTTTATCAATTCTACTATGAATTCCTATTGTTAAACCATAATTTAGAGAATTGATTTGATTACATAACTCAACAATTTTTTTTGAATCAAAAGAGAGAACATGAAGCACAGGTCCAAATATTTCTTCTTTAACCTCAGCTATTTTATTTATTTCTAAAATTGTTGGATTTACAAAAAAACCATCATTATTACTTAAAGATTTTGATTGATATTTTTTTATAAAACTTTTTACATAATTGCTAATTTTGTCTTTTGCCTCTTCATCAATGACCGGTCCGATGTCAGTAGAAATTATTTCTGGGCTTGATACTGATAGCGTGTCAACAGCGCCTTTGAGCATAGATAATGTTTTCTTATAAACATTTTCTTCAATACATAATATGCGACAAGCAGAACATCGCTGACCTGCACTATTAAATGCAGAATTTATTACATCCTCTACAACGTGTTCTGTAAGTGCAGAACTGTCAGCAATTAGGCAATTTAAACCACCAGTTTCAGCTATTAAATTAATTAAATCATCTCTTTCATAAAGTTGTTTTTGTATATTTTTTGCTGTTTCTAAAGATCCTGTAAAAACAACATTTTGTAAATTTTTATATGAAAATATTTGCGATCCTATTGTTTCTCCTCTTCCTAAAATAAGAGCAGCAGCATTACTTGGAAGTCCTGCCCTTAAAAGGAGTTTGAAAATTACATAACTAAGATTAGAAGTTTGTTCAGCAGGTTTAATAAATGTAACGTTACCAGAAACTAATGAAGCAATCATTTGTCCAACAAAAATAGCAATGGGGAAGTTCCATGGGCTAATTACACAAGTCAAGCCTCTGGCTTTTAGTTTATAGATATTTTTTTCTCCAGTTGGTCCTGGTAAATTTTTTTCCTCAAATATTTTTTCAGCCTCAACTGCATAATATCTGCAAAAATCAATTGCTTCTCTGATATCTGCAATAGAATCATATATAGTTTTACCAGCCTCTTTAACGCAACAGGATACAAGCAAATGATAATTACTCTCTAGTAGAGTCGCAAATTTATTGACTATATTAATTCTTTTGCGAAGTGGGCTGTTCTTCCATTCATTTTGATATAAATTTAGACTTTCTAATGCTTCATTAATAATATTGGTATCAGCATAGTTAACGTGACCAAGAATTTTTTTCTTATCATATGGCGATATGATTTGTTCTGTTAATGATGATATTTTATCAACACCATTAACGACAGAGGAAGGCTGTACATTAATTATATTTTGTAAATTACCAAATAGTTCTAGGTTTTTTTCTTCAGTTAAATCAACACCAATTGAGTTTTTTCTATCTGGAAAAATGTTTTCTGGCTTAACAATTTTATTATTATGAATATTTTGTAATCTTGATAAGGGAGATTGGAGTAGAGTTTTTTCATCAGTATTTTTTTTATTTAACTGATGGATAAATGAAGTATTCGCACCATTTTCCAGAAGACGTCTAACTAAATAAGGTAATAGATCATTATAACCTCCAACAGGAGCATAGACTCTACAAGAAAAATTATCTTCGTTACTAAAATGGGTATATATTTCATCCCCCATACCATGTAATTTTTGGAATTCATGTGATTTGTTTTTAAACAATTGCTGCACATAAGCTATTGTAAAAGCATTATGAGTTGCAAATTGCGGAAATATATTATTTGAGGCTGCTAAAATATGTGCACATTTTAAATACGATAAATCCGTAATAAACTTTTTAGTAAAAACAGGATAATTATCCAAACCTTTTTCTTGTGCAAGTTTTATTTCGGTATCCCAATAGGCGCCTTTTACAAGTCGCACATTCATTTTTTTATTTAGTGAAATTAATTTTTTATCTAACCACTCTAAAACAAAAATAGCTCGTTGTTGATAAGCTTGAACAGCAATACCAAAACCTGAATAGGTATCATCAATCAAATTACTATTCAAAATATCTTGTACTAAAAATAAAGATACATTAAGGCGGTCTGCTTCCTCAGCATCAAAGCAGACATCCACATTAACCTTTTTTGCAAGTTCAATTAACTTAAATAATTTTGGCAATAATTCTTTTCTAAGTAATTCTAATTTGACTCTTTCATATCGAGGATGCAAAGCAGATAATTTTATTGAAATACTATGTTTTTTTTCTGAGGATGAGTCGCCTATAACTTTAATAGCATTTTTATAATTCTCAAAATATTTATCGGCATCTTCATAAGTTCTAGCACCTTCTCCAAGCATATCAAACGAATAAGCATATATTGAGTCTTCAAGTTTTTTTGAAAGTTTTGATGCTCTTTTAATATCTTTTTCAAAGATAAATTGTTTAGCTAAAATATTTATTGATTGTTTTATTACTGAACGTAAAACAGGTTTACTAATGTTCTTTACAGCAGACATAAAAATATCAGCTTCTTTAAGTTCTCCCTGCTTCAAAATTTTTCCTGTCATTAAAAATGCAATAGAGGAGATATTTACAAAAATATTATTGTCATTTTTTATATGTTCTTTCCATTGGCCGGTTGGAATCTTATCTTCAATTAAATCATTAATTGTTTTGTTATCAGGAATTCTTAATAGCGCTTCAGCTAAACACATTAACACAATTCCCTCCGAGCTTGACAGATCATATTCATGCATTAATTTTTCAAATGCGTTGTATGAGTTATAACTCCTAGCGGACGTGATTATTTTTTTTGCCCTAGCTTCTATTTCTGTTTCATTTATTTGAAGATAGTTAGAGACCTCTGGAACTAAAAAATCATTTGTCAGAGATGCTTGATCTGTAAATTTGTTATTGAATACATCTTTCATTTCCATAATTTTTTAAATATTTTACAATAGTTTTATTAAAAATTTTTACTGTAAATTTATATAATGTAGAAATATTTATTAGTAATTGATTATGTTTCAGTATAAAATACCTTAATATTATATTTTTACATGAATAATTATTATGATCGATAAAATTGATGAAGAAATTCTTAGGATTCTTGCTAAGAATGGCCGTATCAAACTTAGTGACCTTGCAAAAAAGGTGAATTTATCCATATCGCCATGTCAGGCACGCTTAAAAAAACTTGAAGATAAAAAATATATTCTTGGTTACCATGCACGAGTAAATTTTGAGCAACTTGAGAGAGCTCATATTGCTTTTGTGCAAGTAGTTTTATCTGACACACGTGCAAACGCTCTAGAAAATTTTAATAGAGAAGTTAGTAAATTAGAAAGTATAGAACAATGCCATATGATAGCTGGCAGTTTTGATTATTTGCTTAAAGTAAGAACAAAAAACATTTCACAATACAGAACTATACTTGCTGAAAAAATCTCTTCATTACCAAACGTAGCCTCTACCTCTACATTTGTTTCAATGGAAACAGTTAAGGATTAATATTAAAGAGGTTTATATTCAACGTCATATTTAAAATATTTAGGACCAACTAAATCAATTGCTTCTTTAGATCTCCAAATTGGATCACATGGAAGACCTAACACATTAACAGCAAGTCCATATTTCATTGCCTCTGTTGTTACAGGTTCTCCAGTATTAGCATCGAATAAACAAATCAAATCTGGTGTTGTGGCTAAAACTTTTTCACCCTCCATTGCAATCAAAAATTCATTTTGAAAATCAAGCTTGGCACTTCTTCCAACAAAATCACCTATTCCCTCTAATTTTACAACACCTCTTGTAAAACCTTCACCAGCAGTTCTTTCAACATCTCTTACTCTAGCTTGAAACAAATGTTTACCATGGAGTTCTTTTGCTAGAACTTGATAAGCATTAAATGAATGTTCCTTAACTACATTTCCAATATAATGGATCAGAGATAAACTGTTTTTAATTAAATATTTTTTACAATCTTTAGCGGTTACTGGATACAAACTCACCATTGCAGAACCACCCATTTGAATTGTTAGTGCTCTGGCAAGCTTTTCAGTCCATTGATTACTAATTGTATCAAATGTGGCACCATTGCCCTTATCATCAATCATTGCCATTGGCGTAGCTGTAATCCCTCCTAATGTGAATGAGACCATTTGTAATTCTGGAAATGCTCTTCCCATTGCATCACCATCAACTATTGGTAAACCTAATTTAGCTGCAGCAACAAAAGGAATGGTAGAATTTAATCCTCCAGCCTCAATACACAAGATTGCAGATACTTTTTTTTGCATCAATTTTTCCATCATTGAAACAAGTTGAGTGAACTCATTGCCCGATGGAAATTTTTCCATCATTACAGTTGGTGCACCCATCATCGCGATAGGTAGGATTAATTCATCATCATTAAGTGTTTCAACTTCAATCACCTTAACAGGTTCAGCCTTTTCAAGAATTTGATTAGTCATTAACCTCCCCACATAAGGGTCTCCACCTCCTCCTGAACCAAGAACAGCTCCACCTATTGCAATGGCTTCCAAATTATCTTTATCAACTGAAGTAATTTTTTGCATATAATTATTTATTCTCCATTTTAAGATCACCTACTACTGTAACATTGATTAATAAATTATTTCCTGGCAAATAGGATAAAGGCATATCTGATACTGCCAACACATTAATTGTATTTGGGTCAGCGTCTCTATCTACAGCCAGTTTTGTTGCCTCATCTGTAACTTGTTTTATTGCACTTTCCCTATCTATTTTATCATCAATCAATATAACTTTCGATACTTGTCCGCTAACCTGAGCTATAGCCGCTCCTACTGCATTTGCTAAATCATTGTGTGGTGGTTTTATAACATTCAAACCATCAATTTTATTATCAAGCATAACACTTCCTCCACCTACAGCAATAACAGGTATTTTTTCACTTGATGTTCTTGCTCTTGCAACTTTATCTTCAACCATTTGATCCATTAGATGAATTATATCTTTTTTATTATTTATTTCAGGCGCTTGTGTTGTACCTATATTACATCTTCCATAAGAAACTGCTACATCACTAGCTGTCAGTACATCACCTCCGAATATTTTTGATTTATTAGTTAATTCATGCCCAACTGATTGAGGGCCTACTGAAGGCTTTTCTCTATCAATAATAGAGCCTCCTCCCAAACCAAAGCTTATTACATCTGGCATAGAAAAATTTGTTCTTACATCTGCTACTGTAATAGAGGTACCTGCTTGTCTTGGAAAGCCATCTTTTACTTCTCCTACATCAGTAGTAGTGCCTCCTACATCTACAACAAGTGCATTTTTTTCTTTAGATAAAAAAGCTGCACCTCTCATTGAGTTAGTAGGACCACAAGCAAAAGTCAGAACAGGCAATTCAATTACTTCAGAAGACTGAATTAAAGTGCCATCATTTCTTGTAAAAAACATTGAACAATTAAATTGCATTTTCTTACGAAGTTCTTCAAATGATTCTACAACTTCTTTTGCAAGTGGTTTTAAAGTTGCATTTATTAATGCAGCATTTTCTCTCTCTAATAGTCCCATTCCTCCAATATTTTTACTAAGAGAAATGTTTGTGTTTGGTGAGTTTTCTTTTATGATATCAAATGCTTCTTGCTCCATGTCACCTCTGACTGTTGCAAAAACTGAGCTGATGGCAATTTGATCACAGCCTAATTTTTTTAATTCATCTAATGCATTAATAATTTCTTTTTTATCTAATTTTGAAATCTCACTTCCATCCATTTCAAAGCCACCTTTGACTAGTTGAAAGTTTCCATTCATAGATTCAACTAATTCTTTTGGCCAATCAGCAAAAGGTAAAATAGATCCACCGGATGGTAAACAAATTCTAATTAATCCAGTTTTTGCCAATTTATTTCTTTGAACAATAGCATTTACAAAATGGGTTGTGCCTATGATTAGCGCTTTAACATCTTTAGACTCAGTTTTAGCTTCATTGAGAGCTGCATTAATAGCATTTTCTACACCTGATAAAATATCTTTAGTTGTGGGACTTTTAGCACCACCTAAAAATTTTTCTGATTGCATTACTACTGCATCAGTATTTGTTCCTCCAACATCAACCCCTATTCTTATCATAACTAATATTTATACATACATTTAATAAAGTTAAACATTTTTTCTCTGTGACCAAGAGTCTAGAGCAACAGCAATTACAATTACTAATCCTAAAATTATTCTTTGCCATAATGGATCAACTTGTAAAAGGTTAAAGCCATTATTCATAAACGCTAAAAAGAAAGCTGCAGCAACAGTCCGCCAAATTGCACCCTTGCCTCCCATAATAGAAGTTCCTCCTACAATTACTGCTGTTAAAACAGCAAAAACAAAACTGAAATCATCAGAAGGTTGTGCTGATATTGATCTAGAAGAATTAACAATACCTGCTAAAGCTGCAGCAGCTCCCAGTAAAATAAATGTTATTGCTTGCACTTGTGGAACATTTATTCCTGCTAATCTGGCAGCCTCCTGATTACCTCCCGTTGCAAAAACATTTCTTCCAAAGCGAGTTCTTGTTAACAAAATGCTTGCCACAATTACAACTACTAACGATATCCATGTAGCTGATGTAATATCAAAAAATTTAGTGCGAGCTATTTGTTGATAGCTGTCAGTTACTGGTCTCATTAGAGATCTATCACTTATCAAATAACCAAAGCCAAAAAACATGAATGAAGTTGCAAGTGTAGCTATAAATGAATTTACTTTAAAATATGTTACAACCAATGCATTAAAAGAACCTAGTATAATACCTAAACCAACACCACCAAGAACACTTAAAAGAATATTTCCAGTTGCATTTTCAATATTGAGTGCAAACAATGGAGCAACGACAAAAATAGCTGAGATGGAAATATCAAAATTACCTGATATTATAACTATTGTCATAAATGAAGCAGCAATCAAAATAGTTGATTGTTGATCAAGAAGGTTGCGAATATTTCTTTCCGTAAAAAAACCTTCAGTGGTAAAAGATAAAATTAGGAATAGGGAGATAGTTATTACTGCTATTCCATATTTTTTAGATAGTTCTAATAATTGCATAATTAATTATATTTAAAGGCTGCTTCCATTATAGTCTTTTTATTTATATCCGTGCCAATTAATTGAGCAGATAATCTTCCTCGAGACATTACTAATACGCGATTTGACATACCTATTATTTCTTCTATTTCAGAAGAAACAAGAAGCACAGACTCACCAACATCTGATAATTTAGCAATAAGTTCGTATATGGATTTTTTGGCACCTATATCAACACCTCTTGTAGGTTCATCTGCAATTAAAAGTTTTGGCTTGCCCATAGCTGCTCTTGCAAATAATATTTTTTGTTGATTCCCTCCTGATAAATACTGAACTTCAAAATCTATTCCACTGTGCTTAACTGTTGTTTTATTACATATTTCATTAACAGTATTTCTTTCTTGTTTTTTATCTAGACCATAAATGGATAAAAATTTTCCTAAATAAGGAAGTGAAATATTTTCTATTAGGGAACGAGCTAAGAATAAGCCTTGGGTTCTTCTTGACTCTGGAACCATAGCCATGCCTAAATTTATAGAATTTGAAACCTTGCTTTGTGTAATTTTTTTTCCACAAAAACTAATTGCACCATTGTCAGGTTTTTTATCTCCAAAGATTGTATGAGCTAGCTCGCTTCTTCCAGAGCCAACCAAACCTGCAAGCCCAACAATTTCTCCTTTTTTTATTTCAAAAGAAATATTTTGATATTCATTTTTTCTAGTTAAATTTTCTACCTTTAATACTGTTTCAGAGCTCTCATTAATTAATTTTATACTAGGAAATAAATTACCTTCCTCCTTTCCTGTCATTCCTTCAATTAAACTTTTTTTTGTTTCCTCTTTGGCAAGATTAGTCCTAATTAACTTACCATTGCGAAGAAGTGTTACTCTGTTAGAAATAGTTAAAACCTCATCCAAAAAATGCGAAATATAAACAATCGTTGTTCCATTATTAGCAAGTGATTTAACAAGAGAATGAAGTTGTTCCGTTTCATTGCTTGCTAATCTTGCAGTTGGTTCATCAAAGACTATTAGACGTGCGTTACTATTTAGGGCTCTTAATATTTCAACTTTTTGTTGTTCCGCTACAGATAATGAGCCTACTATTGCATCAGGATTTACAAATAAATTAAAATGTTTCATCACAGATAAAACTTTCTCTTTTGTTTTTTTCGCTGAAACAAACATACCAGAAGTAATTTCTCTACCCATTGCAATATTATCTACAACTGTCCTACTAGATAAAAGAGACAATTCTTGAGAAATACCAACAAGTCCAATTTTTACAGCTTGTCCAGGTGAATTAATTGAAACTTCTTCACCATCAACATAAGTTTTTCCTGAGTCTAATTTATAAGCTCCTAAAATAATTTTGCCTAATGTTGATTTTCCAGCTCCATTTTCTCCAACTAGAGAGTGAATTTCACCTTTTTTAAAATCTACATTGCAATCAATGAGAGCTTTAGTTGCACCAAAGCTCTTAGATACATTTTGAAATGTAACAAGAGCTTTAGTATTTTTTTCAGTTATATTTAACCGTCCCACTCAGCAGTGAACTTAGAAATGTTATCTGCAGTCATTAGGCCTTCATCTGGTATAGATGATAGAGGATCTATTCCTCCTTGATCAACACCGTTATTTAAAGCATCAACCATAGCTTCCATTGCTAGTCTGCCTTCAGTTCCTGGAGCACCAAAAACACCAGCAAACCATGATCCATCTTTAATACCTTTGATGGCAGGACCAGAACCTCCAAGACCAATAAGTTTTACCTTTCCAGTCATACCTTCATCAGCAAGAACAATTGCAGCGCCTTGCATGGATTGATCTGCACCAACCATAACATCAAAGGCGTTTCCTGAACTTAAAATGTCTTGAGTTGCAGCGATACCTCCGTCAGGACCTAAGTATTTTCCTTCACCCTCAGCAACAACTTTAATATTTGAATGGTTTGCAATCACATCATCAAATCCCTGACGAATTGCATCGTCTAGCGGTATTCCCTTAATACCGTAAATGAATACAACTTTACAATCATCATTTCCTTCACATGCCTTGACAGTCAAGTTTCCATGACGAGTACCTGATCTATATGGAGCAGCTAAAACAGAAGCCGCAATTCCATCAACTTGAGGATCAGATGTTGTTAAATCAGGACCAACAACTTGGTTTAGAACTACTATTTCTATTCCAGCAGCTATTGCAGCTTCAATATCTGGAATCAATCCAACACCATAAATTGCACAAACAACAATTCCATCATATTTACCAGATGCAATTGCGTCTTGTAACTGAGCAGTTTGTTTAGCTGGATCAAATTGAGCATCAAATTCAGTTATATTAATACCATTTGCACTAGCCACAGCCTCCATCTCTTTGACAGATGAAGCTAGCCAAGTATTTGCAGAACTAGCAGAAAGATATGCCACTTCTTTTGCAAGAACTGACTTACCTAAGCCAAGCATAGTGAAAGTAATTATTAAAACTGACATAATCATTTTTAATATTTTCTTATTCATTAAACCTCCATTAAATAAAAAGTATATTTTTATAAAATTAGCATGTTTAAATTTTATAAACAACTTTCTTTATGTATAAAAATGTGTTTTATTGATAAAAAATAATAAATTTGCATTTTTTTATGGCCTCAAGAATTGGTGTAGATATTGGTGGAACTTTTACAGACTTTATCTTTTATGATGAAGAAGCAAAATCTGTAACAATTGATAAAATTCCTACTACCCCAACTGATCCTGAAATGGCAGTATTAGATGTAGTTAAAAGAAATTTAAATAAAGAACAATTGGGTAAAGTTGAATTTTTTTTGCACGGCACAACAGTTGGCCTTAATGCTTTATTGGAAAGAAGAGGCTCAAAAGTTGGTGTAATTTGTACAAAAGGTTACAGGGACATATTAGAGATAAGAAGAGGCGACCGTGATGAAATGTATAACTTGTTCTGGCAACCAGCTCCACCATTGGTCGAGAGATATTTGAGATTTGAAATAAATGAAAGAATATTAGCAAGTGGTAATATTTATAAAGATTTAGATGAACAGGAAGTAAAAAAAGCATGTGAATTTTTCATAAAAGAAAAAGTAACAAGTATTGCAATATGTTTAATGAATTCATATGCAAATCAAGTTCATGAAAATAAAATAAAAGATTTGTTATTAAAAAATGGTTTTAAAGGTCATATTTCTCTATCATGCATAGTTTCAGGAGAATATAGAGAGTATGAGAGAACCACTACAACAATAATTGACTCATTTGTTAAATCAAGAATGTCAAATTACCTAAACTCACTAAAAGATGGTCTATCAAACATTGGCTTTAGTGGAAATTTATTAGTCACAAGATCGGGGAGTGGCTCAATGACATTTGATGAAGCTGAAGAACGACCGTTTGAAACAATAATGTCTGGTCCTGTTGCTGGAGCAGAAGGTGCGGGTGAATTATCTAGAAAAATAAATAATGCAAATCTTGTTACAGCTGATGTAGGTGGAACTAGTTTTGATACTTGTCTTATTTTAGATGGAAGACCTCAAATTCAATATGAAGGTAAAATAGTAGGTTTGCCAGTGCAATCTCCTTGGGTTGATGTAAGATCAATAGGTGCTGGGGGAGGATCAATAGCTTATTTAGATGACGGAAATCTATTAAGATCTGGTCCAAAAAGTTCAGGCGCTCAACCTGGGCCAGCTTGTTACGACAAAGGAGGAATTGAGCCAACTACAACTGATGCCGCTTTCTATCTGGGTATGTTAGGTGAAGGAAATTTAGCTTCTGGATTAAAATTAAGGAAAGATCTTGCTGAAAAAGCTCTATTAAAAGTTGGTGAAAAACTAAACCTATCAGCAGAAGAAACAGCAAAAGGGATATTAAAAATTAGCAGTGCTAATATGGCAGATGCAATAAGAGAAATAACTATTGAACAAGGAGTTGATCCTAGAGAATTAAAGTTACTAGCTTTTGGAGGTGCAGGTCCTCTAATGTCTAACTTAATTGCAAAAGAACTTGATATAAAAGAAATTTTAATCCCTCCTTTTTCTGGAAACTTTTCTGCTTGGGGCTTACTAGGAGCTGACTTGCTTCAAATGAATGCGCGAACTAAAATTTTAAGATTGTCAAAAGAAGCAATTGATGAATGTAATAATATTTTAGAAAAACTATTTATAGATTTAGAAAATAGACAGAAAATTAATTTTGATATTTTGAAAAAAATGAAAGAAATTTCTCTTGATATGAGATGGATGGGTCAGGAACACACTATAACTCTTAAATTAAATAATGACTCCAATGGAAAAATTGAAAGTGATGTTAATGAAATAAAAAAAATGTTTATTGAGGATTATGAAAAAACTTTTGGCAGTAAACTTGATACAATAATTGAAATTGTATCAGTTAGGGCAGGTTTAAGAGTTCCTTTACCAAGAAAATCAGATTCTGGAAATATTAACGAAGAAGAAATTAATCAAAACAAAGATAATATTGAATGTTTTTCTTTCAATAAAAATACAAAAATGAGTTTTGAAATTATATCCAGATCAAAAATAAATGAAGAAAAAAATGGACCTTTAATTATTTTAGAAAGCACTGCTGTAACCTACGTAGATACAAATTATTCTGTAAAAAAAGATGACTTAGATAACTTAATAATAGTAGATAGGGAATTATAATATGACAAAAGATCTTCATCATTATAAATGTGGAATTGATAGAAAAATACAAAAGACAGACGTTGATCCAATTACTACTCAAATAATCAGAAATAGTCTTAACTCTGCAGCCGAACAAATGAAAAAAGCTTTATGCAGAACAGCTATGTCTCCTGTAATTTATGAAGTGCTCGATTTTGCAGGCGCCATCTATGATCGAGACCTAAGAATGCTTTCACAGGCCCCTAGCCTTCCTCTTTTTATGGGAACATTAAATTTTTGTATTGAAGAAGCGGTTAAAGGAGCAGGAGGAGAGGAGAATTTGAATGAAGGAGATATTATAATTTATAATTCACCTTATGGGACTGGATCACATCCACAAGATGCTGCACTTGTTATGCCAGTATTTTTTGAGGATGAATTAATAGCTTACACTGCAATAAAAGCTCATTGGTTGGATATTGCTGGAAAAGAACCATACTCCACTGACACAGTAGATGTGTTTCAAGAGGGTACAGTTTATCCTGGTGTTAAACTATACAACAAAGGTGAGTTAGTTAGAGATATATATAATATGTGTATTGCAAACTCTAGAGTGCCCAATTCTGTAGCTGGTGACATTAATGCACAAGCAATTGGAGTAAGAACTGGAGAAAGAGCATTAAAAAGAGTTGTTGCTAAATATGGATTAAAAAAATTTCGTGAAGCTGTTGAGGAAATTTTTGATGCTGGTGAAAAAATAGTTAGAAATTATCTTCGACAAATACCTAATGGGGAATATTTTGGATCTGGTCAAATGGATAGCAATGGTGTTGAAGATGGTGTTGTACCATTTGAGGTTAAGGTAATTGTTAAAGATGATTCTGTAATTGTGGATATGTCAGAGGCTCCGCCTCAACAAAATGGCCCGATCAATTGTCCACTTCCTTCAACTGTTTCTACAGCAAGAGTAGCAATGAGCATGTTAGCTGGAAGTAATGAAGCGCCTAATGAAGGATTTTTTAGACCTATTGAAGTTATTACTAAAAAAGGTACGATGTTTCATCCCATAACCCCTGCCCCTGTATTTTTGTATGGATGGCCAGCAATGCAAGCGCTCGAGGTATTCTATCGGGCTCTTGGATCAAAATTTCCAGAGAAAGTGCCCGCAAGTAGTGGTGGGTGTATTAATGCTGTTGTCTATTGGGGGCAAAGAGAGGAAACAGGCGAACCTTGGGCTGATGGATCACCTCATCCAATTGGTCAAGGCGCAAGTATTTATGGAGATGGAGCAACTTGTTTGCATCATGCTGAGTCAGCTACACGATTTGCCCCATCTGAAGTTTGGGAAAATAGAAATCCTTGGCTTGTTAAAAGAGTTGAGCTAATTCAAGATAGTTGCGGTGCTGGTAAAAATAGAGGAGGTTTAGGAGTTAATTTAGAATTTGTTATGCTTGAAGACACCTATGCTACAACTGTATGTGAACGAACAGAATTAGCACCATGGGGTCTAAACGGAGGTAAGGAAGGTTTAGCTAATAATTGTTTTGTCATAGAGTCTGATAATAAAAAATCTGTACCTAAAGCAACAAGGGTATTAGTAAAAAAAGGGAATAGTATACTAGTGCAATGTGGTGGAGGAGGAGGTTATGGATCTCCTGATGAAAGAGATCATGATAAAATAATTGACGACCTTAAACAGGAATATATTTCAAAGGATTACGTAAAAAAATTCTATCCTAAAGTAAAAATTTAAATTTTATTTTTTTAAAAACTCAACTTTTTTTAAGATAAATTATTTTCTTCCTGATGTAAGAGCAACTGCAGCAATAATTACTAACCCAGTAGTAAGATCTTTGTAAAAAGGATCAGCATTTAAAATATTAAATCCATTATTAATTAATGCCAGCAGCATTACTCCAGCAATAGACCTCCAAACGGCGCCAGATCCTCCATAAATACTAGTGCCTCCAAGTATAACTGCGGCAATAGCTTGTAATTCCATACCAAGACCTGCTTGTGAAGTTCCCAAAGAGATTCTAGATACTTGAATAGCTGCTGCTATACCAGCAGCAAAACCACAAAAAGAAAAAGCAAAAATTTTTACAAAATTTACTTTTATACCAGATAATATTGAAGCATCTTCATTTCCTCCAATTGCAAAAATATATCTACCTATAGTAGTTCTGGTTAAAATAAATGTTGATAAAATAGCAAAAATAATAAGTATATAAACCGCAACATGAACTTCAAATATTTTTTCTCTCCCTAGCCAAGTAAATTCTTTCATTCTTACTGGAATTAAAAAACCCCCCGTAATTAATATTGCCAAACCTCTAAATACTAAGCTTGTTGCAATAGTTGATAAAAAAGAATGCACTTTAAAAGTAGTAATTATAATTCCATTAAGATAACCAAGAATTACTCCTATTATTGGAGCTATTAATAATCCAATATACGGATTGTAATTAATTGCAATCCAGGCAGAACTGACACTTGCAACAGCAAAAATTGCTCCTGTCGATAAGTCAAAACCACCAACAATAATAACTAATGTCAGAGCACATGCTATTATAGCAAGTGGTGCATTTTGATTTAAAATATTTAATAAATTTCTTGGAGTAAGAAAAGCATCACTAGAAAGTGATAATACTATCATTAATAATACTATTAAAATTAAGACTGCATAATCTCTTCCAAAATTAATAATTTTTGTACTATTCATTTATCAATTCTTTTTTTGCATCAAAAAGCTCAAATAATATATCATCGATCGACGTTTTGTTAGGAACTACTTCATTTATTGTTTCACCATTCTTAACTAAATAAGCCCTATCTGCAAGACCCATCACTTCTTCTAATTCAGAGGACACGAGTAAAATAGAAACTCCTTCCTCAGACAAGTTATTAATTAGCTCATAAATTTTTCTCTTTGCACCAATATCAATACCTCTAGTAGGTTCATCCAGTAATATTAAGTTTGGAGAACTAAATATCCATTTTGCAAATAATACTTTTTGTTGATTCCCTCCTGAATAAAATGCAATATTACCATCCACTTCATTAGGTTTAATATCTAATAATGTAATCAATTCTTTCACTAGCGAAATTTCTTTTCCAGAATTAATAATTTGATTTTTACTAACTTTTTTTAGATCAGTGATAGAAATATTAGATTTTGTATTTTGAGTTAATACAAGTCCCTGTTTTCTTCTATCTTCAGGAATCATTACAATGCCCTTCTTTATTGTATCTTGTGGTTTGTTAGGTGTTATTTTTTCATCTAAAAACTCAATGGTGCCGTTTATAATTTTATCAAGTCCAAATATACTTCTTAATATTTCAGTTCTTCCACTTCCAACTAAGCCAAGCAAACCAACTATTTCTCCTTTATGTATTTTTAAATTTACATTATTAACTCCGTTAGCTGTCTTTATATTTGATAAATTTAAAACAGTTTTCTTAACCTCAGCATTTATTTTTTTAGATGGAAAGGCAACTTCTTGTTTAGTTCCCAGCATAGCTTCAACAATACTTGTTTTGTTTTCATTTTTGATATCTCCAGATCTAATTAAATTGCCATCTCGTAAAATTGAAACTCTGTCGCAAACTTCAAGAATTGCATCTAAAAAATGAGAGACATAAATAATTAAATAACCAGATTTTTTCAATTTTATCATAAGATCATGAAGTTTTTTTACTTCATCATTTGTCAATGATGAGGTGGGCTCATCCATTATTATTACGTTCGCATTTCTTGCCAAAGCTCTTACTATTTCAACCTTTTGTTGATCCGCTATTCTTAAATCATGAATTTTTTTATTAGGATCTAAATTAAAACCAATTCTTTTATCTAGATCTTCAAATAATTTATAATTTTTTTTATTTAAAACTCCAAAGGTATTTTCTTCAATACCTAAAAAGATATTTTCATAGACTGTCATACCTGGAACTAGAGCTAATTCCTGATGTATCATTGCTATACCATTATCTAAAGCAAGCTTTGAAGACCATTTGGTAATTTTTTTATCATTCAAGTATATAGTTCCAGAAGAAAGTTGGTAGTGCCCTCCTATTATTTTACCTAAAGTTGATTTCCCTGCTCCGTTTTGCCCAACGAGACCATGTATTTCTCCTGAACTAAATTCCAAATCAACATTGTTTAGAACCGTTGTTCCAAAAAAAGACTTAGATAGTTTTTCAACTCTTATATTAGAAGAGCCCGAGACAAAAAAACTTGTATCAGGCTCTTTATTTTTATTCATTACTAATGATCTATTTTATTACTAAAATTTAAGTTGAGATTAACCTCCCCACTCAGGCTGCCAACCAGGATTAGCATCCAATACTTCTTTAGTAATAATTGGATCTATTCCTACTATTTCAGGTTTAGTAATATCAATGATTGGATCAACATCCTCACCATTGAGCGCAGCAATGACAGCTTTTGCAGCAAGATACCCTTCTGATAATGGAACACCTATAAATGTTGCATCCCATTGACCTGCTTTAATAGCTTCAATTGCAACTTCTGCAGCACCGCCACCCATCAAATAAAGATCTTCTACGTTATATCCTGCATCGGCTAAAGCAATTTCAGCACCTAATAAATGCTGATCTGCATTAGATAAAACTACATGAACATCTTTTGCAGATTGTAATGCATCAGTCATACCAGTTAATGAAACATCAGGTGAATAATTTCCTTCAACAGTAGCAACGATGTTGATATTAGATTCTTTTCCTAAAATATCTAAAAAAGTATCATAACGTAACTTATCAAAAGGATAAATTTTTTGCCCAATCATTATTATCGTATTACAAGGATTTTTATCAGCACAGTATTTCACAACTTCATTTGCCTGCAGAGTTGCGCCATAGACTGGCGAACCTGCGGCAGTTGCCGTAAGACCTGCAACTTGAGGCTCTAAAGTGGTTAAGTCTGGTCCGATTGGAAACAAACTAGATGCAACTTTGATACCTGCTTCAATAGCTTGTTCTATAGCTCCGGCGATACCAACTGTATCATTAGGAACTACTACAAATCCATCAAATTTTCCCGAAGCAATAATGTCTTCAATTTGTCCATATTGAAGTGTTGCATTAAACTCACCATTGAAAATCTCAGCATTAACATTTCCTGCTTCTTCTGCAGCTTTTTTAACACCTTCCCAAGTTGCTTGATTATAACCATTCTCACTTGAAGAAGCGAAAAAGGCAATGTTTAAATCTGCAGCAATTGAAGAAGATGAAAAAAATAAAATTACA
>CACJAV010000015.1 GCA_902591485.1 uncultured Alphaproteobacteria bacterium
TAAAAAAAGTGTTGAAAAAAAGCAATTTTTTTGATGTTATCATATTATAATTTGGAAGGAAAAATTTATGCCTAAATACGATTTATCAAAACGAATTGTAAATGGTGAGTTAACAAGAAGACAAATGCTAAAAGGTCTTGGAGCAGCAGGTGTGTTATCTACTACAGTACCTCTATTGCCAAAAACTGCATTTGCTAAACAACAAGCTCAACTATTTACTTGGGGTGGTTACGATGATCCTGGTCTTTATTCTGGTTATATTGAAAAACATGGAGGTGATCCTGAATATTCTATTTTCGGTGATGCCGAAGAGGGACTTCAAAAACTACGTTCAGGATATGTAGTAGATCTTGCTCATCCATGTCACTCAGATCCACCAAGATGGAATAGAGCTGGAGTAATTCAACCTCTTGATACTAGCAGATTAAGTAACTGGAATGATTTATTTCCAGAATTAATAAATATGAGCACAATAAACTTTGATGGCAACTATTGGATGGCGCCAGTTGATTGGGGTGATACATCTATCGTTTATAATCCTGATAAAGTTGATTGGGTAAAACCAGGAGAAGAAAGTTTTAGTCTTTTATGGGATGAAAGAATGAAAGGTAAATTTGCCATAATGGACTCTGCAGCAGACTCTTGGTATGTTTATGCAATCGCTCTTGGACTTGATGTGAAAAAAATGGAAAATATCACAAAAGCTGATGTTGATATGGTTTATGAAAAAGCCGCAGGTTGGAGAGACAATGTTAAAATGTTTACAACTGATACTGCAACTATGGAACAGGCTCTCATGGATGAAGAAGTATGGGCTGCTTTATGTTGGAATGAATCATCTTGGAACTCAGGTTATCCTATGATGAGTCCAAAAGAAGGTACTCTTACATGGTCTTGTGGTTTAGTTTTACATAAAGATGCACCAAATCTTGATCTAGCATATGATTTGATTGACGCA
This sequence comes from uncultured Alphaproteobacteria bacterium, assembly GCA_902591485.1. Classification (GTDB taxonomy): domain Bacteria; phylum Pseudomonadota; class Alphaproteobacteria; order HIMB59; genus CACPNW01. Next base: position 959 of record CACJAV010000015.1, read on the forward strand.
GCAATAAGCGCTGAGTCTTCAGCTTATATGTTAAGTGAATGGGGATATGGACACTCAAACAAAAAGGGTTTTGAAACAATAAGTAAAGAAGCGCTTGCTGAAAGAGGTGTTGCTCAAGATCCAATTACGCATCTTGCTAATGGTAATTTCAATAATAGTCCTAGTGATGAAGTTAATGACTACATTGAACAAAAATGGGCTGAATACACTATTGGAGGTTAACAAATATTAAACCCGCTCTTAGGAGCGGGTTTTTTAATCCTTTATAATTTTAACATTATTTGAATTAAAATTCACAAAACAATTATCATTTTCACTAAAAGGCTCTTTGGTTTCATTTTTAGATACCATTAAAATTTTTTCAGAGTTGTTTAATAGCACGTAATAATAAGTACTCTCTCCATAGAATGATATATTCTTAACATTACCTTGAAAATTATAGTCGTAGTTTGAGTCACTTATTTTGGAAATTGTTATTTCCTCAGGTCTAATTGCTATATTAATTTTATCATTTTCAATTATTTGTTGATAATTTTTTAACTGCATTGAACCAAAAGAATCTACTTCAATTGACAGATTTTCATTTGAAACACTTTTAAGGTCAGCATCCAATATATTAATATTACCAATAAATTGAGAAACAAATTTATTTTTAGGGTTGTGATAGATTTCTCTTGGTGGTGAAACTTGCAGAATATTTCCTTCATCCATTACAGCAATTCTGTCAGACATTGTCATTGCCTCTTCTTGATCATGAGTAACAAAAATAAAAGTAATACCAAGACTCTTTTGCAAATTTCTTAATTCAATTTGCATTTCTTCTCTTAATTTTTTATCAAGAGCGCCAAGAGGCTCATCAAGAAGTAGTACTTTAGGTTGTTTAACTAAAGCCCTTGCGAGAGCAATTCTTTGTCTTTGACCTCCAGATAATTGATTTGAGTACCTATTTTCATAACCTTCTAACTGAACCATCTTAAGAGCATTTTCAACTCTTTCCCCCATTTCAGCTTTGCTTAAATTTTCTTTTCTTAAACCAAATTCAATATTTCTCTGAACATTAATGTGGGGAAAAATAGCATAGTTTTGAAATACCATATTTGAAGGTCGAAGGTTGGGTGGAAGAGATGTCACATTAGTATCATCAAAAAATACTTCACCTTCTGATGGATATTCAAATCCAGCTAATATTCTCAGTAAAGTAGTTTTTCCGCATCCAGATGGCCCAAGTAGTGAGAAAAATTCACCCTCTTCTACTTCAAGATTAATGTTTTTTAAAACTTCAACATCTCCAAAACTTTTAGATAAATTTTTAATTTTGATATAATTTTTAGTACTCATAATTTTAAATACCTATACTAAAATCTTTTTTCTTACCTTGTCCAAGATTTCTTAACCAATATGCCGTCATAACAATTAAAGAAGTGACTATAATAATAATAGCACCTAATGCCAATATATGAGGGAATTTTTTTGGAAACCTCAATTGACTCCACATATAAATTGGAAGTGTTTGATCACTAGAGCTTAAAAAGAAAGCTAATATAAATTCATCAAATGAGATAACGAATGCTAAAAGTAATGAAGCAATTATCCCTGGGAGTAAAAGGGGGAAAGTGACTCTCCAGAAAGTCCAGAAAGAATTTTCACCTAAATCCATAGAAGCTTCTTCTAAACTTTTATCAAAGCCTTCCATTCTTGATATTAAAATTAGCATACAAAAAGGGGTACAAAAAAGAATATGAGAAATAGTAACAGGTATTAAACCCAGCTTTAATCCCATACTAGTCCATATAACGATCAAAGCTACTGCAATTATTATTTCAGGAATAATGAATGGTAAAAGTATTGCTCCATATGATAATCCATGGAATTTAACTTTGTATCTTGTGAATGCTTTAGCTGCAAATAAAGCAATAAATGTGCTTACAACAGAGGCAATAATTCCTACTTTAATGCTATTAAATAATGCCTGATGAAGTCTACTTTTATTCCACATTTGAATATACCAATCAAACGTAAAGCCTTTTAAAGGAAAAACCATATGAAAAGAGTCATTAAATGAAAAAATTGGAAGCAAAAGAACAGGAATATACAAAAAGGCAAAATAAAAAACACAATATACAAAAAGTGTGTTGTTCTTGTTGTACATTATGACATCCTCATTGAAACTTTTTTAGTAATGTAAGTAACCAAAGCAGCAATTAAACAAACTGTTGTAAGCATTAATACAGCAGAGGCTGCGCCCAAAGGAAAATTATTGGCTCTGCCAAATAAACTTTGAATCATATTTGATAACATTCTGCCGTCAGTCCCTCCAACTAACTGTGGGGTAACATAATCACCTACTGTTGGGATAAAAATAATCAATATTGCGCCGATAACTCCTGGTAATGATAAAGGAAAAGTTACTCTCCAAAATGTTTCAAATTTTGTATTACCAAGATCATATGATGCTTCCAAAAGTGACTTATCAATTTTATCAAGAGATACATATAAAGGCAAAATAGCAAAGGCTGCCCATGCATGAGATAATGTTATTATTACAGCTGCTTGATTATATAATAGAAAGCCAAGAGGTTCATCAATCATTCCAGTTCCCATTAAAGCAGAATTGATTACACCTTTATTTCCTAAAATAACTCTCCATGAAAAAACCCTTAATAAATAACTTGTCCAAAAAGGAAGTGTCATTAAGACAATCCAGAGCATTTTATTTTTTTTGACATAAAAAGCTATGTAATAAGCCAATGGATAAGTGGTTAATAAAGTCAACAAGGTAACAAAAAATGATATTTTTACTGAGCGAAACAAAAGCATTGAAAAGATAGGTTTTGAAAAAAAATCTTCATATCTACCTGTTGTAAAAGTTCTATCAATTTCAATCATTGATATTTGAGTATTGAAACTTGTAAATATCATTACAATCATTGGTGCAGCCATAGCAAGAATAACTAAAATTAATGCAGGACTTAAAAGAGTATATGCTTTGGCCTGATCACTTCTAAAATATATATTTTGTATAGTTGAGCTCATATCAAATTAAATTTTCTAAACCTCTTTTATAAAGTGAATTTGCAATAATGATACGTTGAATTTCACTTGTTCCTTCCCAGATACGATCTGCTCTCAACTCTCTAAAAAATCTTTCAGCCACATTTTCTCTCATATAGCCTCTTCCACCAAATATTTGTACAGCCCTATCGGCTACACGGTTAGCCATTTCAGATGCATATAGTTTTATCATCGAACATTTAGCATGAAGAATTTTGACATCAGTTTGGTTATCATGCTCTTTGCAGATTTCAAAAAGCAAGACTCTTGTTGCAGCAAGTTCAGTTACGCTATCAGCTAACATTGACTGAATTAATTGAAAATCTTTTATTTTACTTCCATTAGCTTCTCTATCTTTGGCAAATTTAGTTGCTTCAAATATTAATCTTTCTGCTGCCCCACAACACCTAGCAGCAATTCCTAATCTTTCATGACGAAACCAAGAATGCGTATATGCCATTCCATCATCTTCTTTTCCAATGATACAATTCGAGGGTATCTTAACATCATTAAAATTGTAAATACAATGATGATGAGAAAAAGTATGCGTAAATTCTGGAGTATCGATTAATTCAATACCTTCTAAATGTTTATCAACAATAAATAAGGCATGTTGATCTTTGTTTTTTCCATTTTTTAATTTTGCTTGCAAAAAAAAGAAATCAGCTTTGTTGGCGCTAGTGACATACCACTTTTCACCATTAATTATATAATTACCATCAATCAACTCAGCTGTAGTTTTGATTGAACCATTTACATCTGAGCCTGATCCCTTTTCAGTAATAGCATAACATTCTTTTTTTTCACCTTTGAGTAAAGGGTACAAATAATTTTCTTTTTGAAAAGGTGTAAAATTTTCTTCCATCCAATCTTGTGCCTCAGAGAAACACCAACATAATGCATTAGTTACTCTTCCTAACTGTTCCCAAATAATCATTTGCTCAAACATTGAAAGCTCCAAACCACCTTCTTTTTTTGATATTCCCATGCCAGGCAAGCCGAGCTTAATTGCTATATCAGAATGCTTTTTTTCAATATCAGAGGGCAAATTACCAGAATTTTTTTCTGCATGTACTTCCCAAGGAATTAATTCATTATCAACAAATTTTCTTATTTTGATTTGCCATTCTAAAGCTGATTTTGTCATTCCACTATACATTAAGAATATCCTTTGAATTGTTTCGGAAAATGAGTTTTAAGATAATCAATACATATTTTCTTTGACTCAGATCTAGAAAACTTTGATGGTTCATCTAATTGATTAAGCCATAAACCCATAATTAATGATTGAAATGCTATTGATAAACTTTTTTTGGATAAATTATTTTTTTCAATCTTAATTAATTCAGAAAATATATTTTCTGTTACATTCTGATAATATAAATCTCTTTCTCTACAGATTTGCCTATAAGCTGGCTTGAATTTAATTTCACTAAAGAAAGTAAACCATACAGAAATTTTTTCTGGGGTACATATTTTGGAACTAAAATCATTTTCTATCATATTTATTATTTTTAACTTAGGATCATCTCCAGCTTTTTTTAAATATTTATCAAATGATGTCAGATATTCGTTAGAAATAAATTTCAAAGTTTCTATCAACAGTAATTCTTTACTTTTGAAATGAAAGTTAACAATTCCTTGTGATAAACCTGCGCCTTGAGAGACATCATTCATAGTAAGGTCATTAATGCCTTTTTTTGATAAATTTTTTATCGTTGAAGATATAAGCCTTAAATTACTATTTTTTTTATTCTCTGATCTTTGATTTTTATTGGCCATTTAAATTCTCTAAAATAAAGTGATTTTTTCATAAAATTATTGTTTTTTCAAGGAATTTGGTTGAATGGTCATTCAAAGAAATATAAGAAATCAAAATGCCAAAAACTAACTATGATGTAGCAATTGTTGGTGGCGGTCATAATGGCCTGACAACTGCATGTTATCTAGCTAAAGCTGGATTAAAAGTAGCTGTAATCGAACGTCATAGTTATGTTGGCGGAGCTGCTGTAAGTAGAGAATTGCATCCAGGCTGGACCTATTCTAATTGTTCGTATGTTTGTAGTTTACTTAGACCAGAGATATTTAGAGATTTAGAGCTTTCCAAATACGGTTTACAAATAATTCCTTACGAGGGAAGCGCTACAATGCTTGATGATGGTAGATTTTATGCTCACTATAGTGACCATGATTTAAATTACAGATCAATAGCTCAATTTTCAAAAAAAGATGCAGAGGCTTATGAGAGATTTGGTAAAGACGTCATGAGGCAATGTAAAATAATAAAACCTCTTTTAAAAATGACACCTCCTGATCCAACTTCATTTAGACCAAAAGATATTATGGGGCTTTTGGAGTTTGCAAAATATTTTGCAGCAAAGGATGAACTAGGAGGATTAGGAGAAAAAGAAATTTATGACACTATTCGTTTTTGGACAATGAGTGTCCGTGATTATTTAGAAGAATATTTTGAGTCAGATGTAGTCAAAGCACATTTAGCTGGATCAGCTATCATTGGCACTGCTCTTGGCCCCTATTCACCAGGTTCAGCTTATGTATTATTGCATCATTATATGGGTGAGGTTGATGGAACTGTTGGCGCATGGGGATACTCACGTGGAGGAATGGGATCAATTACAAAAGCAATGGCTGCTTCTCTAAAAGCAAATGGAGGTGATATCATTGCAGGATCTCCCGTAACTAAAATATTAATTAAAAATAATCGTAGCCATGGTGTTGTTCTAGAAAATGGCGATGAAATATTTGCAGATAAGTTAGTTTCAAATCTTGATGTGAAAAGAACTTTTTTAAAAGTTGTTGAAAAGAAAGAATTGCCTGATGATTTTTATAATGCAGTAAAAAATTTTAAAATAAGAGGCTCATCAGGAAAATTAAATATTGCACTTGATGATTTACCAATATGGAAAAGTATTCCTGAAGGTGATCCTGCTGGAACAGGTGACCTACATATTACCCAAAGTATTGAAGAAATGGAAGGTGCGTATGATGATTGGAAAGATGGACGATGGTCTCAATTCCCATATGTAGATATGTGCATACCGAGTATCAATGATCCAACAATGGCACCACAAGGTAAGCATTATATGTCTGTTTTTGTTCAATATGTTCCTTATAATTTAGCAGATGGAGGATGGACTGAAGAAAAGAGATTAGAGTTTGGTAAACATGTTATGGGTAGAATTGGTTCATACTCTGAAAACTTTAATGACATCATAAAACATGCTGAAATAAGAACACCCAAAGAACTTGAAAAAGAAGTTGGATTAACTGAGGGAAATATTTTCCAAGGTGAGCTCACAATGGATCAATTAATGTTTAATAGACCAATACCTGGTTATGCCCAATATAAAACACCTATTAAAAATCTTTATATGTGTGGATCTAGCACTCACCCAGGTGGAGGTGTTATGGGAGCACCAGGAGCAAATGCTGCTAGAGAAATTCTAATCGATTTAAAAAAACAATTTAATTCACATTACATATGAGAAAATTTGATATTATAATTATAGGGGGAGGACACAATGGTTTAGTTGCAGCAAGTGTTCTTTCAAAAAAAGGAAATAAAGTTCTGGTTATAGAGAAAAATGAACAATTAGGTGGTCTCTCTAACTACGTTGACTCATTAAGTTATATTTCTGAAGAAGTTTTAAAAGAATTAAATATTAAAATTGAAAAAGATATAAATGAAAATTATGTTTCTGCTTTATCTGACGATTTATATCATACGGTACTTAAAATTAATGGTAATAAAAATATTGAAATTTTACAAACTAATGCGAGTGAGTCTGATCAAGTAAATTTTATTAAATTAATCAATAAATACGATTTATTTGCTAGAACATTAAGATCATTCATGTTTAAAAAACCCCCAAGAGTTAAATCAGGTTCCAGATCTGATATATGGCAATTAGTTTCAATGGGTCTTAAAGTCAGACTTCTTGGAAAAAAAAACATGCGAGAATTATTACGAGTCATCGGTTTAAATATTGCTGATGATTTAGAAGATAATATAACCGATAATATTCTAAAGGGTCTGTTATCAAATGAGGCTGTTATTGGTACAAATCTGGGTGCAAGATCTCCAGGATCAATTTTAAATTTATTGTATAACCAGGCGACAAATAATTCAATTTTTAGAATTAATAAATACAATACAAACTCTTTTTTAAATTCCATTAGAGAAATCTGTAAAAAAAATAATGTTGAAATTGAAACTAATAAAAAAGTAGAGAAAATTAATATTTCTAATCAAAATGTTAATTCAGTTTTACTTGATACTGGAGAAGAAATTCAGACTTCTTCAATAATCTCGAATGTAGACCCAAAAACCACATATTTAAAATTGGTCGGAGCTGCTAATCTTGATACTGACTTCATCAGAAGAACCAAAAACTATCGCACCAAAGGAACAGTGGCCAAAATTCATATCGACTTTGAGAATGAGATAAAAATTAATAATTTAGACACAAAATATTTATCTGGTAAATTTGTTTATGCTCCTGATATAAAATATATAGAACATGCTTTTAATGATAATAAGTATAATAAATTATCATCTAATCCCTGTTTAGAATTTTATATCAATAAAAATAAATTGACTGCAAATATTTATTTTATACCTTATTTAATTAATTCCGCACATGATAAGAAAAAAATATTGTCAAATGTTAAACTGATTTTAGAAAAATTTGTCACAGAAAATCAAATTCTTTCATCAACAATTGAAACACCTAATGATATTGAGGATAAATATAATATTAGTGGTGGCCATTGGAGTCATGGTGATATGGAAATTGATCAACTTTTAATGATGCGTCCATTTTATGGATCATCCCAATATTCAACTCCAATAAATGGCTTGTATCTCTGTAGCGCGGGCACACATCCTGGTGGTGGCGTAACAGGCATTAATGGAATTAACGCTGCAAAACAATTACTAAAGGACAATCGTAATGGATAATTCATTATCATTTACTAAACCTCTTTTAGAGACACCTTTTCATGAAAGGACTTATGAAGCTTGCTATAACAATGATTGGTATCGTTGGGCTGGATACAAAATTGCAAGAGAGTATTCTAATACAGAATTAGAATATACCGCTATGAGAAATACAGCAGGTGTCTTAGATATAACACCAATGCATAAGTATGATATTAAAGGAGCAGATGCGATAAAATTTGTAGATAAATTAGTCACAAGAAATGCATCTGAAATAAAGTCTGGCCAAGTTATGTATATTATTTGGTGTAATGAAGATGGAAATGTGATCGATGATGGTACTGTCTTCTGTTTTGACTCAAATCACTTAAGAATATTTTGTGCAGAGAGAAATTTAAATTGGTTTTCTGATACAGCAATAGGTTTTGATGTTGAGGTAGAAGATGTAAGTGACACTATTGCTGCTTTAGCATTTCAAGGCCCTCTTTCTTGTAAAATTTTAAATTTATTAAATGTCAAAAATATAGAAAACTTGAGACCATTTTACTTTGATGATTTTGATCTTAATGGTTGCAAAGTTACTATATCAAGAACAGGTTTTTCTGGAGATTTAGGCTATGAAATTTGGTGTAAAAATGAAGATGCGATTAGTGTATGGGACTCACTATTCAAGTTTAATAGAGACTACAAAGTTTTACCTGCAGGTATGAATGCATTAGAAATGGTTAGAGTTGAAGCAGGATTTATTCAACCTAATGCAGATTTTATGTCAGCTGAACAAGCATTACGTCCAAATAGAATGAGGAATCCATTTGAATTAGGTATGGGCTGGTTAGTAGATTTAAACAAAAACTATTTTACAGGAAAAAAAAATCTAGTTAATCTTAAGAAAAAAACTTTAACTAAAAAATTAGTTGGTCTGGATATTCAAGGTGATAAACCTGCTATCGGCTCAGTTTTATATGATAAAAATAAAAAAGAAATTGGAATTGTAACAGCGGGTATGTGGTCACCAAGCTTAAAATCCAATATAGCTTTTGGTTATGTCGATAAGGATCATATGAAAATTGGATCTAAAGTTTTTGCTGAAATATATCATCCTGAGGAATTAGAATATAAAAAAATATGGGCTGAATGTTCAGTTGTAAAAAAACAGTTTTTTAATCCACCAAGACGGCATAAAGTACCTGCTGAGATATAATAAAATGGAATTCAATTTTACTGAAGAACAAAATCTTTTAATAAATACAACTAAAGCTTTTGTAAAAGCAGAGTTACTTCAACATGAAGAACTTTTAGAAAAAACAAATAATTTGCCAAAAGAATTATATGATGAAATCAAGAAAAAAAGTATTGAAGCAGGATTATATGCTTGCAATATGCCAGTTGAGCATGGTGGTGGTGGTTTAAATGCTTTTGATTTAACCTTAGTTGAAAAACATTTAGGTTTTGCATCTCTTGCCTTAGCTGAAATTGCGTGGCGTCCACAAAATATCTTAATGGCTTGTGAGGGTAAATTAATTGATGAATACTTAAAACCTGCCATTACTGGTGAGAGAAAAGATTGTATTGCGATGACCGAACCTGAGGCTGGTTCAGATCTTAGAGGAATGAAAACAAATGCAAAAAAAGATGGTGATGATTGGATAATCAATGGAACTAAACATTTTATATCAAATGCTCATATTTCTGACTTTGTTGTTTTATTTGCCTCAACTGGAACTGACGAACAAGGAAGAAATTTATTGTCATGTTTTCTAGTTGATCTTCATCAAAAAGGTGTTGAAGTAGCTAAGGGCTACGACTGTGTTTCTCATAGAGGATATGTAAATAATGTTATCAATTTTAGTGACTGCAGAATACCTGGAAAAAATATTTTGGGTGAAAAGGATAAAGGTTTTGAATTAATGAATGTGTGGTTAGAAGCAACACGATTAACAGTAGCAGCAACTTCTGTATCAAGGGCAGAAAGAGCATTTGATATTGCACTTGACTGGTCAGCTAATAGAAAACAATTTGGAAAAGTAATTGGAAAGTTTCAAGGTGTTTCTTTTAAATTAGCAGATATGGCCACAAATATTAAAGCTGCAAATCTAATGCTACTTGAGTCAGCATGGAAGATTGATGAAAAAACTCTATCATCTCAAGATGCTGCGATGACAAAATTATTTTGTACTGAAATGCTTGGGAAAGTATCAGATGAAGCAATTCAAATTTGTGGAGGCATGGGTTTGATGTCTGACATTCCACTAGAAAGAATCTGGCGTGATGCAAGAATAGAGCGGATTTGGGAAGGCACAAGTGAAATCCAAAGGCATATTATCTCAAGATCTCTATTAAGACCTCTTGGGGCTTAATTTTGTGAACTTAAATAAATTATTTAGACCAAAAAAACTTGCAATAATTGGAGGATATTGGGCTGACTTTGTTTATGATGAAAATATAAAGATTGGCTTTAAAGGAGAAATTTGGCACATTAATCCAAAGAGAAAAAGTTCAAAAAAAAAGAAATATTACAAAAGTATAGCTGACTTACCGTCAATCCCTGATTGCGTTTATATTGCAGTCTCAAACGATTTAACAATTCAATTAATGAAGCAAATTTCTGAAATTGGTACTGGAGGTGCTGTATGTTTAGCTTCAAGATTTTCTGAATTAAATACTGCAGAGGGCAAAGAAAAAACTAAAAAATTAATAATTAATTCAGGCAAAACTCCTTTTTTAGGTCCTAATTGTTATGGATTTATAAATTATTTCGATAGAGTTTCAGTTTGGTCAGATCAAGTTGCGGGTAGTCAAACAAACAGAGGTGTGGCTATTATTTGTCAAAGCGGAACTATTGGAAATACAATTAGTTTCAATCACAGATCTCTTCCAATAGGATACATCATATCATTGGGCAATCAGGCTAAAATAAGCATTGAGGATACAATTGAATATTCTCTAAGAGATAAAAGAGTTACGGCAATCGGCATATATGCAGAAGGTTTCACAAGCATAAATAAACTAATTAAAGTTTTAAAAATCTCAAAAGAAAAAAAAATCCCAATAGCTATTGTCAAAGTTGGCAGGTCAAAAGTTGCATCTGAAACAATTTTAACTCATACAGGCTCATTAAGTGGCAAAGAAAATATTTATGATGCTTTATTTAAAAGAATGGGAGTAGCTAGATGCGAAACACTATCAGAACTTACAGAGTTGTTAAAATATTTTCATACACATGGAGTTATTTCGAATGATCAAATATCAATTATGGGACCCTCAGGTGGAGATATGGCAATGTTAGGAGATGCCGCTGAGACATTAGATTTAAAATTTGGAAAAATTAAAACAGAAATTAAAAATGATCTAAAAAAAGTAAATCATCCTGGTGTAATAGTATCTAATCCTTTTGATATGCAAACATATAATTGGAATGATCCTGACAATATAGAAAAGACATTTAAAATTTTTTTTAAAAATAATTTTAGTTCAATAAGCTTAATGCTAGATTTTCCAAATATGGAAAAATGCGATACTGATGAATGGGATGCTATAGTTGATAAATTTATAAAAGTTGCAAAAAAATATAAAAACGGAAGCCTAATTTCATCTTTATCAGACACTATGCCAAAACATATTCGTGATAAATGTATAAAGAATGGAGTTTCACCTCTTCAAGGAATGAAAGAAGCTCTATTCACAATTAAAAAAGCAATAGAAATCGGAAGTATTTGGAAGAAAGAGTTGCCTGTAAATAGTTATAAAGTAGAGAATAATACTAGTAAAAATATAAAAACTTACTCTGAATTTGAGTCTAAAAAACTGTTAAATAAAATTGGAATTAAAACCCCTAAAGGATTAATTTCAAATAAAAATAAATTAAAAAAAGATAGTGCTAAAATTGGTTTTCCATTAGTTGCTAAAATTCACTCAAATGAAATATTTCATAAATCCGATCTCAATGGTGTCATAACCAATATTAAAAATGTGAATGAATTAATTACCAAAACAAAAACATTTAAAGATCAAATTTTATTAGAAAAAATGGTCGACAATACAATAATAGAAATTTTAATAGGTATAAAAATTGATTCTGAATTTGGTCCTGTAATTGTTATAGGTGCTGGAGGAATTTACACAGAGCTGATAAGGGAAACCAAAACTCTTCTATTGCCCTTAGCAAAAAAAGATATCAAAAATGAATTAAAAAATATGAAAATAGGTAAAATTTTATTTGGCTATAGGAATACTAACTCAGCAGATGTAGAAGGTTTAATTAATACTGTATTAAAATTATCTAAATTTGCTGAAAAAAATATAAATAAATTGCATGAAATTGAAATTAATCCACTAATTGTTTGCAAAAAAAATAAAGGTGTATTTGCTGTCGACGCACTAATACATTATTTTGAAGAATTATGAACGAACCTGTTAAAACACTAATAAAAGACTCAATCCTTGAAGTTACAATAGATAGACCTAAAGCAAACGCTATTGATGCAAAAACTAGTATAATTTTAGGAGAAATTTTTTCTAACTTTAGAGATGATCCAAATTTAAAAGTAGCAATTATAACTGGTGCTGGAGAGAAATTTTTTTCAGCTGGATGGGATTTAAAAGCAGTTAATGAGGGAGAAGAGGCTGATGCTTACTATGGAGAAGGTGGATTTGGGGGATTGCAAGAGCTTCCAAATTTGAATAAGCCAGTTATTGCAGCAGTAAACGGTATAGCATGTGGTGGTGGATTTGAAATAATGATTTCTGCAGATATTATTATAGCTTCAGAAGATTCTACTTTTGCATTACCTGAAATTAATGTGGGTGTAATAGCTGATGCAGCGACTATAAAACTTAGAAGAAGGATTCCGTATCATGTAGCAGTTGAATTTTTGATGACTGGAAGATGGATGGATACTAAGGAAGCAAAACATTGGGGTCTAATTAATGAGGTTGTTGAAAAAAAAGATGTATTAAATAGAGCATGGGAGATAGCAACAAAAATCTCAAAAGGGCCTAACTTAATTTATTCTTCAATTAAAGAAGTTCTAAGAGAAACCGAAAATGAAAAAGAGCTACCTTCATTTAAAATATTACGATCTCTAGAAACTGTTAAAAAGGTATATGGTAGTCATGATTTAAAAGAAGGGGCTTCATCTTTTGTAAAAAAAACTGACCCTAAATGGCAAGATAAATAATATTTCTATATATTTTCGTTGAATGCATATTCAGCGAATGATACTATACTTTTACAATGAAGAACGATTATATTTCAGAAATTTACGAAAAAGATAAACTGGTTTTGCATCCTTATGAAAATTTCAATGATAGAGGAACATATAACCGAAAATTAATAACTAAATCCGATAATATCTACTTGTATGATGAAAACGGCAATAAGTTCATAGACGGCCCAGGGGGAATGTGGTGTAATAATATTGGTCATGGAAATAGAGAAATTGGTGAAGCGGTAAAAAATCAAATTGAAAAAATGGATTATTGCAGTCCATTTTCAGAATCTACAGAAATTTCAGCTGAATTAGCATCTGTATTGGCAGATCTTTCTCCAGGAGATTTAAATACTATATTTTTTACTTCAGATGGATCTACTGCAAATGAGACTGCATTAAGATTTGTTATGTTCTATAATAATATTTTAGGCAAACCCAATAAGAAACATATTATAACTAGAGATAAAGCCTATCATGGAAGTACTTACTTAACTGGATCAATAACTGGAAAAGATAGAGAAAAAAATAATTTTGATTTTGAAAAGAACTTTATTCATCATTTAAGTTCCCCCCTACCCTACAGAAGACCAAAGGATCAAACTCCAGAACAATTTTGTGATTTTCTTGTTAAAGAATTTGAAAATAAAATTGAAGAACTTGGTTCAGAAAATGTCGCTGCTTTTATAGCTGAACCTATCTTAGCTTCAGGTGGATGTATAGTACCTCCAGAAGGATATTATAAAAAAATATATGATGTTTGTAAAAGAAATGAAATAATATTTATAGCTGATGAGGTTGTGACTGGGTTTGGAAGACTTGGTCATTTTTTCTCATCAGAAAAAGTTTTTGGAGTAGTGCCAGATATTATTACTTGTGCCAAAGGTATAACTTCTGGTTATTTGCCTTTAGGAGCCGTTTTGTTTTCAGACAAATTAATAAGTGATCTAAAGCATGACTCATCATTATTTTTTCATGGATACACTTATTCTGGTCATCCTGCTTGTTGTGCAGCTGCTCTTAAAAATATCGAAATATTAAAAAGAGATAAAATTTTAGAACATGTTCGTGAAATTGAACCTTACTTTTTTGATAAACTAAACACACTTTATAAACTTCCAATTGTTGGCGATATTAGGGGCATGGGTTTGATGGCTGGAATTGAATGTGTAATTAACAAAGATAGCAAAGAAGCGTTGGTTTTGGATAAAGCAATTGGCTCAAGAATTGATGAGGAGTCTATAAAATTAGGTCTTATAATAAGACCTCTCTACCATATTTGTGTTCTCTCGCCTGCTTTGATTATAACTAAAAGTCAAATTGATGATCTTACTGAAAAATTATATCTAGCTATTTCAAACACAATTGATCAATTACAAAAAGAGGGACTCTGGTCTAATCAAAAATGATTCTAAATAGTATTAAAAACTATTTAGATTTTAATATTGTCAGTCCTAGTGTAAAATATTTATCTTTAGTTGCCTTCTGCACAGGCATAATTTTAAGTTATTTTTATACAATTTTAGTAATAATTCAAAAATATGCTGGATATTCAGAATTTACAATTGGATTAGTAGCTTCTTTTGGGCCATTAGGACTTATATTTTCAGGATTTTTTACTACAAAACTATTAAAGAAATTTGGTTTCTATAAAATTATCTTTATCTCAACAGTTGTGCAAGGCTTGTGCATCATTGCAATGTTAGAATTTTTAAATCCATACAATTTAGCAGTATGGTTTTTTATTCTTGGCATGATGGGTGGTTTAACTTGGATGACTATGGATACGTGGGTGAATGTTGTATCCAATAACTCAAATCGAGGCAAATCTATAGGAATTTATAATTCCTCTGTTACTACCGGTTTAGCAATGGGTCCATTAATTGTTGGTTTATTCGGAACATCTGGAAGAATACCTATTACTGTTTGCTTAATATTAGTGCTTTTTAAAATAGGAAGTTTGATCAGCATTAAAAAGTATGTAAATCTAGTATCAATTCCAGAACAATCTAAGAAAATGAAATTTTCAATTATTCTAATATCTCCTTTTGTATTCCTCGCAATTTTTTTTGCAGGCATTGAAGATTCTGCATTTTTATCTTTATTTCCAGCATTTATGATAAATGATTTTTTCTCAGATAAACAAATTGGAATTTATATTTTTATTGGAGGCATATTTGGCGTTCTTTGCCAACCGTTTGTGGGGGCGCTATCGGATAATTTTAATAAGCGTTTAATAGTTTTCGTACTATTGTTAGCTCACGTAACCTGGTTAATGTTACTAAAAATATCAAATTCTAACGAAATAATAATTATTATAGCTTTAATGATCAGTGGTTTTGCTTCTACAAGCTTATATACTGTAACATTGGCATATCTTGGGGAAAGAATTAGCGTTTCAAATATTGCTTTTGCTACATCACTTTTTATAATTATATACGAAATAGGTGAATATTTAGGACCTATTATAGTTGGATTTAACATGAATATTTTTGGCAATACTGGTTTCACAAATACATTGTTAAGTTTTGCATTTTTTAGTATCATTTTTGGGATAATAAGATCATTATTTTATAAAAAATGAGTACTAAAATTATAAAAGCAACTAAGAAAAATATAAATGAAGCAGGTTATTTGTTTGATCTTTATCGTCAATTTTACAAATATAAATCTAATATAAAAGCATCTACAAATTATATTAAAGATAGAATTAATAAAAAAGACTCTTTTATTTTTTTATGTTTATATCAAAATCAACCTGCTGGTTTCCTGCAGTTATATGAAACATTCGACTCTCTAAATATTAATAAAAAATTAATACTTTATGATTTGTATGTTGAGAAAAAATTCAGAAGAAATGGAATTGGAAGAAAATTAATGAATACAGCAAAAAAACTTGCAAAATCAAAAAAAATAAAAATTGTTGAGTTATCTACTGCCACAAACAACAAGAAAGCTCAGGCACTTTACGAATCTCTTGATTACAAAAGAGACAAAGAATATTATACTTATTTTCTTGAATTATAATTAGATATGGAAAAAGTAAAATTTACAGAAATGCAACATGGGGATAAAGAAGACTACGATCTTCTAACAAAGTTTGAAGATAAATATATAGAAGGAACTGCTGATAGAGTTATCCGTATATTAAAAAATCTTGACTCATCACTTGGTGGATACCAGGTATCAAGATTAGAGCATTCTCTTCAAGCTGCTTCCAGAGCTCTTAGAGATAAGGCAGACGAAGAAATGATCGTAGCTTCTCTATTACATGATATTGGTGATGAAATTGCTCCATTAAATCATTCTGAAATTTCTGCAGCTGTTTTAAGACCCTTTGTTTCTGAAAAAACTCATTGGATAGTTCAGCAGCATGGTCTTTTTCAAGCTTACTATTATAATCATCATTATGGGCATGATAGAAATTTACGAGATAAGTATAAAGGCCATCCATTTTATAAAGATACAATAAGATTTTGTGAAACGTATGATCAAAATTCTTTTGACCCCGCTTATGACACTATTAAATTACAAGAATTTATTCCAATGGTTCATCGAATATTTGACAGAGAACCGCATAAGCACGTCTATTTAGGATTATAATTATTTTTTTAACTTATTTATTAAGTGAAGATTTTCTGAATTAAATTTATCTTTATTTTCGTTTATAAAAGATTGGATTAAATCCCTTTTACTATCCTCAAACTCCGTAACTCTTCTAGTGCTTAAATCAACATATAACGAACAAACCTCAGTAGTTGATGCTAAATACTTTTCCTTTTTGTGAATCATCTCCAATTTATAAACTAATCTCTTTTTATCAAAATCAAGAAAAATTAAGTTCATATCAACCTCGTCATCGACTTTTACTTCCATATCGTAGGTCGTATGAGACTCTACGGCAAAAGTTGTCCTCTTTTCATTTTTAGCTGAGTGCTCTCCAATATTAAATTTTTCTAATAATACTTCCCATGAAGAATCAAAAAGATGAATATAGAAAGCCAAATTCATGTGACCATTATAGTCGGTCCACTCTGGTAATACTTTTCCTGTTTTTAGATATATAGACACTTGTTAATTTCCTCTAAGTGAGATACATCATTTTTTAAGAAAAATGAATAATGAAGTTGTAATAAGTTGTGCTGTAACAGGATCTGGTGATACTGCAAAAAAACATCCTGATCTTCCTATTACTCCAAAACAAATAGCAAAAGCATCAATAGAAGCTGCAAAAGCTGGCGCAGCTGTTGCCCATATTCATGTCAGAGAAGAAGATGGTAAACCAAGTAGAAAACTAGAATATTATAAGGAAGTAGCGGATAGAATTCGATCTTCAGACACTGATGTAATAATAAATTTTACAACAGGCATGGGTGGTGATTTTGAAGTTGGTGAAGGAAAAGACCCTCTTAATCCAGTAGGTCCCAATACGGATATGATTCATGCGTTAGAGAGACTTGAACATGTTGAAGAGTTATTACCAGAAATATGTACACTTGATTGCGGTTCTCTTAATTTTGGTGATACTAATATGACCTTTATTCACACACCTGTTCAATTAAGAGCTGCAGCAAAAAAAATGCAAGAATTAGGCATTAAACCTGAAATGGAAGCTTTTGAAATGGGTCACCTATGGTTTGCTAATCAACTGTATAAAGAAGGATTGGTTGATTCCCCTCCTCTCTATCAGATTTGTTTAGGAATTCCTTGGGGTGCGCCAGCAACAACCGCCTCAATGAAAGTAATGGCTGATATGATTCCAGAAGGAGCCAACTGGGCTGGATTTGGAATTGGGAGACATCAAATGCCTATGGTGGCGCAATCTGTAATTTTAGGTGGTAATGTTAGAGTTGGATTAGAAGATAATTTATATTTAGAAAAAGGTGTGCTAGCCACTAATGCACAACTAGTTGAAAAATCTGCAAGAATAATAAATGATCTTGGTGCAAAAATTCTTAATCCTGAAGAAGCAAGAAAAAAATTGAACTTAAAGAAACAATTTTAAAAGTGCAAGACTCTCAGGATACTATTGCAGTTATTGGAACTGGTGTAATTGGTACAGGATGGATTATAAGATTTTTATTTAATAAAAAAAAAGTTAAAGTATTTGATCCAAGTAAAAAACAAAAAAAATTTTTACTAAATGAGATAAAAAGAACCTCAAAAACTTTAGAAAGATTTTATGCCAAAAAAATTAATTTAGAAAAACAATTATTTTTTTGCAATTCAGTTCAAGAAGCAGTCAAAAATGTAGGTTTAATACAAGAGAATGCTCCTGAAAATGAAAAGTTAAAAACAAAAGTTATAAAAGATATCAGTTTAAGTGCCTCTAAATCAGCAATCATAGCATCAAGTTCATCTGGTCTTTTGCCATCAAAAATACAAGCTCAAGCAAAAAATCCAGAAAGAGTATTAATAGCCCATCCTTTTAATCCGGTCTATCTTCTACCATTGGTTGAGCTAGTGCCTGGGAAAAAAACAACTAAAGCAAATATTTTAAAAGCGAATAGATTTTACTCCAAAATTGGTATGAAAACCCTTACATTAAAAAAAGAGTTACCTGGTTATCTATCAGATAGATTACAAGAATCTATGTGGAGAGAATCATTGCATATCATTAATGAAGGTTATGCATCCACTAAAGACCTGGATGATGCAATTATTTATGGACCTGGTCTTAGGTGGTCATTAATGGGTACTTTTTTGACTTTTCATTTAGCTGGCGGAGAATCAGGTATGAAACATATGCTTGAACAATTCGGACCTGCATTAAAGTTACCATGGACTAAACTGAAGGCGCCAAAATTAACTGATAATCTTAAGAAAAAAATTATCCAAGGAACAAAAATACAATCCAAAAATAAATCTATTGAAAATTTATCAAACCTAAGAGACAATTTTTTAATTGATTTACAAAAATTATTAAAGAAATATAAATTATAAAATGAATGAAAAAAGTAAATTTATTGCACTAAAAAATTATATACCAGTAGGTTTGCCTACATTGGATGACTTCATAATAAAAGAAAAAGAAATAAATTTATCAGATGAACAAAATGTATTGGTCGAAAATATATGGATTTCTGTTGATCCATATATGCGAGCAAGAATGACAGAAAAGAAAAATTATAAAGATCCTTTTGAGATTGGAGAACCAATGGAAGGAGCAGCTATAGGCATAGTAAAAGAAACTAATTCAAGCAAATTAAATATTGGTGATCATGTTTTGAATAATTGTGGATGGAGAGATAAGTTTACAGACTCAGATAATAATTTAAAAAAAATATCAAACTCTAATTTCCCATTACAGTCATTTTTAGGTCCGCTTGGAATGAATGGTCATACAGCATATATAGGTCTATACAAAATAGGAAAACTTCAAAAAAATCAGACTGTATTAGTATCTTCAGCTGGTGGCAGTGTTGGATCTTTAGTATGTCAAATTGCAAAATTAAATGGATGTAAGGTTGTTGCAAGTACTGGATCTGATGAAAAAGTGGATTGGTTAAAAAATGAATTAAAAGTTGATCATGCTTTTAATTATAAAAAAACAGAAAATTTAGTCTTAAAGTTAAAAGAACTCATGCCTGAGGGTTTTGATTTATATTTTGATAATGTTGGAGGTGACTTTCTGGAAGCTGCAATATTTAGAATGAAAAATTATGGCAGAATTGTTATTTGTGGAAGAATTTCACAAATGAATTCAACTACGCCCCCTCAAGGATTAAAAAATATGGCCCATGTATTAGTAAAAAGATTAACAATAAAAGGCTTTTTTAATTTTTGACCATGAAGATGATACAAACAATTTTCAAAGTGATATGATTAAATGGCTTTCTAATAAAGAAATAGTTACAAAAGAAACAATTTATGAAGGTATTGATAACGCCCCTAGAGCTTTTGTTGACCTATTAAATGGCAAAAATATTGGTAAAATGTTAGTAAAAATTTAAAGCGTCACATAAGGGCTTGTGCCCCGAAAATTCACATTTAATTTTAATTCTTTGTCGATAGGTGGAAAAGCTCTTTGCTGACATTCTATGCGAGGACATATTCTACAAGAAACGCCAATTGGTGTTTGTAATTTTTTATTTTCAATATCCATTCCTTCTGAATAAATTAGATCTTTTGCATATTTAACATCACATCCTAGACCAATTGATACGAAACTTTTAGGCATGCCATGTTTTTCAATACCTTTTTCAAAAGCACGAGCTATACAAAAATATACTTTACCATCTGGCATTCTTGATATTTGAGGATGAATTTTTCCTGGATTTAAAAAAGCTATATAAACATTCCAACGAGGACAAGATCCTCCATGCCGAGGAATATGAATACCAGATAAAGAAAATCTTTTGGAAACATTTCCTGCTATATCAGTTTTTAGAAAATGAAAAGGAACACCTTCATTACCAGGTTTTTGTAAATTAGTTAATCTATGAGTTACTTGCTCAAAACTGCATGCGTAATGATGCATTAATATCTCAATATCGTATTTATTTTTTTTTGCATTTGCCAAAAAATCATCATAAGGCATAAGAATTGCAGATGCAAAATAGTTTAATAGTGAAATTGTCAATAAAGGTTTAACTTCTTCAGAGTCTACATTGTTTGCATTTATAATTTCTTGAATTATATCTTCTGACTCAATAAAAGCTACTTGATATGCCAAATGAAAGTTTCTTGAGGTATAGGTAAGCATTTCTGATAACTGTAACTTTTTATTTGCATTATCAAATTTCCTAACTGATTTTAATTCTTCACTTGCTGGAACAATCTCAACAGATACCTTATGTTTATCTTGCAAGTAATTAGTTAATTTTAATCCTGAGCCAATATTGTGCCCTATTTCTAGGCCAGCGTTTTTTCTAATTATTTCAGCTGCTAACTCTATTTGATGAAAGTAGTTTTTATTGTCTTGTAAAAAATCTGATACAATTTCAACTGGTAGACGACTAGGATTTTCTACTACAGTAGAACTAACATCCATAGACTCTAATCTATTTTGCATGTCTTCTTTAAAAGATTTATGGGCATCATTTAGCGTCAATAAAGCTTTTGCAATATTTGGGTTCGAACTGATAAATTCTGTTGTTTCTTGATTCGTAATATCTAGATCTTCAAACATTTCGTTACTCAATACATCCATTACATCAGATAAAACTCTTTGATTGCTCTCAAGTGTAAGATCCTTAAGAGACAGACCTAATTCATTACCTACTTTAATTAAAAGCGGGACTGTGATTGTTCTTCTTCCACTTTCTAATAAATTTAAATAACTAGCTGATATATCTAATTTTTTAGATAACTCGGATTGAGAAAATCCTCGAGATCTTCTCTCTTTTCTGATCTTAGAGCCGATATTTGATATTTCGCTTATTTCCATAAATTTACAATATTTACAAAATTACATAATATATAAATACTAATTTTACAAGATTTACCTTTATTTTCCTTTATTTTATTGCATAATTAATATTTTTGTAAAATATGTAAATTATGAATAATAAAATTCAAAAAACAGAAAAAGATAGTTCGGACAAAAGCCTAAAAAATACATCTCTAGAAAATAAAGTTATTGAAAAATCATTAGACTCAGAAAAAAACTTTGAGTCAATTGATAATGCAAATGCATATTACTCTGAGAGATATGGGTGGACCCTAAGAAAAATTTAATTTTTATAAATTAAATTTTTATCAACTATAGCAACCACAATTATATCTTTTCCTAGTTTATAACGATTAAGAATAAAATGATGCTTCGATTGGATATTCTTCTTTACCCAAAATCATATCAGCAGCTTTTTCTGCTATCATAATAGTACCTGCATTTAAATTACCGCTTAAAATATCCGGCATGATAGATGAGTCGATTACTCTTAAATTTTCAATACCATGAACTCTAGTCTCTTCATCGACAACAGACATTTGATCAACACCCATTTTATTAGTGCAGGATGGATGATAAGCTGTATCACCAGTTTCACGAATAATATTATCAATCTCTTCTTCGGTAGCATCATACCCAGGCCTTATCTGCTCTCCAAGGTATTTCTTCATACTATCTTGACTAAATATTTTATTAGCAATTTTAACACTATCTCTCATTTGTTTTAAATCTTCTTCATCTTGGAGATAATTGAATTGAATTTTTGGATCATCTAAATAATTATTTGATTTAATTTCAACAAAACCTCTACTTTTAGGTCTATTTGGACTAGCATGAAATTGAAAACCGTCAAAAGAAGGGTTGGTTAATCCGTGATTTATAACTAGGGATGGAAAAAAGTGTAGTTGTATATTTGGATGTTTATACTCATCTGATGTTTTAACAAAACCCCCAACTTCAAGATGTGAGTATGTTAACATGCCTTTTTTAAATAGAAACCATTTCATTCCTTCTATAGCTTGACTAAGATAATTAGTAGATAGGTTATACAATGTTTCTTTTTTTAACGACTTATGCTGAATATATATTTCAAGATGATCTTGTAAGTTCTTTCCAACACCTGGCAAATTATGAATAATATCAATTCCATGTTCTTTGATAACTGTTGGATCCCCCACTCCTGATAATTGAAGTATTTTTGGAGAGTTAATAGAACCAGCCGATAAAATAACTTCCTTATTACAAAAGTACTTATCAACTTTCCCCTTTGCTTTTATTTCAACACCTATAGCCTTTTTATTTTCAAAAATAATTTTAAGAACATCTGTATTGTGTTCAATTTGAATATTATTTGAGTTTTTAATACCATCAAGATAAGCTTTAGCTACACTTTGTCTCTTACCACCATCAATAGTAACATCAAAAGTTCCAAAACCATCTTGCTTAAAACCATTTGAGTCTTCAAAAGTTTCATAACCAGCCTCAGCAGCAGCTTTAATTAAAGAGTTAAATAATGGAAAGGCTCCATCAATTTTTGATCTATTAACTTTTAGAGGACCGCTACCACCTCTATATAAATTCTCTCCACCAGACCAAGTCTCTAATTTTTTAAAATAAGGTAATACATTTTTGTAGCTCCATTTTGGAAGTCCATATGATGCCCATCTCTCAAAATCAAGCGGATTACCTCTTACAAAAACCATTCCATTGTGAGCAGAACATCCCCCAATCATTTTTCCTCTTGGACAAAATATTCTTCTATTATTAAGATAAGGTTCCGGCTCAGAATAATATTTCCAATTATATTTTGGATCGTGCATTGTGTACAAAAGTGCACTTGGCATTTCAACTTTCCAAATATTGCTTTTAGGTCCAGACTCCAATAAACACACAGAATTTTTATTTTCACTGGAAAGTCTGTTTGCAAGTACACATCCTGCTGAGCCAGCACCAATGATTATGTAATCAAAATTTTTTTTCACTAAATCATTCTTTCAGTATTTCCATCAATTGCAATAGATTGTCCTGAAATATTTGTCGCATGATCACTTAAAAGAAAGATTATCATAGAAGCTATATCTTCTTTAGATACAAAAGATGACATAGAAGTCATCGACTCAAATTCTTTTTTAATTTTTAAAGATGTGGTTTTCAATAGTTTTGCTTTAGCATTAATGACTCTTTGCATTCTTTCACCTTTTACTGAGCCTGGACAAATAGCATTTACTCTAATCTTATATTTCCCAAGTTCCATAGCTAAACTTTTAGTTAATCCAATAATTGCCCATTTACTTGCTGCATATGGGGTACGTTGAGGAAAACCAAATAATCCTGCGGTGGAGGATAAGTTTATAATTGAGCCTGATTTATTTTTTTTTAGTAGAGGTATTAAGTATTTTGTAAAATAAAAATGACTAGTTAAATTAGTTTCAATAGTAGATTTCCATTCATCAATAGAAATTTTTTCAAGATATTTTGTTGGGCCTGCAATACCAATATTATTTATCAATCCATCAATTTTTTTTATTTTTAATTTTGATATATATTCTTTAACCAATTTATGATGATTTGCATCAAGTTGAGTAGCAAATATTTTATTTTTAAATTTTTTGTTTTTTTGTATTTTATTTATTTTTTTTTGATCAATGTCAGATAAATAAACAATACCTCCATTTTCAATAATCAATTTAGAAATTGCAAAACCTATTCCATCACCTGCAGCAGATATTACAAACTTTTTATTTTTTAAAAGCATGAAGCTAAAAAAGATTATCTTATATTATGAGCATCTTTACTGAGCGATACAGCTAATTCCTTTTCGGTAATGTAGCCTTTGGTGTCACCCATTTTATCTACAACCATTATCGTACATCTATCTGCTAAAACTTTTGGTAAGAATTGTTCAATATAGGAGCCTTCATCAACTTTAAATACTTCAGCTAATTTTAAATCTTTAGCATTAAATTCATTTGCTTTTACCATCACAGTTTTTGCCCTTAGAACTTTAGCTCTATTAACATCCTTGACAAATGCCTCAACATAATCATCTGCAGGGTTCATGATTATTTCCTCTGGAGTTCCAGCTTGAACTAATCTTCCACCATTTAAAATTCCAATATGATCTCCTAGTCTTAAGGATTCATCCAGATCATGAGTTATGAATACAATAGTTTTTTTTAATTTTGCCTGCAATTCAATCAGTTGGCTTTGCATATCACTTCTAATTAATGGATCTAAAGCACTAAAAGC
>CACJAV010000016.1 GCA_902591485.1 uncultured Alphaproteobacteria bacterium
ATCATTTATTTTACATGAAGGAGTTTTTTCATTATGAAATGGACAGCAACACCAAAAATCTTTTCCCTTTTTAATTACTTTGGTTTTTTTATCTAACTCTTCCGAAATAAGAATTTTTGATTTTATATTATCTAAATCAATCTTATTAAAGGCCATTAATTTCCAAGTTTAGATTTTGCAATTTTACCCACCAATCCCATATCTACTTCTCCAGGGTAATGTTTTTTAACAAAACCCATAAGCTTACCCATATCTTTTAAATTTTCTAAGTTATGTTTTTTAATTAATTCATCAACAATTGCTATAGTTTCATCCTCAGATTTTTGCTTAGGTAAATATTGATTTATTACGTCAATTTCACTTTGTTCATTTTTTATTAAATCATCTCTTCTAGCTTTTTGAAATTGCTCTATCGAATCTTTTCTCTGTTTAATCAAGCTGATCAAAAGTGATAGTATTTCTTGATCACTAATTCCTTCTCTGCTTTCATTAGATCTAGATGATATATCTTTATCTTTTATAGCGCTTTTTATTAATCTAAGAGTATTGGTCTTATCTTGCTCTTTGTTTTTTATTGCTTTTTTATAATCCTCATCAATATTGTTTCTTAAACTCATAATTATCTACCTGTTAGAATCGGTTAAATTTATTTTTATCACTATTATAACTGTTATTAACAATTTCAACTAATCCTTGACTAAAGTTTTCAAAATGCCTAGTAAACCATCATTTCTTAACAAATAATGCTGCGGGATATTATTAAAAATCAACACTTACGCCCTCCTTCAGCTGCTTTAATTTTCGATGATGGTGAAATATTGTGGGGTGATGGCTTAGGAGCCATTAAATCAGTTGTCGCAGAATTATGTTTCAATACATCTCAGTCAGGCTATCAAGAAACTTTGACAGACCCATCATATGCAAAACAGATTATTACTTTTACTTTTCCTCATATAGGTATTGTTGGAACAAATAATGAAGATTTAGAGTCATCAAAAATTTATGCTGAAGGTTGCGTTATCAATCAAAGTCTAGACCATTATTCAAATTGGAGAGCACAAGATAGTTTAAATTCTTTTTTAAAAAATAATAATATTCCTGCAATTACAGGTATTGATACTCGATACTTAACTAGAAAATTATCTTTAGAGGGTGCAAAAAAAGTAGCATTAATTCATTTTGGTAAAAAAAATCAAAGTTTAGAAGATTTGCAAAAACAATTAAAACAATGGAATGGGCTTGAAAATTTGGATCTTGCAACTCTAGTTTCTACAAAAAAATTTTATAAGTGGGATCATGGCTTATGGAAAACAGATATTGAAAAAGAAAGTTTTGAAAACTTTCCAATTGTTTGTTTAGATTTTGGCATTAAACAAAATATTTTAAGGAACTTAAAAAATTTAAATTTTAATCCTACAATATTGCCAGCTGTAACGAATATAAAAGAAATTTTAAATAAAAAACCAAAAGGTATCTTTTTATCAAATGGGCCTGGAGATCCTGATGCTACTATAAAATTGATACTTCCAACAATTAAAGAGCTTATTAACCTTGAAATTCCTATTTTTGGTATTTGCCTTGGCCATCAATTAATAAATCTTGCCCTCGGTGCAAAAACAAAAAAAATGTACCAGGGTCATAGAGGTGCAAATCAACCTGTAAAAAATTTAATTAATAATACTGTTGAAATAACATCACAAAATCATGGTTTTGAAGTTGATAGAGCAAGCTTGCCAAATGAAGTTGAAGAAACGCATGTATCTTTATTTGATGGATCAAATGAAGGTACAAGGCACAAAACTCTACCAGTATTTAGTGTACAGTATCATCCAGAAGCAAGTCCTGGACCTCATGACAGTGCATATCTCTTTAAAGAATTTTACAAATTAATTAAAAATCATGCCTAAAAGACAGGATATAAAAAAAATATTAATAATTGGAGCGGGGCCAATTGTTATAGGACAAGCGTGTGAGTTTGACTATTCTGGTGCTCAGGCCTGCAAATCTCTTAAAGAAGAAGGTTATAAAGTAGTTCTAGTGAACTCAAATCCCGCAACCATAATGACTGATCCAGATTTATCTGATAAAACGTATATTGAGCCAATTACAAAAGAGTTTGTAGAGCAAATAATAGAGTTAGAGAAACCTGATGCTTTATTGCCAACCATGGGTGGTCAAACTGCCTTAAATGTCTCTATGGAACTTGCAAAATCAGGAATACTTAAAAAAAATAAAGTAAAGATGATTGGTGCTAATCCTGATGCAATAGAACTTGCAGAAGATAGGCAAAAATTTAAAGATGCAATGAGAGAAATTGGATTAAAATGTCCAGAGAGCGTCATTGTAGAGAAATTAACAAAAGCAATAGAGGTAAAAAAGAAATTAAAATTACCTTTGGTTATTAGACCAAGTTTTACTTTAGGGGGAACAGGTGGGGGAGTCGCTTATACTGATGAAGAATTCTCTGAATTATGTCAAAGAGGACTTAATGCAAGTCCAACAAATCAAATTTTGATTGAAAAATCAGTTTCAGGCTGGAAAGAGTTTGAGATGGAAGTTGTGAGAGATCATAAAGACAATTGTATAATAATTTGTTCTATTGAGAATATTGACCCTATGGGTGTTCATACTGGTGACAGTATAACGGTAGCACCTTCACTAACTTTAACAGATAAAGAGTATCAAGTCTTAAGAAATGCAAGCATTAAAGTTTTGCAAAAGATTGGCGTAGATACAGGTGGATCAAATGTTCAGTTTGCCATCAACCCCGAGGATGGAGAAATAAATGTTATTGAAATGAATCCTAGAGTGAGTAGATCCTCTGCTTTAGCTTCAAAAGCAACAGGTTTTCCAATTGCAAAAATTGCTGCAAAATTAGCAGTGGGCTATTCACTAGATGAATTAAAGAATGATATTACAAAAACAACACCTGCAAGTTTTGAGCCAACCATTGATTATGTTGTCACAAAAATTCCAAGATTTACTTTTGAAAAATTTAGTGGGGCTGACTCCAATTTGACCACCTCTATGAAATCAGTCGGTGAGACAATGAGTATAGGAAGGTCATTTAATGAAAGTCTACAAAAAGGATTTAGTTCTCTTGAATATGGTTTAGATGGTCTAGATATTCCACAAAATCATACTACGAGTAAACAAACAATTCTTGATGATTTAAAAATTCAATCATCACAAAGATTGTTAACAATCGGGCATGCTCTTCGTCTTGGAATTGATCAAGATGAAATAAATAACATAACAAAATATGACAAATGGTTTATCTATCAACTTAAAAAGATTATTGAAATTGAAAAGTTAATTCAAGAAAATGAATTTTCAAAAGAAAATATTCTCTTGGCCAAACATAATGGCTTCACTGATAAAAAAATTGCAAAAATTAAAAATATTTCAGAAAATGAAATTAGAAAATTTAGACATCAAAATAATATTAGACCTATATTTAGACTTGTAGATACCTGTGCTGGTGAGTTTAGCTCTAAAACACCCTACCTTTATTCAAGTTATGATTGGAATTTTCATAATAAACCATTCTGTGAGTCAAATCCTACTAGAAATAAAAAAGTGATCATTTTAGGAGGTGGGCCTAATAGAATTGGTCAAGGAATTGAATTTGATTATTGTTGCGTACATGCTGTTTATGCGCTTAGAGAAAAGGGTATTGAAACAATAATGATTAACTGCAATCCTGAAACTGTATCAACTGACTATGATACTGCTGACAGATTATATTTTGAGCCTCTAACAACTGAAAGTGTTTTAGAAATTTATAAAAAAGAAGATGAAGTTGGAGAAGTTCTTGGAATATTTGTACAGTTTGGAGGGCAGACACCTCTTAAGATTGCAAATGAACTTGAAAATCAGGGTATGAAAATTCTTGGAACAACAACAGAAGCAATAGATTTAGCTGAAGACAGAGATAGATTTAGTGAAACTCTTAGTCAATTAAATATTCAACAACCCAAAAATGGTTTTGCAAAAAATTTAAAAGAAGCAACTTCTATAGCTAATGAAATTGGATATCCTGTATTAGTTAGACCTTCATATGTTTTAGGAGGAAGGGCGATGGAAATCGCTTACAACGAAAAACATCTTGCAGAGTTTACAAAAAGTGCTCTGGAAGTTTCATCAAATAATATTATTTTGGTCGACCAATATCTTGAAAATGCAACTGAAGTTGATGTAGACATTATTAGAGATGGTAAGGGAGAAATTTTTGTTGCTGGATTAATGGAACACATTGAGGAGGCAGGAATCCATTCTGGTGATAGTGCTTGCTCTTTGCCGCCTTTTTCAATTTCAAAAGAAATCCAAAATACTATTATAGAATGGGTATCAAAAATAGCAGCAGAAATTAAAGTGGTTGGTTTGATGAACACGCAATTAGCAATAAAAAATAATGAAGTATATGTTTTAGAAGTAAACCCGAGGGCAAGCAGAACTGTTCCATTCGTTGCAAAAGCAAGAAGTATACCTATTGCTAAAATAGCAGCTAAAGTAATGACTGGTGATCTGTTAAAAGATATCCTTAAAAAGCTAAACATCAAAGATTTGAAAACTTATAATGTTAAAGAGTCTGTGTTTCCTTTTAATAAATTTGATGGTGTTGATTTAGTACTTGGCCCTGAAATGAAATCGACTGGTGAAGTAATGGGTATTGATAGTACTTTTTTATCCGCTTTTGCAAAAAGTCAAATTGCATGTAGCACTATTTTACCCTCTACAGGTAAGGTATTTATTTCAATTGATGACCAGAATAAAAAATATATTTTAGAAATTGCTAACAAATTATTAGATTTAAATTTTAAAATTGTTGCAACTAAAGGTACTTCAAAGTTTTTAAATGACAATAATTTAAATGTTGAAACAATTAATAAAGTTAAAGAAGGAGGTCCACATATTGTTGATGCAATTAAAGAAAATCAAATTGATTTAGTTATTAATACCACGAAAACTCAAGGATCTATTAGAGATAGTTATAGCATTAGGAGGACCTCACTGACTTACAATATTCCATATTATACAACTATTCGAGGAGCGAAAATTGCTGTAGACACCATAGAACACCTGAAAAAAAATTCCTTAAAAGTTAAAAGTTTACAAGATTTATCCTAAATATATTGACTTAAAAAAAAAATATATCATCATAGTTTTATGAATAAAATACCAATGACAGCAAATGGATATGATAATCTTCAAAAAGATCTAAAAAAATTAATTAATGAAGATAGGCCAAATATAATACAAGCAATTGCTGAAGCTAGAAGTCATGGTGATTTATCAGAAAATGCAGAGTATCAATATGCAAAAGAACAGCAAAGCTTAATAGAGGGTAAAATCTTAGATCTAGAAAGTGCTGTTAGCCGTGCAGAAGTAATTGATGTAAAAAGTTTAGAAGGAGATGATATAAAGTTTGGAGCAACAGTCGAAATTGAAGATGATGATACTGGAGAAAAAGCAACATATCAAATAGTTGGAGAATATGAATCTGACATTAAAAATAATAAACTTTCAGTAAATAGCCCTCTTGCAAGGGGTCTTATTAATAAATCAATTGATGACGTCGTAGAAATTAATAGCCCTAAAGGACAAAAATCCTATACAATTATATCAGTAAAGTACGTTTGAAATCTAAAAAACTTAAAATATGGGCTGTGACTGATGGGTCCCAAGGTATGGTGAGTCAAGTCATTGGTTTATCAAAACAACTGAGTAATAATATTAAACAAATAAAAACAGATCTTATTTTCCCTTGGAATAAACTGCAACCTGGCATTTTACCAATATACGAATGGATATTTAAAAACAAAATTCCTAGTGATGAAAAACCTGATATAATAGTTTCTTGTGGAAGAAAAAGTGTCTACTTTTCTATTTACTGTAAAAAAAAATTTAATAGAATCATAAACATACATATACAAAATCCTAAGATTGCAGCAAAACATTTTAATTATATAATTAGCCCAAATCACGACAATTTTTATGGGGATAATGTATTAAATTCTATTGGAGCACTTCATCACTTTGCAAATAACAATAAAAATAATAATTCAAAATTATTAACTTGTATTATTGGTGGAGATAATCAACACTATCATTTTGGAAATAAAGAAGCAAATAAACTATGTAACAAACTTTTAGAATTAAAAAAGAATCACAGTAGTTTAGAATTACAAATAATTACTTCTAGAAGAACTTCCAATCTAGTAAAAAATACAATTAGTGAAAAATTAAGTAAAATTGCTAATATTTGGAACGGTGAGGGTGAAAATCCTTACGAAGATTCTATTCAAATATCATCTTTTTTTATTGTTACCTCTGACTCAACTTCTATGATTAGCGAGGCTGCAGTATCGGGAAGACCTATTTATATTTTCCATTTGCCTTTTAAAAGAAAAAGTATGCGAATATCTAGATTTCATGATGAATTTAAAAACTTAGGCATAACAAGGGACATAGACAAAGTTAATCAATTAGCAAATTGGCAATACAATCTATTGAATGAATCAGAAAGAATTGGTAGCATTATTAAAAAAAGAATAATAGAAGACAATTTATGAACTTAGATAATTTAAGCTCAGTAGACTTTCCTTTTAAGCATTGGGAAATATCAAACTGTTTAGACACTAAAACATTAGATGAAATTTCTTATTCAAATATTCCAAATGGTAATCGAGCTTATGATGGCACAAGAGCAGCTGACCACACTGGACAAGGACTAGATGGTAAATTAAGATTATTTTTAGATTTAGAAAATTGTAAATTTTATCCAAATTTAACAAAAGTTATTAATGAGCTTCAAAAAAAAGATATCTATAAAAAAATTGGTAATTTATTGAATAAAGATTTGAGTAATTCTTTTGTAAGACTTGAAATCATAGGTGATAAGAAGGGTTTCTGGTTAAAACCTCATAAAGATATACCTGAAAAACTTATGACTATGATGATTTGGGCTAACCCATACAATGAGTCTGAAAATCTAGGCACTGATCTTTACGATAAAGATTTTAAATTAGTAAAAACAATAAAGTATTTAAATAATAATGGTTATTTTTTTTCTTCAGGTGATGATACTTGGCATGGACTTGAGTTGAAAGAAATAAAAAAGGAGAGACGTTGTATTCAAATTAATTATGTCTCCTTTGAAACAGACTGGCCAGTTGAAATTTGACTAATTTATACAATATTTATTAAATGACAAAAAAAATAGAGACAGACGTACTGATCATTGGTTCAGGTCCAGCTGGATACACAGCAGCAATTTATGCAGCTAGAGCAAATTTAAAACCTCACCTTGTATCAGGATTAGAACCTGGGGGACAATTAACAATTACAACCGACGTCGAAAACTATCCCGGATTTGAAGATGTGATACAAGGTCCTTGGCTAATGGAACAAATGAAAGAACAAGCTTTAAAAGTTGGAACAGAATTTCATCACGATATAGTAAATAAGGTTGAACTTGATAAAAATCCTTTTAATGCTGAAACTGATTCAGGGATGGAATTCATTGCTAAATCGATAATTATTGCAACAGGAGCTCAAGCAAGATGGTTAAATTTAGAATCTGAAAATAAATTTAAAGGCTTTGGAATTTCTGCTTGCGCAACTTGCGATGGCTTCTTTTTTAAAGATCAAAATATAATTGTAGT
This sequence comes from uncultured Alphaproteobacteria bacterium, assembly GCA_902591485.1. Classification (GTDB taxonomy): domain Bacteria; phylum Pseudomonadota; class Alphaproteobacteria; order HIMB59; genus CACPNW01. The sequence goes on from CACJAV010000016.1 coordinate 7,668, forward strand.
GGGTGGTGGAAATAGTGCTGTTGAAGAAGCTCTTTATTTAACAAACTTTGCTTCAAAAGTAACTTTAGTTCATAGACGTGATAAATTACGTGCAGAAAAAATCCTTCAAGAAAGACTTTTTAAACATCCAAAAATAGATGTAATCTGGAACCATGTTGTTGATGAATTTATTGGTGCAAATGAACCTATTTCACTTAAAGAAGTGAAGCTAAGGAATGTTAATGATAATGCTGAAAAAATTATTTATGCAACAGGAGCATTCATTGCTATAGGGCATGATCCCGCAACTTCTTTATTTAAAAATAAAATAAAAATGGATAATGAAAATTATATTATTACAAAACCTGATAGTACAGAGACAAATATTAAAGGTGTTTATGCTGCTGGAGATGTAAAAGATAAGATATTTAGACAGGCAGTAACTGCTGCAGGGATGGGTTGTATGGCTGCTCTAGAAGCTGAGAAATATATCGCAGAAAATTATTAGCCCTGGCGAGCCTTCATTCTGGGATTTTTTTTATTAATAACATAAATTCTGCCTTTTCTTCTAACGAGCTTGCAGTCTTTATCTCTGGTTTTTGCCGATTTTAATGAGCATCTAACTTTCATAATAAAATTGCTATTAAATTCTATGCTTTAGTTTGTCAAACATATATTAAAAATAGCTTAATATGCGAAAGATTTACGAAAAAGGAAGATCAAATATACTTGCAAATAACGCAATGGTAGCGACTTCACAACCTCTAAGTTCTCAAGAGGCATTAGATATACTCAAAATTGGAGGTAATGCAGTTGATGCTGCAATTGCTGCTTCCGCCGTATTATCTGTGGTTGAGCCAGGCTCTACTGGAATAGGAGGAGACTGTTTTGCAATAGTTAAAATGGAAAATAATGAGCCAGTTTCATTTAATGGTTCTGGCATAAACCCAAAAAATGCTAACCTAAATTTTTTTAAAAAAAATAAAATTGACCAAATAGGACTTTTAAGTCCTCATTCAGTTACAATACCAGGGGCAGTAGATGCATGGTATACAATGCATAAAAAGTTTGGAAAATTAAATTTTGAACAATTGTTCAAAACAGCTGAAATATACGCAAGAGATGGATTTCCTGTTCATGAAATTGAGGCATATCATTGGGAAAAAAATGAAGAAAAATTGAGAAGAAATAAAATTACTAGAAAAGAATTTTTAATTAATGATAAAGCTCCTAAGTTTGCCTCCAAATATAAAAATGCAAAATTAGCAAATACCCTGAAAACAATCGGTCAAAAAGGTGCTAAAGGATTTTATGAGGGTAGTATAGCTAATGATATGGTAAAAAGTTTAAATAGACTTGGCGGAACACATACTGAAGAAGACTTTTATAATCAAAAAACAATCATTTCTGATACATTAATTTCAAATTACAAAGAAAGTTATATACATCAATGCCCACCAAATGGACCAGGTGTAATAGTGCACTTAATGATGAAATTATTAGAAAAATTTGATTGGAAAAATGTTTTTTCTTTGGATATTCAAAGATTTCATATTCAAGCAGAAGTTACAAAAGTATGCTTTGAATTAAAGGAAGCTATTCTTGGAGATCCTAACTTTTCAAATTTTGATTTTGAACAATTGTTGAGTGAAAAAAATATTAATAAAATGATAAATAAAATAAGCTTAGATAAAGTATATAATTCAAAAAAAACTTATGTAACTTCCCATCCTGAAACAGTTTATTTGACAGTTGTAGATAATGACTTAAATGCTGTTTCATTTATAAATTCTATTTGTCATGCCTTTGGAAGTGGTATTTGTTCTGAAAATTCTGGTGTATTATTTCAAAACCGTGGCGTTAACTTTAGATTAGAAGAAGGACATCCAAATTGCATTGAATCTAATAAAAGACCCTTGCATACAATTATACCAGGGTTACTAACAAATAAACAAAATCAAACTGTAATGTCGTATGGTGTAATGGGAGGTCAATATCAACCAATTGGTCAATCACATGTTTTACAGAATATTTTTGAATTTGAAATGAGTATGCAAGAGGCAATAAATACTCAAAGAGCATTTGCATTAAACGGTAAACTCAAAATTGAAAAATCATTTTCTGAAAATTTAATTAAAGGTCTATCAAATCTTGGACATGATATTCAAATTGAAGAAGATGGAATCGGAGGGGGGCAAGGAATTATTATTGACAGAAAGGAGGGCATTTTAATTGCAGGTTCTGACCCAAGGAAAGATGGTTTAGCTATAGGCTATTAATTAAACTTTGCCAAAAACATCATTATATTGATTATTTACTCTAACAAAAGTAGTGCATTTACTAAGTTGTTTTAAAGTTGGTGCACCTACATAAGTACAACTACTTCTAATACCTCCTAAAATATCTTTGACAGTTTTTTCTAAAGATGATCTAAAAAGAATTCTTACTTTTTTACCTTCTGATGATCTATAATTTGCAAGGCCTCCATAGTGTTTTTCATTAGCTTCCTCTGAACTGGAGCCATAAAATTCGATATAACTTTTACCGTTATGCTTAATTATATTTCCACCACCCTCTTTGTGTCCAGCAAGCATTCCACCTAACATTACAAAATCTGCACCTGCACCAAATCCTTTAGCTACATCTCCTGGACTTGTGCAACCTCCATCAGCAATTATATGTGCTCCAAGTCCATGTGCCGCGTCAGCACATTCTAGCACCGCACTTAATTGAGGGTAACCAACACCAGTTTGTATTCTTGTTGTACAAACACTTCCAGGGCCAATCCCCACTTTTACAATATCTGCACCACTTAATACAAGTTCTTGAGTCATATCAGCAGTAACAACATTTCCAGCTATTATTGTTTTTGTTGGATATTTCTTTCTAACCTCACTTACAAAATGACTGAAGTTTTCAGAGTATCCATTTGCTACGTCTATGCAAATAAATTTAAATTTAGGATATTTTTTAAGTAGCTTATTTAATCTTGAATAGCTATCTTTGCTAGTTCCACAACTTAAAGCTACAAAATTGTGAATGGAGTTGGTTTTCTGTAAATTATTTATTTCTTTATTATCATGCTGCTTAGTAAGTGCTGTCATCATTTTAAATGATGCTAATTTTTTTGAAATACCAACTTCTCCAACACCATCCATATTAGAAGCAATGATTGGGACTCCTTCCCAGCTTAGTTTGGAGTGCTTAAATTTATATTTTCTATTTAGATTGACTTCCCTTCTACTTTTTAATGTGCTTCTTTTAGGCCTAAAAAGAACATCTGAATAGTCAAGTTTAATTTCTTCTTCGATTCTCATATTTTAATTAGTTTATTGTAATAAATAATTTAGAGATTAAAACAAATATAAAAAACAGTTATGAACATAAATAGGTTAATAGATCTCAACAAGTTAAAATTTGACAAATTTTACAATAAAATATTGCAAAAAAAACTTGATAATAGTTTGTTAGCAAAAGCAATGAAATATAGCTCTATGAATGGAGGTAAAAGAATAAGAACCTTCTTGGTGTCTGAGTCGTCTAAAATTGTAAATTTATCAACAAAAAATGCTATGATAATTTCATCTTCGATAGAATCTATACATTCATACTCCTTAATTCATGATGATCTTCCAAGTATGGATAATGATGATTTTAGAAGAGGAAAGCTAAGCACTCATAAAAAATATGGTGAAGCAACTGCTATTTTAGCTGGTGATGCTTTACATGATTTTGCATTTCAATTGTTATCAGAAAGTTTAACAAAAATAAGCAAAGAAAAAAATTTGCAACTAATTAATTATTTAACTTTATGTAGTGGCTATAGTGGGTTAGCTGGCGGTCAATCTTTGGATTTATTATATGAAAATAAAACATTAAGTAAAAAAAAAATTATAGAAATGTACGGTAAAAAAACTGGAAAACTATTTGAATTTTGTTTTGCTGCACCTTTTATTATAAAGGGCGAAACAAATAAGAGAATTAAATTTAGTAAAAGCTATGGTTCATTGTTTGGGACAATATTTCAAATTATGGATGATTTATTTGATGAAGTAAATTCATTTAAAGAAATAGGAAAAACACCTGGCAAAGATAAAAAACAGGGCAAAAGAACTTTATTGAGTATAATTGGTAAAAAAAATACAATTAATTTTTGTGAAAAAAATATTTATAATTTTATTAAAAAAAATAAGAATGAATTTCAAAAATACCCAATACTTAAAGAGTTATTATATTTCAATATAAAAAGATTGAAATAAATTAGTTAAAATGAACTATTTTTTTTGCTAAATAAATTCCTGTTGTGGCAGATACAGCAGTTAAAGATCCTCCCCAAAACATATCAACAAAAACTACAGTAGGTGACCAATCTTTAATGACTGCCATGTTGGTCAAATTATAAGTTCCATATGCAACTAAACCAAATATAAAACCTGTGAATAAAGATTTAGTTAAGCCACTGGGCTCTATACATGGTTGAATAACTATAACTGCCATGCCAAACATATATAATACATAAAACAACCCTGCTGCCCATAGAACTGGTTTATCAGAAATTAAATCACCTAATAAAGGTCTATAGAAAGATTTAGTAGCATAAGATAACCAAATTACGTCTATAATTAAAAAAATAATTGAAGCTATGAGAGATGCAACTATTAAACATTTGATCATATATTAATACATATAACAAATTTTATAATTTCAATAGCTGAAAATATAAATATCTGGTGGGTGCGACAGGGATTGAACCTGTGACCCCTGCCGTGTCGAGGCAGTGCTCTACCGCTGAGCTACGCACCCTATTATTTAATTTATTATTCTAAATTGCCCAGAAATCTATAAAAAAATATGAATTACAATTATTTTTTTTATTTAAATATAATGGACATAATTCTTATTATTTATATTTTAAATAATTTAATTTTTGCAGTTCTATGAAAATAACTAATTATTTTAATGATGAAAAAAAAGAATTAAAAACTGTTATTCTTATAAGCTTAATTTTACATTTTTTATCGAGTTTTTATAGTCTTGGTTGGTATAATGCCGATGAACAAACTTGCATATTAGAATTTGTAAATTTTAAACTTGGCTTTGAATCTAATCCATGTTTTCTAAATATAAAAGATAATAGTGTTATTATTGACTCAAGTTTAAAAATAAGATCATGGATACAGCCATTCTTTTATTATTTAATCACAAAAATTTTATTTTTTTTAAATTTCCAAGATCCAATAAAGATTACACAAATTATTAAAATTATAACTTCTTTAATTGCTTTTTTTTCATCTTATTATTTTTATGTGGCGACTAAAAATCATTTTAAGAACAGTTTTGTTAAAAAAATTTATTTGTATTTGTCCTTTTTAATTTTTTATATTGTTTTTTTTCATACTAGAACATCAGCAGAAAATTTTGGAATATCATTTTTGATGATTGGTTTGGCATTTTATTTTACAGTTAGAACAAATTTTAATTATAAAAATGCTTTTTTTATGGGGCTCATATTTGGTTTTTCATTTGTATTTAGATACAACTTAGGAGTTTCAATATTTTTTATTTTATTATATTTTTTTATTTTTGATAAAAAAAGTACTTTACTTCAGTTTGGCTATTTATTTTCTGCAATTATTGGAATCTTTATTGTTGTTATGTTTGATATAATTATTGCAACATGGGGTTTAGGAAATACCAATGATATAAAACTTGAAAATTTCTTGAATTTGAATTTTCTAGAAGATAGAATTGCATCTTTGCAATTTCTTTTATGTGGCGTTTATAATAATTTATGTGGGGGTGGTTCGTGGAATCCAAAACCAACATTATATTACTTTCCTTTTATACTTTATGAATTCTTTCCACCATTAAGTATTGTAATTATTATATCAATGATTTTTTTTTGGTCATTAAGTATAAAAAACATTATTTTTTGGACTACTTTACCTTATTTTATAATTCATTCATTTATTGCACATAAGGAACTTAGATTTATATTTCCAGTATTGGCGTTTACTCCCTACTTTATTGCATTTTTTATTCATAATCTTAAACCATACTTTTTAGAAAATATTTACTTACAAAGGTTATTTAAGACATTAATGTTTATGAATTTTATTGGTCTTTTATTTTATTCTTTATATAGCTTTAAACCAGAAATCAAAGTGCTGAAAAAAATTTATTATTCAGATAGTATAAACAATATTATGTTTATTAATTCTATTGAAGATGTGAAATACTATGAGTCATTAAATCCTTTCAATATTGATAATATAACAAACAATTATTATTTTAAATTTGATAAAATAAATTTGATATTAACTGATAAATTTAATCAAGATCAGATATTATGGTCAAAAATACATTGTCAAAGTGAATGTGTAAAGAAAGAGCAATTATCAATTAAGAATAATAAATCTTATTATATTTTGAAAAAGATAGACAGTAATAAAAATATCAAAATTCAATTAAAAGTATTTAAAAAAGAAAATATAAATAAAAATTTAAATCATATAGATTTTAAAAATACTAATTATTTTTTAACGAAAAGTTTGTATGTAAACGATCTTTTTAATAATAAAAAAAATTGTCATCTTTTACAGTCTTCAGTACCACAATGGCTTTTAAATTTTTCTATTTTAGGTTTGAATAAAAAATTGACTTTTCTTAGTTTATTTCATTGTAAGAGAGTATGATAACAGTTTTAATCCCCATATTGAATGAAGAAAAAAACATTGAATTAATGTGCTCTTCATTGTTAAACGACAAAAAGTTGATTAATATTATTGATGAAATAATTTTTGTAGATGATGACTCTCAAGATGGTTCTCTTAAAAAATTAAAAAACGCTGCAAAAAATAATCACAAAATTAAATTTATTATTAGGAAGGATAAAAAAAAAGATTTAACTAAATCAATTTTGTTGGGTTTCAAGAATGTAAAAAGTAAATATGTTTGTGTTATGGATGGAGACTTACAGCATGACACTAAAACTATATTTAAATTTACCAATTATTTGAAAGATTACGATCTTGTGATTGGTAGTAGATTTCTAGATACAAATAAAATTGATGGACTGAATTTTATAAGAAAAAAAATCAGCAAAACTGCAATAATTTTTTGTAAAATGTTAGGAGTTAATAATGTTACAGATCCCTTAAGTGGTTTTTTTATTATTCGAACTTCCGTTTTAAAAAGTATTGAGAAGCAAATTAATACTAATGGATATAAAATATTATTAACAATTTTATACTTATTAAAAAATACAATAAGAATAAAAGAATTGCAGATTAATTTTTTTAAACGACTAAATGGTAAAAGTAAGCTAAATTTTAGAGTTACATTTGATTTTTTTTTACAATTATATTTTCTTTTATTTAATTCTAAAAATAATAAATTAGAACATTAAGAAATAAAGGCCATATTTGATTTATGAAATTAGACTTTTCATTTAAAACATGTTCAATAATTAAATTATGGTAATATTTAATAAATTTTATTATATTTTAACTTATTATAAAATTAGTTATTGTAAATTATAAATTAATTAATAATTAAATGAAAATGATGCTAAAAATTTCACAAATTGCAAATAAAGATCTCAGAGCCGGTCACCAAATATATAATTATTATATAATAAATTCCTTCTCAAATTTTGAAGAAAAAAAGGTTAGTTATAATAATTTTATGATTAAGTGTAATAATATTAAAAAAAAGAAATTACCTTATTTAATAGCAAAAATTGAAAACAAAGTTGTTGGGCTTGCCTATTTAGATAACTTTAGAGAAAAAAGTGGTTATAGATTTGCATTTGAAAATACTATCTATGTGCATAATGACTATTTAAACAAAGGTATAGGATTTAAATTATTAAAACAATTAATCACTTTATCAAAAAACAATAAAGAAATAAAAAAAATAGTTGCAGTAATTAGTAGTATAGAAAGTGTTGGATCAATTAAAGTTCATAAGAAATTAGGCTTTAAAAATTGTGGTAAATTAAAAAAAATAGGATTTAAAAAGGGTAAGTGGATAGATACTATATTAATGCAAAAAGATTTATGAAAAAAGTAAATTTGAAAAATTTTAAAAAAACATTATCAAAATTTACAACGGGTATCACGGTTATAGCAACAAATAAGAACTCTCATTTATATGGAAAGACAATTAATTCATTTACATCGCTATCACTTTCACCACCTTTAGTTTTATTTTCACTAGATATAAAATCTTCAAAATTAAAAATTTTTAATAATTCTAGATTTATTTCAATAAATATTTTGAGTAAAAAACAAAAATTAATTTCCGATAATTTTGCTAAAAATACACCAGATTGGAATAATATTGACTACAAACTTTTAAAAAATGGCAATCCTATTATCAAAAATTGCATATCTAACTTAGATTGCAGAATAATGAATAAAATTAAAAAAGGTGATCATATAATATTCATATGTAAAGTTTTAAAGGTGATGAATAATGATAAACTGAAACCACTTATTTACTATAATTCTAAATATATTTAATACATGCTAACAAGTTATAAATTAATTTACACTCTTACATTGATTTTTCTTGGCCTTTATATATCTTTAACAAACATATCGAATTTACAATTTAAAAAAATAAATGTTATTTCTGAGTCTAAATATGAGAAAATCCATGAAAAAGAAATTGTAAGCTCACAAGAAAAACAAATTCATACCTCAACTATTCCAGAATCTTTAGAAAACTCAGATAAAGATCTAAAAGAAGAAATAATTGTTGTTAAAAAAGGGCAAACTTTTTCAGAAATTTTAGATGATTTTCTTTTTAGCTTTAATAAATTTGAAATAATCAATTTAGTTAATAATGAATTTAACTTGCAAAACTTAAATGTAGATCAAAAAATTTCTTTTTTCAGTGATAAAAATAATATTGTTAAAAAATTTATAATAGAGTTAGATTATAAAACTTTACTTGTTGTTAAATTATCAAAAAATATTGAAATAACTAAAAAAGAATTAAATACTCTGTATAGCGTTGAGTCAAATGAGTTTATGATTTCTAACTCACTTTACGCAGATGGTATTAAAAGTAATATTCCAAACGAAGTCTTAATTAAGTTAATCCAATTGTTTAGTTTTGATTTGGATTTTCAAAGAGATATAAAGAAAGATACTTTTGTTTCTCTTTCTTATCAAAAGACATATGTTGAAAATTCAGAAGATTTTTCAATTGGCGACATTGAGTATGCTAAAATTATAATTGGCAAAAATACTTTAGAGTATTTTAAATTTTTAACAAATGACGGTTTTATAGATTATTTTAATAGAGAGGGTAAAAATGTTAAAAAATCTATCCTCAAAACTCCTTTAGATGGCGCAAAACTATCCTCCAGTTTCGGGATGAGAAAACATCCGATCTCAGGTTTTAATAAAATGCATAAAGGAATAGATTTTGCTGCACCCATTGGAACACCAGTTTATGCAGGAGGCAATGGTGTAGTTGAATATGTAGGCAGAAATGGAGGATATGGAAAATACATTAGAATACGTCATAATAATGATTATAAAACAGCCTATGCCCATTTAAATAGTTATAAAAAAGGAATTAGCAAAGGAGTAAGGGTAAATCAAGGTGAAGTAATTGGATATGTAGGAAACACTGGAAGATCAACTGGCCCTCATCTTCACTATGAAATAATTTATCAGAATAAACAAATTAATCCTCTAACTTTAAAACTGCCATCAGGTAAAATTTTAGAGGGTGAGGAACTTCAAAGGTTCGAAAAAAATTATAAGATGATATTAGCTAATCATTTAAACAATTTATATGAATAGCTAATTTTGGGTTGTTCTTCTTTTCTTTTTTACAGGCTCTGAGATAAATGGAACAGATTCAATAGATGCATCGCCATCTTCATTTTCATATTTAAACTCATCATCAACTAATTTTGCATTATCTTCAACAGATACGTCTTTTATTTCATCAATATTTGTATTTACATTATTAGACGATTTAGTTTCATCTAAATTATCTTGATCTTCTAGAGTAATGCCTAATTCTATCATCAAGCGATAATAATGGTCAGTAAATTGATAATAATATTCGGCTTGAATTCTATCACCAGAACTAGAGGTGTCTTTTGCTAGTTTTAAATATTTATTGTACTGCTGTGTAATATTTCCTTTATTTCTGTTTTTATGAACGAAATTGTTATTCCTCTTAAAATTAGGTCTTCTGTTCGATTTATAGGTCATTCGACCATTTTTCTTGGTATACATAATTTGTTGTTGTTATTTTGTGAAAATTCTAAATTTAATATTTTTAAATTATTATTTTCTTTATAATAAACTCTATATCTTTGAAAAGATCATTATTCTATCTTTTTTTTGCAAATCTTGAGATTTTTTTATAAATTTTAACCCAGAATCTCTAAAAATTTCCATACAATCACAAAACTGGCTTGCGCCAATTTCTAATATCAAATGGGCACCATTTTTAAGATTCTTATCAATTTTTTTAGAGAATTCTCTGTAAAAATCCAAACCATCTTTTCCCCCAAACAATGCTATTTTGGGTTCAAATTTTTTAATTTCATTAGAAAGATTTTTTATTTCTTTTTGTGATAAATAAGGTGGATTAGAGACTATCAAATCAAAATCACCTTGAATATTTTCGAAAGTGGTTTTTTTTAAATTAATTCTTTTATCTAAATTTCTGTCTTTGATATTTTTATTTGCAACTTTTATAGCATCTTCAGATATATCTATTGCAACTATTGCTGCATTTTCAAATTCTCTTGCCAAAGAAATAGCTATTGCTCCTGATCCAGTACCAATATCTAAAATTTTAAAATGAGTTTTATTATTTTTACAAAGTTTTATAGCTTCCTCAATTATGCCCTCTGTTTCAGGTCGTGGATCTAATACAAATTTATTTACATAAAAATTATCTTTCCAAAAACTTTTCTTATTTATTATTTTTGAGATAGGCTCATTCAATATTCTTCTCTTTAATAATGAATTGAATTTTTTAATATTGATTTGATTTTTATTAAAGTTACTTAATATAATTTCATTTTTAGTACATCTTGAATAATTTAAAAGTATTCTTAAGTCAATTTCTGGATTTGGAATTTTATTATTTTTTAATTTTATTAAATTAACAGAAATAAAATCATTCATTGCCTAATTCGGCTAACTTATTGGTTTCTTCATTAGCCATTAATGGATTAATTAATTGATCTAAGTTACCTTCAAGTATCTCTGTTAAATTATAGAGAGTTAGATTTATTCTATGATCGGATACTCTCCCTTGAGGAAAATTATAGGTTCTTATTCTTTCTGAACGGTCACCAGATCCAACCTGATTTTTTCTATCTTGCGACCTCTGCTTATTTTTTTCTTGAATTTCATTATCTAGTATTCTTGATCTTAAAATTTTCAGAGCTTTAGCTTTATTTTTATGTTGTGATTTTTCATCCTGCTGTGAAACAACTATGCCTGTTGGAATATGAGTAATTCTTACAGCACTATCTGTGGTATTAACAGACTGACCCCCAGGCCCACTGGATCTAAAAACATCTATTCTTAAATCTTTGTCTTCAATATTAATATCCACTTCTTCAGCCTCAGGTAAAACAGCGACAGTTGCAGCTGAAGTATGCACACGACCACTACTTTCTGTGGCTGGTACTCTCTGAACTCTATGAACACCTGATTCAAACTTTAATTTTGAAAATACATTGTATCCTGAAATATTACAAATAACTTCTTTTATTCCTTTTAAACCAGTCTCAGAGATTGATAAAATTTCAAAATTCCAATTATTTAAATCTGAAAAACGTTGATACATAGAAAATAAATCAGCTGCGAATAAAGAAGCCTCATCACCTCCAGTCCCAGCCCTTATTTCCAAAATAGAATTTTTTTTGTCATTTTCATCTTTTGGAATTAAAAGCCTCATCAAATCACTCTCTAAAATTTCTATAGATTTCTTTTTTTCTTTTAACTCCGTTTCAGCCATTTCTTTAATTGAAAGATCATTATCTTCGACTAATTTTAATAATTCACCTAACTCTTTTTTATCATTTTTATATTTTTTTATTGTTTCAACTACAGGAGTAAGCTCTGCATACTCCCTATTTAATTTGATTAAATTTTCAGTATCTAAACTAGATTGATTATTTAAATTTGTTTCAATTTCTTTAAATTTTGACTCAATATTATCAAACTGCTTTTCAAAATTAATCATTTAATATGATCTAATATATTATTTAGGTTAACAGTTTTTTGGTCTCCATTAGATAAATTTTTGAGAACGTAATTGTTATTATTTTTTTCTTCTTCGCCAACTATTACTATATATTTTGCTTTTTTTTCACTGGCCAGAGATAAAGATTTTTTAAGATTATATTTATAGTTCCAATAGACGGATAAATTGCTTTTAATTAAATGATCATATATTTTTAATGCATGTTTTTTTAATGTTGAGTCTTTGATAGATAAGTGAATAACTTCAGTAGTTTCAATAACATCCTTCATTAATAACATTATTCTCTCAATTCCTCCTGCCCAGCCAATACCAGGAATATCTTTTCCTCCGAGAGTTTTTATTAAACCATTATATCTACCTCCACCGATCAATGTATCCTGACTACCAATTTCATTAGTTTTAAACTCAAATACTGTGTTACAATAATAATCTAAACCTCTCACAAGATTTAAATCTTCAAAAATTGGTATACTCAAATCATTCAAACAATCTTTGATTTCTTCATAAGACTTCAATTCTTCTTGTGATATAAACTCAATAAGTTTGGGAGATTGCAAAACTATTTCTTTATCTTGAATATTTTTTGAGTCTAATATTCTCAAAGGATTAGTTTCTATTTTACTTTTACTGTCAATTGACAGAGAATTTTGATGATCTTTAAAATATTTTGATAAAATTTTTTTAAAATTTTGCAAATTTTCTCTACTACCCAAAGTATTTATATGCAAAGTAAAGTTATTATTAGCTAAAATTTTTTTTAGTAGTTGATTAGCTAAATTTATCATTTCCACATCAGCAAAAAAATCGTCAGTTCCAAAATTTTCAAAATTTATTTGATTAAATTGTCTATATCTTCCCTTTTGTGGTCGTTCCCTGCGAAACATTTGTCCTGTTCCAAAAAATTTAGCTGGTAAAGTATTTAAAAGACCATTGGATATAGCTGCCCTTATCATTGGGGTAGTGTATTCGGGTCTTAATGTTAATTCATCTTCATTCCTATCAGTAAATGTATACATTTCTTTTAAAACTACATCACTTTGTTCACCTAAAGGTTTTTTAAACAGTTCTGAATTTTCAAAAATAGGAGTTATCATTTCATCAAACCCAAATTTTCTTGCAGTATCTTTAACTTCAGCAATAATATAATTAAACTTTTTTAATTCTTTGCCAAACAGATCATGTGTTCCTCTAACAGGTTTGATTTTCATACTTTTCTATATACTACTATTTTCGGCTTTTTTTCTAATTATATCTTCGAGATAAGAGGCTAAATCCCTGTCTTTAATGATATGATCTTTTTTTCCATTAACATAAATCATATGAGTGTTATTACCACCACCGGTAATTCCTATATTGGTCATATTTGCTTCCCCTGGACCATTTACAACACACCCAATTATCGAAACAGTGATTGGTTTTTCAATATCCTCTAGAGATTTTTCTAATTTTTTCACCAAATCAATAACTTGAAATTGTTGTCTCGCACAAGAAGGACAAGAAATAATTTTAACCCCTCTGTTTCTAATCCCTAAACTTTTTAATATTTCAAAACCTACCCTAACTTCCTCTACTGGTTCATCGGATAGAGAAACTCTGATTGTGTCACCAATTCCTTTTAATAAAAGATTACCCATACCAATTGATGACTTTATTGATCCTGTTCTTTTACCACCTGCTTCTGTAATCCCAAGATGAAGTGGATAATCACACATTTCTGCGAGACCTTCGTATGCTCCTATCGCCATGAAGATATCAGATGATTTTACACTGATTTTAAAGTTAAAAAAATCATTATCTTCCAGGATTTTTATATTATTTAGTGCACTCTCAATAAGTGCTTCAGGATTTGGTTCAGAATATTTTTCTAAAATTTTTTTTTCAAGACTACCACCATTGACGCCTATTCTGATTGAACAATTATTATCTTTGGCTGCTTTAATAACCTCTTTTACTTTTTCTAAAGAACCTATATTTCCAGGGTTAATTCTAAGACAGCTAGCTCCATTTTCAGCTGCCTCAATTGCTCTTTTATAATGAAAATGTATATCTGCAATAATTGGAATCTTGCTTTCTTTGACAATTTTTTTTAAACTTTTTGATGACTCCTTATCTGGTATTGATACACGAACTAAATCTGCACCAGCTTTAAAGACTTTATCAATTTGTTTAATAGTTGATTTAGTATCAATAGTTAGAGTGTTAGTCATTGTTTGAACTGAAATAGGATTATTTCCTCCAATTAAGATATCACCAACATTTATTATGCGCGTTTTTCTTCTTTTTATTTTTTGGTAAGATCTTAACATATAGCTAATTACTAAAATCTTTATTTAAAACCAAAGAGTCAACTACCTGTCCTTTTTTTCCAATTTTTCCTCTGACTGACTGATCAATTAAAACCATAATATGACCTGCATTACCTGAAGTGATCGAATATTTTAAATCAACATCATATGAATACTCATCATTTTTATTCATTAGCTGGCTTAAGACAATCTCATCATTTACATCTCTTAATTGTACCCATGTATCATCTAAAAACTTAAGTGTGACAATGGATTTATAATTTTCATTTTTTTTTGTTGAAGCTATTGCACTTGATGTATTTGTTAAATTTTCTATTTTAACAAAATTTTCACTTTCTTTTTTAACAATTATATTATCTTCAATCGAGGAATCTAAATTTGCTTTTTCAATTGTTGCAATATAGTTTTCAGGCAAATCTGGAATTAAAGCATATTCTCTGTTAGATTTATCAACTTCTATAAATAAAAAATAAAATGAAAAAAAAATTATTATTATTAAAGCAAAAGAAATCAGTTTATTTGTAAATAAAAAATTTTTTTCATCTACTGGTCTTTTTATTTCAAGATTTAATTTTTCGATTGTAATGTGTGAACCTTTGAACTGGTTAACTATTTCTGTTTGATCTAGCTCTAAAAAACTACAATAAGATCTCAAATGACCAATTAAAAAGACTGGATCAATATCCTTTTGTATATAATCTTTTTCAAAATTATTTAAAATTTCCTCAGAAATTCTTAACTCTTTAGAAATATCTGATAATTGTAAATTTTTTATTACTCTCGTTTTTTTTAATTTTTGACCTATTGAGTCCATAAAATCTTTTTTTTACAAATTATAAACTTCATGAAGAGATTTAACAGCAATATTTGTGTGAACTTCATCAATTAAAACGCTAATTTTAATTTCTGAGGTTGATATAGCAAGTATATTAATTGCATTTTTTGCAAGTGTTTTAAACATTTTTTCCGCCACTCCAACCTGAGACATCATCCCCATTCCAATAACTGAAATTTTAGCGACTTTTTTATCTAATAGTAAAGATTTATAATTTAGAATATTTTTACTTCTTTCTATTACGGATTTAGTTAAATCATGATCTTTTTGATTAATAGTAAATGTAATATTTGCTGATACACCATCTTGAGAAATATTTTGAACGATCATATCAACATTAATGTTATTCTCTGTCATAAGTCCAAATATTTTTGCAGAAATACCAGGCTTATCTAATATACCAGAAATAGTTACTTTTGCTTCATTGTTGCTATAACTAACACCACTTACAATTTCTTTTTCTATTAATTCTTTTTCATTAAGAATAAAAGTACCAGTTTTTTTTGTTAAAGAAGACAAAACTTGTAAAGTTAGATTATTTTTCATGGCTAGTTCTACGGATCTTGTATGCAAAACCTTAGCTCCAGTTGATGACATTTCAAGCATTTCCTCATATGATAATTTTGGGATTTTTTTAGCATTTATTTCAATATTTGGATCAGTTGTGAATACTCCCTCTACATCGGTATAAATATCACATCTTTCTGCTTCTATAGCTGATGCTATAGCAACCGCAGTTGTGTCGGATCCTCCTCTGCCCAATGAAGTAATTTTGCCATCTAAGTTGATTCCTTGAAAACCTGCAAGTACAATAACATCATTGTTCGAGAAGTATTCTTTTATTCTTTTTTTATTAATTTGGAGAATTTTAGCTTTCTCATAGCTCTCATCAGTAATTATTGGTATCTGCCAACCAAGCAAAGGTATGGATTTAATCCCTAGATTTTTCAAAGCAGCTGATAACAATCCAATGGTGACCTGTTCACCAGATGTTAAAACTAAATCACTCTCGATTGAGTTTTGACATTGAAATTCATCAAGATAGTTTTGCAACTTATTTGTTTCACCTGCCATTGCTGATACTACAACAATGATTTTGCTATTTTCTAATTCACTTTTAACTATTTTAGCAATATTTTTAAGCTTTTTAGTTCCAGCCACTGAAGTGCCACCAAATTTCATTACAATTGTATTCATTGATATCTAATTTTTTTAAATCTTCTTGGGTATTATTATTATTAGTATAAAAAACAAGTTTTAAGATGAATTTTAAATTAAAAAAAAGCGAATTTGATCATTTTTCTGATCTTGCGAGTGAGTGGTGGTTAGAAAATGGCAAATTTAAAATTTTACACCAAATCCAAAATATTAGAATTAAGTATATTCAAGACGTAATTAACAAAAA
>CACJAV010000017.1 GCA_902591485.1 uncultured Alphaproteobacteria bacterium
TTCGTAAATACTTGAAATTCATGGAGAGTATTACTGGAACCATTGATTTTACATCAGGTAAAACCAAAAGGTTAATTACAACTGAACACATGAATATTTTACCAGTAATTTGTTACGAAATAATTTTTAATGAAATTTTAAAAAATACTAATAAAAATAATATTGATATTTTAATAAATATTACAAATGACTCTTGGTTTGGCAATAAAATAGGACCTTATCAGCATTTTTATCATTCAAGAATGCGCGCTATAATAACAAATAAATTTTTAATTAGAGTCTCTAATAATGGTATATCTGCAATAATTGATAATGATGGAGGAATAAAACAATCATCAAAACTTAACACCGTATCTAGTTTTAATAGTTCGTTACAATTAAAAAATTATACGTATTTTAAGTTTATGCATAATTTTTTTGAGATATATTTAATAATAATTATTTTAATTTATTTTATTTTTGTAAATTATAAATACAGATATGATAAATAACTCATCTTACAGACTATATGGGAGAAATAAAGGAAGAAAAAAGAAACATAATAATTCATTTTTGAAAATAAGATTAAAAACCATAGATAAAAAAAAAGATTATATAATTGATATTGGTGCTGGCTTTGGAGAAAGTACCATTAAGCTTGCAAAAGCAAATAAAGATAAGTTAGTTGTATGCTGTGAAAAATACATTGATGGTCTCAACAGCCTATCTAATAAAGTTCAAAGTGAGTCCCTATATAATATTCTAATTTATCAAGGCAATGTTCATCAATTGCTAGACGAGCATTGTGAAGATGGCTCTATCTCTGAAGTTTGGATCCTTTTTCCTGATCCTTGGCCAAAAAAAAGACATTTTAAAAGGCGTTTAATTGATAAATTATTTTTTGTTAAAATTCAAAAATACTTAAAGAAAGGATCGACAATTAATATAGCTTCTGACTCAAAATCATACATTGCACAAATTCTAGAGACTATTCATTATGTTAAAAATGATTTTGCATGGTTAAATCAAAGTAAATCAGAATGGTATTATGACCCTAAAATATTACCTGAAACTAAATATTTTAAAAAAGCCCTAAAAAACGGTCACAATCCTTTTTTTGTTAAGCTTGAGAAATTATAAGCTTGAGTTTTAAGTTATTTTCAATATATGTGTAAAAAAATATAGGTTTTAGAGGTGGGATTTCCCGCCTTTTTTTTGGTGAACATTATGGCAAAACAAAAAATTAAAGTAATTAGAGAAGATATGCTCCAAGTAGCAAACAATGTTGCTCAAGAGAAAAATATTGATCAAGACTCTGTATTTTCAGCTATGGAGCAGGCATTAGAAAAATCTGCACGAGTAAAATATGGAAACGAGAGAGATATAAGAGTAACAATTGACAGAAGTACAGGAGACATACATCTACAATCCTATCTAATGGTAGTAGAAACTTATTCTGATGAGCAAGCAAAGGAAATCTTAATAAATGATGCAAAAAAAATTAAATCAGACATTCAAGTTGGCGAATTTATTACAAAAGATCTTCCTCCAATTGATTTGGGTCGTGTTGCAGCCCAGAATGCAAAAGGTGTAATTATTCAAAAAGTTAGGGAAGCTGATAAGTCAAAACAATATGAAGAATACAAAGATAAGGTAGGTGAATTAGCTGTAGGTATTGTCAAAAGAATTGAATTTGGGAATTTAATTGTTGATTTAGGAAAAAGTGAGGCAATAATAAAAAGAGAAGAGTTAATTCCAAGAGAAACTTTTAAAAATGGCGATAGAGTTAGAGCTTACATATACGATGTTAAAAATGATTTAAAAGGATACCAAGTTTTTTTATCAAGAACACATCCTCAATTTGTTGCAAAACTATTCACACAAGAAGTGCCAGAAATTTATGAAGGTGTAATTGCAGTTAAAAGTGTTGCAAGGGATCCTGGATCAAGAGCAAAAATTAGCATTTATACTGAAGATTCAACAATTGATCCTGTAGGTGCTTGCGTAGGAATGAGAGGTTCAAGAGTACAAGCAGTTGTAAATGAACTTCAAGGTGAAAAAATTGATATTGTTACTTGGTCTGAAAATCAAGCAACTTTTTTAGCTAATGCTCTTGCTCCTGCTGAGGTAAGCAAAATTTTCCTGTATGAAGAAAAAAATAAAGTTGAGGTTGTCATTCCTGATGAACAACTAAGTTTAGCAATTGGAAGAAAAGGACAAAATGTTAAGCTTGCTTCTGGGTTAACTAATCTTGAAATCGATATACTTACAGAAGAAGAGGAATCAGAAAGAAGGCAACAAGAATTCAAAGATAAAAGTACAATGCTTGCAGAAATTTTAGATGTTGAAGATGTAATTGCGCAATTATTAGTAACTGAAGGATATGTTTCTGTAGACTCGATTGCCCTAGAAAATTTAGAAAATATTGAAAAAATTGAAGGTTTTGATACCGATCTTGCGAGTGAAATTATGTCTAGAGCTAAAAATTACCTGGAAGATTTAGAAAAAAGTAACCAAAAACTAGTTGATGAAAAGATCAAAGACGAGAACTTAAAAAATATTAATGGAATGACTATTCCAATGCTTGCATTATTAGCAAAAGAAAACATTCTTACCTTAAATGATTTTGCAGAACTAGCAGCTTTTGAACTTATTGACAAAGAAGAAGGGATTTTAAGATCACTCGACATAGAAGAAGAATTAGCAAACAATATGATTATGGACGCCAGAAAGAGCTGGTTTGATTAATCCTTTAATAATTTAATAATAAGAGTAAAAATTGGATAAAAATAAAGATAATAAAAAGAAGCCCCTAAAATTATCCTCTACTGGTAGATTGCAAATAAGAAAGAATCTTGGACCCAGTGGAGATAAATCTAAATCAAGCGGAAATAAAAAAACTATTCAGATTGTATTTAGGAATAAAAATAATCAGCAAAAAAGCTCTTCAACATCCCAGTCAAATTTTAGAGGATCGTCATCATTTAGGTCAGCACCGAATCAATTGAATAGATCATCGCCTAGTCAAATAAATCCAAATTTTTCTCAGTCAAACAAAAGTAAAAGTTTTGAAAATAAAAGTAAAAAAAATAATGAATTAAAAAAACAACAACAAAAAAAATCTACACTTAAGCCTGTTGATGATGATTTTAATAAACTTGATGCAAAAAAAATCCTTGAACAGGAAGAGCAAGAATACGATAGATTTCCAAGCTTAGCAAAAATTAAAAGAGCTCGAGAAAAAGAAAAACTTCAATCACAAAGTAAAGATGATGATCTTAAAATTTCAAGAGAAGTACAGATACCTGAAATTATTACTGTACAAGAATTAGCAAACCGAATGGCTGAAAAAACTGCTGATGTTGTTAAATCTTTAATGAAACTTGGTGTTTTAGCAAACGCTACCCAATCTCTAGATGCTGATACTGCAGAGTTAGTAGTTACAGAACTTGGACATAAAGGACTTAGAGTAAAAGATGATGATATTTTAAAAGAGATTGAAGATTTTGAAGATAATGATTCTGTTCTAACAAAAAGGGCGCCAGTAGTAACCATTATGGGCCATGTAGATCATGGAAAAACAAGTATCTTAGATGCTTTTAGAAGTTCAAATGTAGTTGCTGGTGAATCTGGCGGCATCACTCAGCATATTGGGGCTTACCAAATAGGTAAAGAAGATAAAAAAATAACATTTATTGATACACCAGGTCACGCAGCCTTTTCAAATATGCGAGCGAGAGGAGCTATGACTACTGATATAATTATATTAGTAGTAGCGGCTGATGATAGTTTAAAACCACAAACAATAGAGTCCATTGCTCATGCAAAAGCAGCTAAAGTTCCAATTATTGTTGCTATTAATAAAATTGATTTACCTAGTGCTGATGTTGATAAAGTAAGAAATGATCTGCTAAGCCAAGAAATTATTGTTGAAAAGTTGAGTGGAGAGGTCTTGGATGTAGAAGTTTCTGCTTTAAAAAAAATAAACTTGGATAAACTTGAAGAAGCAATTCTTTTACAAGCTGATATTTTAAATTTAAAAGCTAATCCCAACAGAAGCGCAAGAGGAGCAATAATTGAATCTAAGTTAGAAAAAGGAAGGGGGTCAGTTGCAACGGTCCTTGTTCAAAAAGGAACTTTAAAAGTAGGTGACATATTTGTTTCTGGCTCAGAATGGGGGAAAGTAAAAGCATTGATTGACGATAAAGGAAATAACCTTAAAGAAGCAATGCCATCAAGTCCAGTTGAAGTCTTGGGGTTTGACTCAAATCCACTAGCAGGAGATGATTTTATAGTAGTAGAAAGTGAGAGTGTTGCAAGAAAAAATTGCTGAATATCGTTTTAACAAAGTACAAATAAAGAAAAACAAAGTAGTTAAATCAAATGTTGAAGAAATGTTTGAGCAAATTAATCAAGGTCAAATATCTTCTTTACCCATTATCATTAAAGCAGATGTTCAAGGATCGGCAGAAGCTATTGAAAATTCAGTAGTAAAATTATCTACAAATGAGGTTCAGGTCTCTGTAATTCATAAAGGCGTTGGTGCAATTACTGAAAGTGATGTAGCCTTAGCAAATTCTAGTAAAGGATTTATTGTAGGTTTTAATGTAAGAGCTTTACCACATGCTAGAGACGCCGCAAAAAGAGATGGGGTAGACATAAAGTATTATTCAATAATTTATGAACTAATAGATGATGTCAAAAATCTCTTATCTGGCTTATTATCTCCTGATATATCAGAAAATATTACAGGCAATGTTGAAATTAGAGAAGTTTTCAGTATTTCAAAAATTGGCAACATTGCTGGTTGTATGGTTAAAGAAGGAATAATTTCAAGAAATTCAAAAATAAGGTTACTTAGAGATAATGTAGTTATACATACAGGCAATCTCGCGAGTTTAAAAAGGTTTAAAGAAGAGGTAAAAGAAGTAAAAAATGGTTTTGAGTGCGGAGTAATGTTAGAGAATTATTCTGATATAAAAATCGGTGATGTTATTGAAACATTTGAAGAAGTAAAAACAGATAGAAAGTTGTAGAATTTTTATAAAATGAATAATCAGATGTCTTCACAAAGACAAATGAGATTTAGTGAATTAATCAGATCACTTATAAGTGATTGTATCTTAGTTGAAGATTTTTATAATTTAGAAATTTCAATTAACTCTATAACAGTTTCTTTTGTTAAAATGAGCAAAGATCTTAGAATGGCAAATGTTTATATAATGCCCTTAGGAGGTCAGAATCAAAAGAATATAATTGAAAAATTAAATGAGAATAAATTTATTTTTCAAAAGTATTTATCTAAAGCAAAACTTAATTCCAAATTTACACCAAAAATTCATTTTTATTTAGATGATACTTTCGACGAAGCAGACAAAATTGAAAAATTGCTCTTGAACGAAAAAGTTAGAAGAGATTTAAATGAATGAAAATTTACAAGGGTGGATAAACTTATACAAACCAAAAGAAATAAGTTCATTCTCAGCTATTTATAAAATAAAAAAAAAATTTAATATAAAAAAAATAGGACACGCAGGTACATTAGATCCTAATGCTGAAGGCATCCTCCCTATTGCTATTAATAAAGCAACTAAACTTATTCCTTTTATAAACTTAAATTCAAAAAAATATTATTTTACAATTAAGTGGGGTGAGCAAACTACAACAGATGATGCTGATGGAGAAAAAATAAATTATAGTTATAAAATTCCAACTAATGAAAATATACTTAATATGATTGATCATTTTGTTGGCAATATTGGTCAAGTGCCTCCAAAGGCTTCAGCAATAAAGATAAATGGGAAAAGAGCGTATACACTTTTACGTGATAAAAAAAAATTTGATCTAAGTGAAAAAAAAGTTTTTTTAAAAAGCATCAAGTTTCTTGGATCTCAAAATAACACTTCCAGTTTTTTTATTGAATGTGGAAAAGGGTTTTATGTGAGAAGTCTTGCTCGTGATCTTGCTTATAAATTAGATACATTTGGCCATACAACAGAAATAAAAAGGACAAAAGTAGGTAATTTTAATAATAATACATCTATTTTACTGGACGATTTATTAAAAATAGGGCAAAGCGAGTTCGAATTTAATTTTATTTACTCATCAACATCAATGCTGGACGACATCTTGGCTTATGAAGTTGAAAAAGAAAGTGACTTATTTGATCTTTCATTGGGTAAAAAAATTTTTATTAATAAAAAAAAATTAATAAAAAGACCATTAAGTTCAGATAATAAAGCATTAGTTTTCTTATCTAACAAGGGAAATATTGTTTCTTTTGGAGAGTTAATTGGAGATTTGTTCCAACCACATAAAGTTTTAACATAGGAGTTATGATGTCGATAAAAAAAGAAGCTAAGAAAGATTTAATAAGTAAATTTTCAATAAACGAAAAAGATACAGGTTCTGCAGAAGTACAAATTGCAGTTTTAACTGAAAGAATAAACAATTTGATTGAGCATTTTAAAAATCATAAACATGACAATCATTCTAAAAGAGGGCTTGTAGCTCTAGTAAATAATAGAAAAAAATTGTTATCTTATCTTTCTAGAAAAGATAATGAAAAATATAATAAATTAATAAATGACCTTAAAATAAGAGGCTAATGTAATCTGAAAGAGAAAAAGATGTTTGATGTAAAAAAAGTAGAATTAGAATGGGCTGGCAAAAAATTACAAATTGAAACTGGGAAAATAGCTAGACAAGCAGACTCGTCTGTACTTGTAACATATGGTGGAACCACCGTAATGGCAAATGTTGTTGCGGCTAAACAGGTAAAGCCTGACATGGATTTTTTTCCATTAACAGTAAATTATCAAGAAAAATTTTATTCTGTAGGAAAAATACCCGGAGGTTTTTTTAAAAGAGAAGCAAGACCAACAGAAAAAGAAACATTAATTTGTAGATTAATTGATCGACCAATAAGACCTTTGTTTCATAAAGATTTCAAAAATGAAACACAGGTTACTTGCACTGTTTTATCCCATGATCTTGAAAATGATTCAGATATTGTTGCGATGATTGCTACAAGTGCAGCGGTTACACTATCAGGCCTTCCTTTTATGGGACCTTTAGGAGCAACAAAAATTGGCATGATAGACGAACAGCTGGTTGTGAATCCTACAATACAAGAATTAAAAAACTCTAAATTGGATTTGGTAGTAGCAGGAACTAAAAATGGTGTTTTAATGGTAGAGTCTGAAGCTCAACAATTAAGCGAAGAAAAAATGCTTGAAGCTGTTGTGCTTGGTCAAGATTCATACCTCCCTGTAATTGATGCTATTATTTCATTAGCTAAACAAGCAGCAAAAGATCCTTGGGACATACCTGAAAAAGATAATGAAATTAGTAATCTTCCAAAATTAATTGGAGATGAATATGGTTCTAAGTTTAGCGAGGCTTATAAATTAACTGAAAAACAACAAAGAGTTGAAAAATTAAATGTATTAAGATCCGAGATTGAAGAAAAACACTTAAGTGAAATTCTTACTTCAGTAATTGTATCTGATGCAATTAAATCTGTTGAAAAAGATATAGTTAGAGGAGATTTACTAAAAACTGGCAATAGAATAGATGGCAGGGATACGAAAACTGTTAGACCTATTGTTTGTGAAACAGGAATTTTAGAGCGTACCCATGGATCAGCTTTATTTACCAGAGGAGAGACACAAGCTTTAGTTGTAACAACTCTTGGTACTGGAATGGATGAGCAAAGGATCGATGCTATTGAAGGTGAATATAAAGAAAACTTTATGTTACATTATAATTTTCCACCTTACTCTGTGGGAGAAGTTGGCAGAGCAGGCTCTACAAGCAGAAGAGAAATTGGGCATGGAAAACTTGCTTGGAGAGCTATACACCCTATGCTTCCATCTAATGATAAGTTTCCTTATACTTATAGAGTGGTATCTGAAATAACTGAATCTAATGGATCTAGTTCAATGGCAACAGTATGTGGAACATCTATGTCTTTGATGGATGCAGGTGTTCCTATTGAAAAACCAATTGCTGGAATAGCTATGGGGTTGATAAAGGAAAATGATAAATACGTTGTGTTATCAGATATTCTTGGAGACGAGGATCATTTAGGTGATATGGATTTCAAAGTTGCCGGAACAAAAGATGGAATAACATCTTTACAGATGGATATTAAAATCACGAGCATAACTTCAGAAATAATGAAAGAGGCTTTGGCTCAAGCAAAAGATGGCAGAATCCATATTTTAGGAGAAATGGCAAAAGCAATTGAAAAGCCAAAAGAAAAGATTTCTGATTATGCACCTACAATCACTACATTCCATGTTCACAAAGATAAAATAAGAGAAGTTATCGGCAAAGGTGGAGCTGTAATTAGAGAGATAAGTGAAACTACTGGCGCTAAAATTGAA
This sequence comes from uncultured Alphaproteobacteria bacterium, assembly GCA_902591485.1. Lineage (GTDB taxonomy): Bacteria > Pseudomonadota > Alphaproteobacteria > HIMB59 > CACPNW01. The sequence goes on from CACJAV010000017.1 coordinate 8,370, forward strand.
ATAGATGATGAAGGATTAGTTAGTGTAGCTGCTGTTGATGCAAAGTCAGGAAATGATGCAATAGAGTGGATCAAAGGAATTGTAGAAGAGCCTGAAATTGGAAAAATCTATGAGGGAAAAGTAGTAAAACTAATGGATTTTGGAGCTTTCGTTAATTTCATGGGCTCAAAAGATGGCTTGGTACATATTAGTCAACTTAAAAATGAAAGAGTTGAAAAAGTAAGTGATGTTATTAATGAAGGTGATGTAGTTAAAGTAAAAGTTTTAGATATCGACTCAAGAGGTAAAGTAAAACTTTCAATGAAAGAAGTAGAGGCTGATCAGTAGATTTTCATTACCCAAAATAATTGGTCATAGAGGTGTAAAAGACTTAGCACCTGAAAATAGTATAGAATCTATCTCAAAAGCATTCGAACTTGGTTTAGAGTGTGTTGAGATAGATGTTAAAATTAGCAAAGATAATATTCCTTTGTTGATTCATGATGATACTCTAGATAGAACAACAAGTGGTTCCGGTTTAGTATCTAATTTTACATTTGATGAAATCTCACATTTAGACGCTGGTTATTTTTTTTATAAGTCAAAATCAACTGTAAGAGTACCAAGTCTCAATAAGGTATTAGAAGAAATAAATAATAAAAATAAATCTATTAATATTGAGCTGAAGCCTAACAAGGGACTTGAAAAAATTAATGTAGACAAAATAGTAGATGAGATTAAAAATTTTTCTTTAGAAAATATTTTCTTTTCAAGTTTTGATCTTGAAAGTTGTATATATTTAAAAGAAAAATTACCAAATGCTCTTTGTGGGTTTTTAAATGATGATTTTAGTAAAATTACTCTAAAGGACACAACTGATATATGCAAAAAGTATGATTTTTTTAGTTGTGGCACAGATCTCGAGTCATTTTCAGATGCAGTTGTAAATGAATTAACAAATCGTGACATATTAGTAACTGTTTATTCAGGAAAAAATATTCCAATAAAAGAAGCACAAAATTTGTGGGAAAAAAAAGTTATGAGTGTTTTTGTGGATGATCCTACTAACTATATAGATTATTTTTAAGCCTTAGGCATTCCTACAATATTAAAACCACAGTCAACATAATGTATTTCCCCCGTTACTGCGGATGACATTTCGCTAACTAAATATAAAGCAGAATTTCCTAATTCTTCAAGGTTTACATTTCTTTTTAAAGACGAATTATCATTAGTGTATTTAAAAACTTCTCTAGCATTCGCTATGGCGGCTCCAGCTAATGTTCTCATAGGACCCGCCGATATGGCATTTACCCTTATGTTTTGATCTCCTAAATCAACACTTAAATACTTTACACTAGTTTCTAAGGCAGCTTTAGCAACTCCCATAACATTGTAATTTGGCATTACTTTGTTTGCTCCATAAAAACTTAATGTTACTAAACTTCCATTTTCATTGAGAATAGGTTGAAAAACTTTAGCTATTTTTGTGAAAGAATAGCAGGAGATAGAAAGACTATTGATAAAATTTTTTTTTGAAGTTTCAATATAACGTCCATTTAATTCATGTTTATCTGAATATGCTACGGCATGAATAATAAAATCAATATTTCCAAATTTATCTTTAAAAACTTTTAAAGCTTTATTTAAATCCTCCTCCTTACTTACATCACATTCAATTAAACAATTGCAGTTTACTTTATCAGCAAGAGGTTTAACTCTTTTTAATAATGTGTTGTTTTGATAAGTAATTGCTAAATCAGCACCATGTTGATGTAATTTTTTAGCGATACCCCAAGCTATTGAATGATCATTTGCAATACCAAAAATTATACCTTTTTTACCTTTAAGCATTATATCTAGACATCAATAAAGTTGCATTTGTTCCACCAAAACCAAAACTGTTCGAAAGTACGTTCTCAATTTTATGGTTATTTTCTGTCTCTAAAAGAATATTGTAATTTTTAGCACTCTCATCTAAATTTTTAATGTTTGCAGAACCACACAGAAAGTTATTATTTAACATGAGAAGACAATATATAGCTTCATGAACACCCGTTGCACCTAAAGAGTGTCCTGTTAAAGATTTTGTTGAACTAATTTTTGGAATATTATTTCCAAACACCTTTTTAATTGCTTCTAATTCTTTGATATCACCTATTGGTGTACTAGTTCCATGTGAATTAATATAATCAACTTTTCCGTTAATGTCTTTGATTGCCATTTTCATACATCTCTCAGCTCCTTCGCCTGAAGGTTGAACCATATCAAATCCATCCGAAGTGGCACCATATCCAGTTATTTCACCGTATATTTTAGCCCCTCTAGCTTTTGCATGTTCAAGCTCTTCAAGAACTAGAGTTCCACCTCCTCCAGAGATTACAAAACCATCTCTATCAGAGTCATACGCTCTTGATGCTATTTTAGGATTATCGTTATACTTTGATGATAAAGCTCCCATAGCATCAAATAATATTGATAAAGTCCAATGCAACTCTTCACCCCCGCCTGCAAAAATAATATTTTGTTTTCCTATTTGTATTAACTCATATGCATTTCCTATACAATGCGAGCTTGTAGAACAGGCAGATGTGATAGAATAGTTTACGCCCTTTATTTTAAATGGTGTAGCTAAAGTAGCAGAATTTGTACTAGACATACTTCTTGGAACCATAAAAGGCCCAACCTTTTTTGATCCACTATTTTTACCCAACTCTGAAGCTTTATATAAATTCATTGTGGACGGTCCACCTGAACCTACAATAATACCTGTCATTTCATTTGATATATCTATTTCTTCTAAACCTGAGTCTTCAATAGCATTTTTCATAGCTATGTAATTAAATGCTGCACCATCACCCATAAAACGCAAAAGGCGACGATCAATATTTTCTTCTAAATTTATTTCCGGCTTACCATGAACAAGACTTCTAAATGAAAATTCTTCATATTCAGGAGCTGAAGATATTCCAGAGTTCAAATTTTTTAGATTATCAGTAACTGTTTCAGCATTGTTACCTATGCATGAAACTATACCAAGCCCAGTTACTACTACTCGTCTCATATTATTTACTTTTCTGCAGATTGAAAAAGACCAACCTTCATATCTTTGGCTTCATAAATAGGGTTTCCATCAGCTTTTAGAATACCATCAGCAACACCTAAGATTAGTTTTCTTAAAATTAATCTTTTTAAAGAGATGTGATAAGTTACTTTTTTTACAGTATTCAATACTTGACCGGTGAATTTAACTTCTCCAACACCTAGCGCCCTTCCTTTTCCTGGTTGACCTAGCCAACCAAGATAAAAACCCACAAGTTGCCACATAGCATCCAATCCTAAACATCCAGGCATTACTGGATCTCCCTTAAAATGACAATCAAAAAACCATAACTCTGGTTTAATATCTAACTCAGCAACAATTTCTCCTTTTTCAAACAATCCACCTGTTTCATTTATGTTTGTAACTCTATCAAACATTAGCATGGGTGGAGCTGGCAGTTGTGCGTTACCTTTGCCAAAGAGTATACCATTCGCACAGTCTAATAATTCTTGATATGAAAATGAATTTTGTCTCATAATGATTAGAAATAAGTTATTAAATGATAATATACTATAAGTTAACTATTTTTTAATGCACAATCAGCATTATTTTTTATCTTGATATTATTAATACTTAAATTTTCACTATTAATTAAAGATAAGACATTGTTTTCATCATTAATTTTTAAAATTGCATTAATAGTTTTTTGAGCTGTAATTAAGCCAGCAATACCTGCACAGATACTAGAAATACCAACAGTGTCGCATCTTGGTAGTTCAACATCTTCATCATTTGGAAATACACAGTTTAAACAAGTGTGAGTATCTTGATTTTGAAAAAGACAAATTTGAATATTGTTATTTATTGCTGAGGAAAAAATATATTTTAATGAATTTTTAACACAAAATGTATTTATTAATTTAGATAAATGCCAATCATCGCTAGTATCTATGATAATATCAGCATCTGATAAGACATTAATATTTTTTTCAGTTATATTTTCAGAGTATGCAGTTATTTTACAATTTGGGTTTGTTTTTAAAAGTCTATTTTTTGCACTAATACTTTTGTATTTGCCGACATCATCTAAGCTATATAAGATTTGTCTTCCTAAATTAGTTTTTTCTATACGATCACCATCAAATAAAGTTATGTGCTTTAATCCTGAAGAAACTAAGTATTGAGATAGGGGGCATCCAATTCCACCAAGACCAACTATAGTAATTTTAGCATTATGCAATTTATGAATATTTTTTTCATCAAAATTTTGTAAAATAAATTGCCTAGAAAATATTTCATATTCTAAATCTGAATAAGTCATTTAATTCTAATTTGTTTATATATTGAATCTATAATATATTTAGCACAATTAACTTTAGAGGTCTTAGAAAAATTTTTTACTTTATCTTTAGTTATAACTGATATTTTATTTTCATTTAAACCAAATACTTTGTTATCATTGCTTATTTTATTATAGATTATCATATCACAATTTTTTTCATTTAATTTCTTTTTTGCACTTATTATACCATCAGTTTCTGCAGAAAAACCAACTACATATTTTGGTCTATCAGTTTTTAACAGTGATATAGTTTTTAATATATCGATATTTTTTTTTAGTAATATTGATTTGAAATTTTCTTTCTTTATTTTTTTTTCACTTATTTTTTTTATTTTAAAATCTGCAACTGCAGCACTAAATATAGCAATATCAACATTTTTGTTTGCTTTTTTTACACGATCTAACATTTCATCAGCTGTTTTGATTTTAACAAGTTTTACATTTGAAGGTGGTTGCAAGTTGGTTGGGCCAGAGATTAATATTACTTTTGCTCCTGATTTTGAGAGCTCATTAGCAATTTCATATCCTTGCTTTCCAGATGAATAATTAGATATGTATCTTATTGGATCTAGATCTTCTATAGTTGGTCCTGCTGTAATAAGACATTTTTTGTCAATAAATCTTCTATTTATCTTAAGTTTTGAAATTAAATAATTAACAATTAATTGTGTGTCTTCAATTCTTCCTATCCCAAACTCGCCACATTTTAACTTACCAATTTTTGGACCAAAAAATTCTAGACCCACTGATTTTAAATAACGTATATTTTTTTTATTTATTTTATTCTCCCACATTTGGGTATTCATTGAAGGAATAAAAAATATTGGCTTATTTGATGCAAGTAAAGTATTTGAAGCTAAATTGTCTCCATATCCATTTGCAAACTTAGCGATTGTATTAGCGGTAGCTGGACATACTACTATAATATCATTCTTTCTTGATAAATTAATATGAAGCATTTTTTGCTTATTTTCACTTACATCTGTGTAAATTTTTCCTGTTATATTATTTCTTAATTTTGAAATGTTTACCAATTTTTTTGCATTGTTAGTAATAACACAATCAACTTCCACCTTAAGATATTTTAGTTTTTCTAAAATTTCATAACATCTTGAGACTGCAACTGAGCCAGTAATTATAAAAAGTATTTTCACTAATATTTAAATCCTGTATGTATTGATACAATTCCATCAAATAGATTTGTATATTTTACTGATCTAAAGCCTACACGCTCAATTTTATTTTTAAGAATTTCTTGATTTGGAAACATATCAATGCTTTCATTTAGATAATTGTATGCATCTTGATTCCTAGCAAAGACCTTACCAAATAAAGGTATAAAATTTGACTTGTAATAAGAGTATATTTTTGACAAAGGAATTGATGTTGGCTTGCTAAATTCCATACAATAATATTTACCTCCTGGTTTTAATACTCTAAAAGCTTCTTTTAAGGCTTGGTCTATATTTGTAATATTTCTTAAACAAAAAGAGATCAAATATTTATCATAAGTGTCGTTATCAAATTTCAAATTCTCAGCATTTTGTAAATAAAATTTAACATTACTTTTTTTTATTCTTTTTTTACCCTCATTGAGCATTTCTTGATTAAGGTCAACAATATCAATTATTGCATTAGAATTCTTTTTTTGAATTTCTAAAACTAAATCACCAGACCCAGACCCTACATCAATAATTTTTTCACCCTCTAAGGGGTTGACTAAATCTATAAATATTGTTTTCCACAATCTATGTGCTCCAAAACTCATAACATCATTCATCAAATCATAATTTGAGGCAACATCTGAAAAAACTTTTTGAACTAACTCTGTTTTTTCTTTAGTTGTTACTTTTGAATAACCAAAATTTGATAATTTGTTCATTTTATGCCTGAATTACCTGAAGTTGAAACTACAGTTAATAGTTTAAATACATTAAAAAATAAAAAAGTCATCAAAGTTGACATACATACAAAAAAACTGAGGTATCTAGTACCAATAAATCCTTTAAAACAAATACTAAATTCAAAGATAATTAATTTAAGAAGAATAGCAAAGTATATCATTATTGATTTTGATGACTCAAATAGTATCATAATACATTTAGGAATGTCGGGACGTTTAAAAATATTGAAAAATAAGACCTTAATCACAAAGCATGATCATTTAGTTTTTAAATTTACTGGTAATAATAAATTGATATTTAACGATCCACGAAAATTTGGCTTTATTGATATAGTCAGGTCAGATAAAATTAATAATATCAGATATATTAAAAAATTGGGTTTGGATGCTTTAGATAGCCAACTTACTATAGGGTATTTATATTATAAATTTCATAAATCAGAGGTTCTTGTTAAACAGCTTTTGCTTAATCAATATATAGTAGCTGGAATAGGTAATATTTATGCTAGTGAAATTTTATTTGATGCAAAAATTTCACCTTTCACTAAAGGTAAAGAATTAAATAAGTACCAAATTGGTACAATTATATCATCTATAAAAAAAATACTTAAAAAAGCCATTAGATCTGGTGGATCAACTATAAATGATTATGTTTCTCCAGATGGCACCTTGGGTAATTTTCAGAATAATTTTAAGGTATATGGTAAAGAAGGGAAAATAATTCGTGGGCAGAAAATAGAAAAAATAGTTTTGTATGGAAGATCGACATTTTTCTGCCCAAGTATCCAAAAGTGATTTAAATATATAAGTTGACTTTAAATATATTAAATTTATAGGGTTTTTTACTATGGCTAACCATAAATCTGCAAAAAAAAGATCAATCCAATCTAAAACAAAGCATGCCGTTAATACGCAATATTTAACTAAATTTAGAACCAATCTAAATAAGTTTCAAAATTCTCTGAAGGGTAAAAATGCTGGTGAAGTTGAAAATTCTTTCAAAGAAATCAACTCAATTTTAGCAAAAGCTGTTAAAAAAGGGATACTTAAAAAACAATACATGGCTAGAAAGTTATCCTCGTTATCAAATCAAATCAAAAAAAATTAATTTTTTTTTTTAATTTTTTCTCTTTTATTCTTGATTAAAATGCGTAAAGAGTATTCATTATCTTTATTATAATTGGTGATTATAATTTACGGTTAAAGTTTTGCGTCTTTGATTTTTTTACGTAAAATTTAATAGATGAAAAAAATCATTTTATTAGGGGGCCAATGGAAAATCCAACTAAAGACTTTAATGAAACTACATGGGCCTCATTAAAAAAAGATCTTAAAACAAAAGTTGGTGAAAGCGCATATAACAATTGGCTAAAACATCTGAATTATGTAACAATTGAAAATGACACTATTACATTTTCATTGCCAACAAAATTTTTAAGAGATTGGATTGTTAATAATTATTCTGATAAAATCAAAATTGAATCAAAAAAATATTCAAAGAATATCGATGTTATTAAATTTGTAGTAAAACCAGATGGAGGGAGAATTGTTCCAGGCACTGCCAGAACTGTAAAAACTAATGATAATCATTGGAAATCATCACTGGATATTAGGTCAAATCAGCATTCATCATATCCTAATGAATTTGGAGCACCATTAGATCCAAGATTTACATTTGAAAATTTTGTAGTTGGTAAACCTAATGAACTTGCATTTGCAGCATCTGAGAGGGTTGCTGAAGCTGAGGAAGTATCATTTAATCCACTTTTTTTATATGGAGGAGTTGGACTAGGAAAAACACATTTAATGCATGCTATAGGGTGGAAAATTAAACAACAGCAACCTGAAAGAAAAGTAATATATCTATCTGCTGAAAAATTTATGTATCAGTTTGTTAGAGCCCTAAGATATAAAGACACTTCAGCGTTTAAAGAGCAATTTAGATCTATTGATGTTTTAATGATAGATGATGTTCAATTTATTAGTGGAAAAGACAATACCCAAGAAGAATTTTTTCATACATTTAATGCCTTAATTGAGCAAAATAAGCAAATAGTTATATCCGCTGATAAATCTCCTTCTGATTTAGATGGAGTTCAGGATAGATTAAAATCAAGATTAGGTTGTGGTTTAGTGGCAGATATACATCCCACAACATATGAATTAAGACTAGGTATCTTAATTGAAAAAGCTCAAAAGAGAGGAGTGGAAATCCCTCCTAAAGTTCTTGAGTTTCTCTCACACAGAATAATATCTAATGTAAGAGAAATGGAGGGAGCACTAAATAGACTAGTTGCACATGCAACATTAGTTGGTACAGAAATCACAATAGAGACAGCTCAGGTAGTTTTACAGGACTTGCTTAAATCATCAAATAAAAAAATAACTATTGAAGAAATACAAAAAAAAGTTGCAGAACATTACAATATAAGAATTACAGATATGCATTCGCCAAGAAGATCACGTTCTGTTGCAAGACCAAGGCAAATTGCTATGTATTTAGCAAAGTCAATAACTTCAAGATCTTTACCAGAAATTGGTAGAAAATTTGGTGGTAGAGATCATACAACGGTAATGCATGCAGTAAAAAAAATTGAGGAATTAAAGCTACAGGACCTAAGTTTTAATGAAGATATTGAGCTTCTTAAAAGACTTATAGACTCTTAATATAAATTTATTTATATTTATTTAATGAAGTTTCTAATTGAAAAAAAAACAATATTCAAATCACTTAGCCATCTTCAAAGTATAGTAGATAAAAGAAATGCTTTACCTATACTTTCAAATATCCTTATAGAAGTAAAAAACAATGAGCTTATAATGTGTTCAACAGATATGGATATTTCCATCAAAGAAACTGTTAGTTGTGAAGTGATTGAGGAAGGATCAACTACAATTAATGCCCAATTGATATATGACATAATTAAAAAACTGCATGATGATAGTAAAATAGAAATTATATCTAATGATGGCAAAATTGTAACTTTGAGGTCAGGAGTTTCAAAATTTTCTTTGGCATGCTTATCTAAAGAAGAATTTCCACTAATTGAGTCAAAAATTGAAGGTCTTAAACTAGTAACAAAGGCTGAACATATTTTTAATTTAATAGATAAAACCAAATTTGCCATATCAAATGAGGAAACAAGATACTTTCTTAACGGATTATATTTTAGTATTAATAATATAGAAGGTAAAAGTATCTTAAATTTTGTTGGAACTGATGGTCA
>CACJAV010000018.1 GCA_902591485.1 uncultured Alphaproteobacteria bacterium
TGCCTTCAATATTTGCAATTGGAGATATAAATACCTATCCAGGAAAATTAAAATTAATTTTATCTGGTTTTCATGAAGCTGCGTTAATGGCTCAACAATGTTTTAAATATTGTTATCCAGACAAAAAAAATGTATTTCGTTATACGACTTCATCAAAAGATCTGCACAAAAAATTAAATTCTTAATGAAAATTAAAGTAACCGACCGCGAGGGAAATAAGCATGAATTAGAGGGAGACCCCAATTCTACTCTCATGGAAATACTAAGAGACGCAAATCTTGATATTGAGGCAGCTTGTGGCGGTTGTTGTGCCTGTGCAACTTGCCATGTTTACATCAAAGATGAATGGTTGGATAAGATAAGTGTCAAAGATGATGACGAAGAATCCATGCTAGACCAAGCTTTTGATGTCAAACATACATCTAGATTAAGTTGTCAAATAAGCCTTTCAGAGGATCTAGATGGTATTGAATTAGAACTAGCTCCCGAGTAAAATAGGACTTTACATATCATTATAGTTTGTATACAGATAGTTTGTATACAAATGGCAGACACTTCTCTTAATGAGAATAGAATAGGATTATTAATTTGGCAGACATCAAATGTTTGGCAATCTAAAATTCGAAAACAATTAATAAATTTTAATTTATCCTTTAACGAGTATCTTATTCTAGAAACTGTATATAAGTTATCAAAATCTTTAGCTAATATTAGTCAAGTTGATATAGTTAAGCACTCTTTTGTCGATAAATCGGTAGTCAGCGCTAAATTGACACAATTACAAAACAAGAAATTAATAAATAAAATGACACCAAATGATAATAGGTCAAATAAATTAGCAATAACAAGAAATGGTAAGATGATTGTTGAAAAAATAATAAATCATGTAGTTGAAGTTGAAAATGAATTCTTTGGTAAATTAAATCAAGAAAGTTTTAATTTCATTAATTCTTTAAAATTGTTATTGGGTAAAAAGATTAGGATTAAAGCAAATTATAATGAGTAAAATAGATCTAAAATTTTATAATAATTTAAAATCTTGGCCTTTTAAAGAAGCTGAACAGATTATTAAAAGGAATGGCGGTTTAGCAAATTTTAAAATACCTAATAAAGGTTATATACTTTTAGAGACAGGATATGGGCCATCGGGATTGCCACACATTGGTACATTTGGTGAAGTTGTTAGGACTACCATGGTTAGAAATGCCTTAATGGCTTTAGTTAATTGTCCAACGAAATTGATTGCATTTTCTGATGATATGGATGGATTAAGAAAAGTACCAGACAATGTCCCTAATAAAGAAATGTTAAGTGGATACATGGGAAAACCTTTGACCTCTGTCCCTGATCCGTTTGAAAAATATGAAAGTTTTGGTCATCATAATAATGCAAAGCTCAGATCTTTTTTGGATGAATTCAAGTTTGATTACAGTTTTGTTAGTTCAACAGAACAGTATCAAAGTGGATTTTTTGATAATACTATTATTGAAATACTTCAAAATTATGAAAAGATTCTTGAAATTATTTTGCCAACTTTAAGAAAAGAAAGAAAAAGTACTTACAGCCCCTTTTTGCCCATAAGTAAGGAGACTGGAGATGTATTGCAAATACAAATAGATGAATACAGACCGAATAGTAATAGTATTGTTTATACAGAACCACAAAATAATAAAAAAGAGGAAATTTTAGTAACTGGAGGAAATTGCAAATTACAGTGGAAAGTTGATTGGGCAATGAGATGGATGGCACTTGGTGTAGATTATGAAATGTGTGGGAAGGATTTAACAGAGAGCGTAGATTTAGCTTCAAAGATTTGTAAGGCTGTAGGAAAGAGATCACCTGTAAATTTAATTTATGAGATGTTTCTTGATGAAAAAGGTGAGAAAATTTCTAAATCTGTTGGTAATGGAATTAGTGTTGAAGAATGGTTGCGATATGGGTCACCTGAAAGTTTGTCATTATTCATGTATCAAAAACCTAAGTCAGCAAAGAAACTTTTTTTTGATGTAATTCCAAAAACTGTCGATGAATACATTTCTCACAGCAATGGTTATGAAAAATTGGATGATCAAAAAAAATTTGATAGCCCAGTATGGCATATTCACTCAGGAAAATCTTCAAATTTCAAATCAGATATTACATTTAATTCTCTCACAAATCTTGTAAGTATATGTAACACAAGTGACAAAAAAATAATTTGGGGATTTGTTAATCAATACGATGCAACTATTAGTCCAAATAATAATCCTGGGTTTGACAAATTAATTGATTACTCCATTAATTTCTATAATGATTTTGTCTTACCCAATAAAAAATATTTGAATGTTAACAACAATACAAAAATTGTTTTTGAAGACATTAAAGATGTTTTAACTAATAAAATAAATAAAAATACTTCTGCTGAAGATATCCAAACGTTGCTTTATGATGTAGGTAAAAAACATCAATTTGAAAATTTGAAAGATTTTTTTAAGTTAGTATATCAGGTTTTATTAGGACAAGAACAAGGGCCACGTCTTGGTTCTTTTATTAAATTGTACGGGGTGGAAGAGACAATCAAAATAATAGATCAAAAACTCCAAAATTTAGATAATGTTAATTAAATTATTAAGGCTATTTCCTCCTGAAACTGCACATGCAATAACAATAAAACTTCTTAAATCCAATTTTAATTTAAATAGAAAACAGCCAAAAATTTATAAAAGTCTTAACCAAACAATAAAGGGTATAAACTTTAAAAACCCTGTAGGATTAGCTGCTGGCTTTGATAAGAATGCAGAAGTTATAAATCAAATGTTTGCTTATGGATTTGGTTTCATTGAAGTTGGGACAGTGACACCAAAAAAACAACTGGGTAATGAAAAACCAAGAGTATTTCGTTTGTTAGAAGATGATGCAATAATTAACCATCTTGGTTTCAATAATAAAGGAAGTGAAGAAATTTTATTAAATTTGAAATCTTTTTATGCACGTAAAAATATTAATGAAATTATAGGAATTAATGTTGGAAAAAATAAGTCCACTCAAAACGATATTGATGATTACCTATACGGTATTGAAAAACTTGGATTTTATGGAGATTACATCACTATTAATATTTCCTCACCAAATACACCTGGGCTCAGGGATTTACAATTGCGTGGCAAGATAGAAAGATTAGTAAAAAAAATTCAAAAAAAACAATCAGAAATAGAGCAATTAGAACATAAACCAATTTTTATCAAAATCTCTCCTGATCTTGATGATGAACAATTAAGAGATATCGCTTTGATGTCACTTGCTAATAATGTTAACGGATTAATTATTTCTAATTCCACTATTCAACGTCCTGATACCCTAATTTCAAATTTTAAAAATGAGGTAGGTGGATTGAGTGGTAAGCCAATTTTTTTGAATTCAACAATACTTCTAAAAAAGATGTACTCCTTAACTAATGGTCAAATTACACTTATAGGAGTTGGGGGTGTATCAAGTGGACATGAATGTTATGAAAAAATCAAAGCTGGTGCGAGTTTGGTTCAGTTATATACTGCTTTAGTTTATAAGGGTCCTAAAATTATTGATCAAATTTTAAAAGAGCTTGACGAGTTAATTACTATTGATGGTTATAAAAATATTTCTGAAGCTATTGGCAAATCTACCTAATGATAAAAGTTATAAGTAGTTTTTCAGAAATATTAGATAAATACGATGTATTTATTTTAGACCAATGGGGTGTAATGCACGATGGGCATTATGGTTATGATCATGCAATAGATGCTGTTAAACATCTAATTTATAAAAATAAACAATTAATAATCATTTCTAATTCTTCAAAAAGAAGAATAAGTTCTATTAATCGTTTAAAAGATTTAGGATTTGATAAGAATAATTTTGTTGAGGTCATGACAAGTGGAGAAATGATCTGGCAAGAATTAAAAGATTTTTCTTATAAATATGATTTTAAAACAAAAAACTGTTTTCATATTTTTGATAGTTCAAAAGAAGATGGGAAAGATTTTAGAATTGGATTAGAAAAATTTAAATTTATTAACAATATTAAAGATGCTGATTTCATACTTGCATGCACACCTTTTCAAAATACTGAACCAATAGATTATATTCCTATCTTAAAGGAAGCTTTAGAGATGAATTTAATTATGTTTTGTGCAAATCCCGATTTTGTAACAGTAGAAAAGAATAACAACAAAAACATTTATTGTATGGGAACTATTGCAGATTTATACGACCATATGGGTGGGAAAGTTGTTATTCTAGGGAAGCCATCTAAAGAAATTTATCTAAAATCTTGCAAACAATTTGATCAAATTAATAAGTCTAAAACTATAGCTGTGGGAGATTCCTTAGATCATGATATTTTAGGTGCTTCAAATTTTGGTGTTGATAGTGTTTTAATAACAAGTGGAATCCATAAAGATCTGTTTAAATATTCTACAGAAAAAGGGATAAAAAACATAGAAAATGATAGAAAATGGAATTTTAAACCAACATATGTTTGTGAAAATTTTTCTTTTTAACTTTGCTTGACAAATAATCAATTACATTTACTAACCCCTTTCATTATGAGTATGAAGTGTGAATTAACAGGTAAATCTTTTCAAACAGGCAACAATGTCAGTCATGCTAAAAACAGAACTAAAAGAAGATTTTTACCTAATTTGCAAAAGATTACTTTCATAAGTGAAAAACTTGGTCAAAAAATTCAACTTAAAGTAGCAGCTAGTACTATCAGAACTGTTGAAAAAAAAGGTGGATTAGATGATTTTTTAGTTTCTACTCCTAATAGTAAACTTCCTGAAAAAGCTAAAAAATTAAAAAAAACTATCCTTAGTAAGAACAACTAATCCCCTAGATGGATTTTTTTATTAATTTTACGTCATATTTGGGTTCAGTAAATACTTTCACATTATGGATAATAATGTTGGTGTTTACCTTTTCATCAATTCTAATTTTTTTAAGATTATTTGGATATGTGGGCTTGTATGTTTATTCCGCATTAGCTGTTATAATTGGTAATATTCAAGTTTTAAAAACTGTAGATTTTTTTTATTCTCCAGAGCCAGTAGCCTTAGGAACGGTTTTATTTGCTTCTACATTTCTATGCACGGATATTTTATCTGAACATTTTGGTAAAGATAAAGCAAAAAAAAATGTGCTTATTGGTTTTGTAGGATTTCTATTCATGACAATTATGATGTTAATTACTATTGGTTTTAATCCATCACAAATTGATTGGGTTCAAGAAAGCTTAGCAAATGTCTTTACTCCTATGACTAGATTTTTTATTGCAAGCATGATAGCCTATCTCGCGAGTCAATATTTTGACGTTTGGATTTATTCCAAAATTAAAAGTTTCACGACTAATAAATTTTTGTGGTTAAGAAATAATCTTTCAACAATTTTGTCATCTTTAGTAGACAATACTGTTTTTAGTATTCTTGCATGGATAATTTTAAATCCCAATCCAGAGTCTTTTTACAATGTTCTAATGATTTATATTTTTGGTACTTATGTGCTTAGAATTTTTATAGCTTTAATTGATACACCTTTTATGTATTTGTCTAAAAAGTTTATTCCCAAATAATGACAAATTTTTCATGGAAGGTTGAATATAAATCAAAAAAAAATAATGCAAGGATAGGAACATTAACCACACCTCATGGTAAAATTAGTACCCCTGCATTTATTTTTTGTGCAACGAAAGGGGCATTAAAAGCATCAACTACTGATGTAGCAAAAGAAAACAATACTCAAATCATATTGTCTAATACCTACCATTTAATGCTACAACCAGGAGGTGATATAATTGCAAATCATGGCGGATTGCATAGATTTTTAAACTGGAATGGTCCAATGCTTACAGATAGTGGGGGATTTCAAATATTTTCCTTAGGTCACGGTTCTGTAGCTGATGAGATTAAAGGCAGAACAAATACAAAAAGAAATAAGACACTTCTTAGCATAAGTGAGGAGGGGAGTTTATTCAAATCATACTTAGACGGATCTATAAAATTATTATCACCAGAAAAATCTATAGAAGTACAAAGAGATATAGGAGCTGATCTAATATTAGTTTTTGATGAGTGTACACCGTTTCATGTAGATAAAACTTACACTGATAGTTCAATGAAAAGAAGTCATAGATGGGCAACCAGATCATTAAATCGTTTCAATGCATCTATAAAGTATAAACCTACTTATGGTTCAGCAGGTCAACAAAAATTATACGGTATTGTTCAAGGAGGTATTTATGAAGATCTTCGTGAAGAAAGTATAGATTTTAATTTGAACAAAATTGATACGTTTGGAATTGCAATTGGGGGGAGCCTTGGATCATCAAAAGAGGAAATGTACAAAGTTGTTGACTTCACAGCTCCAAAATTAGGAACTCAACACCCAATACATCTTTTAGGAATTGGAGATCCAAAAGATATATGGAGCTTAGTTAAAAATGGAATTGATACATTTGACTGCGTTAGTCCAACAAGATTAGCTAGACATGGATCAGCACTAGTAAGAGGCAAGTTAGGGAAAAAAAATATTAATAATAATGAGTTTTCTCAAGACCTATCTCCCATCGATTTAAATTGTGGTTGTTCAACTTGTAAAAACTATTCATTATCTTATCTTCATCATTTACTTAGAGCAGGTGAGTTGCTTGGACTGCAACTTATTACTGCACATAATATTTTTTTTATGAATGAATTAATGCAAATAATAAGAGATTCTATTAAAAATGACTCTTTAGAAGAAGCAGAGAGTGATTGGTTTATTTAATTTGAAATATTTCTGATAGTTCATTTAGAAGCACTTCTCCTAATTGATCAACATCCATGATGGTAATTGCTTTAGAGTAATATCTTGAAACATCATGACCAATACCAATAGCAACAAGCTCAATTTCTTTTTTACCTTCTATCTGATTAATGACATCTCTTAAATTTCTCTCAAGATAATTTCCTGGATTTACAGAAAGTGTCGAGTCATCTACAGGAGCTCCATCACTGATAACAATGAGGATTTTTCTTTTCTCTTGCCTATTTTTCAATCTATTTTTAGCCCAAACTAGAGCTTCGCCATCGATATTTTCTTTTAAAATTCCCTCTCTCAAAAGTAGTCCTAAGTTTTGTTTTGATCTCCTAGATGGAGAGTCTGCAGATTTATAGACAATATGCCGTAAATCATTTAATCTTCCTGGATTACTAGGTTTACCGTCTTTTATCCATTTTTCTCTGGAGGAACCACCTTTCCAAGCTTTAGTTGTAAAGCCAAGAATTTCAGTTTTTATGAGACATCTCTCAAGAGTTTTTGCCAAAATATCACTACACAATGCTGCTACAGTAATGGGTCTTCCTCTCATAGATCCTGAATTATCAATCAAAAGCGATACGACAGTGTCTTTAAATTCAACCTCTTTTTCTTGCTTGTAAGAAAGCTTATTTTGAGGATTGGCAATTATTCTTGATAATCTTGAGGTATCTAAATAGCCCTCTTCCATATTAAAATCCCAATTTCTATTTTGTTGAGCAAGAAGTTTACGTTGAAGTCTGTTTGCAATTTTTGTTATCAAGGGTAAGAAAGAAAATACTTGTTTATCTAAGTTATATCTTAACTTTTCTAATTCTTTTTGATCACAAAGCTCGTTTGCATTTATTACTTCATCATAATCCTTTGTAAAAGATTTATATTCTTCTATAAAATTTTTATTTTCAATTTTAGGAAAGTACTCAATTTCCCCCTCTGATGAGTCTTCACCAATTTCATCATTTTCTTCCATCGAGACAGTTTCTTGTAAATCTAAAGTACTGCTTTCAGTTTCTGTTTTAGTTTGATTTGAATTATTTTTGTCTTGTTCATTACTGTCATTGTTTTCGTTATCGTTATTTATCTCGTTATCCTGTTTTAAGTCATCCGAATTTTTTTGATTTTCATTTTGATCAAAAAAACCATAATCTTCCAAATATTTTTTAATTTTTGATCCAAAAGTTTTTTGATTTTCGATACTTTCTGTCAAATCTTTAAAAACTTTTTCATAATCATCTCCAAATTTGTCTTTAATAAATTTTCTATTTTTTTTATTAGACTCTCCTAGATTAAGATTTAAAAACTTTTCATAAGCAACATACTTAAATGCTTCAGTTATATTGATTTGATCATTATGAGTATTTTTTTTCAAATCTAAAATATGTTTATTTGTAATATTTGATTTAATTCCTTTAAAGAACGCCGATCCATTAGCTTCAATTCTTGATTGCTCCAAAGCGTTAAAAATCTCATTTGAGAATTCACTATTATTGATTAAGTCATCATGAATTTCTTTAGAATGAAACCTAAATTCAAGTGCTAATGAGTCTGCCTCAGCCCTTATATATGTTAAGTTATTTTTTATACTTTCAATATTAGGTTCTGTTAAATTAATTAAGTTGCCCTCAATTGATGAATTTTCTTTAGTAAAACTTATCTCTACTTGATTATTATTGCTGATAGATTTTGTAGTAGCGGTGAGTGATTTCTTAAATTCTTCTAAAATATCTTCATTCTTTAACATTCGCTACCTTTGCATCTGAAATATCAATGCCAAATGAGCGCTGAAAATATTCCTCAATAATTGGTCTTTCAAGTTCATCACATCTATTTAGAAATGAAAGCTTAAATGCATACTCAATATCATCAAATATTAAATAATTTTCAGCCCAAGTTAGAACTGTTCTTGGACTCATTACGGTTGAAATATCTCCATTCATAAAACCAGATCTAGATAAATCAGCAGTTGCAACCATTGATTTAATAATGTCCTTACCATTTTTGTTATTAAGTTTTTTCATTTTACTGAGAATTATTTGCTCTTCCTCATTGTTAGCTAAATAATTCAATATCGTGACAATATTCCACCGGTCCATTTGACCTTGGTTAATTTGTTGAGTTCCGTGATACAGACCAGAGGTGTCGCCTAAACCAACTGTATTAGCAGTTCCGAATAATCGAAAATATTTATTTGGTTTAATGACCCTTGACTGATCAAGTAAAGTTAATCTTCCTTCAGTCTCTAAAATGCGTTGTATAACAAACATTACATCAGGTCTTCCAGCATCATATTCATCAAATACAAGTGCAACAGGATTAGAATATGCCCATGGTAAAATTCCATCTTGAAACTCTGTTATTTGTTTTCCATCCTTCAAAACAATAGCATCTTTACCAATTAAATCTATTCTACTTATGTGACTATCGAGATTTATTCGAACACATGGCCAATTTAGTCTCGCAGCAACTTGTTCTATATGGGTTGATTTACCAGTACCATGATATCCTTGAATGAGCACCCTTCTATTATTTGTAAATCCAGCAAGTATTGATAATGTTGTTTCAGGGTCAAATCGATAACTTAAATCGATCTCAGGAACATGTTCAGTGATTTTTTCAAAACCAAATACATCAAAATTACACTTAACACCGAAAGTATCTAGAGTATTAATTAGTTTATTAGGTTTTGTTTCCATTTTGCTTTATAAATTTTTTTAATAGTAGTTTATATGACTCATTTATTTGCTTAAACTTTTCTTCAGCTTTTTTATTATTTCCATTTACATCAGGATGAAAGATTTTCACTAACTTTTTGTAATTTTTCTTTATTTTTTCAAGTGAAATTGGCATTTCCAGATCTAAATCTTTTAAAGCTATCGTTTCTTTATTTGTAAGATTTTCATCAAATAGCTTATTTTTAAAATAATTATCATTAATTTTATCATCTTCAGAATTTATAAACTCATCCGCAAATCTTTTAAATTCATCAAAAGTATTTCTATAATTACCCTTAAGTGGCCAAGAAGGTCTATCCCAAACTGTATCATTTCTCATAGAATGCTCGATTTGATCAACTGTCATACCTTTATAAAAATCCCAAGATTTATTGTATTCTTTAATGTGATTTAAACAAAAAAAGAAATATTCATTTAATCTCATCCTTGATTTAGGAGCTCTATATTCTCCCTTTTCATTACATTTATATGAGTCACATTTTTTAAATGAGTGCTTTTCCCAAGATAAATTATTTTTTTGAATATCAAATTTAAATTTGTTCATAAAATGTATATAGTTTAAAATAATGAATCGCACAAAAAGAATACATAATATATTAAAAAAATATTTTAATGAAACGACAACCATTGTAAAAGATAATTCGATTTTACATACAGGTCATAATAATTTTGATGGTACTGGCGAAACTCATATTTTTATTCAGATAAATAAAAATCCTAAATTGCAGTTAAGCAGATTAGAAATCCATAGAAAAATAAATTTTTTATTAAGAGAAGAGTTTGAGACCGGTTTGCATTCATTAGAAATAAAAATTATGTAATTATTTTTACTTGAATTTTTGAGATTTGCTTTCTAGAATGTGACAAAACTTTGTAATTAAAATAATCATCTTTTACTTCCTCTCCATACAGAGGAATTCTTTTTGCAATTTCTAATATTTGACCAGAGATTGTTGATGCTTCACTTAAAGGTGCATCAAGATCAAAATGTTTATATA
Source organism: uncultured Alphaproteobacteria bacterium (assembly GCA_902591485.1). Taxonomy (GTDB): domain Bacteria; phylum Pseudomonadota; class Alphaproteobacteria; order HIMB59; genus CACPNW01. Next base: position 10,538 of record CACJAV010000018.1, read on the forward strand.
AATCTTTAAGGTTACTCTCACCGTTTGTAATGATTGTATCATCATCTATTTTAGTGAATTGTTCATTACCTAAATCAACTTCGTCAACTATTTCACCAACTATTTCTTCTATAATATCTTCAAGTGTAATAAGTCCTAGTAATTCACCATATTCATCTACAACAAAAGCAATATGTTCTTTTTTATTTTTAAAGGCAGCTAATTGCTCTAAAAGATTAGTTGTTTCAGGAATAAACCAAGGTTTTGATATTTTATCAAAAATTATTTCTTTAGAACTCTCTTTTTTTGATAGATCAATGTTTAAAGTTCGTACATTTAAAAGTCCTATTATATTTTCAGGATTATTTTTCCAAAAAGGAATTCTTGTAAATCTAGAACTATTTATTTTTTTTATAATCTCATTTATTTCTAATGAACTGTCAATTGAATAAATATTTTTTCTATGAGTAAATACCTCTTCTACTGTAGTATCATTTAGTGTGAGTATGCTTTGCAGCATATCTTTCTCGTGTTCTGAGTCAGGATTAGAAGTTTTATACATATCTATGACACTTTGAAGCTCTTCTTCTGATTGTTCATCACTAAATTTTTTATCCTCTTTTTTCTTTTTTAAAAAAATTTTTTTTACAATTAAGTTGATTAAAAATATTAATGGGTAAAGAAGCTTGCTAAGATAAAAAATTATCGGTGCAATTTGTAAAGATGTTCTATTTGGTTTACCCAAAGAATAAGTTTTAGGAAGTATTTCTGCAAATATAACGATTATAATAGTCATTATTATTGTTGCATAAAGTATTCCACTTACACCAAATAAATCATATAAAACTGCAGTAGCAAGAGATGATGCAAGTATATTGACTAAATTATTAGACAATAGAAGTGATGAAATTACATTTTCAAGATTATCCAAAAGTTTAAGCAAATATTTTGCTCTTTTATTACCTTTTTTAAATTTTAATAGTATTCTTGGCTTTGAAGATGCTGTTAAAGCGGTCTCCGAACCTGACAAAAACCCTGAAATAATTACAAGCATAGTCAAGCAAATCAAAAGCAAAATTGTTAATAAGGACATAAATTTATTTATTTAATAATTTTTTAATTTTATTTAAGTTTATATTTGGTTTAAAAAAAGATTTTCCGATATTTTTGAGTAATATTAAATTAATTTTATTATCAGTATTTTTTTTATCTTTGTAAATAATTTCAAATATTTTTTTATTATACATTTCCTTATTCTCAATTGGTAAACCGTTAGCTATAAAATGATTCTTGATTTTAATTAAATCTTTAAAGGATAGATAATTAAGTTTGTAAGAGAGTGTTGTAGCAATCATCATTCCTATAGATATTGCTTCTCCATGTGTTAATCTTTTATTATAATTATAATAGGTTTCAAGGGCATGACCAAAAGTGTGACCAAAGTTTAATATAGCTCTAGAGTATTTATTTTTTAATTTTTCTTTCTCGTCTTTTTCTACATATATTTTTTTAATCAAAATACTTTTATGTATGGCTTTACAAAGAACATGATACTTAAGTTTAAATATATCTTTAGAATTTCTATTTAGCCAATCAAAAAATTTTTGATCATAAATTATGGCATGTTTTACAATTTCAGCGTATCCTGAAAGAATTTCTCTTTTTGGTAAACTTGATAAAAAGTAAGGATCTATTATGATTAATTTTGGTTGATAAAAAGTTCCAACAAGGTTTTTTCCAAAGCTAGTGTTAATTCCATTTTTGCCTCCTATAGAGCTATCTACCTGAGAGAGCAATGTTGTTGGGATTAAAACAAGATCAATACCTCTTAATAATGTGCTTGCAATAAATCCTCCTAAATCGCCTAATGTGCCTCCACCGATTACAACTAAAACACTTTTTCTATCAACTCCCAAACTAAGCACTTTGCTACATATCATAGAATAATATTGAAATGACTTTATTTTCTCAGAACAATTTAAAGCAATATATTTTAAATTTTTATAATTTTTTACTTTTTTAAAAACATTTAAAACTTTTTTGTCTATTAAAAAAATGACATTACTGTTTGTATTAATAATACTCTCTATTTTTTTCTTTATAGAGTGAACTTCAATTTCAACAGAGCATTTTATTCCTTTTGAAGCAAAATTGATTTTTTTATTCATTTATATAAAATTTTTTTTTTAATTCATTAATTGTTTCTTTTATCGTTTGACAATTCTTAATTTCTAAATCTGCTTTTTTATAATATTGCTCTCTTTTTTTTATTAATTGATCTATTGTTTGTTTTATATCAGTATTTTTGATCAACGGTCTTTTATGAGAAGTTTCTAATCTTTTAAGTAAAATGCTATTATTGACATAAAGATATATGTTAAATGATTTTTTTTTTATAATATTCCTTAATCTAATATTATTCATTACTCCACCACCTAGGGAAATAACATAATTCTTTTTTAATAGAATTTTACTTATATATTTTTCCTCAAGTTCTCTAAAGTAAGCTTCACCGAATTTATCAAATATATTATTAATTGATTTACCAGTTTTTTTTTCGATTAGAGCATCAGTATCTAAGAAAGTAAAGTTTATTATTTTAGCAAATTTACTACCAATTATTGATTTTCCTGAGCCCATCATCCCACAAAAGGTGATATTAAGTTTATTATAATCTCTCAAAATCATTTTAGAATATGTATCTTATCTTATTATTGACAAAATTACGTTAGATAGAAATAATTTAAATTTTTTAATAATTCCTATAAAAGACATCGTTTAATTATATGAAAATAACTTATATCACTTTACTATTTTTTGCAATTTTAATGATAATTTTTTTTGGTTTGTATATCATAGACATACCATCGCCAGGCTCAATTATAAAAGAAACAGTCATTCTGGAGGTAAAATAATGTTTTTTAAGTTAATTTTTACTTTTTTATTCTTCTTCACCTACTCTATACAAGCTTCAGAGGTAACTGTAATTGAGTTGCACAAAAGTAAAAGTTTAGATCAATTAGTATTAGAGCAAGAAAATAATAAAATAAATGAAAGCGTTGTACAAAGTGAAGTTTTAAATCTTGAAAGTGAAAATACTAAACCTTCAGATATTGCTGATGAAAAGATATCTGAATTAAATACAGAAGATCAAGTTGAAACAACTAATTTGCAGGAAGAGGATAGCTCACAAAATGAAGATTTAGAAATTGTTGCTTTTATTCAACCAGAAAGTATATTTGATATCGATGAAATAATTCTACAGAACAATTTAAAAAAAATTAATGAGATCAACTCTCTAACGCTTAGTAACGAATTTTTAAAAATATTATCTAATGTAACAACTGAAATCAATGATGTTGATGCAAATAAAATATATTTTATAATAAAAAAACTATATGATATGGGTGAAATACGTAAATCGTATAATTTAATTAAAGCAACTAATTTGGAAATAATAACTGATACGGAATATTTAAATTATATCAAAACAATTGAACTAAACTTTTTACTTTCAACATATAAACTATCAGAGGTATGTGAACTGAAATCTCAACTGTTAGATGAGTCTATAATTTTACCAAATTTTTTATTAGAAAAAACTGATATTTTTTGCCTCACAATAGAAAATAAATTATCAGAAGCTAAACTTTTGAATTCTCTGCTTTTGGATAAAGAGCAAGTACCTGACCTATTTTTTCAGCAATTGTTAAATTACACTTTTCTAGAAAATAATGTGGATTTAGTTTTTGAAAATATAAATACATTGCAATCAAAAGATTTAATTTTTTTATATAGTGCTATGTTAAGAATCAATGAATTACCTTTAACTGAAAAATTTATAGAGATCGACCCTCTTAATCTTTCTATTCCAGTAATATTAAGTGATTCAACTGAAATGAAAACTAGGATAAAAGCAGTTAATAAATCATTTAATGAAAACATAGTTACAATTGATATATTGTCAGCACTCTATCAATCTGTTGATTTCAATTCTCAACAATTCAATGACCCAAAGCAAACAATTCAGAGTTTTAATCAAGATAATGAATTGACTATGGCTTTCTATTATCAGTTGGCTAATAGGCAGATTTTTCCAGAAGATAGATTAAGAGTAATTATCGAGTATTGGGAATTTGCCACAAATATTGGGTTGGAAAAAATCGCTTATTCTCTCAGTGAAAATATAGTTCAAACATTTAATCCATCATTAGATACTTCAAAATATAGTATGCAAATTGCTATGGCTCATATTTCAAATAAAAATTATACTGAAGCTTCAAAATGGTTAAATTTTATTGATGAAAAAGAAATAAGTACATCACAACTAGAGTATGTAAAGTTTTTGATTGAGTTGAATGAAAATAATGAAATGAATACAATTGTTTCTTTCTTAGAATCATTAAATAATAGTTTAAAAAATGATGTTAACATAAAGATTTTGGAAACTATTGATGTCTTAAATAGATTTTTAATGATCAAAAAAGAATATAATTCTAATTTTAATCATGATTTTATTTCTGATCAAAGGGTAATGCCTTCATATTTTATGATACAGGATATAAATCAAAACATTAATAATCTAAATAATCTTAATTTGTTGATGCTTACAATAATTTCAATGGAAAATAAAAATTGGCATGAGTTGCATCCTGAGCACCTCCTTCTCTTGTTAAAAGCCTTTAAAGTATATGATCAGGGATCTTTAATTAAGTCAATAATTCTTGAAATTTTAAGTGATCTAAATGTAACTAAATGAATACATATTTAGATTTTGAAAATGATATTGAAAACATTGAAAAATTAATTTTAAATTTGGATATAAGTAAAAATAATTTCAGATCTGAAAAAGCAAAACTATTAGATAGAAAAAACAAAATATTACATAAGGTTTATTCGAACTTATCTGCTTGGCAAAAAGTTCAAGTAGCAAGACATCCAAATCGACCACATGCAAAAGATTACATAAATTTAATTTTTGAAAATATTATCTACCTTCATGGTGATAAGAAATTTTCTGATGACTCAGCAGTACTAGGTTGTCTTGGTGAAATATCTGGGCAATCTGTTATGGTCATAGGTACAGAAAAAGGTAATTCAATGGAGTCTAGAATTAAGCATAATTTTGGTATGGCAAAACCTGAAGGCTACAGAAAAGCACAAAGATTAATGAACATTGCTGATAAATATAATTTACCTATAATTACTTTTGTTGATACTGCAGGGGCTTTCCCGGGTAAAGATGCTGAAGAGAGAGGTCAGTCTGAGTCTATTGCATCATCTATTCAAACCTCATTAAAAATAGGTTCCCCAATAATTTCAATTGTTATAGGTGAAGGAGGTTCAGGGGGAGCAATTGCTCTTGCAACAGCTGATAAAGTTTTGATGTTAGAGCATTCAATTTATTCAGTTATTTCCCCGGAAGGTTGTGCTTCAATACTCTGGAGAAGTAGTGATTTTATACAAAAAGCTGCCGAAAGTTTAAAACTTACTGCAAAAGATTGTCTCAATAA
>CACJAV010000019.1 GCA_902591485.1 uncultured Alphaproteobacteria bacterium
TTAAATAATCAATAGCATTGTCAATATTTCCTTCATTGTTAGCTAAAGCTTCTTTACAATCCAAAAATCCAGCCCCTGTTTTATCTCTTAATTCTTTAACTAATTTTAAATCATCAGACATTTACAGTCCCTCATTTTTATTTTCATTTTGATTATTTTCTTCATTCTTACTTAATTCTTTTTCTTGCTTATCTTGAAAAGCAGTTGCATCTTCAATCGTTTGCTGAAAATAATTTTTATAAATATTTATGGATCTAATTGCATCATCATTTCCAGGAATAATGTAATCAATTAACTCAGGATCAGCATTTGTATCAACAATACCTATTATTGGAATATTTAGTTTTTTGGCCTCTAAAACCGCAAGTTTATCTTTTATAACATCAAAGATTACAATTAAATCAGGTTTCCCATTCAAGTCTTTAATACCACCTAAATTTAAATGCAGTTTTTCTTTTTCTCTTGTTAGTTGCAGTAATTCTTTTTTGGATACACTGTTTGTAAATGCTGGATCATTTAGATTTGAGTCTAAAGTATTTAATCTATCAATTGAATTTGAAATAGTCTTCCAATTTGTTAATGTTCCGCCAAGCCATCTTTTATTCACATAAAAGTCATTGTTTAAAGATGCCAGTTCTTTAACAATTTCTCCACACTGCTTCTTTGTGCCAACAAAAAGTATTTTGCCAGACCTACTAACAGTTTCATGAAGTTTTAAAAGGGCATTGTTTATAGCTTCAGCTGTAATTCTTAGGTCAAAAATGTGTATGTTGTTTCTAACCCCAAAAATGTATTCTTCCATCTTTGGATTCCATCTTCTTACATTGTGTCCAAAATGTACACCAGCTTCAAGAAGTTCTTCTATTTTTATATCAGGTAAATTCATTATTTTCTCCGGTTAAACCTCCACAGAAACAAAAACACCGGTTTTTTCTGTGTGCTAGTTTTTTTTGAGGGTATTTAATGAAAAACCTAAAATTATCAAGAAATATCTAAGTTATAATCTAGTTTTTTTGAATTTTTTAAATGATCTAGCTGCTTAAATGACTTGAGTGTATATTTTTTATTTGAGCTAAAATTCACTAGCTTTTCTTCAATATTAATAAAAATTGATATCTTGCTTTTTGAAGAGTTGCCATGAGAAAGCAAAGAATCTTTATATTCGAGTAATTGAATTGGGTCTATAAATATATCTATTTTTTTTTCCAAACTATTAAATTCATTTTCAAGCTTCTTAATAGTTCTTATTACTAGTCTTTGGTCGTTGTTATTTATAATTATATCAATATCAAAAATTAATATATTTCCTTCTTTTAATAAATATCTGTATTTATTTAAATTTTCACTGAAAATTGACAATTCATATTGTGAGTTTATTTCTGAAACAGTAATAAATGCGTATTTTCTTCCATCTTTGTTGGATCTTTCTTTAATATCCAAAACAGATCCACACAACCTAAATTTTTTTGAACTATGATTAAAATCAATATCATTAAATGAACTAATTTTTAATAAATCAAAAAACTTTTGAGGATAATGTTTTAGAGGATGATCACTAAAATAAAAACCTACAACTTCTAACTCGTTCTTTAAAGTTTCATTGGAATTCCATTCTGGAATCTGCTGATTGAAAAGATTTTTATCTTCAAATGAAATCTCCTGCTCCTCAAAAAGTAAATTTTGATTATTTTGATTATTATTTGAGCCAAAGAGGTTTACAAATTGAGGGACATTAAAAAACAGTTTAGATCTATTTTTTTCAAGTGAGTCAAATGATCCTGACTGTATTAATTTTTCAAGTTGTCTTTTATTTATTACTTCAGCCTCTACTTTTTTTAAAAAATCAACAACTGATGAAAATTTTCCATTCTTTTTTCGTTCGGAAACTACTGATTTTATAGATTTAGCACCAACTCCTTTTATAGCGCTTAGACCAAATCTAATTGATTTTTTCGATTTGGTTTTTTCAATAATAAATTTTTCTTCTGAAAAATTTATATCCGGCTTTAGAAAAGGTATCTCAAGTTTTTCCAACTCTTGCTTTAATGAAATAATTTTATCAGTTCTATCTATAGAAAAGTTTAGAGTTGCGGTCATAAATTCATGAGGAAAGTTTGCCTTAAGATAAGCAGTTTGATAAGAAATTAAGGCATAACCCGCAGCATGACTTTTATTAAAACCATATCCCGCAAATTTATCAACAAGATCAAATATTTTGGATGCTTCTTTTTCATTAATTTTATTTTTTAAAGCCCCTTCGATAAATCTATTTTTTTGATCGTCCATTTCCTTTTGTATTTTTTTACCCATGGCTCTTCTCAATAAATCAGCCTCACCTAGAGAATAGTTAGATAGGACTTGTGCTATCTCCATTACTTGTTCTTGATAAACAATAATACCGTAAGTCTCTTTTAAGACATCTTTTAACATTGGGTGAATATAGTTTATTTCCTCTCTGCCATGTTTGCGGTTGCAAAAAGAAGGAATATTATCCATGGGACCTGGTCTAAAAAGAGCTACAACTGCAATGATTTCTTCAAATTTATCCGGCTGCAACTGCTTTAAAACACTACTCATTCCATTGCTTTCTAACTGAAAAACTCCAACAGCATTTCCTCTGCTTAATTGTTGAAAAGTTTTAGCATCGTTCAATGGAATATCCTGAAGTGAAAAATTAGAAAAATCTTTTTTTATTAAACTCACGCACTCATTGATAATTGATAATGTAGTTAATCCTAAAAAATCAAACTTTACTAAACCTGCCTTTTCAACATATTTCATTGAAAATTGTGTTGCATTAGTTTCTGTATTTGGATCTTTATATAAAGGAACTATATTACTTAAATTTGTATCCCCTATTACTACTCCAGCAGCATGTGTGGAAGCATGACGATGAACACCCTCTAATTTAAGACTTATGTCCACAACATTTGAAAGAGTATCATCTGTTTCAATGATATCTCTGAGTGATTTCTGAGATTTTATTGACTCTGCTAAAGTTAATGGACTGCCTGGATTAAAAGGTATTAATTTAGCAAATGAGTCAACTTCACCATAGGGAACCTCTAACACTCTACCTATGTCTCTAACTGCTGCACGAGATGCCAAAGTTCCAAAAGTAATTATATGAGCAACAGAGTCGCTTCCATATTTTTTGTTTACATATTCTATAACTTCATCTCGTCTAATTTGACAAAAATCTATATCAAAATCAGGCATGGAAACACGTTCTGGATTTAGAAATCTCTCAAATAACAAACTGTATTGAATAGGATCTAGATCAGTAATACCTAATGACCAAGCAGCAACACTCCCTGCACCAGATCCTCTGCCTGGGCCAACGGGTATATCATTATCCTTTGCCCAGTTGACGAAATCTGCAACAATTAGAAAATATCCAGCGAAACCCATTTTATTTATAATATCAATTTCGTAGTTTAATCTGTCTTGATATTTTTTATTTTCTTTAATGTTGTTTTCCTTTAGTCTTTTTTCGAGTCCACTATTAGATAATTTTACTAATAATTCCTTTTCAGATAGATTTAGATGATTTTTAAACTTTGGTAATTTTGGTAAAACTTCTTTTGGGTAATAGCTACATGATATTGATATATTAAAGTTGTTTTCAACAATTTCAGGAACATCAGAAAATAGCTCAATCATTTGTTGACTGCTCTTAAAGGCCATTTGATTATTGGAAGTTTTTCTGCTCCCACTATTTATAGTTGTCTTTTGAGCTACACATAATAATGCATCATGTGCTTGAAAATCATCTTCTTCACCAAACTTAATATTATTAGTGCCAATTAATGGTATATTGAATTTGTTAGATATGTTGATTAATTGATCTTCAAAAGCATCTAGTTCTGAGTCAGTAATTCTTTGCAACTCAAGAAAAAGATTGTTTTTAAATAATTGCTGTAATTTTTTAATTAAATCATCATTTTTTTTATTCTGATTATTTAAAATTAATAAAGGATTAAACTCACCGCCTAAAAAACAAAACAGTCCATCACTATAACCTTCAATATCACTGATAGAAATACCGACATCACTACCTTTGTTTAAATATGATAAAGAGCTTAAATAAATTAAGTTTTTATATCCAACCTCGTTCTTTACTAAAAAAGATAATTGAGAAACTTTATTTTTACTTTTGACATCAACTAAGTTTATTGAAGTACCAATTATTGGTTGAATATTATTTTTTATGCATTCTTGAGCAAATTCAAATACCCCAAACATATTGTTATTATCGGTAATAGCGAGTGCAGGCATATTATTTTTTTTTGCTACTTGGACTAACTTTTCTATTTTAAGGGTACTTTCAGAAAGTGAGTAAGAAGACAAACATCTTAAGTGAATAAAAGGTTTTTTCATTTTGCAACTAAATTTTTATTTTTAAGCTCATATTTTATATCTGCCATATCTGCATATCTTTGATTATGTGTTACATACATTAAAGATATTTGATGATTCGCCACAAATTTTAAAAAAAATTTAATTATTTCATCAGATGTTTTTTCATCTAAGTTACCAGTCATTTCATCTGCTAAAATTATACTTGGTTTATTTATAAGTGATCTTGCAATAGCTACTCTTTGTTGTTCGCCACCTGATAACTTATTAGGTTTCATATTTTTTTTATCAAAAATTTCAAAAACTTTTAATAAGTTGTCAGCATCATTATTTATATCAGAAATTTTATCTTTTTTGATCAAAGCTGGTAATATAATGTTCTCCATTACACTTAATTCAGGGATTAAATGAAAAAACTGATGGACAAATCCAATTTTTAAATTTTTAATTTCATTTAACTTACTCTTATTAATATTATTAATTAAAATACCATCAAAAAAATATTCTCCATGAAAACTAGAGTCAAGAAGACCGACAATATTTAGAAGTGTAGACTTTCCACATCCAGATGGTCCTATTATAGAAGTTGTACTGTTTTTGGAAATGTTCAAATTTAAATTTTCAAATAATAACAATTGATTATTACTTGATATGTTAAATGTTTTTTTTAAATTTTTGATTTCTATAAAATTACTCATTTTTTAACGAAACAATTGGATCAATATTAGAAGCTCTAATTGCTGGAAATATTGTCGATAAAATAGTTATTATTAGAGATATAATAAATACAAATAAAACTTCTTCATATTTTATATCTGAAGGAAGTGTTGATAAAAAATATATTTCTTCAGAAAAAAGCTCTGTATCAAGTAGTTTTTCTAGAAAATTTTGTATTATTAATAAATTCTCAGTGACAATTATACCAAGTAATGTCCCTGAAATTGTACCAATTAAACCTATTGTAAGTCCGATTGAAAAAAAAATTTTTAAAAGACTATAATTACTAAAACCTAATGTTTTCAAAATTGCTATATCTTTATTTTTTTCTTTAACATAAATAATTAATCCTGAAATTATATTCATAGAAGCGACAATCACAATTAACGCCAAAATTAAAAACATTACATTTTTTTCTACCTTTAGAGCATTCATTAATGATGAGTTTCTATCAATCCAAGTTAATTGATACAAATTTAGATCATTTTCTTTAATAGAAGAATTAATAATTGTCTTGAAATTATTAACTTCTAATGGATTATATAAATAAAATTCGAGTCTATTAAACACGCCTTCTTCAAACAAAAGCAATTTCCTAGCAAGTTCTAAAGATATAAAAACAAGATTAGAGTCGTACTCATACATTCCAAAATCAAATATTCCATCAATCTTTAAAGTTTTAAACCTTGGAATGTTGCCAAGTAATGATCTATCAGTTTTTGGAATAGCTATTTTAATTTCATCACCTATTTTTAAGTTTAGTTCTTTCGCTAGAGCATCACCGATAATGATTCTGTTGAAACCAATTTCAGCAATTTTTTTACTAATAATTCTTTGATACAAATAATGTTCTGTACTAATTTTTTCATAGGCTCTCATTATTACTCCTTTAGAAGTATTGTCACTTATAATTAAGCCTTGTGTTTCAATTGAAGAAAAAACTTCTTTATAATTTTTAGGATTTAATTGTTTTTTTATTTTTTCTATTTTTTCAATTTCTATTTTTTCATTAATTGAATAAATATTAATGTGAGAATTTACACCTATAAGCCTTTCTATCAGATTAGATCGAAAACCATTCATTACAGACATTACAATAATTATTGCTGCAACTCCCAAAGATATACCAACGATTGAAAACCAGGAAAAAATCGAAACATAACCTTCTGTTTTTTTTGAGAATAAAAAACGTTTTGTAATTAAAATCTCTGATCGGGATAACATCAAGAATTTAGTTTTTGTAAAACAACTCTCTTCACATCTTCAATTTTAATTTTTTCAGATGTATCCAATAACCTATCTTTAACTTCTACCAAACCTTGTGATATGTCTCTTTTACCAATTACAATTTGGAATGGGGTTCCAATTAAATCATTATCAGATAATTTTTTTCCAATACTGCAATATCGATCATCAAATAATGTATCTATATTCTGACTCATAAAATTTGAATAATAATCCTCTGCTATTGTGGTACAATTTTGATCATCTGGCATTAAATTTACAACACTTAACTTAAAAGGCGCTACAGATTTTGGCCATTTTATACCTTTCTCATCATGATTTGCCTCAATTAAAGCACCAACTAATCTTGAAACTCCAATACCATAAGAGCCCATGTGAACTGGAACTCTTTTTCCATTTTTATCCTGAACAAAAGCATTTAATTTCTCAGAATATTTTGTCCCAAAATAAAATATATGGCCAACTTCAATTCCTTTTGATATTTTCAAATCGTCTTTATTAATTGGGCAGCTAGTGTCATCATGTTGCTCATCTACTGCAGCATAATAAGATTGTAATTTGTCGGGATCAAGACTCTCAGGATCTAAGCTTTCCAATTCTTTATCATAATATAAAGTGCTTTCACCCGTATTTGCTAATATTTGAAACTCATGACTTAGATTTCCACCAATCGGACCCGTTTCAGCTCTTAAAGAAATTGGAGTTAACCCCATTCTTAGAAAAGTTTTAATATATGCTTTAAACATATTGTTATATGAAATTTTTGCTTCCTCTTCATCTAAATCAAAAGAATAATTGTCTTTCATTAAAAATTCTCTGCCCCTCATAACGCCAAAACGTGGTCTTACTTCATCTCTGAATTTCCATTGAATATGGTATAAATTTTTTGGCAATTCTTTATAAGAAGTTACATATGATTGAAAAATATCAGTTATTAATTCTTCGTTAGTTGGTCCATATAGCATTTCTCTGCCACTTCTATCTTTAATTCTAAGCATTTCTTTACCATAATCATCGTATCTGCCAGACTTAACCCACAAATCAGCAGATTGTATTGTTGGCATTAGCATTTCGTTGGCACCTGCTTTATCTTGCTCTTCTCGAACAATTTGTTCAATATTTTTTAGAACTTTATAGCCAAGTGGTAACCAAGAATAAATACCAGCACTTGATTGCTTGATCATTCCTGCTTTTATCATAAGTTGATGAGAAATTATCTCAGCATCACTCGGTACGTCCTTTACAGTTGGAATAAAAAATTCTGAGTATTTCATTGTTTAAATAAAAAAGCTAAATCTAAGCCAATGTATATTAAAGTAATTAAAATAAGAAAAGATAAAACTGATGTAATTATTACTTTTATTAAAAGATAGCTTTTAATTGGCGCACTATTTGCATTACCACTCTGCCATTCTTTTGGCGTTTCGTTTTTAATAGGTAAGAAAATAAAAAATAATACCCACCAAATTACAACGAAAAATAAAAAATAGGAAAATATTTGCATTACTTCCTGATTAAATGAATTTTAATTTCTGGTTTTTTTTGCAAAATATTTTTAAGAACAAATTTTAAACTTTTTTTAATCAGCTCAATGACATTTTGATCTAAAGTTTTTTGTTCGTGGCTTAATTTAAGGTATTTTTCTATAAATTCTGACTTAAATTCATGCTTCACTAAATCTATTTCCTCGTATGGAAGACCAATAAAACTTAACTGTATATTTTGATCAATTGATTGGTCATCATTAATAACTAGCGATAGCATAGCTATTCCTTCAAAAGAGTATTTTCTTCTATCTCTAATAAAATCAGATTCAGAATCATAAAGATATTTGCCCTCCACAATTAATTTTCCAGTGTCAATATCATCAACTATTGTGCAATCCCCAGGTGCTATTTTAAGACATTTTCCATTTTGGAGAATTTTTGTTATCGGAACTTGAGAAGCTTCTGAAATTTTTTTGTGAGACTCTAAATGTATAGGTTCCCCATGAACAGGAATAGAAATAAAGGGCTTTGTCCAGTTATACATTTGCTTAATTTCTTCAGCATGACCATGGCCAGATACATGAACTAGATCATCATCAGCAGTAATAATTTCAACCTTTTGCCTAATTAGTAAATTTTTAAGTGCATTTATTGATTTTTCATTACCAGGTATATCTCTAGAGCTAAATATAACAACATCATCTTTTTCTAAATGAATATTTCGATGAGAATTATAAGCAATTCTATACAAAGCTGATCTTTTCTCACCTTGACTCCCTGTACATATTATAACAAGATTTTCTTTCGGTATAAGTGAGGCTTCCTCCTCGGATATAAAAATATCAGCATCTTCAATTAAATTTGATTTTACAGCTGCTTCAATATTTTTTTTCATACTTCTACCAATTAAAGCAATTTTTCTATTATTTTTCTTTGCTGCATTAACAATATTAATAATACGAGCTATGTTTGAAGAAAAGCATGTAACAACAATTCTATTGATATATCTTGAGAAAACATTTTTTAACTCATCTCTTACCTCCTCCTCAGAGGAAGAAAAGCCAGGAACATCTGCATTAGTTGAATCACCAATTAAAGCTAATACCCCCTGATTACCTAATTCAACAAAATTGTTTTTATTAAATCCTTTACCTAAAGTTGGTTTGTTATCTATTTTCCAATCTGCTGTATGCAATAAGTTGCCATACTTGGTTTCAATAACAATTGCTTGCGGCTGAGGTATAGAATGAGTGGTATCTATAAATTTCAAATTAAAATTTTCTAATGACAAGTTTTTATTTGAGTCTAACTCTATCAAATTAACTGAGTCTAATTTCCCAAATTCTTTTAATCTATTTTCAATGAGAAGCTTTGGAAAACTTGAAGCATAAACTGGACAATCAATTTTATCTGCTAAATATGCAACGGCTCCCGCATGATCTTCATGTCCATGACTAATAATAATTGCCTCAAGATTATCTTTTATATCTTCAATAAAGTTTATTTTTGGTACTAAAAGATCAACCCCTGGAAATTGCTCATCAGCAAATGATAATCCCAAATCAATCATAATCCATTTGTCATCACAACAATAAAGATAACAGTTCGCGCCAATTTCCCCTATTCCTCCTAGGGATAAAAAATAAAGACCCTTTTTGTATATTTGTAAATTATTATTTTTTTTTAGCATAATGACTTGATCCAATAATTTGAAGACCCTCTAGAGTTAAATTAGGCTTTATTATAGGTTTGGGCTTAATATCATTTTTAAATATATTTGCTAGCCCTCCAGTAAGAATGATTTTTGGTTTAAATTTATTTTCGATGGAGATGTTTTTTATTAGACCATTAATTGCTAATAAGTATCCCCAGTAAAAACCTGATTGAATTGATTTTTGAGTATTATTAGCTACTATTTTATTTGTTTTAGCAATCTCAGTATTTTTCAACAATGATGCCTCTTTGACAAGAGTTTCTTTTGACAAATTAATTCCTGGAAAAATTATTCCTCCTAAAAAAATTTTATTTTTGATTACTTCAAAAGTTGTAGCCGTTCCAAAATCTATAACAATACTATTTGTGATTTTATTTTTTATAATCGCTATTGAATTAGCTAGCCTATCAGCCCCAATCTCTTTTAAATTATATTTAATCCTGAGGAAGGGCAATATATCCTTAGACGTAATTACATAACCTTTAATTGAGTGTTTTTTTAAAATATTTTTAATTAGTAAATTTAAATTAGGCACAACAGAAGAAATAATTGCAACATTGTGATTATCAAGTTTATTAGTTGAGGCAAAATCCATTATTATTTTGTTAATTAAGTTTTTTAATTTTTTATTATCATCATTGGTTTTTATTCTTTTTATTTTTTTCAATAAATTATTAGCACTTGCAGCAAAAACAATATTAGTATTACCTACATCAATTAAAATCATCTGTAATCCTTGCTGAAAAAATACTTTCTTGCTTACCCTCTTTTTCTATAAGAAGAGATCCATCTAAATTTAAATTTTTTATAAAAACTATTTCTTTTTTTCCATTAGGAAGAAGAATTGTTTTCTTTCTATTTAAATCTTTCATATTATCTCTAAATTTATTAATAATATTACTCTGTTCATTATTAATAATCATTTCGTATTCAGAGAAAAAAGTCTGAAAAAAATTTAAAAGCAATTCTTCATATATGAGATTAGAATTAAAATTATTTACACAACATGTTTTGTAATCACTAAGTTTTGGTGAAGTTTCTATATTAATACCAATGCCTATAATTATATACTTAATACCTTTATATTCTATAATGTCAGTCATAATTCCTGCAATTTTACTGTCATTAATTATGATGTCGTTTGGCCATTTTATATAAATATTTTCATTTATATAATTATTTAAGCATAAAATAATTGAATTAGCAGCAACTGCAGTAAACAAGAAATGATGCTCAATTGATAAGTTGCACTTAAATAAAAAAGATAAATAAATATTGCCTTTGGGGCTGACCCATTGATTACCTCTTCTACCTATACCTTCTGTTTGTTCATCAGCAATTAAGCAAATATTTTTATCTCCAGTATGCTTTTTTATTTCTTTCATTGTGGACCCAACAGTTTCTAAATGAATTAAATCTGTATTTTGTTTCAATAAAAAGTTTTCTATTTTAATAGGTAATGACACTAATCTAAATTAAAGAGATATACTTGAAACAGCATCAGTTAAAAGTGAAGGATAAAGTATAAAAAATGTAATTAATATCATTAAGATAGATAATATCACTTTAGACTCTGAGCTTATTGTAAATTCAAAAGTTTGATTGTCATCTGATTCATCAAAATACATACCCTTAATAATTCTTAGATAATAAAATGCCGAAATTACACTAGCTAGTACCCCTAGCACAGCTAATATGTACAATTGACTTTCAATAGCTGCAATAAATACATACAATTTTCCAAAAAAGCCAATAAATGGCGGAATTCCAGCCATTGATAACATTATTATTGCTAAAGATGCACTAATAACAGGGTTTGATTTACTTAAACCACTTAGCGAACTTATTTTTTCAACATAGGCATCTGATTTTTTTAATGACAAGATAATTGAAAACACTGCAATGTTCATAACTAGATAAATAAACATATAAATCGAGGCACTTTTTAAACCTTGATCACTAGCAGAAACCAAAGCAATTAATACATATCCTACATGACCTATGGAACTATAAGCAAGTAGTCTTTTAAGATTTTTTTGTGCAATTGCTGCGATAGCCCCCAGAAACATTGAAGCAATGGACAAAAAGAATATAACTTGAGTCCATTCAAAATAAAATTTACCGAATGGCTCAAGACAAAATCTAAATATTAATGCGATTGCAGCAAGTTTTGGAACAATGGCAAAAAATGCTGTGATTGAAGTTGGGGCTCCTTCATAAACATCTGGTGTCCACATATGAAAAGGTACAGCAGATACTTTAAATGCAAGACCAACTAATACAAAAACTAATCCAAAGATTAATCCAATAGGAAGGTTATCTATTTCAACCAAAGAATTAGTGATACCTTCAAAAGATGTATGACCAGTAAATCCGTAAACTAAAGAAAAGCCATAAAGCAGAATACCTGAAGATAGAGCTCCTAAAATAAAATATTTTACTCCCGACTCAGCAGACTCTATTGAATTTCTTTTGATAGAAGCTACAACATAGAGAGATAAGCTCTGTAATTCTATTGCTAAATACATAATCATTAAATTTTTTGAGCTTATCATTATCAACATGCCCAAAGTGGAAAATAAAAGTAAAGTTGGTATTTCAAATTTGTTAATTTTGCTATCAATGAAATAGTTTTTAGAAATAATTAAAGATATTGCCGCACCTAAGGTTGTGAGAATTTTAAAAAATTTTGTAAATTGTGTATTTGAAAAAAAACTATCAAATAAGGCAAAGTTTGTAGAAAAGTCAAAAAAGATTAATACAGTTACAAATAACAATGATAGTGTTGCAAAGTTAATAGCTTTATTGAAAGAATTATTTTTTGAAAACAATCCATACATCAAGCACGCAACAGCAAGAATAGCCAAAGTGACTTCTGGAACAAAAAGGATATGCATTAAATTATCTAGCATTTGCAGACTCATAGTTAGATATAATTGACTCTATTGGTAGTCTCATAGGTTCAATAAAAATATTTGGAAAAATTCCAATAAATATGACAGCAATCGCTAGAGGTATTAGGATAATTTTTTCTCTGTTATCCAAATCTAATATCTCAGTCAATTTTTCATTAGTCATTACTCCAAAAATAACTCGCTTGTATAAATACAACATATAAACTGCTGAGAGAACAATACCTGTTGCGGCGCCAATGACAACAATGCTTGAATATTGAAATGCCCCCACTATAACCAAAAATTCTCCAATAAAACCACTTGTACCTGGCAGACCTACAGAGCCTAGCATAAATATCATAAAGACTGTTGCATAAATTGGCATTCTGTTGACTAAGCCACCATAAAAATTAATATCTCTAGTGTGCATGCGGTCATATATAACTCCTACACATAAAAATAGAGCTCCCGATACAACTCCGTGACTTATCATTTGTATCATTGCTCCTTCTAAGCCCTGAGAATTAACTAGAAATATTCCAATAGTAACTAATCCCATGTGCGCCACTGATGAGTATGCAATTAATTTTTTTATATCAGTTTGTGCTAAAGCAACAAGTGAGGTGTACACAACTGCAACTATACTAAGAGTCATTATTAAAGGAGAAAAATAATTAGAAGCCTCTGGTAACATACCTAAGGAAAATCTTATAAAACCATACCCTCCCATTTTTAGCAGTACGCCCGCTAATATAACAGAGCCAGCTGTAGGTGCTTCCACATGCGCGTCGGGTAACCAAGTATGAAAAGGCCACATTGGAATTTTAACAGCAAATGAAGCAAAGAAGGCTAGCCATAAATAAATCTGAATATTTTTAGTAAAATAATTTCCTTGCAGTGTTTCTATGCTCATTGAGTCAGTTAACCTATAGATTACAACAATAGCTATTAACATTAGAACTGATCCTAGCAGTGTATATAAGAAGAATTTAAAAGATGCGTAAATTCTTCTCTCTCCACCCCAGATGCCAATTATGAGGTACATTGGGATTAAAACTGCTTCAAAGAAAATATAAAAAAGCAAAATATCAACAGAGGCAAACATTCCAATCATTACCGTTTCAAGGAATAAAAAAGCGATCATATATTCTTTAACTCTTTTTTTGATGCTTTCCCAACTTGCTAAGATGCAAAGAGGTGTTAAAAAAGTACTCAAGATCACCATAAATAGAGAAATGCCATCAATACCAATGTGATAAGAAAAATTAAAATCATTGAACCATCTAAACTTTTCTTCAAACTGATAACTTCCGTTATTATTATCAAACTGAAGCCATATTAATAAGCTTAAAAGAAAAACTCCTATCGATGTCCATAAAGCAACTTTTTTGATATTGTTTACAGAGTTTTCATCTTC
Source organism: uncultured Alphaproteobacteria bacterium (assembly GCA_902591485.1). GTDB lineage: Bacteria > Pseudomonadota > Alphaproteobacteria > HIMB59 > CACPNW01. Next base: position 13,834 of record CACJAV010000019.1, read on the forward strand.
TTTAATTAAAAGAATAACTAAAGCGCCCAATAAAGGTAAAAAAATTGTTAAAGATAATAAAGGCATTTCTGTCATTTAATAATATATAAACCATGTTAAAATTATTACTAAACCACCCAGCATCGCAAAAGCATAATGGTATAAATATCCTGACTGAAAACGACTTAAATAACCCGAAGATATAGATACTACTTTTGAAATTCCATTAGGGCCATATCCATCGATAATTTTTTCATCCCCTTTTTTCCAAAACAAATTAGCCAGATAGAAATATGGTCTAATAAAAATTGAATGATAAAGTTCATCAACATACCACTTGTTGTACGAAATAGAATAAAGGGGATCTAAATTATGCGCTAAATTTTTAGATAAATGATTTCTGTAGAAATAGATTAATGCTGCTAACATAACACCAATTGCTACTGAGCTTTTAACTATCAAAGTTTGAATAAAAGGCAAATAATAATGTTTACCGTCATGCAGAATTATAGAGTCTCCCCAGAAAGAATATTGTAATTTTCCAATATAGAAATTTGAAAATAATATTCCTGCAAAAATTGATCCAAAAGCCAATAATATTAAAGGAATAGTCATTACAAGTGGTGACTCGTGAGCATGATCATAGGTTTTTAAATCAGATCTTGTCTCACCATGAAAAGTCATAAATAATAATCTCCATGAATAAAAGGCTGTTAAAAGAGCTGTTAAGATTCCAATAATATAAGCAAAGGTTGCCATTGAGGAACTTGAATAGTAGGCATTTTGTAAAATACTCTCTTTTGAGTAGTAACCTGAGAAATATGGGAAGCCTATAATTGCAAGTGACCCAATCCACATCATTGAACCGGTAAAAGGAATTTTTTTGAATAAACCACCCATTTTACGCATATCTTGTTCATGATGCATTGCATGAATAACTGATCCAGCTGATAAAAATAGTAATGCCTTAAAAAAACCATGGGTCATCAAATGGAAAATTGAAGCGTTGTATGCGCCTAGACCTGCTGCAAAAAACATATATCCCAATTGGCTACACGTTGAATAAGCTATAACTCTTTTAATGTCGTTTTGTGTAAGTGCAATACTTGCTGCAAAAATAGCAGTTGAGGCACCAATAAAAGTAATAAATAAATTTGTAACTAAAGCATATTCAAATAATGGGCTCATTCTAGCTACTAAAAATACACCAGCTGTTACCATTGTGGCTGCATGAATAAGGGCTGAAACAGGTGTTGGGCCCTCCATTGCATCGGGTAACCAAGTATGCAAACCAAGTTGAGCAGATTTACCCATTGCTCCAATGAATAAAAGGAAGCAAAGCAAATCAATGGTACTGAAATTTAAACCTATAAAATGAATGGTGTGATCCTTAAAATTATCAACGTTATCAAAGATAACACTAAACTCAATAGATCCAAAAATATAAAAAACACC
>CACJAV010000020.1 GCA_902591485.1 uncultured Alphaproteobacteria bacterium
CCAAAATAATTAAGTCCGTCAGAATAAGTCATTAAAACACTGGAAGAAAAACTATTAGCAACAGAATACTTGAAAATTTGTGCAAACTTAAAAGGATTATTAAAATCATTTTTATTCAAAACTTTAACTACACCCTCATGTATTTTTTTAACATTTAATCCAGCGATAATTGCTGGAACCATACCAACATTAGAAAACACAGAAAAACGGCCTCCAATATCATCTTGGTGTTCTAAAAGAAGACAATTATTTTTTTTAGCAATATTAAATAATGGAGAATCTTTAAATTCAGTAATAACGATCATATTGTTATACAAAGTATTTAAAATATTTTTTTCATTAGCAATATTCACTATAGTCCCTAGTTGGGAGAGAGTTTCAGGTGTAGTACCTGATTTTGAAATTACTATAAATCCGGTTGTTGCAAAATCCAATTTAAGAATTTGACTTTGAAAAAACAATGGATCAATGTTATCAAAAAATAATATATTATCTGGTTGATCAACTAAAATATTTATAAGAGCTCTAGCACCAAGATTAGATCCTCCTGTTCCAAAAACTACAAATTTTGTTTTATGTTGCTTGAATGACTCAGTCTTTTCTATGGTTAGATTTAATAATTCAGAATTCTTTGCGATATTTAATGAAGGAAGATTATTGCAAACATTTTTTATTTTTAAATTAAGATCATTAATATTGAGGTCAAGCTGAACCTCATCCTCAAAATTTATATTTGTAAAATCTATTTTCATTTAATTAAAAAAAGAAAAATCTTTTCTTTTTTTTGCTTTTATCTTTTACCTTTACTGTTGGAATTACTTGGTTTGATTTAAGCTCATCATTCAAAAGCTCATTTCTTAATCTTTCTGACTCTGCTATAGAATCTAATATCTCCATTTCATTGTCCCAAGATTTCGAGGTTGATTTTTTTTCAGATGCAAAAAGTTCATTTATATCATCTCTTATACTATTGTCTATTTCATCAGCTTTACTTTGGTTCAAAATATTTTCCATAGTTGATAATTCTAAGTTGCTAGTCTCGGTATCATCTTCCAATCCAAATAGTATCTCTTTAGCTAATTCGCTTTCTTCATTTTCTAGATTTTTATCTTCTAATTGATTTGGGGGTAAAAGATTAAAATCTGGAGGAATAATAAGTGGGGGATTTTCAATAACAGCAAATTCATCTATACTTTTTCTGTTTACTCCTGCACTCTCTCTAACTTTTGAGCATGAAACTATAAATAAGGAAAAGAATAAGACTATAAAAAGTATATTTTTCATTTATTAGTTTTTTTTAATTTTTTTAAGATGTTCAATAATATCATTATTATACCGATTGAGATATAAATATCAGCAAAATTAAATGCAGGCCAGTAATAATGATTGATATGTAAATAAATAAAATCTATGACATAACCATTAATAAATCTATCAATAATATTTGCTAGCGCTCCACATATTATAATAAATAATCCCCACTGCTCTAATTTGTCTTGAGCATTTACTAAAAGAAAAATAATAAAAGAAACAACCAATAGACCAATTATAATTAAATATAGAGGTGAAATTGTTCCAGAAAATAATCCAAAAGAAACTCCAAAATTATGAATGTGTGTAATATCAAAAAAAGGAGTTATTTTAATAAATTGATACAAGTCAATATTGTTAAAAACCAAATATTTGGAAAGTAAATCGAGCAATATTAAAAATACAAAAATTAAAATTGTTCGCAAATTTTTTAACTCATGCAATGGCATTATCGCAACGCTCGCATATTTCATTACGTATTAGCTGTTCTTTATATTTCCAACATCTTTGACACTTTTGACCGTTTGTTTTTGAAACAGCAATTTTGATATCAGCAACATCTTCTAAAGAAAAACCTTGAGAGTCATTAGTCAGGACATGCAATGAAAATGATGAAGTAATACTTATCTCATCCAAGGGATAGTTTTTAATTTTTTCTAATGTTTCACTATCAACATAAATATCAACATGTGCCTCTAAACTAGAACCAATTAATTTTTCAGCTCTCTTTATTTCTAAGGCACCTGTTATAACTTTTCTAATTTGTTTTATAATTTTCCAATTTTCATTAATTTTTAAATTTTCATATTTTGCTGGAATATGTAAAAAATCCTCTAAATGAATACTTGTTTGATTTCCCATAGCTTTCCAAGCTTCTTCAGTTGTAAACGATAATGAAGGGGCTAGCCATCGAACTAAATAATTAAAGATTATCTCTAAAAGAGTTCTTGCTGATCTTCTTATCTTGGATTTATCTCCATCACAGTAGATAACATCTTTTCTAATATCAAAATAGAATGCTGAAAGATCGTTAGAGCAAAAATTAAGTAAAGTTGTAAACATTAAATGAAAGTTAAAGTTTTTTACACAGTCAGTGATAATTACATCAATTTCCCATAATCGATGAAGGATATATTTTTCTAAATCAGGAAACTCACTTTCATCAATTTTTTCGCTATTATCAAAACCATCAAGATTACCTATAATATATCTAAAGGTATTTCTAATTCTTCTATAAGAGTCTGTTTGAGCTTGTAAAATTGCATTATCTAATTTCAGATCATCATAATAATCTGAAGCCACTACCCACAACCTTAAAATATCTACGCCATATTTTTTCAAAATATCATCTGGGGAAATAACATTACCTAGAGATTTAGACATTTTTCTTCCTTTTCCATCTACAACAAAACCATGGGTTAATACGCTTTCATACGGAGCCCTACCTCTTGTTCCTGAAGACTCTAGCAATGATGAGTGAAACCAACCACGATGTTGGTCACTACCCTCAAGATACATTGAGGCAGGCCATTTAAGATCATCCCTTTTTTCTAAACAAAATGCGTGTGTAGATCCACTGTCAAACCAAACTTCTACAACATCTTTAACTTGTTCAAAATCATCTATTGAATATTTATCTCCAAGAAATCTTTGAGGATCTTCTGTAAACCATGTATCACTTCCCTCTTTTTCATAAATATCTGCAATTCGATCAATAACTTCTTGGTCTCGAAGTGGTTGACCAGTTTCTTTACTAACAAATAAAGGTAAAGGAACTCCCCAAACTCTCTGTCTTGAAATGCACCAGTCGGGTCTAGTTTCTATCATAGAGCGAAGACGCGTTTGACCTTGGGCTGGATAGAAAATGGTTTCATCAATTGATTTTAACGCCGTATCTCTTAACTGATTTTTTTCCATCGAAATAAACCACTGAGGTGTATTTCTATAAATTAATGGAGCCTTGGACCTCCAAGAGTGTGGATAGCTATGACGTAGCGTTCCTTTAAATAATAATTTTGTAAGCTCATTTAACTTATCTGAAATTTTACCATCTACTTTATAAATGTGTTCACCTTCAAATCCCTTTGCATAATTATTATATTTTCCATCATCCTGAACGGTCTGAATAATATCAACACCATTTTTAATACCTAAATTATAATCATCGTCACCATGACCTGGAGCAATATGTACTATGCCCGTACCTTGCTCTAAATTAACAAAGTCACCATGGAATGGTTTTACAACAAAATCATAACCGATTTTTTTAAATGGATGTTCACATTCACAATCAGATAAATTATTACCATTAAATTCTTTAATTTCTTGATAGTCGTCAATTCCTATTTCATCACAAACTTGTTTTACCAAATCTTTTGCTAAAATAAGTTTTTCTCCAATTATAGCTAGAGACTCCTCGGTAGTTTTTTTAACTTCAATGATGGAGTATTTTAAATCGGAACCAAATGCTAAAGCTCTATTTCCTGGAATTGTCCATGGAGTTGTTGTCCAAATAACAATATTTGATCCCTCTAAGTCTTTATCACCAGCGTTAGTGATTAGAAATTTTACATAAATTGTATTAGAAGTATGATCTTCATATTCAACCTCAGCATCTGCTAATGCTGTTTTTTCAACTACAGACCATAGAACGGGCTTAGCACCTTTGTAAAGACTCTCATCAATTAGAAATTTTCCAAGTTCTCGAACAATTTGAGCTTCTGCTTCATTAGACATAGTTAGATATGGGTTAGACCAATCTCCCTCAACACCTAACCTTCTAAATTCTTTCTTTTGAATATCTATCCATTTTTCTGCGAATTCTCTGCATTCTTGTCTGAATTTTACAACAGGTACATCATCTTTATTTTTCCCTTTTTTCCTATAACTTTCCTCAATTTTCCATTCAATTGGAAGACCGTGACAATCCCATCCTGGAACATATATAGAGTCTTTTCCAGCCATTTGCTGCGTTCTAACGATTACATCTTTAAGTATTTTGTTTAGTGCTGTCCCCATATGAATATGTCCATTAGCGTAAGGAGGTCCGTCATGGAGAACAAATTTTTCTCTACCTTTTGATTTTTCTCTTAATTTATTAAAAATTTTTTCTTTATCCCATTGCTCAAGAATTTTTGGTTCCTTGAGAGGTAAATTTCCTCTCATTTCAAAAGATGATTTGGGTAAGAAGATGGTATCTTTATATTCCATTAAATTTTATGATATTTTTTTGCTTTAATTACGTCTTTTTTAATTTGATTCGTTAGCGATTTAAAGTCCTTAAACTTTTTTTCTGCTCTAATAAATGTTAGAAATTCAACAGTCAATTCTTTACCATAAATATTTTTTGTAAATTCAAATATATGTGTCTCTAAAAGTAAATTTACTCCATTTACTGTTGGTCGTTCTCCAAAATTAGCAACTCCTTTATACAAATTGCGTCTAAATCTAACATTAACACAGTACACACCTTTTTTTGGCAAAATATGATTTCCTGGTTTCATATTTGCAGTAGGGAAATTTATTAGTCTTGCTTTTTGATTACCTTTTATAATTTTACCCTCCATACACCAATTACGCCCAAGCGCCTGTGACACTTTTTCAAATGATCCTTGATGTATGTTTCTTCTGATAGTTGAGGAAGAAAATTTAGTTTTAGTTTCCTTGCTTTTTACATCACCTATAATTGATAATTTATAACCAAATTTATTAGACAGTTTTTTTAATAGTGCCGTATCTCCTGCTCTATCTTTACCAAATCGAAAATCTTTTCCAACTACTATTTTTTTTATATGTAATTGTTGAACTAAAATTTTTTCAATAAATTTTTTAGGATCTAAACTTGATAATGATTTGTTAAATTTATATTCAATATAATTTTCAACTCCTAATAAATTTAGTAATTTTTTTTTATCATCATTTATCATGATGTTAAAATTAGTATTTGTTTTTTTAAAATAGACTTTTGGATGTGGAACAAAAGTTAATATAGCTGATCTTAATTGACCTAATTTTGCATTTTTAATAATTTTTTTTATCAAATGTTGATGGCCTAAATGAACACCATCAAAATTACCGATGCACAAACACAGGTTTTTAATTTTAAAACTTTTCCTTGTATTTAAATTATGTAATTTCACTTTAGTTCATATGTATATAAATACACCTATAAACTAGATTTAAAATTTGAACTACAGGTACTTGTTTAAAATATTTTCTAAATACTCTTGATTCCCTGATCTTGGTTGAGGCTCTATATTATCATTAAGCACTTTTTGATGAATAACATCAAGAGAGGTACTTTTATCATGTATAAATTTGCCTAGGTCTTTTTGCCAGTCCTGATATCTTTTTGAAACATAATTAGAGAGTGTTTTGTCATTGATCATTTTTTCAACTGCTAACAATGTTCTAGCACATATATCCATACCACCAATATGGGCATAAAATAAATCTTCAGGCTCTATTGATTGTCTTCGAATTTTTGCATCAAAGTTTAGCCCTCCATTTCCAATACCTCCATTTGAAAAAATATGATAAAAAGGAAGAATTAATTCACCAACACTATTTGGAAATTGATCAGTATCCCAACCTAACAAGGTATCACCCCTATTAATATCAAGACTTCCAAGTGCATTGTTAGCAATTGCATAAGCAATTTCATGCTCAAAGCTGTGTCCTGATAATGTGGCGTGATTAGCTTCAATATTTAATTTTATTTCATTCTCTAAGCCTGCATTTCTAAGAAAAGCTAAACATGAAGCTGCATCAAAATCATATTGATGTTTAGTAGGTTCATGTGGTTTAGGCTCAAGTAAGATTTGACCATCAAAGCCAATCTTGTGCTTATAATCTACAACAAGTTCAAGAAATCGTTTTAAGTTATCAATCTCTAATCCCATATTGGTATTAAGGATAGTTTCATATCCTTCCCTACCACCCCAAAGAACATAATTAGCACCACCTAATCTTTTAGTTGCATCCATACAGTCTTTCACTTGAGCAGCTTTATATGCAAATACTTCAGGATCAGGATTTGTTGATGCACCACTCATGTATCTTTTGTGAGAAAAAGCATTTGCTGTTCCCCACAACAGCTTAACATTAGAAGACTCCATTTTTGATTCCATCAAATCAATAATATGAAGAAAGTTCTTTTGAGTTTCTTTATACGATGTTCCTTCAGGAGAAATGTCTCTGTCATGAAAACAAAAGAAGGGAGTTTTTATTTTTGCAAAGAAATCAAAAGCTTCATCAAGTTTCATTTCTGCCATTTTAAGAGGGTCTTTTCCAGACATCCATGGTCTTTCAAATGTTGCACCTCCAAACGGATCTAACCCAGGCCAAGTAAATGTGTGCCAATAACAGGTTGCAAAACGAAGATGTTCTTTCATCGTTTTTCCAAGCACTTGTCTGCTTTCATCATAATATTTGAAACTTAAAGGATTGTCACTATCAGGTCCTTCATAAATTATTTCATTAATATTTTTAAAATAGTCACTCATTTATTCCTCCAGATATATTCGTATAAACAATTTTAAAACATACTATATTTTAAAATATATGGTAGAATTACGTAAAAAAATTTCGGATAAGAAATTAAAAATTGAGGTAAAAATGAAATATTTGCATACTATGGTGAGAGTAAAAAATATCGAGGAGTCTATTGATTTTTATTGTAACAAATTAGGCCTTAAAGAAGTAAGACGTAAGGAAAGTGAAAAAGGAAGATTTACGCTGATTTTTCTTGGAGCTGAAAATAGTGATGATAAAACTGGTTTACTTGAATTAACATATAATTGGGATCCTGAAGAATATACTGGTGGAAGAAATTTTGGACACTTAGCCTATAGTGTGAATAATATTTATGAAACATGCGATCATTTAATTAAAAATGGCATTACTATTAATAGACCGCCTAGAGATGGACGCATGGCATTTATAAAATCTCCAGATAATATCTCTATTGAAATACTTCAAGAGGGTGAGGCTCTTCCAATAAAAGAGCCTTGGGCTTCAATGGAAAATAATGGGTCTTGGTAAAATTTATTATGAATAAAAGAAAAAAATTAACAGTATATGATTATTTAAAATCAAAAGGGAAAAGACAACTTAGTAACTTATTTGTTCACACTGTAGAAGAAGCTGCTGCTGCTGAACAAGCTGAAATTGACTATATTGTTGCCGCACATGATCTTCCTCAATTTGGAATAAATGCTTCATTAAATGATGTAAAAAAAATAAGAGAAGTTGCGCCAAGCTGTTTTATGCAATCTGCTGGACCAGTTCCACCTGCTTCAGAATACGAAGCAATAAAATTTGCTCATGATTATTTATCTTTTGGTGTTGATTGTATTTATGTTGGAAATCATAGTTTAAAGTGGATTAAGGCTATGCGTGATGAAAATATTCCAACTATTGGTCATGTTGGATTAATTCCTGGTAAGGCAACCTGGATTGGTGGACTAAGAGCAATTGGTAAAACAGCAGATGAGGCAATTGGTGTCCTTAAGCATACATTAGATTTACAAGATGCAGGAGTAATAGGTGTTGAGCTTGAAGTTGTGCCACCTAAAGTGGCAAAAGTTATAACAGAAAAAGTTGAAATAATTACAATGTCAATGGGAAGTGGTTCAGAGTGTGATGCTCAATTTTTGTTTTCAAATGACGTCTTAGGTTGGAACGAAGGTCACATACCAAGACATGCAAGGGTATACAGAAATTTTAAAAAGGAATATGCAAGACTGCAAGAAGAAAGGATTGCAGCTTTTAAAGAATTTCATGAAGATACGAAAAATAAAAATTTTAATGATCCTAAAATAACAGTGCAAATTCAGGATGATGAGTTTGATAAATTTTTAGAGCTAGCTGAAAAAATTTAATTAGGAACGCTTAACTCTATTTTATAATTTGGATTTATAGCTTGTTTAAAAATTGCTGGGATAATTTCTCTATAAGCACCCCATAATCCTTTTTTTGCGATAGGCATCTGATCTTTAACTAAATTATGAAGTTTTGGTAAGTTATGTGATGGGACAGTAGGAAAAATATGATGTTCGATGTGATATTCCATATGCCAATATAAGAAACTAAAAACAGGATTTAAATAAACAGTTCTGGTGCTATAACGATGATCCTTAATATTTTCTTGTAAACCTGTATGTTGAGTTAAACCAAAGGAAGCTACAAGTGTTTTGCCATAAAAACCTGGGAGGACAAAGTATAGAACTGGTAGCCAAGTTTGATATACTATAGATATCAAAATAACAATTATCCAGATACCAACATGTATTCTTGCAGAATTTCTACATTTTGATCGTTCTTTTTCAGGAATACATTGTTCCATAACAGGTGTTGTAATACCTATTGCATGTTTTATAGTTTCAAATTGAAGTGTTTTATGAAATGTTATCATGGGTGCAAAAGGAATAAAATGAGAGAAAAATAAAAACAAATCAGTTGGTTTTCTTATTGCAATTTCAAAATCGTGAGGATCGTCATAGGCTGTATATCCATGGTGTTTAAAATGAGACCATCTCCACCTTACCGGTTCAAAATTATTCATATAACTAGAGATTTGATAGAAAAATTTATTCCAAAACTTTGATTTAAAAGCAGTATTATGACCTGTTTCATGCCAGATTGAGTCACTACACGCATATATATTTCCATAGATTATAAAAAATAAAAGACTCCACCAAGTACCCCATGAAACGTAAGCAAGATATCCAAAAAAAATTAGAACGCTAAAATAAATAAGCACGTGTTTAAAACCCGCCCAATCTGACTTTTCACATAATTTCCTAAACTCTTCTTTATCTACTTGTGGACGGTACCATTTATCTAAATCAACTTTCATATCAATAAATTATCATGAAAGAGTTTTTTTTAAAATAAAAATAAATTACAAAGCAAGTTGTTTTTTCCCAAGAGAAGTGAGATCATCTAACGTAGCTCTATTTTTATAACTTACTTCATAATCCTCGGGAGCAAAATCAGGGGGACTTTTACCTTCCAAAAATTTTTGAGCTTGTTTTTTTGAATACTCCAAGTTTTTTTTGCAATAGGGTGTCGATCCTACATAAACCACATTTGAATATCCTTGTCCTGAATGCATATCTTCTACTGCATGAACTATATCAGGGTGCCACCAGACAGTATCCCCTGGTTTCATTTTTGGAATAGAGACAAGTCCTCTTAACAATAAAGCATGGTATTTACTATTGATTGATAGTGCACGAGCAGGCTTAGAGTCACATAAATTTGACTCATCAACATCATCCATTAAAGCTCTAGTTAAGATGTAAGCCATAGACTTCGCAATAGGTATTAATTGCAATGTTCCATCCCCAGGACCTTGTTCAGTAAGAGCAACCCAACCCTGAAAAGTTCTAAATACATGACTAACTGCGGGAGATTCTATCATTTGAGTGGTATTTCTAAAAGTAGCATTAAATGGATCATAATTTTCAAAATCATCAGAAAATATTTTTCCATAAACAGACTGATAACCTTTATCTATCCAGCGCTCCACAGATCCAGCATCACAATGAGGTGATAACCCAAGTGTTGAGTCACCTGGCTCTCTTCTTCTTACTCTATCTGCATATACAAGCTCATTATTTGGATCAAAAATTAAATCATTATTATTATCTTTGTACTGCCATAGATGATTCAGCCATTTTTTTACTTTTTCTAATTCTAATGATTGTCGAATATTTACTTGTGTTTTTGACCAATACAAGCCAAATATCTGAGGTTTACCTGACTTAAGATCACTAAAGTAATTATCAATATTTGCTTTCTTCTTTTGATCTTCATAATAATTATTTTCTTCAATATAAGTCTCAAGTTCAGTATTCATTTTTTTCATCATACTGTCTTCAAATACATCTCTAATAACGACACAGCCTCTGTTTTTTACTTCAGTAATAAATTTTTCTGAATTAGATTCTAAATCATTCAAATTTATTTCAGGAATAATATTCAAATTATTTTTTTTTAACTCTTCAATATTTATAATTTCTTTTTCAATGTATTTTTTAATATTTAAAAAATTATTATTATAATTTTGAGATTTATCCCTCAAAATTTTTTTTTCTTTTATTATTTTTTTTTCAATTTTTTCAAGATCAATCATTTTAGTAATATTTTTATCTCCTCTTCAGTAATGGGCTTTGGTTGTTCACATGATGATCTTAGCTGAATTTCTTTTTTTGACTCAGCAGCAAGAATTGTAGACTCTATTAAATCTAACACGTGTAAAGCTAACTGATCATTACAGCGATGCTTACGATTATTTTCAATTGAGTAAATCATTTCAGCTAATCCAATACCTCTATAGTTTGATTGCCTAGGCGCTTCATTGCTCCGTCCACTATGATTTATAATATTAGTTTTACCTAAGTATTTTTTTTCAACCGAAAGCACTTTCCATTCAGATCCAAGCTCATGTGAAAGTTGAACAGGTCCTCCAAACATATTTGGGTCAGGAACAACTAAAGATCCTTTAGTTCCATACAACTCCATATGATTTCTTGCATGATTTTGGACATCAAATGATATAAAGCCCTGGACTATAGCTTCATTCACAAATTCTACATCGAACATAACGGATGTTGGTATTTCAACATCAAAAAATTTACCTTTTTTAGGTCCAACTAAATACTCACGTTGATTAGAAAATAATTTTCCTCTCGCTCTTACATTTTTTGCAGGTCCTAACAAATTAACAAGAGTAGTGAAAAAATATGGCCCCATATCAATTACAGGACCACCACCAACTTGAAACCATGATTCTGGATTAGGGTGAAATTCCTGAACTCCAGGGAAAGCAAAAATAAAATTTCCTGTTAAAATTTTACCAATCTCATCTTTGTCAACCAATTCTCTTGATAATTGACCTCCTCCACCTAGGAAAGTGTCTGGAGCATTTCCAAAATAAAGATTATTTTTGCTTGCTAATTCTAGGAGATATTTTGCATCATCATACGTAATTGACATTGGTTTTTCACTATACACATGCTTACCGGACTCTAAGGCTAGTTTTGAAACTTCAAAATGTGCTTGTGGTATTGTTAGATTAAGAATTATATCAATATCCTTATCTTTTAGAATTTCATCAACTGATAATGCCGTAATTTTATTTTGTTCAGCGCATTTAATTGCAGCTTCAGGAAATTTATCTGCGCATGCTACAAAATTTATATTATTAAAATAATCCTGTGATCGAAAATATGTTTCAGCAATATTTCCACATCCTATTAATCCAATGTTTTTCATTCTGATTATATTATTTTAAAATATTTATAGAGAATTTAACTTAAAAATATAGATTTTATTTAGCTTTGTAACCTAAACCAATATTATTTGTTTTTTTACTAACATCCATAATTTTTGGATATTCATAATTTAATCCTAAAAGTTGTCGCACTTTTGGATTTGAATTATTTTTAAACTCGTCAGATAAATATGTGACTAAATCTTCAACTGGTTTTATGTATTTAGGAAGGAATTCAATTAATAATGCTGCTCTTTGGTGATTTGATTTATTAGGTGAGGCTCCATGCCAGCAGTTGCCATTAAAAAAAACTAAATCTCCAGGATTGGCAATCATTTGTTGTTTATTTGAAAAGTCATCATGTTCATTTGGATAGTGTAATTTTTTTTGAGATCTTGGTATGTAAGCTGTTGCTCCTGATTCTTCTGAACAAACATCCAGAGGTATTGTTGCCTGACAATTCTGAGCAAATGAACTATTAAGACCCATAGGAAAAGTTTCGCTATTATAAAAATCCCAATATGGATAATCTAAATGAAGTTCCTGTCCTGGAGAACCTGGGAGTAATCTACTTGCGCAGTAAGATCCACAAAAAAATTCTGATCCTAAAAGTTTAGACATTAAACTAAAAACAATGTCGTCTGAAATTAATTTACTAAAAATTTCTCCCTTACCAAATAAATTCCAAACCCTTTGCTGAAGTTTAATTTTACCAGATGCTTCAGCCTCCGCATTAAAGTGAGACTCTTTTTGTTCTTGTGTATCTGCAAAATGATTAACAATCTCTCTTGCTTCTTTGATATCATTTAAGTTATAGACATTTTCAATAACTATCACTCCGGATTCATGCATTAATTCATTTACTGCTTCATTAATATTAAAACTATCTTTCGAGAATTTCTGCATAGATAAATTTTAAATGAAAAAAAATAAAAAAAAACTATAATTCTAATTCTTTAGCAAGATCGCCAATTTCTGCCCCACCAGCCATCAATCTCTTAACATCTTCACCACCAAGCTCAGAAGACAATCCTGAACCAATTACTTCTCCTAAACTTAAAAAAGTATATCGGTCAGCTATTAGGCGTGCATGAATTTCATTGTGCGTGATTAATATGATTGCAATATTTCCAAGACGTTGAACTTTTTTTATCGTTTTTAAAACTTCCATTTGCTGCTTTTGACCTAACGCGGATGTTGGCTCATCTAATATTAATATTTTAGCACCAAAATAAATTGCTCTTGCAATTGCCAAAGTTTGTCTTTGACCACCAGACATTGTTCCCACTGGTTGGTTAAGGTCAGATATATTTATTCCGATTTTTGACATTTCCGTGGAAGTTATTTTGTCCATCTCGTCCATTTGCATTAAACCAAATGGGCCTGGTCCTTTTTTAATCTCTCGACCAAGAAAAAAATTTCTAGTTACAGATGTTAACGCATTTAATGCCAAGTCTTGATAAACAGTTCCAATACCTGCATCAGAAGCTTGTCTAGGAGAAGTAAAATTAACTATTTCTCCATCCACTTTAATTTCTCCACTTGTCATTGGGTGAACTCCTGAAAGAACCTTAATTAAAGTTGATTTTCCTGCACCATTGTCTCCTAAGAGCGCATGAACTTCACCTGGATAAACATCTAAAGATACACCATTTAAAGCAGTAAAAGATCCAAATTTTTTAACTAAATCTTTTATTTCTATTAGAGGTTTTCTTTCCATTAAATGCTACCTATTATTCTTTTTCTAATATTCTCATTTGTAAGGGCAGCGGCCACAAGTACTGCACCAAGAAATACTCTGTAGAAAGATCCATCAATGCCAGGAATATAAAAGAAGGCTTCTTTTGCTATACCAAAAATAATTGTGCCTAGGATAATTCCTAGTATTGTTCCAAAACCCCCTGTGAGCACAACACCGCCAATAACAGCTGCAGCGATTGCCTCCAATTCCTTTAAATTCCCTTTAGCTGTATCTGCTGTGTTAACCTCAAATACTTGACATGCAGCAAACATGGTTGCGCAGAATGCAGTAAACATAAATAATGAAATTTTAACTTTGTTAGTTGGGACACCATTGGCTTGAGCCGCACTAAGATTTCCACCTGTTGAATATATCCAGTTACCAGCTTGTGTTCTACTCAGAACAAAGTAACAAACTAAAGCTAAAAGCAACCATATCATCAGACATGAATACATCCCTTTTGCAAAAATATTACCATAATTGTTAACATTCCAATCTGCACTGAAATACAACCAATCAAATACTGGCTCCATAATATCGCCACCAAAGAAATTGGCTACAGGTCTCGCAGTATAAATTGTATCAATGTATGCTTTAGCGATATCTATATCAGTCACAGCCTTTGCCGCAACTGCAGGAACATCAACGCCAGCTTCAATTTTTTTTGTCAAAATTTCTACCATTGAGTCATTTCCTGATTTTTTAGCGCCTGCAAGGGATTTTTCTAATGTATCAATCATTTTTTTAGAAGCTAAAGCAGTTTTACTGGCAGCAACTTTTTCATTAATATAAGTAAGTTGTTGCGTTAATTTAGCAACAGTATTGGCTGGCACATTACTTAATATTTCTAATAGCTGATCATTTGGCAACATCTTAGCTGCATCTCTTTCCATTTCTCCATGTCCTGGAACATTAATAATATTTTTTATATCTGGGAGCTCTGTTACTGTTGTTGATCCTGCTGTTTGATCAGGAGCCCTATTGAATGCTCGATAAGAAACTTCTGTCACACCTCTTAAAAAAAATAATCCACCAAGTGTTACAATAAATGAAGCAATTCCACTTTTAACTATGAGCCAACCCTGAAACCATCCAAAAGATAAGGTAAAACATAATGTAATTAAAAGAGCTGTTAGTGGTGAAACATTTGTAATTTCAAACAATTTTAAACCTTCAAAATGAAAACCTCCATCAAAAGATATATAAGGAATAACAACCGCAAATCCCCATTTTAATATCATGGCCATACAGCCACCAGCAAAACCAATCATTGAACCAACAGAAAGA
>CACJAV010000021.1 GCA_902591485.1 uncultured Alphaproteobacteria bacterium
GATTTAGATCAACATTTTAGAGAACAAGGTATTGGTGACATGTCTATTGGCAAATATGTTAAAAAATATGTTAAAAAATTTTACTTTAGACTAAAGATTCTAGATACAATTTTTGAAACAAAAAACGAATTAGATATTAATGAATATTTAGAAAAAGTTGATATTTTAAATAACGACAATAGTGCTAAAATTAGTGCAAATCTGTTAGATATATATGATAAAATATTAATTGAAAAATGATTAAAATTCCCTGTAATTGTAATTAATTTTTCTTGCAATATGTCTAAATTTGTCTAATTGGTGGTTTTATTATGGCTGTACCAAAGAGAAAAACATCTCCATCAAAAAGAAACATGAGAAGATCACATGACTCTCTATCAAGACTTAATATAGTTGAGGATAAAGACTCTGGTGAGCCTAGATTATCTCATAGAATTGATAAATCTACTGGTATGTACAATGGTCGGCAAATCTTAAAACCAAAAACGAAGTCAAAAGACTAAAATTAATGTCCGATAGACAGCTAACTATTGCAATAGATGCAATGGGTGGTGAGCAAAGTCCTTATAAAACTCTTAAGGGGTCAGAAATTTTCTTACAAAATAATCAACAAGTAAATCTAATTTTTTTTGGAAATGAGCATAATATAAAAGATGTAATTAGAGCGCATAAATTAAAACTTTCAAATTATGATATTGTAAATTGTACTGAAAATGTTTCTGATGAAGATAAACCTAATACAATACTTAGATCACGCAAAGAGAGTAGTATATACAAAGGTTTAACTTACGTTAGAGACAACCCAGGCTCCGGATTTATTTCAGCTGGAAACACAGCAGCCTTAATGATTTTATCTAGATTAATATTAGGTATGATAAATGGTATAGACAGACCAGCTATTTGTTCAGATATACCAAATAAAAAATCTTTTTCATTAATGCTAGATTTGGGAGCAAATGTTCAAGTTGAGCCTTCAAATTTATTCCAATTTGCTCTTATGGGATACTCATATTTTTCTATAATTGATCCTAATAGAGTTCCAAAGATTGGTATCATAAATATAGGCACAGAAAATAATAAGGGTTTGGAATTTCTTCAAGAAGCTCATGACTTGATATCTGACAGTTTTCTAAAAAATAACTTTGTTGGATTTGTTGAACCAAATAAAATTACTGCTGGTGAATGTGATATTTTGCTTTCCGATGGATTTACAGGCAATATAATATTAAAAACCGCTGAAGGGTTATCAGAATTTATTACTTCAAATTTGAAGGATATATTTAAAAAATCTTTTAAAAATAATTTAGCATTTAAGTTATTAGAAAACGATTTAAAGGTTTTTAAAGATCAAATAAATCCAGAAAAATATAATGGCGCCACATTAATTGGATTAAATGGCATATCTATTAAAAGTCACGGAAGTGCATCACCTTTTGCTTTTAACTGTGCTATCAAAAAATGTTTTGATTTTATTGATAATGATTTAAACCAACAGATAATAAATAACTTCAAAAATTTATGACAAACTTAGATAATATTACAAGATTTCATATAGCAGATTCTATACACAATGAATTTGGTCTTCCAAAAAAAGACTGTATTGAGCTAGTAAGTGAAATATTAGATATAATTGTTGAAGGTCTGCAAAATTCTGGCAAAGTAAAAATACATAATTTTGGGACTTTTAGTGTTAGAAACAAAAAAAGTAGAATTGGAAGAAATCCAAAAACTAAACAAGAGGTTATGATAAGTGAGAGAAAAGTAATTTCTTTTAAAGCAAGTAAAAATGTCCTGAAGCATTTAAATTCATTTCATGCAAAAGAGTAAACAGTATTATAATATCAGAGAAGTATCAAAAATTTTAAATCTAAAGGAACATGTTATTAGACATTGGGATTCGTTGGACCCCAAAACTAATAAATTAAGAATTGAAGGTCTTTCAATTAGAACAAAAGGTGGAACTCGTTACTTTAATCAAAGTCATATAAAAAAATTATCTAATATTAAAAATATTTTATTTGAAGAAGGTAAGCATAATTATTCACTTGATTTAGTTAATAAAATTATTTCTTCAAAAAAACTAAATTCATACACTAGGAATGAAGGTGATTTTGAACTTAAAAACAAGAACTTTCATTCTGATTTTAAAAATCAAGATAAATTAAAAAAAATTATTAATAATTTAAAATCTTTAATTAAATAAAAAAAATTATTATATTTCAAATATTTATTATAATAATTTAAAGTGTAATTTTTATAAAATTATTAATTTTTACTATTTAAAAATGTTTTTTTTTCCTTATAAATGCAACCATAAAAAACAAGGAGTATTTTTTTATGGATCATAGTTTTTTAAATGGTTCTGATTTTGTAGGAATAACATTTTGGATCGTCTCGATCGCAATGTGGGCTTCAACTATTTTTTTCTTTTATGAAGGAATGAGGGTTTCTGGAAAATGGAGAACTTCAATGGTGGTAGCAGGACTTATTACTTTTATAGCTGCTGTTCACTATATGTATATGAGAGATTTCTGGGTAGAAATGGGTGAGTCTCCTACTGTTTACCGTTATATTGACTGGGTTTTAACCGTTCCATTGCAAATGGTAGAATTCTATTTAATCTTGATAGCTGCTGGTGCAGCTGTATCAGGAGCAGCTTTTTGGAGACTTCTTGTTGGTACTTTGGTCATGGTAATAGGTGGTTATCTTGGAGAAGCTGGAATGGTTCCCGTTTTACTAGGATTTATCATTGGAATGATTGGTTGGGCTATAATCATCTGGGAAATATTCAGAGGAGAAGCAAGTCAGGCAGCTGCATCAAACGAATCAGTTTCTTCAGCATTTAATGCTATGAGATTAATTGTACTTATCGGATGGGCAATTTACCCATTGGGATATGTCTTTGGTCTAATGATGGGTTCAGTTGATGCGAATACCCTAAACTGGATATACAACTTAGCGGATTTTGTTAACAAGATCCTATTTGGTTTAATTATTTGGAATGCAGCAGTAAAAGATACTGCATAACCTATTTTTTAAAAAACTACTTAAAACCCCCCTTTTTTGGGGGGTTTTTTTATTATTATATTGACTTAAATTTATCTAATCTGTAAGTGATGCCTCGCAATGAAAACATTTAGTTTGAGAAAAGAAGATATAAAAAAAAATTGGATACTAATTGATGCAAAAGACGCCGTATTGGGCAGACTTGCAGCTTATTCTGCTAATGTTTTAAGAGGCAAAAATAAGCCTAATTATACTCCAAATCAAGATTGTGGAGATAATCTTATTATTATTAACGCTGATCAAGTTCATTTAACTGGAAAAAAAGAAAAAAATAAAATTTATTACCGACATACTGGGTATCCAGGGGGTATTAAAGAAACTAATCCAGAAAAGATGAAAGCTAAAGAAAAATCAAGTGATATAATTAAATTAGCTATAAAGAGAATGATCCCTTCAGGACCTTTGGGAAAAAAACAATTATCTAATTGTAAAATTTTTGCAGGAGAAAATCATTCACATGCAGCTCAACAACCTAAAAAAGTAGATTTTAATAAATTTAATTTAAAAAATTCAAAAAGATAATTATGGAAAACCTAGAAACAAATTCTGAAAATACTATTCAAACTAAACTTGATAACAAGGAAAGAGCGTATGCTACTGGCAAAAGAAAAAATTCAATAGCTAGAGTCTGGCTTAAAAGAGGAGATGGCAAAATATCAGTTAATGGAAAATCATTAGACAAGTACTTTGCAAGGCCAGTTTTACAGATGATAGTTAATCAGCCTCTAAACGTTGTTGATGGAGAAAGCGGATATGAGATTATGGCTACTGTAAAAGGTGGCGGACTATCAGGACAGGCAGGCGCAATCAGACATGGCATAAGTAAAGCTCTAAGTATTTATGATGCTTCCTTGAGACCAGCGCTTAAAAAAGTTGGGTTTATAACAAGAGACTCTAGAGTTGTTGAAAGAAAAAAATCTGGGCTAGCAAAAGCAAGAAGAAGTTATCAATTCTCTAAAAGATAAGTTTTATTATGTCAAAAAAAGTATCAGTAGCCATACTTGGCTCAACTGGCTTTGTCGGCTTAGAATTAGTTAAAATTTTATCTGAACATCCAAACGTTAATATTGTTTTTTTTGGAACCGAAAATAATCCAGACACTTTGATTAAAGATATTGATCCAACTATCAAAATTTATAGCAATTCTTTTACTCAACTTAATGAAAAGTTTGACCATTCTTCAGTAGATACAGTATTTATGGCACTTCCACACGGCGTATCTCACAATTATATAAAGTCATTTTACGATAAACTTCAGATCATTGATTTATCTGCTGATTTTAGATTAGATGATATTGAAATATATAAAAAAAATTATAATGAGAAACATTCAGCTTCAAATTTACTTAATGAATTTCAATATGGACTCGTTGAGATAAATAGAGATTTTCTAATTAACAAAAAGAATATAGCAGTACCTGGTTGTTATCCAACTTCATGTCTTATTCCTTTAATACCTCTATTGAAAAATAAAATTATAGATTCAAAGAATATAATTATTGATTCTAAATCAGGCTATAGTGGGGCTGGTAAAAAGTTTGATTTGGAAAATATTAAAAATTCAAAAGACTATAATTTTTATAATTATAATACTAATAGTCATCGACATATTTGTGAAATTAAGCAAGAATTAATGAAACATGCAAAATTATCAGATGTTTTATTTTCATTTAACCCTCATATCCTACCTAATTTTAGAGGAATGTTATCAACTATGTATTGTGACTTATTACCAGGCATGAACAAAAATAATGTAATAAATTGTTTGAATGAAATCGCAATTAACAATGAATTTATAAAATTTATACACGACGATCAAAGAGCAGATTTTTTTTCGATTCAAAATACAAATAATTGTATATTAAAAATTTTTGATCATTACGACTCTTCAAAAATAATTATTGTAAGTCTTATAGATAATCTTATGAAAGGGGCAGCGGGGCAAGCGGTACAATGCTTTAATATAAGTAATGGTTTTGCAGAGAACACAGCTTTGATTAAATGAAATTATTAATTTTTATATTTATGCTTTTACTTTCATGTAGTTATCCAGATATTGACTCTGTACCAAATTTTAAAGATTTAAAATTATCTGAAGAAGAACTATTTGATTTGTGTGAATTATCATCAAGTGATAAGAATGAAATAGAAACTTGTATTGAAAATAAACTAAACAATTTATGAAAAACTTAAACATATCTATTGCCGGCCTAGGAAATGTGGGATCTGCCGTAGTAAATGTGATTGAGGATAATTCTTCATATTGGGAAAAAAAAACTAATTTGAGCTTAAATATTATTGGTTTATCAGCAAAAAATATAAATCAAGAAAGAAGCTTTGATATTAAAAAATATAAATGGGTAGAAACGCCAATAGATTTACTAAATATTAATGATTTAAAACCTGATATTTTAATTGAATTAATTGGTTATGAAAAAGATATCAGCTATGATTTAGTAAAATCAGCTTTAAATAACAAAATTCACGTTGTTACAGGTAATAAAGCAATGCTGGCCTTACATGGACAGGAGCTTTTTAAAATTGCAGAAAAAAATAAAGTATCTTTGCTATTTGAGGCAGCAGTAGCTGGAGGCATTCCTATAATAAAAACATTAAAAAATAATATTTTTTTAAATAAAATAAAGAAAATTTCTGGCATTCTTAATGGTACAACTAATTACATTTTGACTACAATGGAATTACAAAACAAATCATTTAATGATGTATTAGAAGATGCAAAACAAAAAGGTTTTACATCAGATCATGAGTCGAAATTAGATATAGGTGGTTATGACGCTGCACATAAACTTACTTTATTAAGCTCTATTGCTTATGGAGGAGAGATTGATTTTAATTTAAATGAAATAGAAGGAATCCAAAATATTACTATTGAAGATATTAATTTTGTAAAGCAGTTGGGTTTTAGAATCAAACTAATATCTGAAACAAGAGTAATTGATAATAAAATTTATAGTTCTACAAAACCAAAACTAATATCATTAGATAAGCCTCTAGCAAATGCAAACAATGCATTAAATGCTATTAATATCGTAACAGATCAGCTTCAAAATTTATATCTTGAAGGAGAAGGAGCAGGTGGATTACCTACAGCAAGTTCAATTCTTTCTGATGTATTTGAAATTGCAAACAATGTTGATGTTAGATCAATTGGTTATAATACTGATCAATTAACAAGATATGAAAAGTTTGACTCATCTAATATAGAGTCAAAGTTTTACTTAAGAATAAGAGTTATTGATCAATCTGGTGTTTTATCTAAAATTACAAGTTATTTAAACGAGTATAATATTTCAGTTGAAAAAATTCTTCAAATCCCAGATAGCAAAGAAAATAATATACCTATTTTAATTACAACTCATAAAATTAAAACATCTGAGCTACTCAATTCAGTAAAAAAAATTGGTGAACTTGAGTTTGTTGATCAAAATATATCAATAATTCCAATTGAATAGCGTTATTTCTAAAATAGAACAATCTAGTTCATTATTTGAAAACAAATGGAAATTAAAAAATTTTGATGAAAGAAATGCACTTTCACTATCTCAAAAGTTTGACCTAACATCATTAATAGGTAAACTTTTATCAATAAGAAATATTGAAGAAGAAGATATTGATTTTTATTTAAATCCAAACATTAATAATCATATTCCTGACCCTAACAAAATTAAGGATATGGATATTGCTATAAAAAGAGTCGCCGAAGCCATTCTAAAAAAGCAGAAGATTGGCATAATTGCAGATTATGATGTGGATGGTTCTACTTCAGCTTCTATTTTATTTAAATTTCTTAAACATTATAATTCCTCCATAATCTTAAGTATACCTAATAGATTACAAGATGGATATGGGCCAAACATTAGACTCATGAGAGAAATGCTATCCAAAGATGTTGATTTATTATTTACCCTTGATTGTGGCACAACAGCAAATCATATCATTGATAATAATGAATTTAAAAAAATTGATGTAATTGTTATTGATCATCATTTAAGTGAATTTGAATTACCTAAAGTGCATTCAATAATAAACCCTAATAGATTTGATGATGAAAGTGATTTTAAACAAATGGCAGCTGTTGGAGTTACTTTTTTATTTTTGATGGCACTAAGAAAAGAATTAAGAAATCATCATACAAAAAAACAGATAGAACCAAATCTTCTATCTTATTTAGATTTAGTTGCTTTAGGAACAGTATGTGATGTAGTAGAGTTGAAAAAGTATAATCGATTATTTGTTATTAAAGGGTTGGAGCTTATTCATCAAAGACATCACAAAGGTATTTCAAAACT
This sequence comes from uncultured Alphaproteobacteria bacterium, assembly GCA_902591485.1. GTDB lineage: Bacteria > Pseudomonadota > Alphaproteobacteria > HIMB59 > CACPNW01. Next base: position 7,377 of record CACJAV010000021.1, read on the forward strand.
AATTGATAATTCTAAACTTAATTCTGCGCCATCTTCCCAAGATTTGGGCTTTATTGTTGGCCCACAAATTAATGCTGCAAGTAGAATTGATGACTCATCTTTAGCTTCAAAACTTTTAATTACTAATGATGTTGAGCAAATTGAGACAATAAGTAGAAAACTTTTTTTACTAAATGAAAAAAGAAAACTAATTGAAAATCAAATATTAGAGAAGGCAATTAAGCAGGCCGAAATACAAAATGATTCTAAATATATTCTTGTCTATGGTGAGAACTGGCATCAGGGTGTGTTAGGTATTGTTGCTAGTAAATTACTAGATCAATTCAACAAGCCAACAATAGTTATATCCTTTTTAAATTCTAATGGTATTGGATCGGCAAGATCAATAAATGGAATTGATTTAGGTAATATCATTCTAAATGCAAAACAACAAAACATAATTTTAGAGGGAGGTGGTCATGCTATGGCTGCTGGTTTAAAATTAGATTACAAAAATTTAAATAACTTTAAATATTTTTTAAATGAAAGTTTTGAAAAATTTGATAACCATTTATTTGATAAGGTTATAAATTATGACTTAGTTATTTCCATAAACGATATTAATCATAGCTTTCTTAACTCTCTAGAAAAACTTCAACCTTTTGGAAAGGGCAATCCTGAGCCATATTTCATAGTCAGTGATTTAAAAATTGACTCAATAAAAATTCTTAAAAATAAACATATTTTAATATTTTTTGAAAACGATTTAGGTGAAAAAATAAAAGGAATTTGTTTTAATTGCGTTGGAACAATTCTTGGGGATTATATAGAGAAGTATAGAAATTATAATTTTTATTTTGGATGTACTGTTACCCCAGATAAATTTTCAAGAGATAACAGACCTCAATTAATAATAAAAGATGCTATGAAAATTGATTAAATAATTTGAAAAATTATCTTTAATATGTATATAACCCTTCATAGACCCCTTCGTCTATCGGTTAGGACATCAGGTTTTCATCCTGAAAAGAGGAGTTCGATTCTCCTAGGGGTCGCCATTTATGGTTCAAGAATTATTGAACCGGAACTTTTCCTTGATTGCAATGTTTTGTGAGCTTCTTCCGCTTCATTTAACTTAAATTTTTTATAGATATTTGCTTTCACATCACCTTTTTTCATTTTATCAAATACTTTGTTTGAGCAATTTATTAGCTCTTTTCTATTAAGAGTATAACCCATTAGACTAGGCCTAGTATAAAATAAACTTTTTGGATTAAAAGTTTTGTGCATATCAATTTTTTCTACCATGCCTGATGATTGACCAAAGGAAACCATTAAACCTCTTGTAGAAAGACATTTGATGGACTCATCAAATGTATCTTTACCAACTCCATCATAAACCACTGGCACACCTTGGTTATTTGTTATTTCCATTACTTTATTAGACACTTTTTCTTCTTTGTAGTTAATAATAAACTCACATCCATGTTCTTTTGCAAGTGTTGCTTTTTCCTTTGTACTAACAGTTCCAATCATTTTGCATCCAACTGATCGAGCCCATTGACATGCAATTAGTCCAACTCCCCCAGCTGCAGCATGAAATAGAATAATCTCATCTTTTTTTATTTTGTATAGTCGTTCAAACAAGTATTCTACTGTCATACCCTGTAAAAGAATTGAAGCTGCTTCATCATCACTAATATAGTCTGGAATTGGAATTAATTTTTCCTCAGGAAAATCTCTTATTTCACAATATGCCCCTATTGGAGGGGTAGCATAAGCTACTCTGTCACCAATTTTAAAATTAATAACATCTTCACCAATTGCAATGACTTCTCCTGCAGCCTCCATTCCAAGACAAAAAGGCAATTCAGCGGGTAATGGATAGATACCAGATCGATGATAAGTGTCTATGTAATTAAGGCCAATTGCAGTTTGTTTGATTCTTACCTCATTATTTTTAATATTCTTTGGTAAACTATATTCTTGATATTTTAATACTTCAGGACCACCTAAAGTTGAAATTACTATTTGATTTGGCATAAATTAATTTTTTTTTAATTCTTGATATATATTTTCATATTCCTTTAAGCAATCAGGATTTGCTAATGCATTCCTATTTGTAACATTATATCCATTTATTATATTTTTAATTGATAATTCAACAATTTTCCCACTTTTTGTTTTTGGAATATCTTTAACTTGAAACATTTTGCTTGGCACATGTTTAGGAGAGAGATTTGATCGAATTTCAAATTTAATTATTTTTTTTAAGTCTTCATTTAGTGTGACTTCTGGTTGTATCTTGAGGAATAGTATCACTTCTGTATCATTATACAAACTATGCTCAACTGCGACACATTCTATAATATTTTCAATATTCTCAACAACTCTGTATAATTCTGCTGTACCAAATCTTACACCCCCAGCATTCAAAGTCGCATCTGATCTTCCGTATATTATATATCCTTCATTTTTGGTCTTCTCACAATAATCACCATGATGCCAAATATTATTATATTTATTAAAATACGCATTCAAATACTTTTGATTATTTTTATCATTCCAAAAATAGATCGGTTTAGATGGAAAAGGTGTTTTGCAAACTAACTCACCTTTCTTTTGCAATATTGAATTTCCTTTTTCATCAAATATATCAACATCCATTCCTAAAGCTGCACACTGAATTTCACCTGAGTAAACATCCATATTCGGATTTCCTGTCACAAAGCAAGAAACTATGTCTGTCCCACCACTGATGGATGCTAAATGTACATTTTTTTTAATAAAGCTATAAACATACACAAAAGACTCTTGAACAAGAGGAGATCCCGTTGAAGCAATTGTTTTTAGTTTTGCTAATTTATATTTGTCTTTAATATTTACTTTATTTTGTTTTAAATAATCAATGTATTTTGCCCCAGTTCCAAAAAAAGTAATTTGTTCTTTTTCTGCAATATCAAATAAATATTCATTACTTGGAAAAAATGGTGAACCGTCGTATAAAACTACGGTTGCTTTTGAAGCTAATGCAGATATCAACCAGTTCCACATCATCCAACCACAAGTTGTAAAATAAAAAACTTTATCACTCTCTTTTATATTTAAATGTAATTGATGTTCTTTTTTATGTTGTATTAATGATCCTCCAGATCCATGAACTATACATTTTGGAACACCTGTGGTGCCACTAGAGAATAAAATATAAAGCGGATGATTAAAATCAAATCTTTCAAAAATTTCATACTTATCTCTCTTATTTAAGATTTCATTCCAATTTGTGTATTCAAATTCATCAGCCGATATTTGTTCATTACTAAAAGGAATTATTATTAAATTTTCTATTGATGGCAGTTCACATAAAATAGATTTTATATTTTTTAAGGTATCAATTTTTTTGTTATTATAAAAATAATGATCTGAGATAATTAAAATTTTTGGTTCAATTTGTTTAAACCTATCTATAATTGCTTTCGGCCCAAAATCAGATGAACATGAAGACCAAATAGCTCCAATTTGAGCACAAGCTAAAAATGATTGGACTGTTTCAGGAATATTTGGAAGTACGGCTGCTATTCTATCATACTTTTTTATGTTTTTAGTTTTAAAATAATGCGCAATTTTGAAAACATTTGATTTTAAATCATACCAAGTTATTTTTTTTAACTGTTTTTGTTCATTGTAATAAATTATAGCTTCATCATTACTATTAAGTTGAAGACAATTTTCCGTATAATTTAAATTAGAGTTTTCAAAAAATTTTGTTTCAATAAAATTTTCAGAGTCTTTAAAAATTATACCTTGTTTTTCACCTATGATATTTGAAAATTCCCAAAACTTACTCCAAAAAATTTCTTTTTTTTCTATGCTCCATCGATGTAAATGTGCATAATTATCTATTTTTAATTCATCATTTATATATTCCGTAAATAAATTTAAGGTATTTTTTGTTGTGGTTGGTGACCACAACTTTTTATCAGACATTTAATCTAACTTTTTTTTTCTTTTAATGTTCTTATTCTAACAATTACATCTATATCATGAAGTTGAAGACATGCGGGAATTGAAGGAATATCTAAATCAATATTCTTAGTAGGAATGTCTATTACCTTACCTTCATCTTCAATATATAAATGATAATGGCTTTGATTGTTATTGCAATAAAGAGATTTATTTTGATCAACAACTATTTCTCTGATTAAACCTAAGTTTGTAAATTGCTTAAGTGTATTATAAACTGTTGCCATAGAAATCTTTCTCTCTTCTTTTTTAACTTCATCAAATAAATTTTCAGCAGATATATGTCTTTTACCCTTATCAAATATTAATTTAGCTAACACTCTTCTTTGTTTCGTAGCTCTAATTCCATTTTTTTCTAATTTACTTATGGCGCTATTATATGCGGTTAATGGATTATATACTTCTATTGATGCAGACATATTAAAACTATATTTGTTATTTATGAATTACATATTTTTGATAGTTTTTCTATATATTTTTTTTGGGTTTTTGTTGTACATTTTCCAGCGAAACATTATTTTCAATAAATCCAAAAAACCTCAATCTCCTCAAAGTTATGGCTTGCATAATACCGAGGAAATATTTATCAAAACCCAAGATCAAATTAGCCTTTTAGCTTGGTTTTTTAAAGGTGATAGAGATAAGCCTTTATTGATTTATTTTCATGGAAATTCATTTGATATTGGAGAGAGAGCCTATCGAATAAAAAGATATAACGACGCAGGCCTATCTACACTTATAGTTGGTTGGAGAGGTTTTAGCGGGAATCAGGGAAATCCAAGTGAATCCAATCTGTATTTAGATGGTAATGCTACAATAGATTGGATATTAGAAAATACAAAATTTAAAATCAAAGATATAGTAAATTATGGTGAGTCACTGGGCACAGGAGTGGCAGTTCAGCTTAATCTTAAATACAATTTCTTGTGCACTGTACTGGAGGCACCTTTTACTTCAATCGCTGATGTGGCAAATTACAGATATAAGATTTACCCAACAAAGTATCTTGTTAAAGATAAATTTGATAACTTAAGTAAAATAGATAAAATTAAATCACCTTTACTTATAGTAAGTGGGAAGAATGATGAGGTTGTGCCCCATATTCATAGTAAATTATTATTAGAAAAAGCGATTAATCAAAAAGAGTCACTTTTTATTGACGAAGCAATGCACAATAATTTATATGACTTCGGGATTGAAAATTCAGTTATTAAATTTATTTTAAAATTATGGAAATAAATCTTACTACTTCATATGTTGGCTTCTTAAGTCTTGCAGTTTTTTTTGTTGCTTATGCTGTAGTCATGGCAGAAGAATTTAGCCATTTGAGAAAATCTAAACCTGTAATTTTATCTGCAGCTATTATTTGGGGTATAATTGCCTTTTATTTCTCTGGTGACAAATCCTATAGCAAAGAAATTGAACACGCCTTAGAACATAATATTTTAGAATTTGCAGAACTTTTTTTATTTCTTCTAGTTGCTATGACCTTCATTAATGCACTTGAAGAAAGAAAAGTATTTGATGTTGTAAGATATCAATTAACATCTCGAGGTTATAGTTTTAGACAGTTATTCATATTTACTGGAATTATTACATTTTTTTTATCACCCATCGCTGATAATTTAACAACTGCTCTTGTTATGTGTTCTGTTGTTATGGCTTGCGGCAAGGGAAATTCTAAATTTATTTCAATAGGCTGTATAAATATAGTTGTTGCTGCTAATGCAGGAGGTGCGTATAGCCCTTTTGGTGACATTACTACGCTAATGGTGTGGCAGGCAGGTATTGTTGAATTTTTTACTTTCTTTAATATTTTTATACCTTCTGTTGTTAATTACATAATCCCTGCAGCAATTATGTATTTCTTTATTCCAAATGAGAGCCCTGCGGTCAGTTCAGATAAAATATACATGAAAAGAGGAGGTAAAATGATTATCTTCCTCGGTCTTTTCACAATTTTTAGTGCTGTAAATTTCCACAATATCCTCCATTTACCTCCAATGTTAGGAATGATGTTTGGATTAGGTTTACTTGGTTTGTATTCTTACTATTTAAAAATTACTTTCAATCCAGATAATGAAGACAATAAATTTGATTTCTTTAAAAAAATATCAAGAGCAGAATGGGACACTTTACTTTTTTTCTTTGGTGTAATTTTAAGTGTAGGAGGGCTTGGGTTTATAGGATACTTATCATTAGTATCTGAAATACTTTACGATGGTTTAGGTCCTACAATCGCTAACTCAATTGTTGGTGTTTTATCTGCTATCGTTGATAATATCCCAGTAATGTTTGCAGTAATTACGATGAGACCAGAAATGTCTATAGATCAATGGTTGTTAGTCACCCTAACTACTGGTGTTGGAGGAAGTTTATTATCAATTGGCTCAGCAGCTGGAGTAGCTTTAATGGGACAAGCAAGAGGCTATTATACTTTCTTTGGCCATCTAAAATGGACTCCAGTCATATTTATTGGATATATTGCTAGTATTTATGTTCACGTTCTTATGGCAGGTTTGCCTTGGTAATTAAAGTTATCAATAATAAAATAAATTATCATACTCATTAACAGAATTATACCGGCAACAAATGATGCTTCATTGAATCTATATGAAGAAATAAGTTTGTATAAATAAGTTGGAAGTGTGTCAAAGTCTTCGCTTCTAAAAAATGAAATTATAGTAAAATCTCCGAATGTGATAACGGTAGAGAATGCAAAAACATAAAGAAAATTTTTTTTAAATAATGGAAAAATTATTCTAAAATAATTAATAAAATTTAATCTATAAGTTTTTTTATAGTCTTCAAAAGTTAAATAAATATTCTTTAAATTATTAAAAAAAATCAAAATTGAAAAAGGCAATAAAAAAATAGT
>CACJAV010000022.1 GCA_902591485.1 uncultured Alphaproteobacteria bacterium
TGTTCCCAAAACACTCAAAGAAAAACATAGTATTGATAGAAACACAATCCATCTTTCAATTGCCTGTTCTCCTCTAATCATTATTAAAGAATGAACTAAAGCCAAGCCAACAATCCAAGGCATTAATGAAATGTTTTCTACAGGATCCCAAAACCACCAACCTCCCCATCCAAGTTCATAGTATGCCCAATAAGATCCAAGAGCGATCCCTGCGGTTAAAAAAGTCCAACTTACGATTGACCACTTTTTTGTTTCAATTATCCAGTTTTGATCATCATTTTTCTTAAGCAAACTTGCAATTCCCAAACTAAACACTAATGAAAAACCAACATATCCTAAATACAGCATTGGTGGATGTATTGCGAGTGCAGGATCTTGTAAAATTGGATTTAATCCCAAACCCTCATTAACTTCAACTGAATTTACCAAAAAAGGGTTTGAAGTAAAAATAATAAATAAAGCAAAAATCAAAAAAATCCCATTTTGAATTTTTAAGACATTAATCTTATAATCATCAACAGACTTGCTTATAAAAGAATATAAAAAACCATAAACAGAAATCATACAAAGCCACAATAAAATAGATCCCTCATGATTGCCCCAAGTACCAGATATTTTATATATTAATGGCTTCTCTGAATGAGAGTTTTGAAAAACATTAAAATTTGAAAAATCAGATGTAATATACGCCGTCATCAATGAAAAAAATGATACACAAGCTAGAAATGTTGAAGACCGTAAAAATATTAAAAAATATTTAACATTTAACTTAATGATTGATTTTGGTACCAAAATAAAAAAAGAAAACAGTGTTGATAAACACAAAGAAGAAAAACCTATTAAAGATATCATTTGTAATCTTTTTTCCATTGATTATTTTTTTCTAATTCTTTTTTTATTGAAGCAGGCATATAATTTTCATCATGTTTTGCGTAAACCCTCAATGCGGTAACAGTGCTTTGATTTTCAATCAAACCTTCAATTACTGTTCCTTGTCCCTCTCTAAACAAATCAGGCAATATACCTTGATAAAAAACCAAAAGATCGTTTTTGTTATCCGTAATTTTAAACTCATATTGATTTAGTGAAATTTTTTTTAATGAAGATTCCTTAACATAACCCCCAATTCTAATTTTATCTCCGAAAGAGATATTTTGATCAAGTAATTCAGTAGGCGTATAAAAAAAAACGATATTATTTTTTGTATTAAACAGGATTAATAAAGCAGCTGCACCTAATATTAATAATGAAATTAATATTAGTACTAATCTTTGAAATCTTAAACTCATACTTACTTAAGATTTTTCAATTTTAAATATGACTGCATTAGTAATCCGAAAATCAAAAAAAATGCCGAAGCATAAGTAATAAAAACAAACCAAAAATACATAATTCCTAATATATAAAATTTAATTATATTTAAAGCGATGACTAAACGTCACAAAGATCAACTTAATTGTTTTTTCTTATCAAAATCTCAGCCTTTATTCTTAAAATTGCTATGATTAAGCCGACCAAGCTAAAAGCAACAGTCATTACTAAAAGAGGTTGAAGCATTGAGCTATCCATTGAAGGAGAGGAGAGCTTACTAACGCTTGCAGGCTGATGTAATGTATTCCACCAATCAACAGAAAATTTTATAATAGGGAGGTTTATTGATCCAATTATTATAAATATAGCTATAGTTTTTTCTCTTACATCTCTGTTTTCAAAGGTTTGATTTAGAAAAATAATTATCAAATAAATAAGTAACAAAATTGCAACAGATGTTAATCTTGCATCCCAGACCCACCAAGTGCCCCACATTGGCTTTCCCCATAATGAGCCAGATATAAGGCATAAAAGAGTAAAAACAGCACCAATTGGGGCAACTGCTTTATTAACTATAAAACTAAAAGGAATTTTAAAGGCAATTCCAATGATGCTATATATGGTCATAATAGTATATGTGAGTAGAGCTAACCAAGCAGATGGAACATGTATATACATAATTTTCACAGTTAAACCCTGTTGATAATCTAAGGGAGATAAATAAACTAATATCAAACCTATAATTACAACAATTAAGCTAATAAGCATAAGGGGCTTAAATATTATATCTGTAAACTTACTAAACTTGCTGGGGTTGATAAAAATATTAAACATCATGTATTCTTAATTGCTAACCTGATAAAAGTTGCACTAGCCCATGGAGAAATACCTAAAAAAATTAAAGCTATACCTATAAGTATGTTAATTAGAGACATAAAATCACTTCCAGCTTCATTTATGCCAACAGAAAATATTATTATTGGTATACTAAACAAAAGAACAATTATTCCACCAATTGAGAAGTTTGCTTTGTTTAATAAATTCATTGATGCTGACATAGAGCCCAAACAAGATAAAATCAATGACCCAATAACGAATGTAACCATTAAATTATAAACTTCATACATTGAAAGATTAAATAAAATACTTGCTAAAGGTATAGAGATTAAAAATGGCACTTGAACAAATAAAAAATGAGACAATATTTTTAATAAAACAATTAATTCATAGCTCATTCCGCGCATATGCATAATAATAAGTACCCCATTATTAAAATCTTCCTCATAAAATTTTCTTAAACTTAAAGTGGAGCTCAGAAGCAATAAACTCCAGATTATTCCAAGACCAATTGTTCTTAAAAGCTGCTCATCAGTTCCCAGTGCAAACACAAAAATAAAAATAGATAGGAAAAAAAACAAAATATTTGAAAAAAGATCAACAATATTTGTGTAAGATAACTTTAACTCTCTTCTAAATAACAAAAATATTTTTTTTATAAAAATCATATTAATTAAAATCTAAAATATCCAACTTTGCAATTGGTGGAGTGTAGTGTGATGCAAATAAAACAATGCCATTATTATTTGTATGATCAACAAAAGTTTGATTCAAAATTTCTATCGATAAATTATCAAGATGATTATATGGTTCATCTAGAATCCATAGTTTTCTCTTCTCTAATATAAGTCTCAAAAGTTCTAACTTTTTAATTTCACCAGCAGACAAATACATAATTTCCGTGTTTATGTATTTTTTTAAATTAAATGTTTCTAATAGTAAAAAAATATCTTCATCACTTATTTTTGAAGAAGACAATCCTTTCCAAAAATTAATATTATCAATCACTGTTAGTTTTCTTGAAGATGTGTTGTGGTCTGATATAAAAGTGATTTGATTATAAAAGTTAAATATATTTTTACTTATATTTTTACCTTCCCAAAATACTTCTCCAGATTTTGAGATTAGAATATTTAAGATTACTTTTAGGAAAGTAGTTTTTCCAGAACCATTTTTTCCTCTTATTTGTGTAATTTGACCATTGACTAAAGATATATTTATGTTTTCAAAAATTAATTTAGTATCTCTGAAAAAAGATAAATTGTTTATTAGAAGCATTTTTAAAGATTAAGATTATTTTACTTATTAAACAATAAAAAAAACGGGGCAACCCCCGTTTTTTGTAATTTAAGAAAAATTAAGAAAAAGAAAAAATTTATATTTTTTTCTCTACTTAAAAAAAATAGACTATCTTCTTCTTTTCTTAGCAGCCTTTTTCTTTTTCTTAGGAGCAGCTCTCTTTTTCTTCTTAGGTGCTGCTTTCTTTTTCTTCTTAGGAGCAGCTTTTTTTCTCTTAGGTGCTGCTTTCTTTCTTTTTGGTGCAGCTTTTTTTCTCTTAGGTGCTGCTTTCTTTTTCTTCTTTGCCATTTAATGCTCCTTGTATTGGGTTAAAGTGGAGGAACCCCCCTCCATCATCACTTGTAATAAGTGACAAACATAAAAGGCTGTCTTTTTTTCCCAAAACTTACGCACAAAGTCAACAATTTAACAAAATTACACAATCAAAGAAAAAAGCTTTTTTAAAAATGAATTTAAAATTTATAAAAGTTTATTATTTTTTCGCAGATTTCTAATTAAAAAATTGGAAAATAACTATACAAAATTTTTATTCAGTATTATTAGACTGAAACTTATTAATTAATTTTGATTGCTATTTAAGTTAAAAAATAGTGTCATTTAAGTGTAAGCATATTTTATTAATAACATTATATTGACATGCAATCTTTAAACTCTTTTAATACTCAAAAAAAAAATCATCATTGACAAAACAGAATATAAGTATTTTGATTTAAAAACTCTCTCAAAAATTTATAATTTTGAATTAGAAAAAATTCCTAATTCAATAAAAATAATAATAGAAAATCTTCTAAGAAATGAAGACGGTGAAGCAGTAACAAGAGAAATGATAGATAATTTATGCAAAAAAATTACTCAACCATTAGAAAATTTTGAAATATCATTTACACCCACACGTGTTCTTATGCAGGATTTTACAGGAGTCCCTGCTGTGGCTGATTTAGCTGCTATGAGAGACGCATTGAGAAAGAAAGGTATAAATCCTAATAATATAAATCCTTTATCAAGAGTTGATTTGGTTATAGATCACTCCGTGATGGTAGATTATTTTGGAAATGATAGCGCTCTTGAAGACAACGTAAAAAAAGAATTCGATCGTAATAAAGAAAGATATGAATTTTTAAAATGGGGTCAAAAAACGTTTGATAATTTTTATTTAGTGCCACCAGGTGGTGGCATTTGCCATCAAGTAAATCTAGAGAATATTGCTAAAACAATATGGTCAAAAAAAATAATAAATGAAAATTATCTTTATCCAGACTCTGTTGTAGGTACTGATAGCCATACCACAATGATTAATGCACTTTCAGTTCTAGGATGGGGTGTTGGCGGTATAGAGGCAGAGGCTGCAATGTTAGGACAACCAATTTCTATGAATATCCCAAAGGTAGTTGGTTTCAAATTAACTGGCGAACTTAAAGAGGGAATAACAGCAACAGATTTGGTTTTAACAATTACTGAAATATTAAGAAAGAATGGAGTAGTCGGTAAATTTGTTGAATTTTTTGGGAATGGTCTGAAAAATTTATCTCTTGCTGACAGAGCCACAATATCCAATATGGCCCCAGAATATGGTGCCACCTGTGGTTTTTTCTCAACCGACAAGGAAACTTTAAATTATTTAAAATTATCTGGGAAAGATGAGCATCAACTAAGTATTGTTAAAAAATATACCAAGTTGCAACATCTATGGTTAGGCAATGATTACGAACCTAATTTCGATGAGACTCTGCAATTGGATTTAGAAACTATAAAGCCATCTGTTGCTGGGCCTAAACGACCACAAGATAAAATTTTTGTAAAAGACATACCTCGAGTTTTTAATGAAATAGATAATTCAGTTTTTAAAACATCAAACAATGAAAGAGAACTTCAATCAGGAGATATTGTCATTGCTGCTATTACTAGCTGTACAAATACATCAAACCCTAATGTGATGATAGCCGCAGGACTTGTTGCAAAGAAAGCTGTTGAGCTTGGATTAAAAGTTAAACCTTGGGTAAAAACAAGCTTAGCACCAGGTAGTAAAGTTGTAAGTGATTATTTAGAAAGGGCTAAATTATCTGAATTTTTAAATAAAATTGGCTTTAATTTAGTAGGCTACGGATGTACCACATGTATTGGCAATTCAGGACCATTAGATGAATGGGTATCAAAAGAAATTATAGACAAAGATTTAACAGTTTGTTCGGTTTTATCTGGAAACAGAAACTTTGAAGGCCGTGTACATCAAGAAGTTAAAGCTAACTTTCTTGCTTCACCACCATTGGTAGTTGCTTTTGCTATTGCAGGAAATATGAATGTCAACTTATTTACAGACCCAATAGGCATTAGTAAATCTGGAGATAAAGTTTTTTTAAAAGACTTGTGGCCATCTTCAAAAGAAATTAATGAAATTGTTAATAAATCTCTATCTACTGATATGTTTTTAAAAAGATACCAAGAGATTTATGGTGGTGATAATAACTGGAAATCAATTAATAGTGTTTCAGAAACTACTTATACATGGAATGCATCCAGCACATATATCAAGCATCCACCCTTCTTTCAAAATGATCAAAATGAGGTTCAAGATATTGTCAATGCAAGAATTCTTGCTCTTTTAGGCGACAGTGTAACTACTGATCATATTTCTCCTGCTGGAGCTATAAAATCAGATAGTCCGGCTGGAAAATATTTAAATGAAAGACAAATAAGTAGAAAAGATTTCAATTCATATGGCTCCAGAAGGGGCAATCATGAAATTATGATGAGAGGCACATTTGCAAACATTAGAATTAAAAATGAGATTATTCCTGGAGCCGAGGGAGGCATTACAAAGTTTTTTGATGGTAATGAAAATCAGATGTCCATTTATGATGCTGCCACTAAATATAAAAAAAAGAACATACCCCTAGTTATTTTTGCGGGAAAAGAATACGGCACCGGTTCCTCAAGAGATTGGGCAGCAAAAGGAACAAAACTATTAGGTATAAAAGCAGTAATTGCAGAGAGTTTTGAGAGAATACACCGTTCAAATTTAATTGGTATGGGTGTTCTACCATTACAATTTACTTCAGATGAAAATAGAAAATCTCTCAAGCTAAATGGGAATGAGATAATTACAATTAAAGGATTAAATTCTATTAAGCCAAACTCTGAACTTGTTTGCGAAATAAATTCTAAAGATAAAAGATCTATTAAACTTCTTTGTAGAATAGATACTGTTAAAGAGCTAGATTATTACAGGCAGGGCGGTATTTTGCAATACGTGCTAAATTCAATTATTAAAAAAGCATCATAAATTAAGTGAAAGCAGAGCATAACAACTTAGTAGCAGTACTAGGTCCAACTAATACGGGAAAAACCTTTTTAGCATTTGAGAGGTTGATGTCTTACCAATCAGGAATTTTTGGATTCCCTCTTCGTCTATTGGCTCGTGAAAACTATGATAAAGCAGTAAAAAAAATTGGAATAAACAATGTTGCCTTAGTTACAGGTGAAGAAAAATTTATACCTAAAGAAGCCAAATATTTTTTTTGCACGGTAGAATCTATTCCCAAAAATATTAATGTGGAATGTGTGGCCATTGATGAAATTCAGTTAGCATCAGATTATGAAAGGGGACACATATTTACAGAACACCTATTAAATACAAGAGGTGAATTTGAAACAATTTTTTTAGGCTCCTTAACAATCAAACCTTTATTATCAAAAATTTTTCCGAATATAAAATTTGAGTTAAGAGAGAGATTTTCTAAGCTTAGTTTTAATTCTAATAAAAGTTTCTCTAAACTGAAACCCAGATCAGCAGTAATCGCTTTTAACATAAACAATGTATATGAAATTGCTGAAAATTTGAGATCTCATCGAGGAGGTGCTGCAGTTGTACTTGGATCATTAAGTCCAAGAACAAGAAATGCACAAGTTGAAATTTATGAGGATAAAAAGGTTGATTATCTTGTAGCAACTGATGCTATAGGAATGGGGCTTAACTTAAATATAGACCATATTGCTTTCTCTTCAATTGAAAAATATGACGGACGATTTAAGAGAAATTTATATTCAACTGAAATTGGTCAGATTGCAGGCAGAGCTGGCAGATATGAAAACAATGGAACCTTTTCATTACTAAAAAATGCTGGTGAACTTGATATAAAAACTATCCGAGATATAGAAGATAGTAATTTTAATTCAATTAATAAAATTTATTGGAGAAATACATCTTTAGACTTTTCAAGCATTGAAAATTTTCTTGCAAGTTTAAAAGAGTATCCAGTTCATAACTATTTTATTCATAAGAAAAATGCATCTGATGAATTAAATTTTAGATATTTAATTGAAGATCAAGATGTAAAAAAATTACTTAACAATCAAGAAAGAATAAAATTATTGTGGGAGGTTTGCAGGATTCCTGATTTTCAAAAATTGTTTAATGACTCCTATGTTCAGTTTCTCAAAACAATTTTTTTACTTTTAGTAAAAAACGAAAAAATACCTAAGTTATGGCTTGAAAAAAATATTTTAGGACTTCAAAATTTTAATGGTGGAATTGAAGAGTTATCATTAAAAATTTCTCAAGTAAGAACTTGGACATACATTTCAAATCATCAAAACTGGATAGATAATGATAAATATTGGCAAGAAATTACTCAAAAAATTGAAAATGAATTATCTGATAATCTCCATGAGAGATTAACAAATAGATTTGTTGATGCAAATTCTAAATATTTTATAAGATCAAATGAAGGTGAATTTAATCAAAATTTAAGCGTTGTTAATGATAAAATTATAAAGATAAACAATGAAGAATATGGGTCTCTTCAAAATTTTAATTTTAAATTAAATAAAGATGCAATTTCTGATTCTCTTTTCTCCTTAACTCATGTAAAAAAAATAGCTAGAATAATGATTGAAGAAAAAATTAAGAATTTTTTGAATGCTCCTAATGATTCTATTAGCTTTGGAAATATTAATAAAATTAATTTTAATGAAACTATTAAGATTTATTGGGGAGAAGAAACTGTTGGGCATCTCCTAGCGGGTTCAAATATTTCTAGCCCCACTGCTGAAGCTTTGAATAATGAATATATTAGTAGTGAAAATAGGTTGTTAATTGCAGCAAAACTTCAAAAGTGGATTGATGAGTTAGTAAAAGTATCATTATGGCCATTAAAAGAAGCGGATAATAAAAACATTTCTGCAAATGTAAGAGCAATTAAATTTAATGTTTTTGAAAATTTTGGAACATTACCAATTAATAAATTTAGCGCTTTTTTAAAAAACATATCGGTTGAAGAAAAAAATCTAATTTCAAAATCAGGCATTAGAATAGGTGCAAAGTATTTTTATGTTCCTAATTTTTTAAAAAAAGCACCAATGGAACTATCAGCAATTTTATGGTGTGTATTTAATAAGCACAAATTTGATGGTGAAATACCTTTACCCAAAGATGGAAGGGTATCTTTTAATATAGAAAATCAAATGAAAGAAGAATACTGGTTTGCAATTGGATACATTAAGCTTGATAATTTCGCACTAAGAGTGGATGTATTTGAAAGAATTTTTTTTATAGCAAGACAAAAAATTAAAAATGGTCCTTTTGTAGATTCATCAGATTTAATGAATCCAGTTGGATGTGATAGAAATCAACTAAAAGACATCCTAAGATTTTGTGGTTTTAGTGTTATAAAATTAAATAATGATAGGGATTTGTATTATAATGTAATAAAAAAAGTTTCTTCAAGGCAGTCAAAACCTGCAACAAAAAAAATTGATGTAAAAAGAAGAAACAAAATAACCAATAAAAAAAACCAAGATAAAAAACAAGCAGATCCAAATTCTCCTTTTGCAGTTTTGGAAAAATTACTTTAAAGAATTTTTAAAATTGATAATAATAAGGTATTAAATTGTTACAGTCTCTAAAAAAAATATTTTCAAATGAAATTAATCAAGATCAAGAAGTAAAAAATAACGATATAGGTATTTTGGCAGGACTCTTAATTGAGGCTGCTAATACTGATGGAAAAGTTACACAGGATGAAGTCAACCAAATTTCTTTCAGTTTAATAAATGTATTTAAAGAAAGTCCAGAGGAAGTTAAGATAGCTTTATCTAAAGCACTTGATGACAAAGATAATTCCCGATCACTATTTTATTATACTTCTAAATTAAACAAATCCTTTCCGCATGAAAAGAAATTATTATTGATTGAAGTCTTATGGGAGGTTATTTTATCTGATAATGAAGTTCATGATTTTGAGTCAAATTTATTAAGAAGATTGGCTGGATTATTATATGTTTCAGATATTGAGTGTGGAAATGCAAAAAAAAGAGCAAAAGAGAAATTAAAAATTTTATGACATATGTAGTTGATGAAAATTGTATTAAATGTAAGCACATGGATTGTGTTGATGTATGTCCTGTAGATTGTTTTTACGAAGGTGAAAATATGCTTGTCATTCACCCAGATGAATGTATTGATTGTGGGGTTTGTGAACCTGAATGTCCTGTTGATGCAATTCACTCTGATACAGAGGATGGAATGGAAAAATGGGCGGAGATCAATCGAAGGTATTCTGAAGTTTGGCCTGTAATAACTGAAAAAAAAGAACCCCCAATTGATGCAAAAAAATGGGAAGGAGTTGAGAATAAATTTGAAGATCATTTTAGTGAAAAGGCAGGAAGTTAAATATGGTAAAAAAAAACGCTCAATTTAAAGAAGGAGAAATTGTTGTCTACCCTAAGCATGGTGTTGGTGAAGTAATAAATATTGAAACTATGGAGGTAGGAAGTATCAAGACTAATTTTTATGTAGTTAAAATGGAACAGTCAAAATTAACAATAAGAGTACCAACTGATAAACTTGAGCAAGTAGGGCTAAGAAAGATTTCATCAAAAAAAATAATTGAAGAAGTTTTTGATGTTTTAAAGCTAAAACCAAAAATAAGAAGAATAATGTGGAGTAGAAGGGCTCAAGAATATGATGCAAAAATTTTCTCTGGAGATCCAATTAAAATTGCTGAGGTCGTAAGAGATCTTTTTAGAAAAACAAGTCAAGCTGAACAGTCCTACAGTGAGAGACAAATGTTTCAGGTGGCAATTGAAAGATTAGCTAGAGAAGTAGCTGCTGTTGAAAAAACAGATTATTTTCAGTCTACTGAGAGAATAGAAACAACATTAAGAAACAAATAATTGGAAAATTCTAGTAACTTTTCAGAATTAATTAAAACAAACAAGATTTGGGCAATAGGGTCATTGCATTCAAGCCTAGACTCATTCCAGTCAATTAAAAAATATATCTTATCTAACTTTGAGTCAGGGGATAAGTTGATTTTCTTAGGAAATTTAATAGGTTTCCGAGACAAATCTAAAGAAATTATTGATGAAGTTCTTCAATTACGATTCAACTTAATGGCTAAATATCAACTTAAACATTCCGACATTGTTTTTCTTAGAGGTGCTCAAGAAGAAATGTTTAGTAAGCTTCTACAATTACATATTGCTCCAAATCCAATAGAAATCCTGGAATGGATTTTCAGTCATGGTGTTGATCAAACAATTATTTCATACAACTTTGATCCCGATGAATTCAGAAAAATTGTTACTCAGGGAACAATTCAAATCAACAAACTAACTACAAAAATAAATAATCAGATTTCATCTAATGCAGGACATAAAGAATTTTTTTCAAATCTTAAACATGCTGCATATACTGATACTATGGAGGTTTTATTTGTTAACAGAGGCGTTGATATTTCAAGACCACTATCTGCACAAAATGACTGTTTTTGGTGGGGTTACCAAAATTTTTCACAAATAAATAAACCTTATTTTTCTTTTAAAAGAATTGTTAGAGGCTATCATTCAAATACACATAACGACATAGAAAATGCAAAAACTAGGATTTTATGCACACTATTTAAGCAACCTCTTGAGAATAAACAAATTTTAGCAGGAATTTTCTCTAAAAACGGCGATATTTTAGAATTATTTGAATCCAACTGATCCAAAGCTATTTTTGTTCGTATAAGTATATGTATGACTATAAAATCACTTATTTCTAATAATCTCGTTGAATTCTCCAAGAAATCTAAAATTCTTGAAAAAAAAGAAGAATTTTATCATATTGAGCAATGGAGAAAAAAAAGAGAGTCTAAATCACTTCAGATTATACTAAATGCTTATTTGCGACTAGCAGTATCTTATGCAAGAAAATATAAAAGTTACGGGCTGCCACTTGATGATCTTATTCACGAAGGTGTGCTAGGCATAATGCATGCGCTGGAAAAATTTGATATTTCAAAAGACTTTAGGTTGTCCACTTATGCATCCTGGTGGATTAGAGCGTCAATTCAAGACTATATTTTAAAAAATTGGTCAGTTGTAAAAACTGGATCTACAGCTTCCCAGAAAGCTCTTTTTTTTAATTTAAGAAAAATCAAACAACAAATTTCTGATGTTTCTTCTGATTTTATGGGTCAAAAAGAAATCAACCAAGTGTCAGAAATGCTAAATGTTAAAACTTTTGAAGTACAAAACATGGAGTCAAGACTAAGTGGAGGGGATGTATTTCTTAATCAAAAAATTGATAACGACTCAGAAAACGATCTTATGAGTTTATTAGAAGATGAAAGGTCAAACCCTGAAGAATCTTTCCAAAATTTTAATGATGGAAAAATAAAAAAAGATTTTCTTGAAAAAGCCATTTCAACACTTAACGATCGTGAGAGAACAATTATTAAGTTAAGAAAACTTAGAGAAAAAAGCATTACGCTTGATGAATTAGGTCAAATGCTAAAAATAAGTAAAGAGAGAGTCAGGCAAATTGAAACTAAAGCATTAGAAAAGTTAAAAACCACAATAGTTGAAATTTCTCAACAAAATAAAGAATTTTTTATTTGATACTTTTGAACCTTTAAAATAAAGTTAAATTGTGTTTCGCTATTTATTTATTATTTTACTTGTTTTTATTAAACCTTCTTTTTTGTCAGCCCAAGGATATGATGTTTTTGGAATTGGAATATATGATGTCAAGTTTGATGGATCATCTTCAAATCATGCAACAGATATCAGGTATGAAAGACGCTTTGATAATGCTATAGTTGATATTGGCCCTGAAGAAGATAATTTTTTTTATTTAAAACCATTTGTTGGATTAGAGCTAACCACCGACTCTGCTTTTTATATTCTAGGAGGTATTTATTTAGAAGATAATTTAGGGAGACTATTAATTGGAAATCAAAATAAATGGAATTTTACACCAAGTTTCGGTCTAGGTTACTATGATGATGGAAATGGAAAAAAATTAGGCAATAAATTAGAATTTAGGACCACTCTAGAAATAAGTTATCAATTAAAAAATGATGATAGAATTGGGATATCACTCGGCCATATCTCAAACGCAAATATTGGTAATAAAAATCCTGGTGTTGAAATAATTAGCCTATCTTATCAAAAACCTTTTTAATTTATTAGCAGACTTTTTTCTCTGACAAAACTGAGAAAGATTTTTTCGAGTTTTTCAAAGTTATTACTTTTCATGTTTGTGTGAATATCTATTTTAAATTTTTTTCCATTCTCAACACCAAAAAAAATATTTAATAGTGGACTCAATAATCTGTAAATACTATCAGTGCCTATTTTTGGTTTAATATAATTAAAATACTCAATAATTGTATCCTCTGAAATTTTATAAGAAGATGTATTGTTATAAAATAGACTATCAACTTTTCTTAGACAAAAAGGATTATTTTGAATTAATCTTCCAACCATAATGCCATCATGTATTTTAGATAAATCTATAGCTTTCTCTATTGTATCTATCCCACCGTTTAATATAAAAGTAATGTTAGGGAATTTTTCTTTTATTCTTTTTACAAAATCATAGTTTAAAGGTGGAATATTTCTGTTATCTTTAGGACTAAAACCACTTAAGATGGCATTTCTTGCATGAACATAAACAATTTTGATACCACTCTTTATAATTTCATCAATAAACTCTTCAAAATAATCATAATTAAAATTTTTTCCAATTCCAATCCTGCATTTAATTGAAACTTCAATATTTTTATTTATCTGCATTGCACTTAAGCAATTTTTAACAAGATTTTTATCTTGCATTAAACATGCTCCAAAGCTTCC
>CACJAV010000023.1 GCA_902591485.1 uncultured Alphaproteobacteria bacterium
ATTAAAATGTTATGAAGTAAATAAGTTTAAATCAAATATATTTTGGGAAACAGAACAAATAGCAAATAGAATTTTTAATTTAGTTAATAATTTTGATTTTATAAATTCAATATCAACAAAAAAAGATGAGTATAATTTAAAGAAAATAATTTCAATTAATATTAACGCTTTCTCTAGGTTTATATTTTCAAAAAATATTAATGAGTATTCTTTTCTTGAATTTAAAGTTTATATCTTAATTAAATGCATTTTGGGTGATGAAATAATCAATATTAAAAACAAGTTTGAAAAAATTTTTCAAAATCAAGTTGATGATTTGGCAATGCATAAAAGTTACAATATTTTTGAACAGGCTAAATGCATTAATAATTTAGATGAGATAATTTCAATACTTCTAAATTTTAATAAAGATGTACCTGAAACATTTTACTTAACCAAACTTAGAATGGAAACGATACTAGCTCAATACTTTCATAAAGATAACTCATTGGCTCTTTTTAATGGTGTAAGTAATAATAACATTGAAAAAATAAAACATACACTTAATGACAAACAGAACATTCGAAAAATACAGTTTCCTGATCACTGCACTGGAATATTTTTTTTCGAAGATAAAGAAAAAAAAATTTTTTTAGACGCAGTGCAGCCAACGAGCTCTTTTCATTCAAAAAAATTAAGCGCAGGAACACTATCGCTTGAATTTAGTTCTGGTAAAGAAAAAATAATTACTAATTGTGGTGCTCTGGAAAAAAGCACTGGGAACGCTGCTTATTTAAGGTATTCGGCAGCACACTCTACAATTATTTTAGAAAATACAAACATAAGTGAAATAAGAGATAACCAACCACATATTAAATATCCACAAATGGTCTCTTTTAAAAAACAAACGGAAAATAGAAAGCATGTAATTGAGACATCTCACAATGGATATATTAAAAATTATAAAAAAATTATTAAAAGAAAAATCAGTTTTCAGGAAAACGAAAACTATCTCACAGGTGAGGACTCAATCATATCTTCGACTTCTAAAAACAAAGAAGTTGTATTTCATATAAGGTTTCATATTTTACCAAAAATTAATATTACTCAAACTAATAGCAGAAGAAGTATTATACTTAGAACAGAGGAAAGCCAGATATGGTTGTTCAGAGCAAATAAAGATTTAGTATTAGAAGAAAGTGTTTATATGGATAAAAACAATGTTAAAGAAACAAAGCAGATTGTTATTAAAGGCATAACAAGAAACAACAGGGAAAAAATAAATTGGCGTCTTTCAAAAAAATAGAAAGCTTTGCACTAATATCGGTATACGACAAAAGCAACTTAAAATTTTTATGCAGTCTTTTAAAGAAAAATAAAATTGGAATTATATCCACAGGTTCTACCTCAAAAAGAATTAAATCTTTAGGATATAATTGTTTTGAAATTTCTAAACTAACTAAATTTGAAGAAGTCCTTGATGGCAGAGTTAAAACTCTTCATCCAAATATATATATTTCTATATTACATAAAAGAAATGATAATAAGCAAAAACAAACTTTTAAAAAATTAAAGTTTCCAAAAATTGATTTTGTTATAGTAAACCTTTATCCATTTTCAAAATATATAAATACTAAAGATAGAGACACTATAGAGATGATTGATATAGGTGGCCCTACTCTACTTAGAGCTTCTGCAAAAAACTATGATAGCATAACGACTATTAGTTCTCCAAAAGATTATAAATTATTAGAAATAAACATCAAAAATAACTCTGGTGGCACAGATTTAAATTTTAGAAAAAAAATGGCAGAGCAAACATTTAGGTTAACTTATAAATATGATAAGGAAATTCATAATTGGTTCTCAAAAAATAATAAACAAAATGATATTAAATTAAGATACGGAGAAAACCCAAACCAAGATGCAATTTTAAAAACGGCAAAAGATAAAAGAGTAGGCAATTTTCAAATACAAGGGAAAGAAATTGGATACAACAACATTCTAGATATAGATAGCGGACTTGACTTTATTAGTGAGTTTACAGAACCAACCACTATTATAATAAAACATAATAATGCTTGTGGAGTTGCATCATCAGGAACTATCAAGAATTCATTTGTTAAAGCCCTAAAAAGTGATCAGAAAAGTGCTTTTGGAGGAGTTGTTTTGGTTAATAAAAATATAGACGAAAGCTTAGCTAAGTTAATTACAAAAAATTTCTTTGAGGTTTTTGTTGCGCCTAGCTTTTCAAAAAAGGCTATTAACATTTTAAGTAAAAGAAAAAATTTAATTTTAATAGACTCTAAAAAAATACCTAGCAAAAAAAGAAAGGTAATAAAATCAGTTAGAATGGGATCTTTAATACAACAAAGCAATAGTTTTCGATTATCCAAGAAACATTTTAATTTTGCTTCAAAAAAAACTAATTTATCAAAAAGAGAATATGAAGATCTTTTATTTGCTTTTAAAGTTGTAAAACATACAAAATCCAATGCTATAGTTTTAGTAAAAAATAAACAAACTGTCGGAATAGGCGCGGGACAAATGAATAGGTATGATGCTACAAAAATAGCTATAATGAAATATAAAGAAAATTTCACTTCTAAAAACTTAGTATGTGCCTCAGATGCGTTTTTTCCATTCGTTGATAGTTTAGAACTATTAATAAAAAATAATTGTACCTCCATGGTAGCGCCAAGTGGCTCAATCAATGATAATAAAATAATTGAGTTCGCTAATAAAAACAAAATAAAGCTAATTTTTTCTAAAGTAAGGGTTTTTAAACATTAATGAGTATTAAATATCCGATTTATATGACTATTTTATTAAGAGATTATCCTTCCATATCAAGTGGGAGAAAAAATATGAATGAGCATCATAAAAGAATTTTAAAAACTAAAAAACTTATTAAGAAATTTGTTTTAAAAAATATCTCTAAGCAAAGAACCTAATAAGAAAATGTTTTTATCCAATAGTTTACTTTATCTTTTATGTTTTTTATTTCAGTAAAGTTTTTATATCTATTTATTGAACTGGAATAAATTGGTTGTGTAACCTGATCATAGCTTGGGGTGTTAATTTTTTCGCGAACCATGGCAGTTTTGTGAAAATTGTTTATACTCTCTTCGAAATCTAAATTTAAATATTTTAAAAGATTATTTATTTCATTTTTGAAATTTGAAATAACATTTTCATATTTGACCTCAAGATAATCAATTTTGTAGAATTCAAAATATTTGAACAACAAATCAAAACATTCGTTATAAAAATGGACTGTAGTTTTTTCATTTTCAAAATTGACCATTCCCTCATTCATTTTGAAAGAAGTCATCACACAACTAGTTATACAGTCTAAAGGATGCCTAATTGCTAAAACTATTTTTGATTTTGGAAATATTGTTTTAATAAAACCAAGCTCAATTAAGTTTAAAGGATATTTGTCAATTATTATTTTATCTGCTTTGTATTCAAATGAATTAATATAGTTTTTTTGCATTTGAATTTTTTCCTCTTGACTAATTTTAAGGATATCAGACAATTGGTGATTTTTATAAAAATTGTGCCGGATATTTAATAAGTACGGCTTTTCCTCTAAAACCAACGTTTTTGAGTGAGATCTTAAAATAGTATCCAACAAGGTTGTGCCCGATCTTGGAAAACCTATAATAAAAGTTAAGTTTGAGTGATCAATCCCATCAAATATTCTTTTAGAAATTGATTTACTTTTTATAAAAAAGTTTTTGTAAGTCGTGATTGTGTCCAGAATTATTTCTTTTTTAAATATTTGGTTTTCATTAAAATTTAAAATAGTTTTATTTCTATTAAGAGCCAATTTATAACTTTCATCATACAAACCAAGTTTTTCATAAACTCTGCTCAAGAGATGTAAATAATCTGCTAAATTTGAATTACTTAGAGCAGATAAAAAAAAATTTTTATTTTCTTTATTGGTAAGAATACCCAATGCATCTTTATATTTTTTTTTTCTAAACAGGTACAATGACTCATAATAAGCCATCATAATGTTGTTTTTAAAAATTTTTTTTGCAGTTTTGATTAAATTTTTAAAATCTTCTATTCTAGATTGTTTTTCATATTGCTTTAAAAGAAAATCATAGTTATTCCAAAAATCAGTTTTAATCCTCATTGATTTTTTAAAGAAATTTTCTGATTCATAGATTTTATCATTTTGCAACAAAACAAAACCTTTTAAATAATAAAGGATATGACTCTTATGATTATTAATGTATTTTTCTATATGCGCTTCTAGATTTTCAAAATCATTAGAATTTAAAAAATTAATGGCTAATGAATTAATGATTTCTACGTTTTCTTCTATATTGTTTATAAAGTTTTTTAGGATATTGTTTGCTTTTTCAATATCTCCCTCTAAAAAAAATAAATTAGATAAATTTAGATGTGCTTCATATTTTTTTTCATTTATTTGTATTAGTTTATTAAATTTGTCTTTTGCATATGAGTAATTATTTTCCTTTATATCAATTAATCCTAATTTTAATAATGCCTCATAATTATTAGGATTTTTTTGCAAAATTTTGATGCACAAGTTTTTGTCATTTGAAATTTCATTTCCAATTTTTTTATTCATAAAACGAATTTTTAATAATTAAGTCATTTTATAACTATATATTATTACGGTAAATCAAAATTAACTTTTCAGGTTGTGATTTTTACTTTATTTAGGATTTATGCATCTATTTTTTTCAACACCTGTTTGGATAGATCAAATCAATAATTTTGAAACTATTAATAATGAGTTAAAGGATTATATTAATCAAGAAAAAGAAAAAAATCCTGATGGAGTAAAAAAAAGCAACGTAAAAGGATGGCATTCTGAGGGGTTTGATTTGAAAAATGAAAAACTAAAAAGGTTTATTAATGAAATATCTAACAATATTGGAGCTGCAGTAAAAGATATGGGGTGGGATTTAGAGTCCCAATTAGTAAGAATAACTAATATGTGGGCAATAATAAATAAGGAGAAGGCCTTTAATGAAAAACATCACCATGGCAATAGTGCATTAAGTGCAGCCTATTATGTTAAGGCTGAAGATAATGCGGGTGATATAATTTTCTTTGATCCCAGACAAGCAAATGTATTTCATCATCCTACTTCCAAGGAAGCAAACAGTTTAAATTGTCAGGTTCAGTCAGTTACTCCTAAAGCTGGAACTCTTGTTTTGTTTCCAAGCTATCTTGAGCACAAGGTTGAAGAAAACCTTTCTAGCGAAGAAAGAATAGTTGTAAGTTTTAATATCTCATTAATTAGAAAAAAAGATCTATTGTAAATTAACAATATTCACTTAATTTAATCATAAGTATATATAGAAACATCATTACAAATATATTTCAAAGAAAGCTCTCTATGTTAAAAAAGAATTGTCAATATAATATTATGCTGTACAAAATATTAATTATAAAACTTTTTTAATACCCATGAGGTAAAACTTATTAATATGAAATTGCCTAGCAACAGTACTTTTGGTTATTTTTTTGGTTTAGTTTTTATAAGTTTATCAGTTTATTTCTACTTTCAAAATAACAATTTATTTATATTTTTTTTTAGTCTTAGCTCTATAATTATAATTGTAACACTGCTTTTTCCTAAATTGCTATTACCATTTAATTTTTTATGGATGAAATTTGGAATTTTATTAGGAAAAATAATAAACCCAGTCATTTTTGGTATCATTTTCTTCTTTATGATTACACCTGTTGGCTTAGTTAGAAAATTAATTGGTGCTGATGAATTACAGATTAAAAATAATGATAACCGAGATTCATTTTGGATAAAAAGAAAAGAGCCTAATATAAAAAATGATTCTTTCTATAATCAATACTAAATATTGTGGACTTTTTAATTGAACTTTGGCAGTTTGTAAAAAATAGAAAAAAATTTTGGCTCCTTCCCATAATCATAGTAATGGTCATTTTTGGAGGGTTAATAATTTTAACACAAGGCACTGTTGTTGCTCCGTTTATATATACACTATTTTAAATGATAATATTAGGAATATCAGCATATTATCATGATAGTGCTGCATGTTTAGTTAAAGATGGAGAAATTATTTCAGCCGTACAAGAAGAGAGATTTACAAGAATAAAACATGACCCCTCTTTTCCTGTGCATTCAATAAAATTTTGCCTTAATGAACAAAAAATTAATTTATCTAATGTAAATTATGTTGTTTTTTATGATAAGCCATTTTTAAAATTTGAAAGATTACTAGAAACATATTTAGCATTTGCTCCTAAAGGCTTTAAAAGCTTTGTTCTTTCCATGACTGTTTGGATAAAAGAAAAACTTTTTCAAAAATATATAATTATAAAAGAATTAAATAAAATAAATGAAAGTAAAATTAATTGGAAAAGAAAATTATTGTTTACTGAACATCATTTAAGTCATGCTGCAAGTTGTTTTTTTCCTTCTCCCTTCAAGGAGGCAGCTATTCTAACTATGGATGGTGTTGGTGAATGGACAACAACTTCTGTGTCTATTGGAAAAAATAACAAAATTGAAATTATAAAAGAAATAAATTTTCCTCATTCATTGGGTTTATTATATTCTGCCTTTACCTACTTTTGTGGTTTTAAGGTAAATTCTGGTGAATACAAATTAATGGGCTTAGCTCCGTATGGAAAGCCTAAATATGTTAATTTAATAAAAGAAAATTTAATTAATATTAAGTCAGATGGTTCTTACAAAATAAATATAAAATATTTTGATTACTGTGTAGGGCTAACAATGACAAATAAAAATTTTGAAATATTATTTAATAGAAAAAGAAGATCGCCAGAAACAAATTTAACTCAAGATGACATGGATATGGCGTCTTCTATTCAGAAAGTTTTTGAAGAAATAATTATTAAAATTGCTTTAAATATTTCAGAAACAACAAAAATGAAGAATTTATGTCTATCTGGGGGGGTAGCTTTAAATTGTGTTGTTAATGGAGTTCTACAAAAAAATAAATTTTTTAATAATATATGGATCCAACCTGCTGCTGGAGATGCTGGTGGGGCTTTGGGTGCAGCAGTAGCAACTTATTACATGATGCTTAATAACAAAAGAGAGGTTAACGAAAAAGAAGATAGTATGAAGGGTTCTTATCTTGGGCCTTGGTATCAGGCTGAACAAATTAAGTCTAAATTAGAAAATATCGGTGGGGTGTTTCATGAGTATGATATTGATCAAATTATTAATATTACAGCAGAAGAAATTTCAAAACAAAAAATTATTGGCTGGATGCAAGGTAAGATGGAATTTGGACCGAGAGCCTTAGGTGGGAGAAGTATTATTGCTGATCCAAGATCTTCAGACATGCAAAAAAAATTAAATTTAAAAATCAAATTTAGAGAGAGTTTTAGGCCATTTGCACCAAGCATATTATTGGAAGAAACTAGTGATTGGTTTGATTTAAATTGTGAAAGCCCATATATGCTTTTAGTTGCAGATATTGATAAAGAAAAAAAAATCAAAATGTCTGAGGATGATGAAAATCTTTTTGGAATTGAAAAGTTAAATATATCACGATCTAGTGTTCCAGCAATAACGCATGTAGATTATTCTGCAAGAATTCAGACAGTAAATGGAAAATACAATTCAGTTTATTATAAGCTCTTGAATAAATTTAATGAAATTACAGGATGTCCAATATTAATAAACACTTCATTTAATGTGAGGGGTGAACCAATAATCTGTAGCCCAGATGATGCTTTTAAGTGCTTTATGGGTACCGAAATGGATATTCTGGTAATAGAAAATTTTATACTTTATAAAAAAGAACAAGATAAAAATTTACTTCTGGATTATAAAAATAAATATAGCTTAGATTAAAAATGAAATTTATTTTAAAAATATTTCCATTAGTTTCAATTATTTTAGCTTTTCTAATAATAGGCTATCTTTACTACGTATCAGAAATAGTAAATGAAGGAAGATTAAGAGATAATTATAAAACAATGTTTTATATATCGGTTTCTTTTCTTGTTTTTTCAATAACAATATTATTTACTGAAAGATTAATTAGAACTTATTTGTTGATATCCACAATAAGCATTGCAATAGGCGTGTATTCTTTTGAAATTTTTTTAGTTGTGTATGATGAAATTAAATACACCAACATGAGAAATGATACCATCAGTCAGTTTCAAGAAAAAATGAAACTGCATAAAAAAGAAACGGGCATGGATTATGATACTAGAGAAAAATTTGAGTATTTTTTTGACTTTTCAAAGGAAAACAAAGAATTGGTTGTTGATGTGCCGCCTTACTTACATATAAAAAAACCTAAACCTTGGTATATGCCAAATGAAAGATTAGATGTTCTTCCACTATCAGGTATTTCCAACAGCGAAACTGTTTATTGCAATGAAAATGGTTATTTTTCTAAATATGTAAGCGACAGATACGGGTTTAATAATCCAGATGATGAGTGGGAATCAGAAGAAATTGAGTATTTGTTAATAGGAGATTCTTTTGGTCATGGTGCATGTGTAAACAGACCAAATGATATTGCTTCGGTTTTAAGATCAATTTCAGAAAAAAATGTATTAACTTTATCTTATGCAGGAAATGGTCCTTTAATTGAATACGCAACATTAAAAGAATATCTTCCGCTTAATACAAAGAATATTATTTGGTTATATTCACAAAATGACATAAAAAACCTAAATAATGAGCTTTCCTCAAATATTCTAAATAAATATTTTAATGATGATAATTTCATTCAAAACCTAAAAATAAAACAAGCTTATATCGATAATAAATTAAAAAACATTGTGCAGCATTCTTATAAAAACATTAAACACGAATATGAAAACACAAACATAACCCCATTTTATGAACTTCAAAGAAACAATGAAGAAGTGGTATTTATTGGTATTGGGGCAACCCTAAAAAGAGATTTTAAATTTAATCAATTTATTAGATTACATAAAATAAGAGGAAAGGGCATTAAAAATCTTTTTAATCCTTGGAAACCTCTGACTGTAAAGTTACCCCCAAAAGAATTTAAAGATATTTTACTTAAGGTAAAAAAATTGTCTAAAAAAAATAATTCAAATCTCTATTTTGTATATTTAGAAGGATTGGACACCTTTAGATATAATGTTGATAGAAGCTCTTACAATAAAATAAAAGAAATGGTAAAAGAATTGAGTATTCCCTTTTTGGACACAAATGAATTGTTGTTTAAAAATATTGATGATCCTAAAATTTTTTTCCCTTATGGACAAGTAGGACATTATAATATTTTAGGATATAAGAGTCTAGCTAAGCAAATTCATCTGCACACCTTAAACAACCCCTAATAATTTGATTATAATTTGATAAAGTGTCGATGAACCCTGTTCATTCAAAATAAAGAAAGTAATATAGTTTAAAAATGAGATTTATTGGAGCGGGCGAAGGGATTCGAATTCTCGACCCGCTTAATCTATGCTTTATGGAGTACAAAATTTGAAAAACTATATTGAAACTCTATTGCTTAACAAACTTATCTTTAATAGGAGAAAAATATAATAAAACTAAAATTGCACCTGAACTCGCACCACTTATCCAATCAAGGGTATAAGTAAAACTAGAAAAAATTACTGGTCCTGTAGTGAATGAAAGAGCGATACCTAATATAAATAATATTAAATAAAGTACTTTTCCAAAACTAATAAATTTATAAAGTAAAATTAAATTTATTAAATATACGATCAAGAAACCTAAAAAGATTACGATAATTGTATTCTCATCCCATATGCCCGTATCTAAACTTTCTGATATGCTAGCGATTTCTTCTGGTTCAATTAGAATACTAACAAATAACAAAACAAAAATTGCTAAATCTAATAAAACTATATTTTTAAAAACTTTTTCTAAATCCATAAATTTTATTACCATAAACAGTTTACAAATAAAACTCTATCCCAACTATATTGAAAGTATATTGCAAGTACATTGCAAATGGATTTTAAAATTTAAAGGTGGGATTGGGATTTGGAGCGGGCGAAGGGATTCGAACCCTCGACTTCAACCTTGGCAAGGTTGCGCTCTACCCCTGAGCTACGCCCGCGTTAATTTTTTTTCTACTATCACGATAGTTTGATAAAGTATAATAAAAAGATTTACATTTATGATAAACCCAAAAGAATTAATAAAATTATTGAACGCCAAACGTTATGATTTTGATTTTCATGAACACAGCGCCCTGTTTACTGTTGAGGACTCAAATAAACTCAGAGGAGAAATTAAAGGATCGCATAGCAAAAATTTGTTTTTGAAAAATAAAAAAAATAAATTTTATCTATTTTCATGTGAAGAATTTACTAACATTAACTTAAAAACAATTTCAAAATCATTAGACCTGGGGAATGTGTCTTTTGCAAAAACTGAATATCTTGAAGATTTACTTGGAATAAGTCCTGGCTCTGTTACTCCCTTTGCGCTGCTAAACAACCCTCAAAACAATATAGATTTCTATCTAGAAGATAAGCTATATGAATCAGAATATATTAACTTTCACCCATTAACTAATACCGCAACCATTACTATTAAATCTCAGGAATTTGTTAAGTTTATGATTGAAAATAAAAAAAAAATACATATTTTTTCATCTTCAAATGAATTGATTGTAAAGACATATGAGTAGCAAAAATATTATTGATATTGATCAGGGTGATTTTGATAAAAAAGTTGTAGATGCAAGTGAGAATAAATTAATTATCGTAGATTTTTGGGCGCCTTGGTGTGGGCCTTGTAAACAATTAACACCAATAATGGAAAAGGTTGCAAAAGAAAATTCAGATGCATTTGAATTGGTTAAAATAAATATTGATGAAAATAGCGAAATTGCCTCACAATTGAGAATTCAATCTATTCCGACAGTTTATGCATTTAAAGATAAAAAAATTGTTAATGCTTTTCAGGGTGTAATTTCCGAAAAAGATTTCATTGGTTTTATTGAAAAGTCAGCTGGTAAAAAACTAACAGAAGATATGACTGAATTTTATAACGAGATAAAAAATCTTATCGATAACAAAAACTTTGATGATGCCAAAGAAAAATTGCTAACATTTTTTTCTGAGAATAAAGCTGATGCAATGGCTGTAAGTCTTTATCTGGAATGTTTATTAACCTTAAGGCAATTTGAAGAAATCGATGACTTTGTTTCCTCTCTTGATGAAAAAATGAGGTCTGATAAGACAATAGACAAAATCATAAAAAAAATAAAAATAGTTAGGGAGTCAAAAAACTCTGAGTCGATAGATGCTTTGATTGAAAAATTCAATGCAAACAAAAATAATATGAAAATATTATTTGAAATATGTGAATCATATTTTTCTGATGAAGAATATGAAAAATCTTTTTCTCTTTTATTAGAAAATTATTCTTCAAACAAAGAGGTTGTTAAAAAAAAAATGTTAGAGTTTTTTGAAGCTCTTGGGAATGAACATGAGGCAACAAAAACTTATAGAAAAAAACTTTCAAGCTTGTTGTTCAGATAAATGAAAGTTCCTATTTTTCCCCTAAATGGAGCTATTATGTTTCCATACACAAATCTTCCTCTTAATATTTTTGAAGAAAGATACATAGATATGGTTGATTATTCTTTATCAAAAAATAGAATTGTAGGAATGGTTCAATATAAACCGAATAATGAAATCTATAATGTTGGTTGTTATGGTAAAATTACAGTATTTAATGAAACGCCAGATAAAAGATATTTTATTAATCTTGAAGGGAAAAG
Organism: uncultured Alphaproteobacteria bacterium; assembly: GCA_902591485.1. Classification (GTDB taxonomy): domain Bacteria; phylum Pseudomonadota; class Alphaproteobacteria; order HIMB59; genus CACPNW01. Next base: position 11,742 of record CACJAV010000023.1, read on the forward strand.
TTGTTTTAAAATAGTCCGAGAAGTAAATTCTGAATATAAATTTAGAATGTGTGAAATAGAAGCTTTAAATGATTATAATAATAACAACCTTAATGATAAATTAAAAATTGACTTAATTAACAACTATAAAAAATACAATAAAATTAAAAATATTAATCTAAACCTCGAAGAGGTCTCTAATTTAAATATTGTTGACTTGCTGAAACTTATTGTAATGGTTTCGCCTTTTGAAACCAGTATAAAACAGATGTGCTTAGAGCTTAAGTCAAACACAGATTTATATGAAAATGTATTGTCTACGCTTAAAATTGAATTGGCATCAATTGAACAAACGAATTCTATAAATTAAATACCCATAGCAAAATTAACTATTTGATTTTTTAAAAGATTATTTTTGTTAATTATATTAAACCCCATTTTTTTTGTAAATTTAAAAAAGGATTGGTCTTTTTTAAAGACCCAATCTAATTTATCAGTAACTTGAAAAAGCCTGTACGCATCATAGAAGCATAAATCATTATAACTTTTACAAAATCTTTTTGTGCCTATTTTTGGGCCTTTGCCTTTACTGTATTTTAAAATTTTTATTAGTGCCTTTACATCTCTTAGACCTAAATTCCACCCCTGACCTGCAATAGGGTGAATTGAGTGGGCCGCATCACCCACATAAACAGTTCTATCATGATAAAACTTTTCATTTATATGTGCAGAAAGAGGAAAAACCTGGGCGGTGTTTATGTTTGTAACTTTTCCCAAATATTTATATATTTTTTCATTTAAAATTTCTTTTACGTATTTGTTTTTTAATTTTGCTGATGATATGATGTCCGCTATTTCAGGAGTATTTGACCAAATAAGAGCGCTCTGATGCTTGTTATTTTCTTTTTTCATTGGAAGAATTGCAAGTGGTCCAGTTTTTAAAAAAAACTCATAAGCAATATTTTTATGAGGCTTTTCATGTAAAAAATTTATAACAACAGCTTTTTCACTGTATTTTTTTTTAAATAAATTAGTTCCTAAAACTTTTCTTACAGTGCTGTTCTTTCCATCAGCGGCTATTATAATACTTGAGCTTATCTTTTTATTATTTGAAAAACTAACAACTTTTGAATTGCTATTACTTATCGAAGTAATGCTTGAGCCTGCTAAAAAATTTACATTTTTCTTCTTTTTTAACTCTTTAATTAGCAGACTGATCAATTCTGAGTTTTTAACAATATATCCAAGGCTTGAATTAGGTCTAGGGTTAACAAAGCTCAACTTAGAGTTAGCTGTTTGATCAATAACTTTAATGTTATTAATTGGCTCTGCAAAAGCTTTAATATGTCGCCACAGACCTTGGGACTCTAGGAAATTCTTTGACCCTTCTGCTATTGCTGTTGTTCTTTTGTCGTTCGTGGCTTTTTTTTTGCTGACTAAAATATTTTTTTTTTCGGATATTATAATACTATAGCCCAAACATGATGCACAATAAGCA
>CACJAV010000024.1 GCA_902591485.1 uncultured Alphaproteobacteria bacterium
TGCTTATAAAACCATTTAATCAGGCGACTTTTTTTTATTGGAATCAATATACTAACAAAACACCCTGGTATCCAAGTATACACTTAATTGATATAGAGGCAGTCGAAAATAAAAAACAATTTATAAATTTTGTTTATGATAAAATTAACTAAATTTATTTTTTAAATAATCATCTCTTTCTTCAATCCATTCATTGGCAAATTCAACATCTTGCCATTCTTCAAACCATGGACCTCCTCGTGTATAATGCACAGCAAAAGGTTTTTTATTGTTGTGTTTTGAAGTCCAACCTTCAAGCCAATTCCATCTTTCATCTAAAGATCCAATTTCAGAATCTTTTAACCATTTGAATTGGTGAAGAAATGATCCAGTTTCTGAATTAACGAGATCTAAACTCAGTCTTTTATTGCTTGGATGAGCACAATTGAATAATATAAAACTAGACCAATTTTTTCTTGGATAAATTGTTTGTTTTTGACCATCCATCTTGTGCTTTTCTTTTGGTGTATAATCGTGTTGAACACAGTATACAGCTTTAGACTCATCAATATTATTTAAAATTTTTTCCACATCCTCGAAAAACAAGAAATCACAATCACAAAATACTGCCCAACCTTTAAAATTATTAAGAGTAGGAACTAAAAATCGAGAATATGTAAATTCTGTTGAAGCAAGAGGATCAATAGCTCTATTGTATAGTTTGTTTGCTATTAATTCATAAAGTTTAAGTGATCTAATTTTTACATTTGTACCTGATCTTTTCAAAATAGAGTGTTTGCAAACTCTGTATGCGATATCTTCTTTTGAGTCATAGCCTACATAAATATTCAAGTCAGTCATATTTTAAAAGATTTTTACTTATCATTTTTGGTCTTTTCCATTCAAGTGAATTGAAATGCCCTGAATTAGAAACTGAACTCCAATGGAGTTGTGATGTATTGGTAATTTGGCAAATCCATATTTCATCAATGTTTGCATTCTCAGCTCTTAATAGCCAAGAGTCTCTTTTTTGAATATCATTAAATTCACCCATTTCTAAAGAAGCCATAAACTCACAAATTTCGCGATCAGGATTAAATTTTATTAAACCTTTTATACTCTCTCTAGCAAGAGACCAATCACTGTTGTGGATAGCAAAATCTACCAATAATTTTTTTGACTCCGCATCATTATAGCTATTTTTTGTAATAAATTTTATATTGTCTAGATTTGCCAAATTATTATTTTTAAGAAATTCCGCAATTATAATACGCAAAGAAGAGCTTGGTTGATCGTTCCAATATTTTTTAATTATTTTTTTTATTTTAGATATTTCATTTTGTATCATTAAAATTTCCAAATACAGTTTAATGAATGGGGGGAAAGGACCATTTAGTTTTATAGCTTTGTAAATTAAATTTAATGACTCTTTTGGATCACTGTTAATTTTAATTTTACTTATCTCGTACAAGGCTATTGATGTGTTTTGATTAAAAGTTTTTATATCAATAATTTTTTTATTATAAGCTTGTTTGGAGATATTAATTAGTTGATTCCAGTTTCTTGTTTTAGCAATAATTGAGACCAATGTTAGATACAACTTGTCAATAAATGGGTTTAACTGAAATAGTCTTTCACCATAAATGAAAGCGTGATGGTAATCTTCTTTGTTAATATTTTCTTCCATTAAACCTTTATAGCCTAATGTTTCAGTCTTTTTATTTTTAATCATTTCTTCATGTAATAAAGAAAGTTCTTGATATTTTTTTTCTATTTTAAGGATTTCAGAATTTAATAACATAGACAAGCCATGATCATCCTTAATTAGTTTTTTCATTTTTTTGTTTGCAATAACAGCATTTTTCTTATCTTTATTTGCCAAAGAAATCATTGCGTCTGCAAAATAACCGTAACCTTTTTGTAAATTTTTTTTATCTTTTAGTAAAAAATATTTTTGTATTTTGTAGCGGGATTTAAAATAAAAAAATAAAGTAATAAAACAAATTAAAATAATTAATACTAAAAAAAATAAAAGTAAATTTGATGAAAAAGCATATATTAACTCATTTATTTCAAACGTTACCAAGAATGAATTTGAAGAAAAATAGGTAACAAGGAAAATAAGAACGAAGAACTGAATAAATAAAATTAAAAATTTAACCATAAGAAATTAAACCCTCGAGTGTATTCTTAAATTCTATTGCGATTGAAAGCTGCTGTATTGTTGAATTGAAAAAATTATTATTTTCATCTATTGATTTTATAGATTGTGCTGCTTCTAAATACTTTTTCTTTTCTAGTTGTTTCAAAATATTACCTACGACTATTAGCCTGCTATCAGACAACTTTTTAGATTTAGATGGTTGAATTTCTATGTATGGAAGTATTGTTTCTGTTAATTTGTTTTTTGTAATAAAGTTAGCTGAGATAAAATCATTTGTTTCTTTTTTGAAATTTGATATTAAAAATTCTGAACCTAAAAACTTATTGTTGTTAATTATGTGTAATTTTTCAACAATGTGAACACCATCATTTCCTAGAATGTTGCTAAATAATTCTAATTCTGTTGAGTAGTCTTTACCATTTTCAAATTTTAGTTTTATCAACTGGGCTATATTTGTGGTATTAATTTTATCAATATTGGTTTTAGGCAATTGCTCTTTAGTTATTTTATTGCTTTGCAACTCAAGTTGTATATTTTTTAACTCTGCTTTAATATTTATAAAGTCATTTTGAATTTCTTTCAGAATATTATTTGAAACTATGTTTTCATTTTTTTTATCTAAAACATCAAAAATATTATTAAGTTTTAGATTATTTTCACTGAGCAAAAGTTCTATTTTTTCAATTCTAGATGAGTTTAAATTTATTGAAGTTTGAAGATTTTTATTTTGTGTTTCTGTATTTTTTTCTGCGACAGATAAAGACGCATAACTTCTATAAAATAAATATCCGAGCAAAATCAGAATAAATAATAAAGAAAAACTAAAGGATAGTTTGGAAAACAGATAAAATTTTGAAAGTATGTTTTTCACATTAACTTTTTATCATTATTAGCTTGTTGTTTAACAGAAGAATTTGATATACGAAAAAAATGCTTGTTTTTGCAATAGAAACCTCATGTGATGAAACTTCAGTATGTATTATGGATAAAAATAAACATATTTACAGTCACATTGTCTTCACACAAGAGACTCATAAAAAACATGGTGGTGTTGTGCCGGAGTTAGCTTCAAGAGCACATCTTGAAATATTGCAAAATATTACCCTATCAGCCTTAAAAGAAAGTAGAAAAAAAATTTCAGATATTGATGTTTTTGCAGCAACATGTGGTCCAGGGCTGATTGGGCCACTTTTGATTGGATCAACATTTGCTAAATCATTAGCTATTGGTGCAAACAAGAAGTTTGTGCCAATAAACCATATTGAAAGTCACATCCTATCACCAACTTATAATAATTTGGAGGAGTATCCACAGGTTTGCTTACTTTTAACAGGAGGTCATACAGAAATTTATCACGTTAAATCAAAAAAAAATATAGTTTTGTTGGGTGAAACATTAGATGATGCAGTTGGAGAAACTTTTGATAAAGTTGCGAAGCTACTTTGCTTAAGATATCCAGGTGGACCTGAAATTGAAAAAAAAGCTCTTGGTGGAAACGAAACTGTCTATGATTTACCAATGCCATTAATAAATGAGGATAATTTAGATTTTTCTTTTTCAGGTCTTAAAACGGCAGTTAACCATTTAGTAAAAAAAAATAATTTAAGCACCAAATTTATTGCCGACCTTAGTGCATCTTTTCAATTTTGTGTTTCAAAAATTCTTATAAAAAAAATCGAAAAAACTATTAAAAAATTATCTGATAAGTCTGTGATAGTTAAATCACTTTCAGTTGTTGGTGGGGTATCTAACAATAAGTATATTTGTGATAAAATTAAAGATGCTTTTCAAAATCAAAATATTAATATCATACATCCAGCTAAGGAAATGAGGAGTGATAATGCTGCGATGATTGCTTGGAATTGTTTGAATAAAAATATAAAATCTTCCTCAGATCTTTATTTTAAAGCAAGTCCAAGGCTTTCGATAAAATAATTTAATGTATTAATTTATTAAAATATTTTATAAATTTAATTATGACTAAAAAATATTGGTTATTAAAATCAGAACCATCTACATGGTCATGGGAGGATCAAGTTCAAAGCAAGATTGATATGTGGGATGGTGTAAGAAATTATCAGGCAAGAAACAACTTGATGAAAATGAAAAAAGGGGATCATTGTTTTTTTTATCATTCTGTAAATGAAAAAAGTGTCATCGGAATTGTTGAGGTACACAAAGAACACTATCCTGATCCCACCGATAAAAGTAAAAGGTTTGTAGCAATAGATGTTAAGGCATTAAAAAAATTAAAATATCCAGTCACACTTGATAGAATAAAAAAAAACAAGAAACTGCAAAAGATATCACTTATCAAACAAAGCAGGCTTTCTGTAATGCCTTTGACAATTAGCGAATTTAAAGAAATTATTAAACTATCTAATCAAAATGAATAAACAAATCTTTTGGATTACCTCTTTCCCAAAGAGTGGGAACACCTTAATAAGATCTCTACTGGCTTCACTTTTTTTTACAGATGACGGCATTTTTGATTTAAATTTGTTACAAAATATACCATACATAGAAGACACTTCTAATCTTGAGTTTATAAAAAAAATTAATGCTGAGGATTACAAAAATTTACATAGTCCTAAAATATTATCAAATTATTGGGAAAAAATGCAATCAAAGCAAAACTTAAATTTAAAAGAAGATTTTATATTTATGAAAACACATCACGCTTTAGTAAAAATATTCAACAATGATTTTACAAATAAAGAAAATACTCGTGGGGTTATTTATGTAGTTAGAGATCCACGAGATGTTGTTTTGTCAATGTCTAATCATTACAAAATTACTTTCGATGAAAGTATTGATAAATTACTTGATGAAAATTTTTGTCTTCAATGGCAAGATACTGATAATTTGTATGAAAATAAAAAAAAACCTCTTTCACTTGTTTCAAGTTGGGAAAAACATTTTCTTTCTTGGAACAAATATGCTTTTAACTGCCCAAAATTATTAATAAAATTTGAAGACTTAGTTTATGATAAAAAAAATACAATTAAAAAAATAATAGATTTTTTTGTTAAAAATTATAATTTTAAATTTTCAAACTTAAATAAAAAAATTGAAAATATGATAACCTACTCTGATTTTAATCATTTAAAAAAAACTGAACAGAAAGATGGTTTTGACGAAGCAGTTAATAATAATTTTTTTAACAAAGGAACAAAGGGGCAATGGCTAGACAAACTCTCAGATGAACAAATTTATCGTTTAGAAAAAAAGTATTATAATTTACTTAAGCAGTTAAACTATGAAACAAAACTATATAATAGCAGCTAAAAATTTTTAAATGTCAAAGCATATATTTTGGATTTCTTCTTATCCCAAAAGCGGCAACACTCTAGTTAGGTCTATAGTTACATCATTATTTTTTTCTAAAGATGGAAGATTTAATCTTGAGCAACTAAAACACACAACTCAGTTTGAAAAAAGAGACAGGCTAAACTTAATAAAAAAAATAAATAAAGAAGATTTTGCAAACCTTGATCAGTTAAAAATACTTTCAAAATATTGGCAAACACTTCAAAAAAAAGAAAATATGAAAATCAGTCAAGGTTTTGGTTTTATAAAATCTCATTCGAGCTACATGGCTATATCAAATAATTGGTTTACCAACTCAAGTAACACAGCTGGATACATTTATATAATAAGAGATCCGAGGGATGTTGCTATTTCGTGGGCTAAGCATGCTAACTTAACGTATGATAATTCAATTGATTTTATGTTAGATTTCAACTCTTGTATTGAGTGGGCTCAAACAAATTCAGAGTTGCCACAACATATAAAACCAAGATGTTTTTTATCTTCTTGGGATGAACATGTTTCATCTTGGACAAGTAATGATTTGTTGGTTCCTAAACTTATTTTAAAGTATGAGGACTTAGTCTACAAAAAAAAAGATGTGTTGAATGATATAGTAAATTTTTTTGAAAAGAATTTTCATATTAATTTTAATTTAACAAAAAATAAAACTAACAACATTATTGAAACAACAGCTTTTCAAGAATTAAAATCACAGGAAAGAAAATTTGGATTTACAGAGGCTCAATCAGGTAATTTTTTTCGATCAGGGAAAAAAAATCAGTGGAAAAATGTTTTAAATAATGAACAAATTAATAAATTAGAAAATAAATTTAGAGATTTTATGAATAAATTTGGTTATGATTAAAGTGTATTATGAATGATATATATAAGGTTAATGATGCTTGGGTAAAAAACGCCAAAGTAAATAAAGAACAATATGAAAAAATGTATGAAGAATCAGTTTTAGACAATGAGAGCTTCTGGTCTGAACATGGTAAAAGAATAGATTGGGTCAAGCCTTATACAAAAATCAAGGAAGTAGTTTATAGTAAAAATGATGTAAGTATCAAATGGTACTTCGATGGAACTACTAATGTCTCATATAACTGTGTAGATCGACATGCTAAAAATTCTCCAAACAAAACGGCAATCATTTGGGAAGGTGATGATCCATCAAAAGTAAAAAAAATTAGTTATCAAGAATTACAAAATAAAGTTTGTAAAATGGCTAATGTTTTAAAAAAAATAGGTGTAAAAAAAGGTGATAGAGTAACAATATATTTAACAATGATTCCTGAGCTTGCTTACGTAATGCTTGCTTGTACTAGAATAGGTGCAATACACTCAATAATTTTTGGTGGTTTTTCATCTGACTCGATTGCGGGAAGGATAAAGGATTGTAATTCTGAATATATTATAACTGCAGACGAAGGAATTAGAGGTGGCAAGACGATTCCTCTTAAAGATATAACTGACAAGGCTCTTGATAGCTGTCCCAACGTAAAGAAATGTTTGGTTGTTAAGTATACAGAAAACAAAGTTAACATGATGGATGAAAGAGACTTATACATAGATGAATTAATTTCTGATGTTGATGAATATTGTGAGCCAGAAGAAATGAATTCAGAAGACCCTCTATTTATTTTATATACATCTGGATCGACAGGCAAACCAAAAGGTGTTCTCCATACAACTGGTGGGTATTTAGTTTATGCCTCAATGACTCATGAATATATTTTTAATTATAATAAAGATGATATCTATTGGTGCACAGCTGACATTGGATGGATTACTGGCCATAGTTATATAATTTATGGACCACTATCAAACGGTGCTACTACATTGATGTTTGAAGGGGTGCCTAACTATCCAAATTTTTCAAGGTTTTGGGAGGTTATAGATAAGCATAATGTTAATATCTTTTATACTGCTCCAACAGCAATAAGAGCTTTAATGAGGGAAGGTGATGATTATGTAAAAAAAACATCTAGATCTTCTTTAAAATTACTTGGCACAGTAGGAGAGCCAATAAATCCAGAAGCTTGGAAGTGGTATTATGAGGTTCCAGGAAATTCAAACTGTCCAATTGTTGATACTTGGTGGCAAACTGAAACCGGAGGAATATTAATATCACCGCAAAGTGGTGCTATAAACCTAAAGCCAGGCTCAGCATCAAAACCTTTTTATGGAATTGAGCCATGCATTGTGAATAAAGAGGGAGAAGAACAACATGGAGAGTCAGAAGGGATGCTATGTCTTAAGGACTCTTGGCCAGGTCAAATGAGAACAGTCTATGGTGATCACAAAAGATTTATTTCAACATATTTTTCACAATTTGATGGAAAATATTTTACTGGAGATGGGTGCAAAAGAGACAAAGATGGGTATTATTGGATTACTGGTAGAGTTGATGATGTAATTATTGTTTCTGGCCACAACCTTGGAACAGCAGAGATTGAAAGTGCTTTTGTTTCACATCCTAAAGTTTCTGAAGCTGCTGTTGTTGGTTACCCTCATGATATCAAAGGAAATGGATTGTATTGCTATGTTTCCCTTATAGTTGGAATAGAAAGTAATGATGATTTAAAAAAAGAGTTAATAAATACCATTAGATCAAAAATTGGACCTATTGCAACACCTGACTTTATTCATTTTACTGACGGCCTTCCAAAAACCCGATCTGGGAAAATAATGAGAAGAATACTAAGAAAAATAGCAGCCAATGAGCAAGATCAACTTGGAGATATTACGACATTAGCTGATCCAAGTGTTGTTCAAAAACTAATTGATAACAAATTAAATAATTAGTTATCTTGCCTCCCAATGCTTTAAACATCTAGGCTCATAAATATCTGCAGCGCCTACTTGTGTTCTGCCTCCGCCTTCAGTTTTTCTATAGGTTTTTGTTGCCTCCATCCCACAAACATTGCAAAAACCATAAATTTTGATAATTTTATCAGACAACCCAAGGAGCATTGATGATGTTTCCCAAGGCCTTCCTCGTGAGTCTTGATCTAAGCCAGAACAAACAACATCGATACCATTATTAAGTATTCTTTCAACATTCTCAAGTGTTTCGTCTGTGTTCATAAATTGAATTTCATCTAAGAATACTACGTCAACAATGTTTTTATTAAATTTAAAATTACTGTTTACATGTTTCCAATCATTCATTGAAAAACAATCATGGCTTAAATCGTTGTGCGTAATGATTTTTTCTTGGTCATATCGATTGTCTATTACAGGCTTAATAACAATAATTTTTTTACTCTGATGTTTTGCCCACAAAATTCTTTTTAAAAGTTCGCTTGTTTTACCAGCAAACATTGCTCCAACAATTGTTTCTAACTTTCCTCGCATATAGATAGATCTTTCATTATAGTATTATATATATTTTGTACATTTAAAGAAAATACGCATCCTACGGGTTTAGTAAAATTTTTGACATAATGACTCTTAACACCTCTGTGCATTATATTTTTGTAGTTATCTCTTTTAATTTTTGCACTATCAATTTTCAAACTATCAAAACAACCATATTTGTTATTATAATTAAAAATATCGGTAAGGCCACATGGGGCAATGCAATAAAAAGAGGAGAAGGAATTTTTAATCCCTTTAATCATTTGATAATTTTTTAATAAAATTTTGGATGAAACACTTGTTTCTATTAATACTCCTTTTTTATTAAACATTTTTGCAATATGCAATGGCCCTGAGTCCATAAAAACACCGTAATCAATTTTTTGTATTGCGGAAATAAGATTTTTTTTATTTTCAGGATCAATAATTGTAACATTTTTATGTTTTATTTTTTTATATAATAAATGAGAAACTTCTGAATTTTGGTTTAAAAATATTTCTATATTAAATTGTTTAATTAAAAGTTCGGTTAACTGATTTAATGTATCAATTGACATTGTTCTAATTGGAGAATTAGAAAGAGGGAATATTGATATTTTATTAATTTTGCTATTTTTATTAAGTTTAATGTTATTTTTTTTGATATCTCTAATTTTGAAAAAATTTATTATTTCATTATAGATGTCAGACCGAGAATGCTTTTGGTTAATAAAACTTTTAATCTCAAAAGTTAGATGAAAAATAGTATCAAAATTTTCTAGATCACTTTTGGTAATCATATAAGGAAAATTATTTTCTAAATTAAAATAATTTTTAAACAAAAAACTATATTCTTCAACAAAAGCTACAGCGACTTTTTCAAAAATCTTACTATTAGCAATTGTTTTTATAGCTGAAGCATATTCAATGGCATCTCCAATGCCCATACTGGGCGGCAAACAGAACAGTATTCTTTTTCCCATGTTCTTAACTGAATGACGTTTTTCATAATTCAGACTATTTATCTTTGATTTTGAAAGCTTATTTAACAATTTCCATAATTGAGTGTTTTTACTGAAATAAAGATTATTTTCTGTAATATTAAATTTTTTTAAAGAGGGTGAAATCTCACTTAAAGAAAAACTAAAAAACGGCATGGATAAGTATTATACACTTTGATGAATAGAAGCACAAAAACAAGATATATAATATTTCAAATTTTAGTTGAAGTATTTAAAAAAAATAAAAATTTTGAAACGGTTTTCAATAAAATGATCGTTGGTCAAGATCTTCATCAAAAAGATATTTCTTTTATTAATAATGTTTGTTTAAATTCAATGAAAAGACACATTCATTGTAAATTAATTTTACGTAAATTTATTAAGTCTAAACTTAACATCAATCAACGCATACTTCTATCATCTGCAATAGTTCAAATTATTTATTTAAAAGTGAAACCTTATGCTGTTGTAAATGAAACAGTAAATGTAGCAAAAAAAGTAAAAGTTTTTTCAGGTTTTGTTAACGCTGTATTGAAAAATATCTTGAATAACATTGATAAGGTAGACAAAATACAAATAAATTTAAATGATTTTCCTAATTGGTTTGTTAAACAAATAAATCATAGCAAAAACTTTAATGCTAATAAATTTATCACTACTTTTTGTGATTACCCAAGTTTGCATCTTGTTTTTAAGTCTGAGAAATATTTAAATAATTTTAAAGAACCTCATACAAAAAGTTCGAAAAATTCTGCATTTATTGAATCACAAAAAAAAATAAATAGTATGTCTAATTTTAAAAAAGGGGAATGGTGGGTTCAAGATTTTGCATCAATGTTACCTCTTGGTATTACTCCAATGATTAAAAATTTACAAATTCTTGATATGTGTGCAGCTCCAGGCGGTAAAGCTTTTCAGATCTTATCTGACAATAAAGTTGTTTTGAATGATATAAACTTGAAAAGAATTTCAAAACTGCAAGATAATTTATCTAGGTTAAAATTTAATCCAGAAATAAAAAATCTAAATGGTTTAAATTTTGATGAAAATGACAAATTTGATATGGTTATATTAGATGCACCATGCTCTTCAATTGGCACAATTAGAAAACATCCTGAAATATTTTTCAAATCAAAAGAGCCAGATTTTGCAACTTTAAACAAACTTCAAAAAAACCTGTTACAAAAATCTTCTAAATTAATTAAAAATAAGGGAAAAATAGTCTATATGGTTTGTTCATTCTTTTATTCAGAAACAATAGAAATAATCGAAAATTTCCTGCAACAGAATAAAAACTTTAAAATAGAAAAGTACAATCCAAATAATGAATTTTCCAATATTAAGCATTTAATTTCGAAAGAGGGATATTTTTTAACGCCTCCAACAAGTTATAAAAACTTTAATATTGATGGTTTTTTTTCAGCACAACTTATTAAAGATGATTAGGAAATTATTCTTACCTTACTTAAAAAAAATAAT
>CACJAV010000025.1 GCA_902591485.1 uncultured Alphaproteobacteria bacterium
TGTCATAACGTCCTCTTTTAGCAGAAAATTAAAATTTATAAGTAAATACTATCTTCATATATGAAAATTACCATATCTTTTTGCTTTTAAAATTATGGATAGAGTGTAATATCTAATAAAAATTGGAGGAGAATATGAAATTATTCAAAAGCATTTTGACTGTAGTCTCTGTTTTCTCTCTATCATTTAGTGCCTTTGCCGTTGATAAAAGTTTTCCAAACGACAAAGTTGCTATGTGGGGAGATTTTAGTGGCATTACATTAGATGTAAAATTAATTGGTGGAGCTCCTTATGATCCACTTTATGAAGTGATGATTCCTATATGGGAAGAAAAAACAGGTGGTAAGGTATCAATTCTTTCTAAAAAAAGTCACTTTGAGTTAGATAAAGAAATTAAGCAAGATATTGCAGCAGGTAATATTAGTTACTGTGTTGTTTCAAACCACACTAGTTTTGCTACTCAGTATGGAGATATTTATAGAGATCTAAATGGAATTGTTCCAGGAGATTTTCTAGCTGAATTTGTTCCCTTAGTACTTGAGCACTCAACTGTTGATGGTCGTCTTGTTCAACTGCCACAACATAGTGATGTTAGTAACCTATGGTACATAAAGAGTATCTATGAAGATGCAGATAATAAAAAAAGATTTAAAGCTGAATATGGTTATGATTTAGCACCACCAGAAACTTTAGAACAATGGAAAGAGCAGGCAATTTTCTGGTCAGATCCCCCTAATTTTTATGGAACACAATATGTTGGTAAAGAAGAAGCTATAACTGGACGTTTCTACGAGTTAGTTATTGCTGAGGGTGGAGCATTATTTGATGATGAATGGCGCCCAACATTTAATGATGAAGCTGGACAAAGAGCTCTTCAGTGGTTTGTAGATTTATATAATGCACAGGCAGTTCCTGCTGGAGTATTAAATTATCTTTGGGATGAAACTGGCCTTGGCTTTGCAAGTGGAACTGTTGCCTTAAACCTTGATTGGGGTGGCTGGGGAGCATATTTTAATAGTGCTGACTCAAAAATTGGTGGAGATGTTGGTCTTGTAAGATTTCCAATGGGCTCAGGTGGAAAAAGAGGAGGATGGTCAGGTTCTCATACTTATTCTATCTTAAATGGTTGTCCTGAAGAAAATCTAGAGGCAGCTGCTTCATTAATATGGATTTTAACAAATCACGAAGCTCAAATGCATGAAGCAAGAGGTGGTAAACTTCCAACTATGACAAGAGTTTGGGATGATATTGCAGGTGAAATGAATGCTGAAGGAAACGCATTTATGAGTGACCTTTTCTCTACATTTAAAGCTTCTATGGCAGAGGACGCATTTACTCCACCACTTATTCCAGAGTGGATTCCTTTTTCAAACATTATCTTTCCAGAGTTGCAAGCTGCAATTGTTGGAGATAAAACAGTAAAGGAAGCATTAGATGCTGCTGCTAAAGAAACAGATTATTTAATGCAAGACGCAGGTTATTACTAATCTCTTGCAAGACTACTCCTCATGAAAGTGAGGGGTAGTCAATAAATTAAATTTAATCAGTATTTACAAATGGCCGATAAAGAAAATACAATTAAAAATTATAGTCAAACTTGGCCAATGCCAAAAAAATTAAGCCCAATAATAATTATTGGTACAGGAGGAATAGTAAAGGATGCTCATCTTCCAGCTTATAAAAAAGCAGGTTTTGAAGTTAGTGGTTTATACGATGTTGACTCAGAAAAAGCGAAAAATCTAGCAAAAGAATTTGGAATTAATAATGTATTTAATTCTCTTGAAGAAGCATTTCAAAACAAAGACCATATTTTTGATTTAGCTCTTCCTCCAGCAAATTTATTAGAGGTAGTGGAAAAACTTCCTGAAAATATATATGCTGTTTTTCAAAAGCCTCTTGGCAGATCTTTAGAAGAGGGAAACAAAATAAGAAAAATTTGTCATCAAAAAAATATAAAAGCATGTATGAATTTTCAATTACGTTTCAGTCCAATTTCTCTACCTGTTTATGAAGCGATTAAACAAAATATTTTAGGTGAATTAGTAGAGCTGGAAGTTCATGTCAATGTACACACTCCCTGGGAGTTATGGCCTTTTTTAAAAACATTAGATAGAGTCGAAGTGCCATTGCACTCAATCCACTACATTGATTGGATACGTTCTGTTCTTGGAAATCCTCAGGGGGTTTACTGCCAGTCAGTTAAGCATCCTAAGGTAAAAGAATTAGCCGATTGCAGAACTAGTGCAATTTTTAATTATGGAAATCAAATTAGATGTTGCATGACTATTAATCATACCCATAGCTTTGGAAGAAAAAACCAAGATGCATATATTCGTCTAGAGGGCACAAAAGGTGCAGCTAAAATGAAATTAGGTTTATTATTAGATTATCCAACTGGTGAACCGGAGGAACTAGAAATAATAACTGAAGGAACTGATTGGATAAAGTTTGATATTCAGGGTAAGTGGTTTCCAGATGCATTTATAGGTGTAATGGCAAATATGCAAAGATTTAAAAATGGTGAAGATTCTAAATTATTAACTTCAATTGATGACTCCATTCATACTATGGCAGTTGTTGATTCATGTGGTATCTCTAGTCAATCAGGTGGATTAAAAATAAATTACGCTGATTAATTGATGGTTAGAAAAATTTTTAGAAGTCCAGTCATGTTAATTATGCCATCTATTTTGGCTATAGGTTTTGTAATTATAATTCCACTCATATTTTCTTTCTATACAAGTTTTACATCATATAAACTCACACGCCCTGACAGCCTTTTTAATTTTGTTGGCTTGCGTAATTATGAAAGACTAATTGATAATGCAAAATTTTGGTACGCTTTTGGAAGAACTATTCTATTTTTAGCAGTTGTTCTGAACTTAGAATTATTATTTGGGTTGGGTATTGCACTATTAATAAATAAAATTACTTGGGGACAGAGAACCTTAAGAACAATTATGATGTTTCCAATGATGTTTTCACCAATCTTAGTTGGATTTCAGTGGAAATATATTTTTAATGATAACATTGGCTTATTAAATAATTTTTT
Source organism: uncultured Alphaproteobacteria bacterium (assembly GCA_902591485.1). Lineage (GTDB taxonomy): Bacteria > Pseudomonadota > Alphaproteobacteria > HIMB59 > CACPNW01. Next base: position 3,053 of record CACJAV010000025.1, read on the forward strand.
ATACTTGTTTGGTTACGAGTCTGCCATTCCTTGGTTGATAGATAAATATCTAGCTATGGGATCTATTATGGTTGCAGAAATTTGGGCTAATACTTCAATTTTTGCTATTCTGCTATTAGCAGGTCTATTAGGAATACCAAGAGATCCTATTGAAGCTGCAAGAGTTGACGGATGTAATAGTTGGCAAGTATTTAAAAATATTACCTTACCATTTTTAATGCCATTTGTTTTTATAGCCCTTACTATTAGATCACTAGATGTTGGAAGGGCTTATGATATTGTTCATATAATGACAGGCGGAGGTCCAGCAATGAGAACAGAGTTGCTTTGGACAATGATTGCTAGAATAGGATATAAAGATGCTAATATGGGTTTTGCAAATGCAATGTCATATGTATCAATAATATTGTCTATTGCATTTACATATTATTTTTTTACAAAGTTAGTTGCGGCTAGAAGAGATTTGGGACAACAATAATGAAACAAATAAAAAAAATAGGATTTTGGTTTTTGGTTCTCTTTCTTTTAATATTAATTTGTTTGCCTGGTATATGGATTTTTGTTAGTGCTTTTCGCCCTAATCCAGAAATATTGGCGAAACCTGCTAACTGGATTCCAGATAGGTGGACTCTTCATCAATTCACTCAAATGTTTAGTATTAATGGTTATGTATCCGTCCCTGCATTCAAGTATCTAATGAATTCAGTAATCATTTCATCTGTTAGCACAGTAATTGCTATTACTATAGGTATGATGGGCGGATATGCATTTGCAAGGTTTAATTTTAAAGGAAAAAATAAAATCTTTCTTAGCTTAATGTTAGCTAGGGCAGTTCCAGGAATATCATTAAGTTTACCTCTATTTATTTTGTTTGCTAAAGTTGGTATAATTAACACATCTTTTGGGGTTATCTTAGTTTATGTTGCAATGAATGTTCCTTTTACAATTTGGTTAACTGACGGTTTTTTTAGACAAATACCAAAAGAGATGTCTGAAGTTGCTAGAACAGATGGTTGTACAAGATTCCAAGCGTTTTGGAATGTTGAACTACCTCTTGCTGGACCTGGTATTGGTGCAGCTGCAATTTTTGCTTTTTTATTATCTTGGAATGAATATGCGTTAGCTTCTATCTTAACAAGAACTGTGCATTCCAAAACTCTACCCATAGGTATGATGGATTACTTAGATGAGTTTACAATTAATTGGGCAGGTATGTGTGCAATAGCGGTAGTAATGATCATTCCTGCTTTAATATTAACATTTATTGTTCAAAAACATTTGGTTTCTGGATTAACATTTGGAGGAGTAAAAGGATAATATGGCTAAGGTTGAATTAAAAAACTTAACAAAGAAATATGGTGACGTTGTCGCTGTTCAAAATATGGATTTAACAATTCCTCATAATGAATTTCTTGTGCTGGTTGGGCCTTCTGGATGTGGAAAATCAACAACATTGAGGATGATTGCAGGTTTAGAAGAAATTTCTGGAGGTGAAATTTTTATAGGTGATCAAAAAGTTAATGAAAAAGATCCAAAAGATCGAAATGTTTCTATGGTTTTTCAAAATTATGCTCTTTATCCTCATATGACAGTTGAAGAAAATTTAGGTTTCAGTCTAAAAATAGCAAAAGTTAATCCTGATGAAATTGAAGCGAAAGTACAAGACGCCGTTAATATTTTAGGTTTGGAAGATTTGAGAAAAAGAAAACCTTCTCAACTTTCTGGAGGGCAAAGACAAAGAGTAGCAATGGGTAGAGCTATTGTTCGACGACCTGATGCTTTTTTATTTGATGAACCTCTATCTAATTTAGATGCTAAACTCAGAACGCAGATGAGAACAGAAATAAAAAAACTCCATCAAAAACTTAAAACAACAGTTATTTACGTAACACACGATCAAGTAGAAGCAATGACATTAGCTGATAGAATTATAATAATGAAAGATGGTTTTATTGAACAAATTGGATCTCCAATAGATGTTTTTAGCAATCCAGTAAATGTCTTTGTTGCAACTTTTATTGGCAGCCCTCCCATGAATATTATTGAATGCGAGATAACTAAAAGTAATGATCAGATAATGATTAAATTGGATAATGATATTCTTGTTCATTGTCCTAAAGAAAAAATAGCAAAACTTGCTGACTTAAAAAAAGTTATTGTTGGTATAAGGGCAGAGGATATAGTTCCAGTAAAAAGTTTTTCTAATGAACAAAAATCATTATGGGCTTTTAGTAAAGCAATTGACCTTGCTGAACCGCTTGGTACTGAAACACAACTTTTTTTTAAATTACAAAATCAAGAAATAATAAGTCGTATGTACAATCCAAGACCAGTAGATGTTGGAGAAAATATTAATTTTCAAATAGAAACAAATAAAATTCATTTTTTTAATTATGAAACGAAAAAAGCAATCTAAAAGTTATAGTGCTCCTGCTCTAGAAAAGGGATTAGATATTCTAGAGTTATTATCAAATTCTGCTGAAGGTCTTAGCCAAGCAGAAATTGCAGGCAAGTTAAATAAGTCAGTAAATGAAATTTACAGAATGATAAACACTTTAAGAAATAGAGAATATGTAGATTTTGATAGTGAAAAAGAAGTTTACAGACTTTCTTTTAAAATTTTGAATATGACTGCAAAATTTGAACCATTTAAAACGCTTACAACAAGGGCTATTCCTGTAATGAAAGAAATTACAACAAAAGCAAATCAATCAGTGCATTTGGCAATTTATACAAGAGGAAAGATTTTAATTATCGCACAAGAGGATAGCCCTTCGTCTTTTAATTACCATGTTTCTGTTGGTGCAAGTTTTGACTTGCTTGAAACATCATCTGGTAGAGTTATATTAACTTTCCAAGATGAAAAGGAAAGAAAAAGACGATTAGAAAGAAGAAAATTTTATTCTCAATTGGAAGCGACATCTAAAATTTCATTTTCTGAATTAAAAAAAATTGAAAAACTTTTTTCTAAAAATACAATGAAAAAAATTGAAAAAAATAGATATGAATTAGTTAAGAGTTTGCAAATTAAGGGAGTTACAAATATTTCAGTTCCAATTTTTGATTATACCAATAATGCAATTGCAGCTCTCACAATACCATTTGTAGATAGAATAATTGCAAAAGGTGAGTTAAGTTTAGAGCAAGTTAAAAAATTATTGGTACGTTCAGCAGGAGTACTTTCATCAGAAATGGGATATAAACATTAGATATGTCAGCTATAAAGAATACTGAAAGATTATCAAAGTGCTATAGTTCTGTAATACATGACATCATGCGAGATGATGGTTATAAAGATTTTACCCTTCCACCTAATATTAAACCATGTAAAAACCACCATGTTTTAGCTGGACAAATTTTTACCATGGAGGGAGAGGTAGATAAATCTTTAAGTCATCACGAAACTCTTTTAGCCTGGACAGGCTTTTTATCCAAAGCGCCCAATGACAAGGTAGTGATCTGTCAGCCGCATAACAATGAAGTAGCTTTGATGGGTGAGTTATCTGCAGAAACACTTCAACAAAAAGGTGTCAAAGGTTACATTGTTGATGGAGGAGCAAGAGATTTAGATTTTATATTAAAAATTGATTTTCCAGTTTGGAGCAGTTTTTATACACCAAGAGATGTAGTTGGTTATTGGCATCCCACAAAATTTGAGCAAACAATAAAAATAGGCAAAACAGTTATTAACAATAATGATTATGTTTTAGCTGATATTGATGGAGTGGTAATTATTCCATCCAATATTATTGAAAATATTTTGGAAAGGGCAGAAAAGTTAATTAGCACAGAAAATTTAGTAAGAAAATCTATCCGTGAAGGCATGGATCCTCAAGAAGCATATCTCAAGTATAGTGTTTTTTAATTATTTTTTTTCAACAAGTAATATATGCTCGGAATAGCAAACACACTTATCATTTTGATTTAATATTTCACACGCTTCATTAACCTGACCGTATTGAGGTCTTTTAGGGTCATCCTTTTTTTCTTTAATAGTAACCTTTGTGTGAATAGTGTCTCCGATAAATACAGGGTTAGGAAAACGAAGTCTTTCAAATCCGTATGTGAAAGCTCTTTTATTAACTATTGATGCAGTAAGAGCAATTCCAATTGAAAAAGTACAACTAAATTGTGCAATTCTCTGACCAAAAGGTGTTGTTTTAGCAAATTCAGCATCAACATGGTGGGGATAGAAGTCTCCCGAATGCATTGCATGCATGACAATATCTGTTTCGGTAATTGTTCTTGCTGCAGTTATTCTTTCTGCCCCTACTTCGTAATCTTCAAAAAATTGCTCAATCTCAACCATGTTCCCTCATTATTTTTATTGAATTCAATATTTTAAGATAATAGAGTAGCATAATTTTAAATATGAATAAAGATTTTAAATATAAAAGTACTATTGGAATAGAATCAACTTTTCCAACAGATATGCCTGATGAACACAGTGAATTACCTGTATGGAATTCAGAAAATTGGTTTTATGAAGATGTGATTATTGATCATAAAATAAGATCTCTTAGAAGGACTATTTCCGAGGGAGAAGCTATGCAATTTAATTGTATGGTACTCGACATGCACCCGTATGTTGGTGATGAACACTTTGCTAAAAATGAAGGTTTGTTTAAAAAAAGACTAGTTGCAGGAGCAATGGTATTTTCTTATGGTTTGGGTTTGGTTGCAACTAATTGTGTTAACTCATTTAGCTATGGTTACGATCGCTTAAGATTTATTAAACCAGTTTTTATTGGTGATACAATCTACACAATTAGAACTAATATGGAAAAAAAACCTAAATATGAAAAAATGGGATTAGTTAGAACTAGTTATGAAGTTTTTAAAGGCGATGGTGAGATTGTGCTCTATTGTGAACACTTACACTCTGTTCTGTATAAAAAACCTGAAGACTTTAAAGACCAATATGAAAAAAAATGATTCAGCTCAAAGGAATGACATGGGATCATTCAAGAGGATATGATCCGATGATTGCCACTAGTGAATTTTTTTCAAAAAAACATAATAATAAAATTCAAATTAACTGGGAAAAAAGATCATTACAAGCATTTGCAGATAGACCAATTGATCAAATGGTAGATGAATATGATTTAATGGTCATTGATTATCCTCATGTTGGGGAAGTGTCTGCTAAAGGATTGTTGCAAAAATTTGATATCGATGAATATCAAGAAGAATTAAATTTATTAAAAAAGCAGTCTGTAGGACTTTCTCATCAAAGCTATAATATTGATGGTCATCAATGGGCTTTAGCAATTGATGCAGCTACTCAGGTAAGTTGTTTTAGAAAAGATTTAATATCTTCTTTGCCAAAATCTTGGAATGACCTTTTAAATTTATCTAAGCAAAATAAAGTTCTGTGGCCTTTGAAACCAGTACACGCAATAAGTAGTTTTTATAGTATTTACAATAATATTACTGAAGAGTTTAATCCTGAAGACAAAAATTTTATAAATAAAGAATTCGGAATTAGGTCATTAGAAATGATGAAAAATATATCAGCTTATCTGATTAGTGATTGTTTCGTTATGGATCCAATTAACACTGCAGAAATTTTATCATCTGATGATGATTTTTATTATTCACCATATACATATGGATTTTCAAATTACTCCCGAGAAAATTACAGAGCTAATATTTTAACATACGGTAATGTTCTTAATTTATCAAATAAAGGTCCTCACGGAACTCATTTAGGTGGAACGGGAATTGCTATATCTAATAAAAGTAATCATAAAGATCTCGCTTTAGAATATAGTTATTGGATTGCAGGTGCTGATTGTCAACAATCACTTTTTTATAATAGTGGAGGTCAACCAGGAAATTCTCTTGCATGGGAAAATCAGCAAATCAATAATGAGTGTAATAGTTTTTTTAACAATACCAGATTAACACTTAATCAAGCATGGGTTAGACCAAGACACAATGGTTATATGAAATTTCAAGATGAAAGTGGAAATATTATTAACGAATATCTTCAATCGAACACCAATGAAAGCATTATCATTGATAAGCTAAAAAAAATGTATGCAGAAAGTTTTGAATAACAAGATGTCTAGACCATTGGAAGGATTAACAGTTCTTGAGTTTAGTCAATTTTTGTCAGGGCCATATGCGGGTCTGCGATTATCTGATTTAGGAGCCAGAGTTATAAAAATTGAAAGACCTGAAGTAGGTGATTTATGCAGAACATTATACATAAGTGACACTGATTTAGAGGGTGATAGCACATTATTTCATGCCATCAATCGAAATAAGGAGAGCTTTGCTGCAAATTTAAAAGATCCTAAAGATTTGGACTTAGTTAAAAAATTAATAACTAAGGCTGATATTATTACTCAAAATTTTAGACCAGGCGTCATTGAAAAAATTGGTCTTGATTATGAAAGTGTAAAAAAAATAAATTCGAAAATTGTCTATGGTTCAATCTCTGGTTACGGATCTGAGGGACCTTGGAAAGATTTGCCAGGACAAGATCTTCTTGCTCAATCCAGAACAGGCTTAGTTTGGTTAAATGGAAATGGAGGTGAAGCTCCAACCCCAATGGGTTTAGCTGTTGCAGATATGCTTGCTGGACATTCTCTTGTTGAAGGTATTTTATCCGCTGTCATAAAAAGATTTAGAACTGATGAAGGATCTCATGTTGAAACAAGTTTAGTTGAGGCATTACTTGATTTTCAGTTTGAAGTTTTAACTACATATTTTAATGATGGAAATAGAAAGCCAGTGAGAAGTAAATATAATAATGCACATGCTTATTTATCAGCCCCTTACGGGATTTATAAAACAAAAGATGGATATGTTGCAATAGCTATGACGCCTCTTCCAAAGCTTGGCGAATTATTAGATTTAGATTTTTTAAAAAATATGAATGATCAAAAAAAATGGTTTACTGAAAGAGATGAAATAAAGAAAAAAATTGGAGACTGGGTAGAGTGTCAAACTACACAAAGCATATTAAATATTCTAGAGCCAGCTGATATTTGGTGTGCAGAAGTTTTAGATTGGGAAAATATGTTAAAACATGAAGGTTTTAAAATTTTAGATATGACCCAACGAATTAAAGGAATTGATGGATTGAATATTGAAACACTTCGATGTCCAATTAGAATAGATGGAAAAATATTTAAATCAGAGAGAGCTGCTCCAAAAGTAGGACAAGATAATGAAAAAATAATTGAAGAAATGAAACTTGCATGAAAATTATTGATATAGAAATACGTGCGTGTCGTCATAAGGATCCAGTTATGAAAGACTCAGAAATGCGTGATGGGAAAAAATCAGATTTAGAGTTTTTAGTTATAACTTTTCATACAGATGAAGGTTTAAGCACATCTACTTTTGGTTTTGCAGGAAGAGGAGCGTCCATGGCTGGTGAAATAGCTAATAGTATTTTCAAGCCATTTTTTATTGGTCGAGATCCTTTGTATAGAGAAATGCATTGGCATGAATATCGAATGGCAGATAGATGGTGGAATCATGCTCCTATCTACAGTTATGGACCTTTTGATATTAACTGTTGGGTTTTATCAGCTTTACAGGCTGGTCAACCCTTATATAAATATTTGGGTGCTTATAGAGATCAGGTTCCTATTTATGGCAGTTCACTTGTTTATAAAACTCCCGATGATTACGCAAAAGAAGCAAAAGAATACAAAGATAAAGGTTTTAATGCTTATAAAATTCATCCTCCTGGAACATATGAATTAGATTTAGAAATTCACAGAGCTGCAAGAAACGCAGTCGGAGATGATTTTAAATTAATGAGTGATCCTGTTGCGCCGTACACATTTGAGCAAGCTTTACGATTAGGAAGAGAGTTAGAAAAATTAAATTACTATTGGTACGAAGAACCATTATTTGATGAAAATTTCCATAACTTGAGGGAATTAACCAGAATATTAGATATTCCTATTATCGGTACCGAAGTGATTGCAAAACACCCTTAT
>CACJAV010000026.1 GCA_902591485.1 uncultured Alphaproteobacteria bacterium
TTATAGAAATAATTATTGAATTAAAAAATGCTTTTACAAAATAGTATTCAAAAATTATATTTGAAAAATTACTTTTTAATGCTTCAAATAAAATTAAATAAATTGGAGAAAATAATAAAATGATAAATAAAAAAATAATTACAAAATCTATTAATTTTAATAAAAATATATCTTTATGAGGATGTTCCTTTGTTAGATCATCAATTTGAAAAAAATTAGAACCTCTAAATTTATAAAAACCAATTGAGACAAAAAAAATACAAATTACTATTTGTATAAAACTTAAAATAATTGCTTTATTAAAATTCAGGTCAAATAAGGCATACTGATATATAGCTACTTCTAAAGTTGAATTTCTTGGACTGCCTCCAAGAGCCATTACAATTGCAAAACTTAAAAAACATAATGAAAAAATTATTGAAAAAACTGCAAATAAATTTTGCTTAATAACAGGAGTTTCAAGTTTTAATATATTTCCAATGACACTAATATTTAAAGATTGTGAAATTTCATAATATTTACTGGGAATGTTATTTAAATTTTGAAAAAATAATCTTGTTGCAAATGGAGTATTAAGAAAAATATGTGCAATTAAAATCCCCTTCAATCCATAGATACTTTCTATATTTGCGTAATAATAAAATTTAAAATAAGTATTTAGAAAACCATTGTATCCAAATATTTTTATAACTGAAAAAACTATTAAAATACTTGGTATAACAAAAGAAAAACCACATAAAGAAACAATGATTTTAACAAACGTTAAATTTTTATGACGATTTAAAGAAAGTGCAAAAGGAATAGCTAATGCACAACTTATTAACCCTGATAAAAAAGCTTGGTAGAAAGAAAAAAATATAATGCGTTGAGTGTAATTATTTTTTAAAAAATTAGATATCTCATCAAAATCATAATTAATTTTAGAAAAAATTCCTAATAAAGGAAAAAGAAGTATTAATACAAAAAAACTTAATACAAATATATTAAATCTAAAGTACAATTTTTTTATTAATTAGTAGACTAAGGTGCATTAAGCCACTCATTAATCCACGCATCTTTATTAATATTAATATCCTTTGGATCTAATTTTATAACATTAGGTTTTACTAATTTATTAAAAGCCTCCGGCAAATCCACACCCGTTACAGGATACATAATGTTTGTTGTTGGAATTACTTTTTGAAAATCATCTGAAACCATGAATTCTAAAAATTGATTAGCTATCTTTTTATTTTTTGAAGAATTTAATATTCCAGCAAACTCTACAGATATATAATTTCCTTCTCTAAAAGCAGAAGCAGAAATGTCATAATTCTCTTCAAAAATAATATGTGCAGCAGGAGAGGTTGAATAGCTAAGTACAATATCAGCTTCACCAGCCATAAAAAAATTGTAATAGGCATCGGTCCAACCTTTTGTAACAGCAATTATTTTTTTATTTAATTGAGACCATTTAGTTTGAGCGTTGTCTCCATAAAGAGCTTTCATCCAAGTTAATAATCCTAATCCTGGTGTCGAAGTTCTTGGATCTTGAATTACTATTCTAGCTTTAGTATCGGTAATTAACTCCTCCATTGAATGGGGAGGATTTTTAAGTTTTTTGTTATTATAAACGAAAGCAAAGTATCCATAATTATAGGGAACAAAGATTTCACTATTCCAATCTATTGGAATAGTTAATTTGTTATTTATGTTTTTAATATTATGAGGAACAAAAAGTTCAGAATTTTCTGCGGCATTAAATAGATTCATGTCTAAGCCTAAAACAATATCTGCTTTAGTATTTTCTCCTTCTAATATAATTTTATTTAAAAGTGTGGCTGCACTGTCTACTGCAATAAACTGTAGATCGATTTCGTGTTTATCTTCAAAAACTTTTTCAACTATTGGTCCAGGACCCCACTCAGAAACAAAAGAGTCGTAAGTGTAAACTGTGAGTTTTTCAGCTCTAAGAGCGCTACTTAAAATAATTATTGTCAATATGATTATAACTAAACGCATTTTTTCCTCCGCTGGCATTATCCAGATCAGGTTTAAAGGGTATAAATCTCAGCATTTAAGCACCCCTAGTTAGAATATAAGTATAATCCTATAAAAATTCAAACTAATTAATTGTTTTTCAAAATTTTATGAATATAACAACAATTTCTCGGGGAGTAGCGCAGCCTGGTAGCGCACCTGGTTTGGGACCAGGGGGTCGAAGGTTCGAATCCTTTCTCCCCGACCATATTATTTTAATATTCCTTTAGTAAAACTTTGTGATATTCTTAAACAAATAAGAAACTTTATGGATTTTTGTCATTTTTTAACAAGCTATATGCCTGATCCAAATATTGGCTCAGAGAAACATTTTCAAAATATGATAGATCAATCTATCCTTGCAGAAAAATTAGGTTACAAGACTGTTTCAATACCGGAGCACCATCTAATTAATATTTTGATGATGCCTTCACCTTTACAAATGGCTGTCAAAATAGCTACACTAACTAAAAAAATTGATATAACTACTGGCATATCGGTTTTACCTTTACATGATATGAGAACATACGCAGGTGATGTTGCGACTGCTGATATATTAACAAATGGAAGATTAATACTGGGTGTTGGCAGAGGAGCTTTTGCCTGGGAAATGGAAAGATTAGGATCTCCTATTAATGATTCAAAAGAAAAATTTATTGAGTCTTTAAAAGTATTACAATTATTATTAAGTGAAAAAGAAGTATCTTATAAAGGTAAATATTATAATTTCGATCCTATCACTATAATGCCTAGACCTATAAGCAATCCTATTTCAATGATGATTGCAGCAATGGATATCGATAGTATTAAAAATGCCGCTTCAAGAGGTTTTCATGTGCAATCAACTGTTTTATCTGGCACTAAAGAACTTTTAGTGAAAAGAGTAAATGCTTTCAAAGATGGTTGTGAACAATTAGGTGAAAAGGGAAAGTTATTAAAATTATCTATGCAAAGGATGGCATATGCAGCGTCAGATGAGAAAGATGCTAAAGATAAAAATAAACTAGCATATGAGTATTATAAACGTTTTGACAATATGTTTACTGGGCCTGGTAAAGTAAAAAATGGAGAAATTGAACCATTACCAAGAAAGCAAAGCCTAGAAGAATTAACAGAAAATTTATTAATTTGTCCAACAAGTGAAATGATAGACAAACTAAGTGTTTATGCAGAGGCAGGAGTTGATGAAATAATTATAAGTTCTGACCTTGGTCAAACACAAAATGAAATGATAGACTCAATGCATAGAATAGGTGAAGAAATAATCCCTCATTTTAAAAAAACTAATAGTCAAGTTGCGTAGCTGCTTTACAAATGACTAAATTTGTTGATTGTCATTATTCCCAAACGGGTAAGGGGCCTGGACTATTTTTGATACATGGTATTGGGGCTGCTAAAGATGCATGGAGGCTTCTAGTTACACAATTGTCAAAACATTTTACTGTTATAACTTACGATTTACGAGGTCATGGAAAATCTCCCATTACTAATTTGGATTTTACACTCAATGATTTGATTGCAGATCTTGAAAGATTAAGAGAAAAAACAAAAATAGAAAAAGCTCACTTTATTGGACATTCTTTGGGTGGAATGATTGCACCAGCATATGCAAAAAAATTTCCAGAAAATACTCTTTCTGTTGGCTTGTTATCAACCGTAGCAGGAAGAAGTACTGAAGACAGAGATAAAGTATTAAAAATTATAAAAAGTATGGAGGTAGAAGGTATTGCAAAAATTTTACCAACCCTCAAAACAAGATGGTTTACAGATCATTTTATTAAAAATAACCCTTCGTTAGTTGAAAGAAGAATTAAACAAGTCATTGATACTAATCCGGAAGTTTTTTTAAATGTATTTAAAATTTATGCACAAACAGAAATGATTACATGGTTAAAAAATATAAATAAACCATGTCTTGTGATGACAGGTGAGAATGATCTTGGCTGCTCCCCAAACCATAATCAAAAAATATCAACACAATTACAAAATTCTCAATTAGTTATTTTACCAAAAGTTAAACATTCAATTTTACTTGAAAATCCAGATACTGTTGCTTCAGAAATATTAAATTTTTTGTTAAACTTATAATTATCATTCAATTAACTAGTTATTGATTGAAAACAATCCAAGAGTAATTAATAACACTTTATTAATAGTTATTTATTAATTTTAATAATTAATGGTATAAATACATTTGATGGGAAATAACTATGATCAAGGAAGATTAAATTTACCTTTTGTAGGCATATGCACTTTTGGAAAATATCCCTATATCAGTAATTGGGATGAGATTAATGCAGATGTAGCAGTTATGGGTGCTCCATTTGATTTTGGTAGTCAATTTCGCACTGGCTCAAGAATGGGCCCAAGAGGTATAAGAGAAGCTTCAACATTATTTTCTTTTGGCCATGCGGGTGCATATGATTTTGAGGATGATGTTACCTATCTTCCTTCAGACTCAACAAGAATTGTAGATATAGGTGATGCAGATATTATTCATACTGATACAACTAAAAGTCATTCAAATATAAAATTTGGAGTTAAAAAAATTTTAGCTGCTAACGCAATCCCGGTTGTCATGGGTGGAGATCATTCGATAAATATTCCATGTATTAATGCTTTTGAAAATGAAGAGCCTTTTCACTTAATACAAATAGATGCTCATTTAGATTTTGTTGATCAAAGACATGGGGTCAAATTTGGTCATGGTAATCCCATGAGGAGAGCTTCAGAAAAAGGATATGTATCTGGGATGACACAAATTGGAATTAGAAATGTCTCATCAACAGCTAAAGAAGGGTATGTGGATGCTAGAGAAATAGGCTCTAAAATCTTTTCTGTGCGCCATGTAAGACAAATGGGTCTAAATAAAATCTTAGATGAAATACCTAAAGGTAAAAGATATTATATTACGATAGATATAGATGCATTTGATCCATCGATTGCATCTGGAACAGGCACACCAAGTCATGGTGGTTTTTATTATTATGAAGTACTTGAATTAATTGATGGAATTATCAAGCAAGGATCAGTAGTTGGCCTAGATCTAGTTGAGGTAGCTCCAGATTATGATGTTACAAATTCAACTTCTACTTTAGCTGCACAATTGTTAATGAATACCATTGGAAGAATTTTACATCATAAAAATAAAAAATAATTTATTTGAATGGGCAAATTAAAAAAATTTTATAATGAAAATGGATATTATCTCCCTATTAATGTTCTTGAAAATGATAAAATAAATTTATCAGCAAAAAAACTTAATGCTCTTCATAATAATCCGCCATCGAACATTAAACATCCATGGAATTTACAGGCTCATTTGTTGGCTGATTGGATTTATGATTTATGTGTTGCTCCAAAATTATTAGACGCGGTTGAGGAGGTTATAGGTCCAAATATATTAATACAATCTGCAGATATATTTATAAAACCAGCTAAGGGAAAAAAACATATTAATTGGCATCAAGATGCTAATTATTGGGGACTAGATCCTTATGAACTAGTTACTGGTTGGATTGCTATTACCGATGTTAATTTAGAAAATGGATGTATGAACTATCTTCCTAAATCACATCTTCATCAAAAAATTGATCATACAGAAACTTTTGATAAAAACAGCGACTTAACTAGAGGGCAGGAAATTAATTTGGAAATAAATCATAAAGATGTTGTTCCAGTAATTTTAGAAAAAGGCCAAGCTGCTTTACATCATTGTTTGCTTGCTCATGGTTCTGGTCCTAATAGAACTAACTCTGCTCGAATTGGTATTGCTGTTAGATATTTACCAACACATGTCAAACAAACAAAAGGTCCGCCAATTTCTATGATACTTGCAAGAGGTGTAGATGAATATAAAAATTTTAGAATGGATGAAAAACCTGCTGGCGATTTTGATAGTAAATCAATTGCAGAGCATGACAAAGCTAGTTCTCCCCATGCTGCATCAAACTACGCAACATCTTGATATTATTTTTTTGGAAGAATATTTTCTGATTTTAGTAGACAAATGAAATCAAGTAAAATTGAAGCAGCTGCCAATGCAGTAATTTCTCCTTTATCATAAGATGGAGAAACTTCTACTAAATCACCACCAACAAAATTAATTCCATTTAAACCTCTTATAAGGCTTTGCGCTTCCCATGAAGTAAAACCTCCACAAACTGGAGTTCCAGTTCCTGGAGCATATGCCGGATCTAGAAAATCTATATCAAATGAAAGGTAACAATTATTTGTTCCAACTATTTGTTTAATTTTATCACAAGTTTCCTTAACATTATGTTCATGAACAAAATTAGCATCAAGTATATTAAATCCATGCGTATCTTTGTTATTTGTTCTTAATCCAATCTGAACAGAATTTTTGGAATTAATAATTCCTTCTTTAGAGGCATGATAAAACATTGATCCATGATCAAATCTCTTTGTTGGCTCCGCCCAAGTATCTGAATGAGAGTCAAATTGTATTAATGATATAGGTCCATATTTATTTGCATGAGTTTTTAAAAGAGGATAACTTACTGAATGATCACCTCCCATAGATAATAAGAAACAATCATGATCAATTATTGATTTTGCTTCATTTTGAATATTTTCAAATATTTGTTCTGGAAAACCAGGATCAAAATAACAATCTCCGTAATCAATCATTTTAATACTTTCAAATGGATCAAATTTCCACGGCCATGGTCCTCCATCCCAAGCAAGATTAGTTGATGCCTCTCTTATGGCACGAGGTCCAAATCTTGCTCCAGGTCTATTAGTAACTGAAAGATCATAAGTAACTCCCCAAGTTACTAAGTCTGCTTGTTTTACAATTTTTGAATATTCTCTTCTAAATAAACTTGTTACTCCGCTGTAAGTTGGTTCATAACCAATTCCTGATGCGGAATTTTTTGAAATTGCTCTATCAGTTTTATCCACCATATTATAAATTATATTTTAGCATTGCATGAATAATTTAAAATTTTAACAACTTCATCTACATTTGAAGTTACAGCTTGTGCCATAGCATCTATTTCTTTTAAGGCGTGCTGATTATCATCATTGTGCATAACAATTAAACTTTTTGACATTGCTGCAGCATAACCTGCATCAAAAGCAGCATTCCATTGTTTGTATTTATCTCCAAATCGAACAACTACTATATCTGATTGCTCAATGGCATTTTTTGTTCTAATTGAATTTATTTTAGCTGATTTATGATCATGCCAAAATTTATTATCTTCTTCACCTAAAATTTTTACACCAACATCGTCAGATAGTTCATGGTTTGTATTTGGAGATAAAAAATTAATAGGTAAATTTAGTTGATTACATTTTTCAATTATTTCTTCTCTCCAGTTTGTATGAATTTCTCCAGAAAGATAAACACAAAGTTCCATAGATTGTTTATAAATTCTATTAATTTATTGTAAATATTTTAATGAAATAAACTTTATGATAAGATTTAATAGTGATTAATAGATTTTCAGTTTCACCATTATCAAATTGTACAAGAAAATTAGCTAATGTTGCATCTGGTAGAAAAATTCCTGATTTAATCTTATCTAATGCACGTATTTTATCTACTTATACAGATCGTATATTAGAGGATAAAGAAATTTGGATATCTGAAGGTAGAATTGCATGTGTTAGAGAAAATAATGAAAGTTTAAATATATTTAATAAATCTGATTTAAAGATTTATGATGTGCAAAAAAATATTTTAGCTCCAGGATTAATTGATCCTCATATGCATATAGAAAGTAGTATGATGACAGGCTGTGCATATGCAGAAGCAGCACTTTTAAATGGCACAACTACAATATTTTGTGACTCTCATGAAATTGGAAATGTCAGTGATACAGAAGGTATCGAATGGATGCTTGAAGACTGTAGGCAGGCACCATTATCAATATTTTTAACTTTACCAAGCACAATACCTGCAACTAACGACAGTTTGGAGACAGCTGGAGGTAGCCTTGATGCAATCAAAGCTTCTAAGCTATATGACAAATGGCCGGAAATAATTGGTCTTGGCGAAAAAATGGATTTTGTTTCTGTTTGTAATGCAGATGATTTACCTCATTCTATTATAGCAGAAACACTGAAAAGAAATTTACCTATCAGTGGCCATGTTTTTGGAAGAGAGTTTGTGGCTGCTTACGCCGCAAGTGGTGTGACTGACACTCATGAGGCAGAAGAAAAATTATTTACTAACGATCTACTTGATGCTGGTTTATGGATTTTTTTACGCGGTGGTAATCCTAAAACACCATGGAACAGTATTAAGGAAGCGATAAAAGTAATTACAGAATTCAAAGCCAGCACAAAAAGAATTTGTGTTTGCACTGATGATAGAGATGCTGATGATTTATTTAATTTTGGCCTAGATTGGGTTGTGCGACAAGCAAATGAGTTAGGTATTGATAAAACTAGTGCTTGGTCTATGGGATCACTACATCCTGCTACGAGATATAATATTGATAGAGATTATGGCGCACTTGGGCATAGTAGAAGGGCCGATATAGTTATGGTGGATGATAATCTGAGAGTGCAAAATACTTGGTTAGGTGGTAACTTAGTAGTTGAGAATAAAAAAATTACCTCTTCTCTAGATAAGCAATTAACTAATCACAGATATAAATATCCCTCTAAAGCTTACAATACAGTGCACATACCTGATAATATTCAAATGATACCAGAAATTCCAAAGGAAAAAGAATTTAAAATTAATGTAATCAGAACTCAATTACCTGGAATAGTTACCTTTAAAGAACAAATAAAAATTAATGCATTATCAACCGATTGGTCTGATGTTTTAGCAAAGTATAATTTATGTCATTTATGTGTGATTGAAAGACATAATAAAGTTGGTGATTTTGCTCATGGTTTTTTAAAAGATTTTAATTTAAAAAAAGGAGCTGTTGCAAGTAGCGTAGGTCATGATGCTCATAATATTATTGTTGCAGGATTAAATTATCAGGATATGCAATTTGCTGTGGACAGAATTCATGAAACTCAAGGTGGAATTGTTATTGTAGAAAATCAAAAACTCATTGCTGAAGTTCAATTGCCAATCGCAGGTTTGTTATCAGATAAAAAAGCTTCTGAAGTTGCTAAAGAAAATATAGAATTTAAAAAATCATGGGTTGAAGCCGGCTGTACACTTCCTTACATG
>CACJAV010000027.1 GCA_902591485.1 uncultured Alphaproteobacteria bacterium
CTTCAATACTTTTGTTTTCAAATTCATCATCATTTATAATAAGGAAATAATTAAAAAAAATTAAAAAAACAAACCCAACAAAAGTTATAAAAAAATTTATTGATAAGATTTGTATTGATAAAGGTAAATTATATAAGGCTAATTTACTGAATTTATTCACGCCATGAGTAACCTGAACCATACCTTGTACGAATTTGATCAAAAGATGAGTCAAATATTTTAAATTTTTTTCTTAGTCTTTTAATGTGGCTATCTATCGTTCTATCATCAACATAAATACTATCTCCATACATTGCATCCATTAATTGATTTCTGTCTTTGACAACACCAGGATATTTAGCAAGTGATTTAATTAAATTAAATTCAGCAACAGTAAGGTCAATTATTTGATTTTTCCAAAAACACAATTGTTTTAAATCATCTAATTCTAGATCACCTTTAATTAACGTGTGATTAGTTTTACCTTCAGGATTAGTGGTTTCTACACTTCTATTTTGGTATATTCTCAAAACAGTTCTAATTCTTTCATTCAAAAGTTTTTGTGAAAAAGGTTTTGTGATGTAATCTGCAGCTCCCATTCTCAAACCAATAATTTCATCTTGTTCTTGGTCCTTAGATGTAAGAAAAATAACAGGCATGTTTTTAAGTGTTTCGGACTTACTACTTCTAACCTTAGATAAAAGCTCATTGCCATCCATTTTGGGCATTTTAATATCAAAAAGTCCTAAGTCATAATGTTTGGTCTCTAGAGCTTCCAAGGCCTCAACACCATTGTTGAAAACATCAACTTGAAAACCATCAGACTCTAGGGCCAGAGAAACAGATGTTCGAATCGAGTTTTCATCATCAACTAGTGCAATTGTTGGCATAACGATTTTTAACTATATTTTGTGGCAAATATAAGTTTTAATTTAGAATAAACTTATACTATTAATCTAATAAAATGTGACATAGGTTAATAACTTAAAGCATTAATTTCAATTACTTGTTTGATTAAATTTATTTTCACATAAGTATAGATTTGACAAAGACGAAAAATATATTAATGTTCATGTTTTGTTCTTATTGCGATATTGACCAAATATTGTATTGTCGAAATACGGCGACACTACATATTGTGTTTTTCGACAATAAAATTTTAAAAATGGATAAAAAATAAATGGCAGACAACCCACAGGTATCACAAAAAAAAGAAGATGCGAAGAGCGTTAATTTATTAAGTCTCAATGTAGTTAGAAGAGATGGATCAATTAGTTCCTTTAAATCTGATAAAATATCAGACGCTATAAAAAAAGCTTTTTTAGCTCAAACAAAGATTAGAAATAACAAAGATAAAGATAAAGAACAAGAAGAGAGCATCCATAAAACAGTAGAAGAGTTAACCCATAAAGTTGTATCCGCTCTTACGAGAAGAATAGCTGATGGAGACATGATTCATATTGAGGATATTCAAGATCAAGTTGAATTAGCTTTAATGAGAGATGAGCATCACAAAGTGGCAAGAGCCTATGTCCTTTATAGAGAACAAAGAGCTGCCTCAAGATACCATACTAAAAAACTAAAAGAACAAGTTGGAGCAAAAGCATCCTCAATGGCAGTAACAAAAAGAAATGGAGATAAAGAACCAATATCTCTAGATAAAATCACTAATAGAGTTTCAGTATTGTCTACAGGACTGAATATAGATCCAATTGTTGTGGTCCAAAAAGCAGTGCCAGGACTTTACAATGAGATTACATCTACAGAAATTGACACATATCTAGCTGA
The DNA here is from genome assembly GCA_902591485.1 of uncultured Alphaproteobacteria bacterium. GTDB lineage: Bacteria > Pseudomonadota > Alphaproteobacteria > HIMB59 > CACPNW01. Next base: position 1,768 of record CACJAV010000027.1, read on the forward strand.
AACAGCAGCTTCATTAACTGTTGAGCATCCTGACTACTCTTATTTAGCTGCAAGAATTAAATCAAACTCACTTCATAAAGATACACCAGGCTTTATAATTGCTACAAAAAACCTGTATGATGATGGACTGCTAAGAGAAGATTATTACAACAAAGTTATGGCAAGTGCAGAAGATATTGAGTCCATAATTGATTACGATAGAGATTATAATTTTGATTATTTTGCTTTTACCACTCTAACAAGGGCCTACTTACTAAAATTCGAAAATAAAACCATAGAGCGCCCGCAGGATTTATGGATGAGAGTTTCTCTAACAGTTTCAGGAGACACCTTCAGTTATGATAAAGTAAAAGAAACATACGATAGTCTCTCTAAGGGCTATTATACTCATGCAACACCCACTTTATTTAACAGTGGTCTTAAAATGCAACAATTATCTTCATGCTTTTTAATTGGTATGGAGGATGATTCTATTGAAGGAATATTTAATACAATTAAAGATTGTGCTCTTATCTCAAAAACAGCTGGTGGAATTGGTATGCATGCCCATAATATAAGAGGTAGCGGCAGTAGAATCAAATCCACTAATGGAAAATCTAATGGTCTAATTCCTTTCTTGAAAATATTTAATGAAACTGCCAAATCAGTAGACCAAGGTGGAGGAAAAAGAAAAGGATCTTTCGCTGTTTATTTGGAGCCCTGGCATGCTGATATTGAGCAATTTTTAGAATTAAGAAAAAATACTGGAGCTGAAGAGTTTAGAGCAAGAGACTTATTTTATGCTCTTTGGATTCCTGATTTATTTATGAAAAGAGTTGAAGAAGATGGGGATTGGACTTTAATGAGTGAGCATGAATGTCCCGGACTCTCTGATAAATTTGGTGAAGATTTTATAGCCCTGTATGAAAAATATGAAAAAGAAATACCCAATTTAGAAAAGATAAAAGCAAGAGATCTAATGTCTAAAATCATCGAGGCACAAATTGAAACTGGCCAACCTTACATGCTTTATAAAGATTCCATAAACAACAAATCAAACCAAAAAAATATAGGTGTAATTAAATCTTCAAATTTATGCGCAGAGATAGTTGAATATTCTGACAAATCAGAAACATCTGTATGTAATCTAGCATCTATAGCTCTTCCAAAATTTGTTAAAAAAACAAAAAATAAAAAATCTAAGGAATATGATTATAAAGCTCTCTACAAAACTGCTAAATTAGCAACAAAAAACTTGGATGAAGTTATTGATATTAATTTCTATCCGACAGAGAAAACTGAAACATCAAATAGCAAACATAGGCCTATTGGGCTTGGTATACAAGGTCTTGCTGATGTTTTTTTTGAACTAGATATAGCATACGACAGTGAAGAAGCTAAAAATATAAACAAACTAATATTTGAAACAATCTATTTTGGTGCACTTGAAGCATCTCATGAACTTGCGAAAGAAAAAGGTGTGTATTCAACTTTTAAAGGGTCACCATTATCTGAAGGAAAATTTCAATTTGATATGTGGAATACAAAACCATCTGATATGTGGGATTGGGAAACACTAAGAGAAAAAATAAAAAAAGATGGTGTAAGAAATTCTTTAACAACAGCATGTATGCCCACAGCTTCAACAGGAATAATTTTAGGTAATACTGAAACATTCCAAATTCAAACTTCTAACATATATAAAAGGCAGACTTTATCTGGAGAGTTTTTATTGGTTAACAGACATTTAGTTAAAGCTCTATCAAAAAGAAATATGTGGAATAAAGAAATGCGTGATAAAATCATATTAGAAAATGGTTCTGTACAAAACATATCTAATTTCCCATCAGATTTAAAAGAAATATATAAAACAGTTTGGGAAACTTCACAGAAAACGGTTATTGATATGGCTGCTGATAGAGCGCCATTTATTGATCAAACCCAATCTATGAATTTGTGGTTATCAACACCAACATTTGGGAAAGTGAATTCGATGCATATGTATGCTTGGAAAAAGGGTTTAAAAACTGGAATGTATTATTTAAGAAGTAGATCTGCTGTTGACGCAGTGAAAGTAACTGTATCTTCAGAAAAAGCAGCAAAAGAAGATTTTGTAAAAACACAGATAAATAATAGTAACAATGAACCAGAAGACTGCCTAACGTGCAGTGCATAAAGGAGTATAAATAATGATATCAAAAGGCGTTAAATCAATTTTTCCAATAAAACATCAAGATATTTGGGACAAGTATAAGCTTCATATTCAAGCATTTTGGACGCCAGAAGAAGTTTCACTTCACGATGATTTGAGAGATCTTGAAACTTTAAATGAAGGAGAAAAACATTTTATAAAACATGTACTAGCTTACTTTGCTAATTCTGAGGCAATGATTAATGAAAACCTAGCAAGCAGATTTTACAAAGAAATTTTAATTCCAGAAGCTAGATGTTTTATCTCAATGCAAATGCTAAATGAATCTATTCATGCTGAAATGTATGGCTTACAAATAGAAGCTTATGTCAAAGACCAAAAAGAAAAAGACTTACTTTTTGATGCAATTCAAAATGTGCCATGTATTAATCATAAAGCGCAATGGGTTTCAAAATGGTTAAATGGAAATCAAAATTTATTAACAAGACTAATAGGTTTTGGTCTTGTTGAAGGTTTGTTCTTTGCTGGATCATTTTGTGCAATCTATTACTTTAGAAAAAGAGGCTTATTACCAGGTTTAGCACTTTCAAATGATTGGATCGCAAGAGATGAAGGGATGCACTTTAGTTTCTCAGCATTAATGTTTAAGACACTAAGAGATAAGTTTAATAATAACACACTCACGGATGCTGATGTGGCAGATATATCATTAATACCAAATGATGTTCCTCAATCTCAGTTTGAGGAAATTGTAAGAGAAGCAGTTTCATTTGAAAAAGAATTTGTAAGAGACGCTCTGCCAGTTGATTTAATTGGAATGAATCAAGATCTAATGTGCCAATATATTGAAGCTGTCGCTGATAGAATAGCAGATTTATTTGAGTTCGAAAGAGTCTTTAATACTGAAAATCCATTTGATTTTATGCGTGCTTTAGATGTTCAAAATGTAACAAATTTCTTTGAAAAAAGAGTTTCTGAATATCAAAGACCTACTGATAGAGCGCTCAGCTTTGATGATGCTTTTTAGATGGACGTTGAAATTTATTCAAAAACAAACTGTGTTTTTTGTGATAAAGCTAAAATGCGTTTAGCTAACGAAAATCCCAAAATACATATGTTAGACAAAGACTATACAAGGGATGATTTTTTTAATAAGTTTCCTAATGCAAGAACTTTTCCTCAAATAATTATTAATGGTGAAAAAATTGGTGGATATCATGAACTGGAAAAATGGCTTGCTATGAATTCTTTTGAAGAAGACTTCTAATGGGCATCACCCCAATTATTTCCAAACCCATAATCTACTAAAAGTGGGACTTGAAAATCTTTAAATTGTAAATGAGTATTCTCCATTACGAATTTAATTTTTTCTACTGAAGTATCTTTTTCTTTTTTGTCAATCTCGAATATTAGTTCGTCGTGAACCTGCAGTAATATTTTGGCTTTTAGCTCTTCTTTAAGAATAATTTTATTAAACTCTATCATAGCTAATTTAATTATATCAGCGGCAGTACCCTGAATTGGAGCATTAATGGCCTGTCTTTCTGCAAATCCTCTTATTGCAAAATTTTTATCATTTATATTTTTAACATTACACCTTCTTCCAAACATAGTCTCAACATAAAGATTTGTTTTTGCAAACTCAATTTGAGTATCCATATATTGTTTAATGTTTGGATATTTTTGAAAGTAATTTTCAATATAAATTTTTGCTTCAGAATTAGTTACTGATAACTGTTTCGCCAAACCATAGGGGCTTATTCCATATAAAATACCAAAATTAATTGCTTTTGCTTTTCTTCTCATTTCAGGGTCAAGTTTTGTTGAATCAACTCCAAATATTTGTGATGCTGTAGAACTATGGATATCTTCATTATTCTTAAAAGCTTCGATGAAATTTTTATCACAAGAAATTTCTGCAGCTAGTCTTAATTCTATTTGAGAATAATCAAAACTCATAAGAATTTTATTTGCTTCAGAAATAAATGCTTTTCTAATTTTTCTTCCATTGCTTGTACGTATAGGAATGTTTTGAAGATTTGGATCATTTGAGCTTAATCTTCCAGTGAGTGTATTTGCTATACCATAAGATGTGTGTACTCTAGATTGATGTTTTGTTGCCTGCTTCTGCAGAGCGTCAGTATAGGTAGATTTCAGCTTAGTTAATTCTCTCCATTCTAAAATTAGACTTGCAATTTCATAACCTTGATCAGATAAATTGGATAAAGTTGTGACATCTGTTGAAAAAGTGCCTGATTTAGTTTTTTTTCCTCCAGCAATCTTTAATTCAATAAATAAAATTTCACCAAGTTGCTTAGGTGATCCTATATTAAAATCTTTGCCAGCTAACTTAAATATTTTATTTTCTAAAATTAAGCTCTCTTTTTCAAATTCTTTGCTAAGTTCATTTAAATAATTTGTATTTATTTTAATTCCATTTTTTTCAATTTGAGAGAGTGTATTTACTAATGGCAAATCTATCTCATTATACACAAAGTTATTTTTTTCAGTTTTAACTCTTTTATTTAAAAAATTAAAAAGCTTTAGTGTAATCAATGCATCTTCTGCTGCATACTCGAGTGCTTTATTTATTTCAACATAATCAAATGTTATTTCTTTTTTACCTGATCCAACAAGTTCTTTAAATTTTATATTAGAATGATTTAGATGCAAATATGCTAAGTCATCCATATTATGTTTTGTTACACCATTGTCGATTGCATAAGATAATAACATAGTGTCAGCAATTGAGTTACATTTTACATCGTATTTATCTAAAATTCTAAGATCATATTTTATATTATGGCCAATTTTTAAAATAGATTTGTCATTGCATATTAGTTTGAGATATTTAATCAAGGTATCTTCTTCAATTTGACCTTTAACTTTTTTATTATCTTTTTTATCTTTATGATTAACAGGTATATAGTAGGCTGAATCCTCATTTATAGCTATCGAAACCCCTACAAGTTCTGCATCCTCAATGTTTAAAGAATTAGTTTCAGTATCTATTGCGCACAATCCTTTTTGTTTTATGGCACTATTTAGTTTATCTATTTCTTCAGCAGAAGAGATTAAAAGATAATTTTTTTTTAATTTTTTTTCTTCCGATTTTTTTTCTGACTGTGTGTTAATAAATGAGTTATTCTTTAATCTTTCTGCAATACTTTTAAAGCCTTGGTTTGATAAAAACTTTGAAAGTTTTTCATTTTTATCAATTGAAGAATAAGAATGAATATCTTCTATTTTTACAGGCAGATTTATATCTTTTTTTAATTTTACTAATTCAAGACTGATTAAAATTTCCTTTTTATTATCAAGTATTACATTTCTTCTTTTTTCTTGTGGAATTTTTATAGCATTTTTAATCAAAGACTGAACATCACCAAATTCTTCGATAAGTGTTAATGCCGTTTTTGGTCCAATACCAGGTGCACCTGGAATATTATCAACTTTATCTCCTGTTAAAGCTTGTATTTGAATTACCTTCTCGGGTGGTAGACCAAATTTTTCAACAACCTGATCAATACCAATTTTTTTATTCTTCATTGGATCAAGCATTGTTACATTCTCATTAACTAATTGCATTAAATCTTTATCTGAAGAAACTATTATGGATTGAATTTTTTCTTTATTTGATAACTCACAAAATGTAGCAATTATATCGTCAGCTTCGTAACCCTCAATTTCAATCTGAGGTATATTAAAAGCATCAACACATTCTCTTATAATTTCAAATTGAGGAATTAAATCTTCTGGAGTTTCTCCTCTATTTGCTTTGTAATCTTTAAATATTTCATTTCTGAAATTTTCTCTTGCAGCATCAAATACCACAATCATCTTATCTTCTCTATAATCCTCAATGAGCTTAACCAACATATTGGTAAAGCCAAAAACTGCATTTATGGGCGTACCATCTGGCCTATTCATAGGTGGCAGACCGTAATAAGCTCTAAAAATATATGCCGATCCGTCAATTAATATTAATTTTTGCATTTTTTCATTTCTATTCTATAAAAAATTATAAATAAGTATGTTAGAATATTTTAAATTTAATTTAAAGGGTATATCTTTAATTATTCTTTGTTTATTACCTATTTCACTTTTAACGGGCCCTGCTATTCCTGATATTTCAGCAACGTTAATTTGCATTTTTTTTTTAATTCATTCTTTTTTGAATAAAGATTTTCATTGGCTTAAAGAACAATGGATAAGAGCAGGATTAATTTTTTGGGTTTCTCTTATTTTTATAAGTCTCTTTGCTTTAAATGTTAATAGTTCACTTCAAAATGCTTTTATTTTCATCAGATACATTATTTTTGCAATAGCAATATCTTGCTGGCTAATTACTGATGCGAAAATATTAGAATTTTTTTTAAAGATTTTGAGTATAACCATTATCTTTATTGTTTTAGACTGTTTGTTACAATTCATAAATTATAATTCCCTAGATGGGTATGGTAAAGATATTTTTGGATTCGTCTCAACACATTACGGAAGATTATCAGGACCTTTTAATGATGATGTACCTGGTTCACATATTTCTAGGTTTATTTTTTATGTTATCTTGCTTTTTTATATTGCTAAAAAAAATACTTTTATAAACGATTACACGTTTATAATCATTGTTTCCTTAAGCATATATATTATTTGGTTAAGTGGAGAAGCTATGGCGTTTGCTACAACAATTCTTGGCATCACTATATATTTAATTTTTATTAAAAATAAAAAAATACTTTTATTAATTAGTTTATCAATCGCAATGTTTATGATTTTTATAACTAATAAGTTTCACAAAATGAATTATGATTATAGTATAATTTCTTCAACACCTTACCATCATGGACTTTTAATTAATAAGTTTGGAGATTGTCAAAATATAAAAAATAGTGAATGCTCAAGATTAATCAAAACTAACCCAGAATTTACTAAAGTGATAACAAATTTTGATCAATCAGTTTATTATCAAAT
>CACJAV010000028.1 GCA_902591485.1 uncultured Alphaproteobacteria bacterium
GTGGACTAAATATGTAAATAAATTTTTAGCTATTGTAGCTGAAGAAGCAGAAAAAAATTCTGGTAATTTTAAATTTATGGGAGGCGGCCAACCTCATACATATGTTCAAAAGCATCACGATTTAATGTTTGCCGCTTTAGTTGAATTCAATAGTTTACAAGATGCTATTGATGCGGTTGATGATCCTCGTTATCAAGATGCTTTAGCTGAATTAGGTGAAAATAAGGAAGATGTTGTTATAAGAAATTTAGCTATAGTAGAGGGCACATAAAAGAAAATAATTTTACTTATAAAAAATTAATAAATCTGTTTGTTAAGCAGTTTTAGTTGTCTCAACAAGAACTGGTTCTTCAAATTTATTTACCATCTCTTTTGGAATAATCTGCCAGAATAGATATTTATCTCTATCCCAGTTATCTAAAATATCTTTTGCGTGCTGCGAATTTGTTTCATTGAAATATGTTGTGATTTTATTTTTCAACACATCTTCCCAGTAAGGTGTCATCTGTTGTTGATAGAAAACATCATCAAGATTTATTCTAAGTGGGAGCGTTCCCTCTTTATCAAACGCGAATGCCATGCCACCTGTCATTCCTGCCCCAAAGTTATTACCAACTTCACCTAATATAACAACACTTCCACCTGTCATATATTCACATCCATTATCACCACATCCCTCAATCACGGCGTGTGCTCCAGAATTTCTTACCGCAAAACGATCTCCAGCCATCCCGGCGGCATACAAAGTTCCTTTGGTAGCACCGTACAGAACCGTATTACCAATAATGACATTTTTATTCGTTTGAAGTGATGATGTCTCCGCAGGTGTGATAATAATTTTACCACCCGATAATCCTTTTGCTACATAATCATTAGCATCGCCTTGTATTTTTAAGGTAGTTCCTTTGACACTAAAGGCCCCAAAGGATTGTCCTGCAGAACCGTTGAGATTGATGATGACATGATCATCTTCAAGTTTGTTCATTCCAATCTTCGTTGTAATTTCTGATGCTAATCTCGTTCCAAGTGCACGGTCCGTATTTTTAATATTATAACTTAGTTGAACTTTTTGTCCTGACTCAAAAAGAGGTTTTAAATCTTCTATCATTTTAAGATCTAAACTATCAGCTACTTTGGTAATATTATCTTTCTTCACTTTATAATCACCAAGGGATGAATCGATTGTTTGAATAATTGGATTTAGATCTAAGTCATCTAGGTCAGCACTTCCCCTACTTACTTGATAAAGTAAATCCGCTCTACCAACAATTTCATCTAGTGTTTTAAAACCAAGTTCTGATAAGATTTCGCGAACCTCTTCCGCAATATATGTAAAGAGATTAATTACTTTTTCCGGTGTGCCGTTAAATTTCTCTCGCAGCTTATCATCTTGCGAGCAAACGCCAACAGGGCAAGTATTAGAATGACATTGTCTGACCATAATGCAACCCATCGCCACCAAACTTGCTGTGCCAATCCCGTATTCTTCAGCACCGAGCATTGCTGCAATAACAATATCTTTTCCCGTTTTAAGACCACCATCTGTTCGCAGAATAACTTTATCGCGAAGATTATTTAAAGAGAGAACTTGATGTACTTCACTTAAACCAAGCTCCCAAGGAAGACCTGCATACTTAATACTGGTCTGGGGACTTGCTCCAGTACCACCATTATGACCAGATATAAGAATCGTATCCGCTTTTGCTTTTGCTACACCCGCTGCAACTGTTCCAATACCTGACTGAGCAACTAGTTTGACACACACTTTTGCTTTTGGATTTATTTGTTTTAAGTCGTAAATTAATTGAGCAAGATCTTCGATAGAATAAATATCATGATGCGGTGGTGGACTAATAAGAGTCACCCCTTTTGTTGAATGTCTGAGTTTAGCAATAAGCTCTGTTACTTTACCTCCAGGTAGTTGACCGCCCTCTCCAGGCTTTGCCCCTTGCGCAACTTTAATTTCAATTTCATCACAATTATTTAAATACTCTGCTGTTACCCCGAAACGTCCGCTTGCAATTTGTTTAATTCTCGAAGAAGGGTTATCGCCGTTTGGTTTTAATTTAAAGCGACTTGCATCTTCACCACCTTCACCAGAGTCTGACTTCGCACCTATACGATTCATGGCAATAGATAATGTCTCATGAGCTTCTGGACTTAGAGCGCCAAGGGAGATACCAGGAGCCACTAAACGTTTTCTTATTTCTTGCGCTGATTCTACTTCAGTTAAATTAGTTGCATTATTATTTGTTTTATAGCCCAATAAATCACGGATATTAATTGGCGGCATGTCATCAATCATCTGTGAATATTTTTTATATAAAGAATAATTTTTATTCCCAACTGCTGATTGCAACATATGGATGGACTTTGCTTCAAATGCATGCTGTTCACCTCCAAATCTATATCGATAGAAACCACCAACAGGCAGTGATGTTACTTGTTCATCAAAAGCTTTCGAATGAGCTTCTAATGAACGTTTTTCAATACCTGCTAATCCTATTCCAGAGATTTTAGAACTCATAGACGGAAAGAATTTACTCATAAGAGTACGACTCAAGCCAATAGCTTCAAAATTACAACCACCTCTGTATGAATTAATAACTGAGATTCCCATTTTACTCATGACTTTGAGCAGACCATTATTAATTGAATTAATGTATCTCTCTACACACTGTTCATAGGATAAAGATCCAAACAACCCTTTCTTATGACGCTCCGCTATTGCTTGCTGTGCAACATATGCATTAACGCTTGTTGCTCCTACGCCAATTAACACTGCAAAATAATGAACATCTAAACATTCAGCTGATTGAACATTTAAGGATATGTAAGTTCGCAGATTTTGGCGAATAAGATGAGAATGAACAGAACTTGTTGCCAAAATTATTGGTAACGCAATTCTATTTTTTGATAAATTTTTATCACTTAAAATTATGTGAACATAACCTTCTCTTACTGCTTCCTCTGCTTGTTGGTTAAGATCAAGTAATGTTTTTTCAAAGGTATTATTTTCTATGGTTAAATCCATCGTAGTATCTAAAATTTTAACAGTATCTTTCATATACTGTCTCATTGTTTTAAATTGATTTATAGAAAGTACTGGAGAGTTGAGTTGTAAGTGATCACACTGTTTTTCATCTTCATCTAGAATATTACTTAGATTTCCAATTCTAGTTCGAAGAGACATCACTACTCGCTCCCTTAGCGAATCAACAGGTGGGTTTGTTACTTGACTAAAGTTTTGTCTAAAGAAGTGATGTAAACCTCGGTATTTTTTTGAAAACACTGCTAAAGGCGAGTCATCTCCCATGGAGCCCGTTGCTTCTTTTTGCTCCATAATCATAGGGTGCAGTATAAGTTCCATATCTTCCATGGACCAATCAAATGAGGACATTCTTTTTCTTAAATCTTGACCATCAATATCTCTTAATTCTTCATCAACTGATTTGACTAACTTATCAATATGGGTAATATTTTTTGTCCAGTTGCCAAAAGGTTTTATCTCAGATAAATGTTTTTTAATTTCTACATCAGAATAAAATTTCTTTTCTTTAAAATTAATTGCAATCATCTGACCTGGTCCGACACGTCCCTTTTCAATAATTTGATTTTCTGGTAATACAACCATACCAGTCTCAGAACCTGCGATAAGATATTCAGAAGTGAGCGTGTATCGTATTGGCCTTAATCCATTTCTATCCATGCCAGCAATTGCCCAATCACCGTCGGCACCACAAATAGCGGCTGGTCCGTCCCATGCCTCCATTACTGCTGTAGCATACGCGTATAAATTTTTAAGTTTTTGGGAAAAATCTCTACGGTGTGACCAAGCCTCTGGTATGGTTAAAATTTTAGCCATTGGCAATGATTTGTTTGACTTAACTAATAACTCAATCGTGGAGTCCAAAGCGGCTGAATCAGAAGCATCATCATCAATAACTGGTTTTAAATCTTCAATAGAGTTACCAAAATTCTCGTGCGCTAGTCTTGGTTCGTGTGCAGCCATCCAATTCTTATTTCCTTTAAGTGTGTTGATTTCACCGTTATGTGCAATCACACGAAATGGCTGAGCTAATGACCAAGTGGGAAACGTATTTGTAGAGTAGCGCTGATGATAAACTGCAAAACGTGAAACAAATTTTTTATTTTGAATATCTGGATAAAAATTTGATAACTGCTCTGCTAAAAACATTCCCTTGTAAACAATTGACTGACAAGAAAGAGAGCAAATGTAAAAATTGCTAATGTTGCTTTTTCTAATCTCTTTTTCAATTCTTCTTCGAATTATGTAAAGCAGGTTATCAAATTCTTTTTCATCTTTAGTTGTATCGTTACCAATGAGTATTTGTTCAATTTCTGGTCGGGTTGCTTTTGCTTTATCTCCAATAATTGAGGAATTTATTGGAACATGACGCCATCCATATATTTTCAAACCTTCTTTTATAATTTCAGACTCAACTATAGTTCTTGATTTTTCTTGAGCTGCAAAATCTGTTCGGGGTAAAAAGATCATGCCAACCCCAAATGGAAGATCATTCGGTTTGTTGCCAGTTCGCTCTATTTTTTCTCTAAAAAATTCTTGAGGTATACTTAATTGTATACCAGCGCCATCACCAGTTTTTCCATCTGCATCAACAGCCCCTCTATGATATAATACTTTAAGCGCCTGAACACCCATCTCGACAATTTCACGCCTACAACTTCCATCAAGAGATGCAATTAGTCCAACACCGCAGGAAGCGTGTTCATCTAATTCTTTGTAAACGTGATTTTTCTCAAGTATTTTTTTGTTTTTTTGCCAATTTTGAATTAAACTATTCATTAACGACCCTTTTGCTTGCTTGCATGTTTTTGTTGAGGTAGTTGTGAATATGACCAGCAGCATCCCTTCCATCTTTGATTCCCCAAACTACAAGACTAGCACCTCTAACTATATCACCCGCTGCAAATACACCGTCAAGTGATGTCATAAGGTTTTTGTAATCAACTTTAAGCGTCCCCCATTGTGTTACATTAAGAGCGGGCTCATTGAACATAACAGGTAGATCTTCAGGCTCAAAACCTAGTGCCTCTATAACTAAGTCTGCTTTTAAAACTTCTTCACTATTTTCTTTTATTTCAGGTTTTCTTCTTCCACTTTCATCAGGAGAGCCAAGTTCCATTTTTACAATTTTAACTTCTTCTAATTTATCGTTTCCTTGATAATTTGTTGGTAATGTAAGCCAGTTAAAGTCGACACCTTCTTCAATAGCATTTTCAACCTCTCTTTGAGAGCCTGGCATATTATTTTTATCTCTACGATATAAACATTTTACTGTTTTTGCACCTTGCCTAACTGCCGTTCTAACACAGTCCATTGCTGTGTCACCACCACCTACCACAATAACATTTTTATTATTTGCATTTAATAACCCACTATCAAAATCATCAACTTTGTCTTTTAGGCCAACTTTATTACTTGCAGTTAAATAGTTTAAGGCGGGAACTACATTAGAATAGTTTTGTTCATTCAGATTAATATCTCTTGATTTATAAACACCAGTTGCAATTACAATTGCATCATGATCTTTTCTAAGTTCCTCTAAAGTTTTATCCTGACCAACATTAAAATTTAATTTAAATTCAATTCCACTGTCTTCTAAAAGTTTTGTTCGTCTTGTGACAATTTCTTTTTCTAATTTAAAATTTGGAATTCCGTAAATGAGTAAACCTCCCGCTCTATCATAACGGTCGTAAATAGTAATTTTATATCCAAGTTTTCTTAACTCTTCAGCAGCAGCTAACCCTGCCGGACCAGCTCCTATTACTCCGATAGATTTATCTCTATAAATAGTTGGTTCAATTTTTTTTATCCATCCTTTATCCCATGCTGTATCGGTAATATATTTTTCAATAGAACCTATGGTAACTGTTCCATGACCGGATTGCTCAATAACACAGTTACCCTCACATAAACGATCTTGAGGACATATTCTTCCACAAATCTCAGGCATGTTATTAGTGGCACTTGATACTTGGTAAGCTTCCTCTAATCTATTTTCTGCAGTTAATTTAAGCCAATCAGGAATATTGTTATGGAGTGGGCAGTGAACCTGACAAAAAGGAACTCCACATTGAGAGCATCGAGATGCTTGTTCTTCTGCTTTTTGTTTTGCAAAATTAGCATATATTTCATCAAAGTTTGCAGATCTAGTCTTTGAGTCAACTTTATCAGGGTTTTCTTTATTAATTGAAGTAAATTTTAACATTTGTACATTTTTGATACTAATATTTAAAAAAATAAGCACTTAACCAATATATAAATGAAAATAAATACTAAAATTTAATATTTAGTACAATAACAGTACTAATTTAGCAAAAATTGAGGTTTTACAAAGATTTTTTAATTGCTGAAATAACTCTTTTTGGAGATATTTCATGGTAGCTAAATCCAGATTCATTACCTGATAGAGTGTTATCAGTTTCAAAAAGAGATAATTGTTCAGAATTGATAGGAAAAAAAGGTAATTTTTCTGCTATTCCAACGACTGGCTTCAAAATAGGCATTGGTGTAGGGACAAGAACTCTTTTTTTATTCATTGCATCTGCAATAAGATTATAAAACTCTCTATAAGTAAAAATATCAGGTCCTGCTAATTCATATAGTTGTTTACCAATCTTGTTTGCTTCAATTGTTTTCACAACAAATTCAACAATATCATCGATCAAAACTGGCTGAAATTTTTTACTTCCATTCCCAAATAGAGGGATAAAAAAAGACATTTTAAAAATTGGCAAAAGGTTTGATAAAAACTGATCATTGTTACCTAAAATTACACTTGGTCTAATAACAACAGATTTTTGAAGATTTTTAGTTACTAGATCTTCTGTTTTAGAAATAATTTCATTTCTATATGTCGATCTTTGTTCAGTGCCAAGTCCTGAAAAAAATACAAATCTTTTAATTGAAGATGAGAATTTTATTTGCTCTATTAATTCTGCGTTAAAGTCCAGAATTGATCTTTTTAGTTCTGACTTATTAGATGACCAAGACGTTTTTAGATTAATACAAAAATCAACTTTATTTAATAAAGTAAGAATTTTTTCATTTTTTAGGGAGTTGAAATGAAAAGGAATAATTTGACCAACTGCCCCATAGAGTCTTAAGTTTGCTTCATTTGTTTGTTTTTGATAAGGCACAATCACCTTATAACCATTCTTAGAAAATCTTCTGATTAGATGTTTTCCAATGTATCCAGCACCACCAAATATAATTATAGATTTCATGATTTTTATAGAGTTTGATGCTATAACAACTTAATTATTTGAAATAAAGAACAATTAATTTGCAAATGAAAATAAAATACTACGAAAATGATTTGCCAGGAAATGTAGATTTAGGCGATATCGTTGCGATTGATACTGAAACAATGGGCCTAAATCCCTCAAGAGATAGGTTATGTTTAATTCAATTGTCATCAGGTAATGGCACTTGCCATTTAGTAAAAATTTTAGATTTAAGGAAAAAACCAAAAAATCTTATTAATCTTCTAAAAAATAATAACATTACCAAAATTTTTCATTATGCCAGATTTGATGTGGCTGTTTTAAAACATGCCTTTAAAATAGAAATCAAGAACATTTATTGCACAAAAATTGCATCAAAACTTGTGAGAACTTATACAGATAAACATGGATATAAAGATTTATGTAAAGAATTATTAAATGAAACAATTTCCAAAGTAGAGCAATCTTCAGATTGGGGTGGAAAATTATCAAAGGATCAAAAAATTTACGCGGCAACGGATGTTTTGCATCTTCATGAATTAAAAAATAAATTAGATATTATGCTAGCAAGGGAAAATAGAACAAAAATTGCTAAAGCATGTTTTGAGTTTTTGAGACATCGTACTGATCTTGATTTGTATGGCTGGCATGATGTAGATATTTTTAGGCACTAAAATGAATAAAACTAATATTATTAAAAGAGCAAAAAATACTCTTTCTACTGAAATAAAAGAATTAAAAAATTTATCTAAAATTTTTAATAATAATTTCTACAAAGCTGTTATTCTTCTTAGTAAAGTTAAGGGCAGAGTTATAGTAACTGGTGTTGGGAAAAGTGCTCATATTGGTAACAAAATTTCAGCAACATTAGCTTCTACTGGATCTCCTTCATATTTAATTCATGCAACAGAAGCTAGTCATGGTGATCTTGGCGGTATTACGAAAGACGATTGTATTTTAGCAATTTCAAATTCTGGCGAAACATCTGAATTAAAAAATATAATCAGTTACTCCAAGCGTTTTGATATACCTATGGTTAGCATATCAAGTAATTCAAAAAGTACTTTGCACAAAAACTCAACCGTAGGCATAGTATATAAAAAACCTGTTGAGGCTTGCCCGCATAATTTAGCTCCAACAAGCTCTACCACATTGATGTTAGTGATAGGGGATTGTATAGCAATGGCTTTATTAGAACTTAAAGGCTTTAAAAGTAGTCAGTTTAAAAGTTTTCACCCTGGAGGAAATTTAGGTAAGGATTTACAAAAAGTTTCTGAAATTATGCACGTTGGAAGTTCACTACCCTTGGCGAAAGAAAATGATAAAATGAGCAAAACTTTAATTACAATGACAAAAAAAAGTTTTGGTTG
>CACJAV010000029.1 GCA_902591485.1 uncultured Alphaproteobacteria bacterium
TCAGGAAGCATATCTGATGGTTTTGATAAGTGAAAAGCCCCAGAAGCAATAAACAATACATAGTCAGTTTTTACAACACCGTGTTTTGTTGATACTGCCGTTCCCTCAATGAGTGGTAGCAAATCTCTCTGAACCCCTTCTCTGGAAACATCGGCGCCTGACCTCTCACTTCTTGAGGTTATTTTATCTATCTCATCAATAAAAACTATTCCATTTTGTTCAACATCATTAAGCGCACGTGCTGTAATCTTATCTTGATCTAATAACCTTTCTGTTTCTTCTTGTAACAAATAAGCGTGAGACTCTTTAACTGTCATTTTTTTCATTTTTTTTTGTTTGCCAAAATTTTTTCCAAATACATCACCTAAGTTTATCATACCCATTTGCGAACCAGGCATCCCAGGAATATCCATGGTTGGTAGGTTCATCGAAGGGTTTGCAGACACTGGTATTTCAACCTCTTTATCGTTTAGCTCGCCGGACCTAAGTTTTTGTCTATAGGTTTCTCTTGTAGATGGGCTTGATGTTGAAGAAACTAAAATGTCCAAAATTTTTTCTTCTGCATTTTTTTCTGCTTTTGCTTTCACCTCTTGACCCATCTTCTCTTTAGTTTTGTTAATACTTATTTCAACAAGATCTCGAACAATTTGTTCAACATCTCTTCCAACATATCCAACCTCAGTAAATTTCGTAGCCTCAACTTTAATAAAGGGAGCGTCTGCTAATTTTGCTAAGCGGCGTGAAATTTCTGTTTTGCCACAACCTGTTGGTCCTACCATAAGAATGTTTTTTGGGACTATCTCATCTTGCAGATCTTGATCTAATTGTTTGCGCCTCCACCTGTTTCGAAGAGCCACAGCAACTGCACGCTTGGCATTTTTTTGACCTATAATAAATTTATCAAGCTCTGAAACTGTTTCTCTTGGACTGAAACTTGATTCCATTATAGTTCTATTTTTTCTGAAATAATATTATGATTAGTGTAAATACAAATATCAGCAGCAATATTTAAAGACTCGATAGCAATTTCTTCTGCGTTCATTTCTGTGTTTTTAATTAGGGCCTTTGCCGCGCTGTTGGCATAAGGGCCTCCCGATCCAATAGCTAATATTCCATCATCAGACTCAATTACATCACCAGTTCCAGACAGAAGCAAACTTATATCTTTATCAGCAACAATCATCATCGCCTCAAGCCTTCTAAGATATCTATCAGTTCTCCAATCTTTAGCTAGTTCAACACAAGCTCTCTTCAGTTGGTTTTTATACTGATCAAGTTTTGATTCGAGTCTTTCAAACAAAGCAAAAGCATCGGCTGTTGAGCCGGCAAAACCTGAAATAACAGAATTGTCTTGACCTAGCCTTCTTATTTTTTTTACATTTGCCTTCATAACGGTATTGCCAAAACTTGCCTGACCATCACCTGCCACAACGACCAGATTATCTTTTCTAATACCTATAATTGTTGTAGATTTTATCATTATCTTATTTTCTAAGGATAAAATGGCTACTTAATTATTTTAATCAAGTGATTTACCTAGAATATTTTATATATCACTGATATTAGGCGGATTTATGAGAACTGCATCTATAGAAAGAAATACAAAAGAGACCAAAATAGCCTGTAAATTAAAAATTGATGGAACTGGGGTATCGAGAATTAATACTGGTATAGGTTTTTTTGATCACATGCTTGAAATTTTCTCTCATCACAGTTTAATAGATGTTGAGCTTAGTGTTGATGGAGATACACACGTTGATTTTCACCACACTGTCGAAGATACTGCCTATGCCCTTTCTGATGCTATTAATAAAGCAATAGGGGATAAAAAAGGAATAAACAGATACGGCTTCTTTTATATAACAATGGATGAGAGTCTATCTCGAACAATTATTGATTTTTCTGGCAGACCTGAGCTTGTATGGAAAGTTGAGTTAGGTTTGGAGAAAATTGGAGAAATGGACACTGAGCTTTTTAAAGAATTTTTTAAAGCATTTACCAATAATGCAAAATGTAATCTTCATATTGAAAATTTTTACGGAACTAACAATCATCATATCATAGAGTCCTGCTTTAAGTCGTTTGCAAGAAGTGTTCGGGTCGCACTAACAATTGATGAAAGAATAAAGAATATTATACCATCGTCTAAAGGCGTGCTTTAGTTTAATGAAAAAAACAATTACCATAGTTGACTATGGTTCTGGCAATCTGTTATCTGCACAACAATCTTTCATTAAAGCTGCCGGCTCAATAGGCATTGATGCAGAAATTCAAATATCAAATAATCCAAAAAAATTAGAACTTTCTACACATGTAGTTTTGCCTGGCCAGGGAGCATTTAAAACCTGCATGGACGGCATACAAAAAATTCCAGGCATGGAAGATGAGTTAAACCAATTTGTAAAAATTAAACAAAGGCCCTTTTTTGGTATTTGTGTTGGTATGCAACTCCTAGCTGACAGCAGCGAGGAAAATGGCAATCATCAGGGATTAGGCTGGATTGAGGGGACAATAAAAAAACTACCTGGTGCCGATACTAAACTTCCTCATATGGGATGGAATAGTATTAAAATTGTTAACAAAAACTCTGAAATAAAACCAGCAGAAAATGATTATTATTTTGTTCATAGTTATTATTTTGATTGTACAAATAGTGATAATGTTCTTGCGGAAACAAAATATGCAATAAATTTTCCTTCAATTGTGAACAAAGAAAATGTATATGGCTGTCAATTTCATCCTGAGAAAAGCTCAAATCAAGGATTGAACATAATTAAAGATTTTATAAATTTATGAAGGTTTTAACAAAAGAACAAATAAACATAAATGTTGATGAGCTTCACACTATATCGAATACTGACTTAGCAGACCTTTGTTATAACACAGAACAAGCAATTAAAGCAGGAGGAGGTTTCGGCTGGATTACTGTTCCACCTAGAGAAGTTCTAAAAAAATACTGGAACGGCATGCTTTTAATAAATACAAATAAGTTAATTGTAGGAAGGCTTAACAATGACATCGCAGGTTCAATGCAGCTTTCTTTTTACCCCTCTAACAACGAAGCTCAAAAAACTATCGCAAGAATACAGTCTCACTTTGTTGCTCCATGGGCAAGGGGTTATGGTTTAGCTAAAGCGATGATTGATTATGCGGTTGCAAAATCAAAAGAAAATAGCAAGAACAGCATTCAACTTGATATAAGAGAAACACAAACAGCGGCCATACAACTTTTTGAGAGTAAGGGTTTTGTTAAATGGGGAGAAAATCCTCAGTATGCTTATATTAATGGAAGCCCCATAAAAGGTTATTACTATTATAAAAAAATATAGTGAAAATTTTTCCTGCAATTGACCTAAAAGACAATAAATGTGTTAGATTAACAAAAGGCAAGGATGACACAAGCATAGTATTTAGTGAAAACCCAATAGATCAAGCAAAGCTTTTTGAAGATCAAGGCTGTGCCAGATTACACTTAGTAGATCTTGATGCGGCTTTTGGAAGAAACGACATAAATACAAAAATAATTGAAAAAATTAGAAAGAGTATCTCAATACCTATTCAGCTAGGCGGCGGAATAAGAAACAACGAGATTGCCCACAAATATTTTGAAATAGGTATTAATTATTTAATAATTGGATCATACGCGGTAAAAAATATTGAAAAAGTTATTGCGCTTGCAGAGTCTTACAAAGACCAAATTTATGTAGCGCTTGATCTTGTAGGTGAAACTGTAATGGTTAATGGATGGGAAAGTAAAAGCCCTTTCACATCTACTAAAATTTTTGAAAATTATGATAAAACGCATACAAGAGGATATGTTCTAACTGATATTGAAAGTGATGGAATGCTCGCTGGTTTAAACTTTAATATGATTTCATCAAATATAAAACTTACTTCAAAAAAATTTATTGTTGGTGGTGGGCTTAAGGACATTGAAGACATTAAGGGTTTAAAAAAAATTTATACACCACAACTAGAAGGGGTTATAGCAGGTAAAGCTTTCTATGTTGGATCTCTCGACCTCAAAGAGGCTGATAAATTATTAGATGTATATGCTTAAAAAAAGAATTATTCCATGTCTAGATGTTAAAGATGGAAGAGTTGTAAAGGGCATAAACTTTATTGATCTCGTTGACGCAGGTGACCCAGTCGAGCAAGCAAAATTTTATTCAGAGAATGGCGCTGATGAAGTTTGTTTCTTGGATATCAGCGCTTCGCTTGAAGAGAGAGACACAATGTTAGATGTTTTAAAAAAAACAGCTGAGGAGGTTTTTATTCCTCTAACTGTAGGCGGTGGAATAAAATCAATTAAAAATATAAAAGACTCTCTTATGGCTGGGGCAGACAAGGTTTCTATAAATTCTGCTGCAATTAAAAATCCAGATATAATTAAAAACGCATCAGAGCATTTTGGAAATCAGTGTATAGTTGTAGCGATTGATGTAAAAAAAATTGGCTCTTCTTGGATGGTTCATTCTCATGGTGGAACTATTAATACAAATATCGAAGCCTTTGGCTGGTTAGAAAAAACTCAAAATCTAGGCGCTGGAGAAATATTACTAACATCAATGGACAGAGATGGAACAAAACTTGGTTTCGACATAGAGCTTTTAACTAAAGCAAGTAAAATTCTTGATATCCCACTTATTGCAAGCGGAGGTGTTGGAAAAATAGATCATTTTTATGAAGGGGCTGAAAAAGGACAGGCCGACGCCCTTCTTGCCGCCTCAGTATTTCATTTTAATGAAATTAGTATAATGGAAGTGAAAGAATTTTTAAAAACAAAAAATATTGCTGTGAGATTATAGATGAAAAATTTATTTTCAGATTTATATGAAACTATTGAGCTTAGAAAAAAGTCTAATAAAAAAAATTCATATACTAAAAAGTTGTTCAAAGAAGGGGAAAAAAAAATAGCCCAAAAATTTGGTGAGGAGAGCTCAGAACTAATAATAGATTTTTTAAAAGGATCTAAAAAAAGAACAATTGAAGAGTCAATTGATGTTTTGTACCATCTGTTTGTTTTGCTTTCAGCAAAAAAAATTAAATTTAATGAATTGGAAAAAGAAATATTAAAAAGAAGAAATGTACGATAACGACAATATTTTTGCTAAAATAATTAAAGGCCAAATTCCATGTAAAAAAGTTTATGAGGATGAAGACGTCTTGTTTTTTGAAGACATAAACCCTGTCTCAAAAGTTCATGTGCTTGGCATACCCAAAGTAAAATGTGTTAATTTTTCAGAATTTATAGAAAATAATGACAAAGAGATTGTGGCTAATTTTTTTCAAAAAATAAATTTGGTTGTTGAAAAGCTTGGTATTAAAGAATCAGGCTATAGAGTTATTTCTAATTCAGGCAATGATGGAGGGCAAGAAGTTCCCCATTTTCACGTCCACATATTAGGTGGTGAAAGAATTGGGCCCAAAATAAATAGCTAGTTTTCCTTTATAATAACGTAATTTACTATTTCTTTTACACCCTTAATTGTTTTAACAGCATCAATAAGATCTTCAAGCTGCTTTGGTCTAGATGTTATTCCTGCGATATAGACTTTGCCCTGAATTGTTTCAAAATTATAACCAACAACCCGTAGACCAACTGTTTTTGCAGCCAGACCTTTTGCTTGTGTATTTATCCATAAATCATTTGCATATTCTTTTAGTGTGGCCCTGTTGCCAATTTGTATTTCGTTTATTACCTCTTTTACACCATCAACTTCCCAAACCCTTCTAACTGCATCTATTCTTATTTCTTGATTGTCTACCAGACCAGTCAATAAAACTCTTCCATTAAGCACCGTTGTACTAATATCAACAAATAAATTATCTTCAGAGCTTATAAATTTAGCTGCAATATTTACTTTAATAGTTGCATCATCTATTACGGAGCCCATGCTACGCTCACCTTCAGCAATAACCATGGCGCTTCCAGCTCCAGTTCCTACAATTTGAGCGGGGGCACAGGCATAAAGAAAAAAAAGAAACAACGAATAGCCTATTAAATTATTTATTATTTTCATCTTTAATTTCTAATGCCTTTTTATATATGTGTTTTTTTTCAATATAACTAATTTTATGCACTATTTCGACGGTTTCAGTCAAAGAAAATTTTTCTAAAAGCCTCTTAATAATTTTCTTTGTGTCAGAACTAATATTTTTTTTATCAATTTTGCTATTATTTTTTTCTCCTTCTACAACAACAACAAACTCACCCAAAGAATACTTTTTGTTAGACAAAATAGCATTAAGAACTTTTTTGGGAAATCCATAAAATACCTTTTCGTTTAGCTTAGTAATTTCTTTACAAACTGATATTTTTCTATCTGGAAGCACCTCAGACAATGTTGTTAATGTTTGAGCTATCTTATGACTAGACACAAATACAACTGCCGTTCTTTTTTCAGAAGTTATCGGTTTTAAAAAATCAAAAAGTTTTTTTTTGCTTTTGGGAGCAAAGCCAACAAAAACAAAATCATTAACAGGAAGCCCAGATAATTGTAGCGCTGAAATAATTGATGAAGCGCCAGGAACCGTAGTAACAAAAATATTATCCTTTATACATTGTCGCAAAAGTTTGTAACCTGGGTCAGAAACTAAAGGAGATCCAGCATCTGAAATTAAAGCAACAGGATTTTTCTTTATTTTTTCAATGTAATTTTTTGTTATTTCTTCTTCATTGTGGTCATGTAATGATACTAATTTCTTTTTAATGCCAAATTTAGACATTAGTTTTCTTGAATGATTAGGGTTTTCGCAAATAATAAATTCTACATTTTTAAGCGTATCTATTGCTCTGTTGCTTATATCCCCCATATTTCCTATAGGTGTTGCTACAATGTATAGACCATTAAGCATTATTTCCATTTTTTTTCTATTTATATTTTTATTTTCTTGTGCTCCAGTAAATAATTATAAAGATTTGAGCAGCAAAGAAATTAATGTAACTGGTCTAGAAGAAATTAATGTAACTAGACCATTAGAAGATAAGCCAGATTCAACAAATAAACAAAAAACAGAACTTAACCAAGACCAAAACCAAATAGCTGAAGCTCAACAATACAAAGGTCTTAACGTTATTCTTTCAAAGAATATTAAGGTTTTAATATCAAAAAATGACGATCCAAAAATTGTTAACCAATTTTTGAATATAATTGAATTAGCAGTTTATAAAAGAAGGATTGAAGACATTAGTTTTAATATTCATGTCTACGATAATAATTCAGATCTTATCGAGTATGTAAAAAACAATCTTGACCCTGGTTCAGTTTTTTTTGGACCTATAAGCACTGAAAATACCACGGAATTAAATAAATTTTGCAAAGATGGAGTGCTTTTCTTTTCTTTTTCCTCAAATAGATCCTTAGCAAATGATTGTGTCTTTCTAATAAATTTCTTTCCTCATAATGAGATCAAAACGATATTTGATTATTTGCCAGACGATTCTAATGTTGCGGTCATTTATCCTGAAAACGCCTATGGGTATAAAATTAATGAAACAGTGGATGTTGTTTCTCAAAATAGTAATTCTGTTATTGTTAATAGGGCTTCATATAAAGAAAACTTACAAGATATTAGAAATGCAATAAAAGAACTTGGGAAATATGAGTTGAGAAAATTTGAACTTAATAGACAAAAAAAACTCCTTGCTCTCAAAAAAGATGAAAAATCAAAACAAAGATTAAAAAGACTCGAGAGATTTACCACCACAAACAATTATGATTTTACCCATGTATTAATAGCTGATTATGGGGTCAGGCTTTTGCAAGTTGCCCCCCTTTTAGCATACTATGACATTGACCCAAATATAGTTAAATTTATTGGAACGGGCGCATGGGATGATGTAATTTTTTTTAATGAGCCATCTTTGCAGAATGCAATTTTTCCAGGAGTTGAATATAGTAAAAGAGAGCACCTAATTAATGAATATGCTACTTTTTATGGTGAAGATTTAATGAGAATTTCAACACTACCCTATGATCTAGTTGGGCTGTTAGCTTTCTTAATAAATAATGAATACAAACTAAAAGATTTCTACAAGCTTGTTGATAATAAAAGTATAATATTTGATGGTGTTGATGGGAATTTTTATTTTAATGGCAATCTAATTGAAAGAGAGCTAGGAATTCTTAAAATACACAAAGGTAAGGCGCTTCAAATTAATTAAATAAAAAAGACTCCATTTTTCTAAGCGCAATTAATCTATGACTAATTTTGTTTTTTTCTTTAGAATTCATTTCTGCAAATGTTTTTTTATATCCATCAGGAATAAAAATTGGATCATACCCAAAACCATTTACCCCTTTTGGTTTTGTTGATATTCTTCCATTAACCACTCCCTCAAAAACAACATGGTAGTTTTTTTTTATACTCAGACAGATTGCTGTTTTAAAAAAAGCCCTATCATTCTTTTTATTAATTACACTTGAAATAATATGCTCAAAAGCATGTTTGTATGTTTTAAATTCCTCTAAAAATCTTTTTGATT
>CACJAV010000030.1 GCA_902591485.1 uncultured Alphaproteobacteria bacterium
CCCTCTATGTGTACTTAAAGTAGATAAGCCAATAGGTAATGTTGAGGTTGCCTTACCCGATAAAATTAAGATAAAAATGAATTCATTCCAGCTTAAGATAAAACCTAAAAGACCTGCAGCAATTAATCCTGGTGCTATTAAAGGCAATGCAATTAAGTAGAATGCTTGAAATCTTGTTGCTCCATCAGATCTTGCGGCTGATTCAATTAAAAAAATATCTCTAGAGTAAAAGGATATTAGCATCCACGATAAAAAAGGTAATATTATAGTTGTGTGTGCTATCACCAATCCAAAATAATTATTTATTAAGTTTAAACTTAAATAAATACTAAAAATTGGTAAAACAATTATTATGGGTGGAATCATTTGTGTAGATAAAAGAAAAAGCCTTAGATATTTACCACCAGTATTAAATTTTGCAAAAGCATAAGCTATCATTGCAGCGAAAGGTAGTGAGATAAGTGTTGTAAAAAAAGCAATTATAAAACTATTAAAAAAATATGAACCAAAAGGATATTTTGTAAATATTTCGATATAATTGTCTAAAATAATTGGCGAAAGCTCTGGTGGAATTTTATATGCATTAAGTTTATCAGTAAAACTATTTCTTAATATCCAAAGTAATGGCAGAACAATTATCAAAGAGAAGAAGATTAAAATAATATGACTTAAAATATATAAAATATTTTTTTTCATTAATTAAGTTGTGTAAATACCACCTGTAACATTTATGGCTTGTCCAGTCATAAAATCAGAATCACTTCCCGACAAAAATAATACAACTTTTGCAACGTCTTCTGGTTCTTCTAATCTTCCTAGAGGTGTTTGAGAGATATAATCATCAATTACTTGTTTAGGGCTTAAAGATCGTAATTTGGCTTCCCATTCAATCTCTCTTTCTTGCATCGATGTTTTTACAAATCCAGGACAAACTGCATTAACTCTTATACCAAATTTTGCAGTTTCTCTTGCAGCAGCTTGAGTAAAACCAACCACTGCAAACTTACTTGCAGAATAGTGTGCTAAAAGTGGCGCTCCAATCTTAGCAGCAAGAGAAGCAGTATTAACAATTCTTCCCATAATTTTATTTTTCTTAAAATAAGTTATTGCTTCTTGATTTGTTAAAAAAATACCTTTTGCATTTACATTCATATTAAATTCCCATTCATCTTCAGTAAGGTCTTCAATATAATTCATAGTAGAAACTCCTGCATTTGAAATTAATATTTGGTAATTGCCTACAGAGTTAATAATTTCATTAAATACTTCTTTAATATTTAATTTATTAGTTACATCTAATTTAAAATGATAACTTTTATTGACACATTCACTTGATGTTTTTTTTGCTTTTTCCAAATCTTGATCAGTTGCGCATACTATCGCGCCTTTTTCAGAAAACATTTTAGCGATAGATTTTCCTATTCCACTTCCAGAACCAGTTACAATTACTATTTTATCCTTAAACATTTATTTAATTATAATAGTTTCTTTTACGGTATTTATAAGGTCATCATCTTTTGTTGATAAAACCATAGATATTTCTATTGCTTGATCTGTTTTTAGAGAGCCTTCTGCAAATTTTTTTCTTATATAATTCTCAATTTCACGCTGAGAGGTTATACCAACTTTTTTTAAAAATCTTCTTATTTCTATATTTAGATTATCTTCATCCATAATATAAATAAACTAATAGAATGTTATATTTATTTCAATGAGAAAAATAATATTTTATATAAATAGAATTGAAAAACATCTGTATTTTTGTAAGGTTTGATTATGAATACAATAACCTTTAGCACATCTTTGGGGTGGATTACTCTTAGTGAGGAGAATAATCTAATTGTGTCCATTGAATTTGGAAAGAAAAAAAATAAAGGTAAAAGCATTGTTTTAACAAAACTGAAAAAACAAATAATTGAATTTGCTAAAGGTAAAAGAAAAAAATTTTCAACTAAATTAAAAATCAAGGGTACGCCGCTTCAAAAAAAAATCTGGAATCAGTTAAGATTAATTAAGTATGGCTCAACCAAAACATATGGTGATATTGCAAAAACTTTGAATACTTCTCCTAGGTATGTTGGGAATGTATGTGGGCAAAATAAACACTTAATAATTACACCCTGTCACCGAGTAGTGAGGTCGGACGGTAGTTTAGGTGGTTTCTCAGGATTAGGTGGTATAAAACTTAAAAAGAAATTACTAAATTTAGAAAAAAAATGAGCAAAAATATTATAATTCTGCAACATATTAATATTGAAACACCTGGATATATTTTAGATTTAATGAAACGAGATAATTTTCATCTTACTACTGTTGAGTTAGATGAAGGCGAGACTATTCCAAAAGATATCAAAAAATTCGATGGAATGTTTTGTATGGGAGGTCCTATGGACACGTGGATGGAAAAAGAGTATCCATGGTTAATTGATGAAAAAAAGAAAATTAAAGAATTTGTTGTTGAGCTAGAAAAACCTTATTTAGGTTTTTGTCTTGGGTGTCAGTTGTTAGGAGAAGTGGTAGGTGGTAAAGTAGCAAAATCTATTCCACCTGAAATTGGTATTTTGGATATAGAAATGAGTAAAGAATATTCTAAGGATCATCTATTTGGGGAGTTTAATCAATCTATTAAAGCATTACAGTGGCATAGTTATGAAGTACAAGATTTGGAGTCTAACAATAATGTAACACTCCTAGGATCATCACCCACGACAAAGTATCAAATTTTTAAATACAAGGAACATGCGTATGGAATTCAGTTCCACATTGAAATTAAAGATAACACAGTATCACAATGGGCGTGTGTTCCAGAATATGAAATTGCTCTTGAAGATAGCATGGGGAAAGGAGCGCTTCAAAAGTTTGACAAAGTAGCTCAGGATAACATGAGTGATATGAATTTTAATGCTGAAAATTTGTATAATAATTTTAAGAAAATCTTATAAAATAATAAAAAACATATATTTAATATTTGCATATCTAGGTATGCAATTTTTGCATATCTATTTTTCGTTTTTTAAACTTACAAAATTTATAATTTTTATTAAATAAATAATCACGTTCATCATGATTATCATGACGGAAGTAGGTGAAAGCCGAAGGAACGCATGCAAAGTTATTAAATCGTTCAATCTGCTTAGGCAGATCGGAAGTAGGGTTAACCGAAGGAACGCGGATCTTATATATTAATTTCCATAGCTAAGCATGAATAGTAGCACATGACTTAAGGTGAGTTGTGTCTTGTGAAATTTATAATGGAGGATTAATGTTTAAAAAAACTCTTTATTTTATAAGTATTTTATCATTTTTTTTACTTTTAAGCTCTTATGCTCGAGCTGGCGTTGATGCTGAAGTAGCGTACATACTAAATACATTTTCTTTTTTAGTATGCGGATTTCTCGTAATGTGGATGGCAGCAGGTTTTTTATTCTTAGAATCAGGGTTAGTCACCACAAGAAGTGTTTCAACAATAGCTGCAAAAAACATTGGTAAATTTGCTATTGTTTCAATTGTATTTTACTTATTTGGCTATAACATGGGTTATGGTGTCCCGGAAGGTGGATTTATTGGTTCATTTTCAATTTGGACGGATAATACATCCCTTGATACTGGTTATTCAGATGCTTCTGATTGGTTTTTTCAAGCTTTATTTGTTTGTGCAACGGTTTCCATAGTTTCTGGAGCAGTAGCAGAAAGAATTAAAATTTGGCCATTTTTTGCATTTGCCGCAATTCTAGGAGGTTTTATTTATCCAATCCAAATGGGATGGGAGTGGGGCGGCGGTTGGCTTGACGCACTTGGTTTCTCAGACTTTGCTGGATCAACTTTAGTTCATGCTTGTGGTGGATCAGCTGCATTAGCGGGTGTCATATTATTAGGTCCAAGGCTAGGAAGGTTTACAGACTCAGGTGAGCCTGCAAATATGGCTCCTTTTGCTCCATCTTCAATTCCTTTAGTCACGCTTGGAACATTTATTCTATGGATGGGCTGGTATGGATTTAATGGAGGATCTCAATTAGCGCTTGGCTCTTATGAAGATGCAACTGCTATGTCTAAAATTTTTATGAATACACAACTTGCAGCATGTGGCGGCTGTATGGCAGGAGCTATAATTACGAGGCTAATAGGTGGAAAAACTGATATTGTTATGATGCTTAATGGTGCACTCGCAGGCTTAGTTTCTATAACCGCTGAGCCTTTGATGCCTTCACCATTATTATCTATTGGTATTGGAGCAATAGGTGGAATTATTATGTATTACGGTACACAATTACTAAACTCTCTTAAACTAGACGATGTTGTTGGTGCAATACCCGTACATATGTTTGCAGGAATATGGGGAACTTTAGTTGTTCCTTTTACAAACCCTGATGCTTCATATGGCATTCAATTACTTGGAGTGATTTCAGTATGTCTATTTGTTTTTATCGCATCTTATGTTGTGATTTACCTATTAAAAATATCAATGGGTCTAAGAATAAGTGAGGAAGCGGAAAAACTTGGAACTGATAAAGCTGAAGTTGGTGTTGTAGCTTATTCAATTAGGGATTAGATTTCACCGTCTTATCTTGAATTTGTTCATAAAAACCTAAATTTATAAGTAGAGGATTAAAATCCTCTACTTTTAACTGGAAATAAATATGAATGCAGAAGAAATTATAAAGCTCAAAAAAAATGCTCTTTACACTAGTTTAGAAAGTAAAGATTTTTTTGGCAAATTTTTTAATAAGTCTATGTTGCATTATGCAGTTATTATGGAAGTTTTTTCTAAAAATAATTTTGATGGAATATCTTATGAGAAATTATGTAGTAATGTACCTAAAGTACTAGGATCAAGATCTAGTATTCAAAATTTACTAAATGAAGGTTTGGATAAAAAAATTTTCAAAAAAATTGAGAATAATAAAGATAAAAGAATAAAAAATTATTTTTTATCTGATGAGTACTCAAATTTAGTAATAGAATGGGTAAAAAAACAGAAAAATATCTTTAATCATTAAATAGATTGAATTATGTTGGAGGAGTTATGAAAACAATTTTTAGTATTTCTAATAAAAAATACATTTTGAAATATGAGAGAAAAATGCCAGAAAAAGAAGTTTTGAAAATGAAATCATTTGTAACAAATAAAGGTGAAAAATTAGTTAAAACTGAAAAATTTAAAATTAAAAAAATCTCTGAAAAAGAAACAGAGCGAATTTTTGAAATTAATCTCTAATTAAGCCCTTCCTGAAAACTGTGATAGTTTATTTGGGTCTACACCTAATAAGTTATATGCTTTATTCCACTTATTTGATACCTCATCATCAAATAAGAATGTAGAGTTAGCATCAAGAGTCATCCAACTGTTAGCAAGTAATTCTTTCTCTATCTGTCCTGGGCCCCAACCTGCATAACCTAGAGCTAATATGTTATTAGCTGGACCTTTTCCCTTTGAAAGATCTTCAAAAAATTCTGAAGTACTTGTTAAAGCAACACCTTTAACAATTGAGAGTGTTTCTTTTTGTATTACCTCATCAGAGTGTAAGACAAAGCCTCTACCAGTTTCTACCGGCCCACCATAGCGAATATATAATTTTTTATTACCAAGGGGTTTATCGATTCCAAGTTGTTCCAATAAATCAGGGTATAAATCATAATCAATTTTTTTATTTATAATAATACCCATCGTGCCTTCAGAAGAGTGGGCACATATATATATTACAGTTTTATAAAATCTCTCATCTTCTAGAGATGGCATTGAAACTAGCAACTTTCCTGTTAAATTCATAATTATATATATTCGTATTATTTATAGTATTTCAATAGCCTATTACTATATATTACAATAGTAATTTATATGAATGGAACTTCCAAAATATTGAAATTTCTAATAAGTATTATTTTATGCTGTTTCTTTTTTAATACTGCATTTGCCTTGACTAGCGAATGGGCAGTTGGAGAGACATCAAAATTGAGACTGATTTCACCATACTCACAAAACTCTTCAAAAAATATTGTTATTGGGCTTGAATATCAAATGCAATCTGGTTGGAAAACTTACTGGAAATCGCCCGGTGATGGTGGTTTTGCTCAAAATATTTCGTGGGAAAACTCATCAAATATTAATAGTATTAAAATTTTATGGCCTACGCCTATTAAATTTGAGATTTTGGGATTAACTTCGCTTGGATATCAAGATAATGTAATTTTTCCACTTGAGATTGAAATTGAAAATGAACTTCAAGATATAATTCTAGATTTCAATATAAATTATTTAATCTGTAAGGAAGTATGTATACCAGGAGATGCACGAATTTTTTTAAACATCCCAGCTGGTGAAAAAAAAATTACAGATAACTATTTTCATATTGAACAAGCACTATCAATATTGCCAGAAAAAGATTTTAGTAGATCTTATCTAAAAAATATAAATGCAAATGTTTTTGAAGGTGATAATTTATCAACAATTCAACTTAAAATTGAGTCAGAAAAAAGTTTTTTTAATCCAGAAATTTTTTTACATACACCTTTTGGCCTTCCAGTTGTTCAAAGTACTATTTCTTATTCAGCAAATAATAAATTAATTATTGCCGAATTTGATTTCAATAAGAAGTTAATATCTAAAGATAGTTTTCCTTTAGAGGTAGTTCTAAAAGATGCAAATCATAACTTTACGCACCTTCTATCATTAGAAAAGGCAAATAATATCCCTAATTCCAAAATAGATACATTTATATTTTATGCTTTAATATCATTATTAGCTGGTTTGATTTTAAATGTTATGCCTTGCGTCTTTCCAATTCTATCTATTAAATTATTGTCTGTTTTTACTACAGAACGAACCACTGCTAGGATTAGTTTTTTAATTGTTGCATCCGGGATTGTAACTTCGTTTTTACTTTTGGGATTATTTTTTTTAATACTACAATATTTTAATTTTACTATTGCATGGGGAATGCAATTTCAACAACCTTATTTTTTAATATTTATTACTCTTATTATTTTTCTATTTATGATGAATATGTTTGGGCAATTTGAAATCAATTTGCCACATAATTTGAGCAATCTAACTGTTATAGGCTCAAGTAATAAGTTATTTTTAAAAGACTTTTTTAATGGGTTTTTTGCAACCCTAATGGCTACTCCTTGCTCTGCACCTTTTGTTGGCACTGCAATTACAGCTGCATTTACACAAAACTATATGACAGGAATGAGTATTTTTTTATTTATGGGTATTGGGATGTCTTCACCATACTTAGTAGTTGCTTTATTTCCTAAGCTTATAAATTTTATACCAAAACCAGGTAAATGGATGATTTATGTTAAATATTTTCTAGGACTATTGCTTTTTGCAACAGTTATATGGCTTTCAAATATTTTATTAAGTTTTTTCAATTTTTATTTTCTATTTTTATCTATTTTTTTACTACTAATTATCACTTATCGAAGAAAAATTCCGCTATTTAAGAACACCATCGCATTAGTTGTTCTAATATGTATTTTCTTTTCATCGTCCTTACAATTATTTCACCAACAATCATCAATTGGAAACGATAAAGATTGGGTTAATTTCTTTACTGTTGATATTAATCAGTTAATCGAACAAGATAAAATTATTTTTTTAGATATTACAGCTGATTGGTGTGCAACATGTCAATTTAATAAAATTAATGTTCTTAATTCAAATACTATGATCAAAGAATTTAAAGAAAACAATATTATTTTGATAAGAGCGGATTGGACAAGGCCAAATGAAAAGATAAATATATTTTTGGAAAAATATGATCGTTTTGGCATTCCATTTAACGCTTTTTTTTCTAAAAACTTTCCTAATGGAATATTATTATCAGAGTTGCTTTCTGAAAAAGAATTAGTAGAAGCAATTAATAAAATTAATAATGAATAGTATTATCCCTAAAATTGAAGTTCCAATTATAGAAAAAGGCATAACATCAAAAGTTTTTCTATCTGAAGAATTAAAAAATAAATCTGTAATTATTTTTGGAGTTCCTGGAGCATTCACTCCAACTTGTACTGAAAAACATATGCCAGGTTTTATCAAGTTATATCAAAAAATTATAAATAAAGGAATCGATAATATTTATTGTCTATCAGTAAATGATAACTTTGTTATGCATTCCTGGATACTGAGCTATACTGATGGTGATAGGATAATTGGTATAGCCGATGGTAATGGGGAAATTTCCCAAAATCTAAATTTACTTACTGATAAATCAAAAAATTTTATGGGTATGCGATCAAAAAGATTTGCGATGATCGTTAGAGATAATATTATTGAAAAAACATTTATTGAAGAGCCAGGAGAGTATAAAGTATCATCTGCTGAGCATTTATTAACAGTAGTCTAAGTTTTAATTTATTTAAAATATT
>CACJAV010000031.1 GCA_902591485.1 uncultured Alphaproteobacteria bacterium
TTAATGTCCAATCAAGTAGCAACTGGTTTAGCACTTACAATTTTTGGTATTGGTCTAAGTTCAATGATTGGTAAACAATATATAGGAACACCAATTACAGGATTAAACCCTTATTTTTTTGTAGCCCTATCTTTTGTTATAGTATTTTTAGTAAGTTATTTTTTTTATAAAACTAAATTAGGTTTAATTTTTAGAGCTGTTGGAGAATCACATGACTCATCTCATGCTCTTGGGTATAGTGTTATAAAGATACGATTACTTGGTATCTTGTTTGGTGGAAGTATGTGTGCATTGGCAGGCTCTTATATGTCGATATGTTATGCTCCAATGTGGCAAGAAAACATGACTGCTGGAAGAGGGTGGATTGCTCTTGCTTTGGTTGTATTTGCAACATGGAAACCGGGTAGAATTTTGATTGGAGCCTATATTTTTGGTGGTGTTTCAATTTTGCAAATGAATCTTCAAGCATGGGGTTTAAACTTTCCTGGTCAGTTCTTTAATATGGCTCCATATTTAGCGACTATGATCGTATTGATAATAATTTCTAGTAATCGTCTTAGGATAAAGTTAAGTGCCCCAGCGTCTCTCACAATACCTTTTTTCAAGGGTAGATAGATATCCACTTTTTTTTTAATATTTGTATTAAGAATCGTTGAGCGACCTTTAAGAAAGATGTTGAATAACAATTATTTTTAGCAGGTGAGGTTAAAATGATTAGACTACTAATACTAACTATTTCTATTTTAGGGATTTCAATTGGATCAGCCAATGCAGACCCCAAAAAAGTTGGCTTTATTTATATAGGCCCTCCAGGTGACCATGGTTGGACGTACATGCATGATGTTGGAAGACAATACATGGAAAGTCAGCTTGGTGACGCTGTTACTTCTACTTATATTGAAAATGTTCCAGAAAATGCTGATGCTGTAAGAGCAATTCGTAAATTAGCTGCTTCTGGTCATGACTTAATTTTTACTACTTCGTTTAACTACATGGATCAAACGTTAGAAGTTGCAAATGAGTTTCCTGATGTAAAATTTGAACATGCAACTGGATACAAAAGGGCGGCAAACGTTTCTACATATTCAGCTAGATTTTATGAAGGAAGAACAATTTCTGGACATATAGCTGGACATTTAACTAAGACAAATACCATTGGATATATTGCATCATTTCCAATTCCTGAGGTTGTTAGAGGAATTAACGCTTTTTATTTAGCAGCTTCTAAAGTTAACCCAGATATTAAAATTAAAATTATTTGGGCTTTTACTTGGTATGATCCAGGTAAAGAAGCTGATGCAGCAAATACTTTAATCAATCAAGGTGCGGATATTTTAGTTCAGCACACTGATACTTATGCGCCATGTCAAGCTGCTGAAAAAGCTGGAGTTCTTGCTTTTGGTCAAGCTTCAAACCAGGAAGAATTTTGTCCTAACGCACATTTAACTGCAATTGAAGATATTTGGGGACCATACTACGCTCAAAGAGCTCAAGCTGTTGTTGATGGAACTTGGGAAGAAAAAGATACTTGGGATGGCATGGCAGAAGGAATGGTTGTTATGTCACCATATAATGCAAAACTTATGCCTACTGACTTAATACAAGAAGCAGTAGCTATGGAAGTTGCAATTAAAGATGGTTCACTTCATCCTTTCACTGGTCCAATTTATGATCAGGCAGGCGAATTAAGAGTAGCTGAAGGTGAAGTTGCTGATGACTTTATGATGGCAACTATGGATTGGTACGTTCAAGGTATTGACGGCGAACTTCCGCAATAATATCTATTTTTAATTAAACCTCTCTTTAATTTTTATAAAGAGAGGTTATCTTATTTAAACAAAGGATAACAATGGCGGATTTACACATTACATGGGAAGAATATAATAAAAAAACTGAGCAACTAGCCTCAATGGTTTATAAAGATGGTTGGGATTTCAATCAGGTTGTTTGTATCGCAAAGGGAGGCATGAGAGTAGGGGACATAATGGCAAGAATATTTGATGTGCCACTTGCTGTGCTGTCTGTGGAATCTTACAGAGGTGATGGTGTTAAAAATAAAAGAGGATCAATTACCTTCTCAAGAGATTTAGCAAAAACAAGCCCCAACATAGGTTCTAAAGTTTTAATAGTAGATGATCTAGCAGATTCAGGTATTACTCTAAAAAAGAGCATTGAATGGATGGAGCACTTTTATGGCTTCTATTTAGATGAGCCAATTAGAACAGGTGTACTTTTTTACAAGGCAGTTTCAACCTTCAAACCTAACTACTATGTTGATTATTTAGATGACTCCCCTTGGATACATATGCCTTATGAAAAATACGAAACTATGAAACCTGAAGATATTGTTTAAAAAATTGAAGTTATTTTATTAAAAGCTTTTTTCTTTTCAGCATAGACAGGTATTTCACAATCATCTTTAGGTTTACCAACGACCAGTAGTACAAAGGGCTTTTCATTATTTGGTCTTTTGAGTATTTTATTTAAAAAATTCATAGGACTCGGAGTATGAGTTAACATTGATAATCCGGAGTAATGTAAACATGATATTAAAATACCTGTAGCAATACCAACTGACTCTTTTACATAATAATTTTTCACTTTCTTATTATTTTTCACTGAATATTTTTTTTCAAAAATTGCTATCAAGTAGGGAGCTTCTTCAAGAAATAATTTATGTTTATCAGTTCCTAGAGGTTTTAATGCCTCTAACCATTCCTGTGGGGCCTTATTTTCATAAAATTCTGCCTCCTCTATTTCTGCAGCAATTCTAATCTTTTTCTTAATTGATTTATTTTTAATTATAACAAAATGCCATGGCTGAAGGTTAGCTCCATTCGGTGCCGTTCCAGCAGCCAAAATAGCGTTTTTTATAATTTCAATATCTATTTTTTGCTTTTTAAAATCACGAACACTTCTTCTTTTTTTTATTACATTATAAAAATTTTTTGAATTTAATTGCATTTCTGTGATTGTTTGATTTGAAAAATCTAATTTTTTGGTTATGAATTCCATATTCATGCATTGGTTAGTAATTATTATAGGTACACTTATACTTTCTATATCCGTTAGTAACCCTTTTTATAAATTAATAATTGGTAAAAAAATTCAAATTACCAGGGTTTTGCAAATAATTTTTAGGACATTTTTATTTTTAACTGGATTAGTTATTATTTTTTTAGGATTATGGTTGGAGAGTATCTGATCTAGTATCTTCTGATGTTTCTGTCTATTAGTGCTGCCCATGCATCAATACCTCCAAGGACATTAACACAATTCATAAATCCTTTAGATTTTAACCATTTGCAAACGGCCTGACTTCTTGTTCCAGTATGACACATTACGAATATATTTTTATCTCCATTTAGTTCAGTGTATCTGTTAGCTATTTCTGATAATTTGATGTGAATCGTTCCCTTAATATGAGCATGATCTCTCTCCGTATCCTCTCTAACATCTAGAATTTGAATTTTCTTATCTTCTTCTCTTAATTCGTTAAGCTTATGCACTGTAATTTCACTACTTTTATAGATATCCATTAACTCCATTTTATATAAATAGTTATAAATATCTAGTATTTTATATGTAAATATAAAAATATAAATTGTTTAATTTTCAAAAATAAGTATAAGAATTTTTTTCAAGGAATATTATATTATGTCTAATAAAATAAGTTTTTCAGCTTTTGGAAGAGATTCCTATTACCACAGAGATTGGTTTAAAAAAAATGGTTTTAAATTTGATCGTAGTTCTAGAAAATGGGTTGTAGAAAATCTCCCTATTGAGCATGCAGAAGATTTTGCAAGTTATTGCAGGAAATATGGTTTAACATTTGAGAGGTCAGATAGGGTAATTACCGAGTTTGATTATGCTGATTATTTATGGGATGGTCAAAGAGATCATTTTATGAAACCACTTGAGTCTATTGATATTCCCACTCCTAAAAATAAGATATAAGTTCTGCTTAAGTTTAAGCCTCTCAATAACTTATTGTTGTTATTCATTCTATCTGCAATTT
The DNA here is from genome assembly GCA_902591485.1 of uncultured Alphaproteobacteria bacterium. GTDB lineage: Bacteria > Pseudomonadota > Alphaproteobacteria > HIMB59 > CACPNW01. The sequence goes on from CACJAV010000031.1 coordinate 4,019, forward strand.
GGGGATCAGCCTTTATTGCGATAAAGGTTAGTCTTAATTATTTTGCACCTATAAGTGTTGCTTCTTATAGACTCATAGTTGCAACTATTTTTTTATTCATTTTTTACATAATTGGAAGATATAAAACATCGCTTACCAGAAATGATCTGATTATGTTGTTATTTGTTGGAATTGTAGGTAATTTTCTTCCATTTTATTTAATTAGCTGGTCAGAACAACATATCCAATCTTCTACAGCTGGCATATTAATGGGTGTTGGTCCAATATTAACTTTAATATTATCACATTTCTTTACTAGAGATGACAGGTTTACTTACTCAAAATTAGTATCAATCTCTATTGGCTTTATTGGTGTTTTATTTATTTTTGAGATTAGCACTTTTTTTAATTTTGGATCATCAAATTCTTTACAATTATTTTCAAAATTACTTATTATTATAGCCGCACTAGGATATATGATTTCAAATATAGTAGCTTATAATACTCTTAAACATATTGACTCTTTCTCGATAACTTTTTTTGCAACATTTTTTGGTGCATTAGTTTCAATTCCATTTCTGTTATATAGTGAGACTGTGCAGCCATCATATGTTAATTTCAATGCACTTTTGCCAATATTGTATTTAGGTATTTTTCCTACAGCACTGGCTTTTCAACTTAGATATTATATTACAAAAACATCTGGTCCAGTTTTTTTATCTTATGTAGCTTACCTTATACCAATTTTTGCTTTAATATGGGGGTTTGTATTATTATCTGAAAAGATTTATTTAAATTCAATAATTGGTATCACACTAATTCTGTTTGGGGTTTATATAGGTAAAAAAAATTAATGAGAAAAATAACTGTAAAAAGCATACAAAATCATTAAGGCTCCAATTACCAAAGTGACATTTCCAGCGTTGAAAAATTTCATATTTATATGTCTATTATATTTTAATTTTTAATTTTTCTATTGATTTTTTGATCAATCTTCTTCAGAGTGTTTATTATTATGACAGACTCTATAAAATATATTCTCGAAGAATCAAAAGCGCCTAAGACATGGTATAATATAAACTCAGACTTACCTAGTCCACCTCCTCCCCCATTGCATCCTGGCACAAAACAACCAGCTGGACCTGATGATTTTGCACCTTTATTTCCAATGAGCTTAATCATGCAGGAAGTTTCTACAGAGCGAGAAATTGAAATACCAGATCCTGTTAGAGAAATTTATAAACAATGGAGACCATCTCCTTTGTTTAGAGCTCGAAGATTAGAGAAGTATTTAGATACCCCTGCAAAAATTTATTATAAATACGAGGGTGTTAGTCCCACTGGAAGTCACAAACCTAATACAGCTGTTCCTCAGGCTTTTTTCAACAAAGAAGAGGGAGTTAAAAAAATATTTACAGAAACTGGTGCTGGCCAATGGGGAAGTTCATTAGCTTTTGCAGGTCAAATGTTTGGCATAGATATTGAAGTTTTCATGGTAAAAGTTAGTTTTGATCAAAAACCTTACAGAAAGCTTATGATGCAGTCATTTGGGGGGACGTGTCATCCAAGTCCTTCAGAATTAACAGATTTTGGAAAAAAACTTTTATCTGAAGATCCAAATAATCCAGGTAGTTTAGGTATAGCAATATCAGAAGCTATTGAGGCTGTAGTTAAGAGTGAGGGTAAAGCTAAATATGCTTTAGGTAGTGTTTTGGGTCATGTATTATTACACCAAACAATTAATGGTAACGAAGCTATACTCCAAATGGAGCAAGCAGGAGATTACCCAGACATAATAGTAGGTTGTACTGGAGGTGGAAGTAATCTTGCTGGATTAATGTTCCCTTTCCTTGGTCAACAATTAAGAGGAGGGCAGAAGATTGATATTATTGGATGTGAACCACTTTCATGCCCTTCATTTACCAAAGGAAAATATGCTTATGATCATGGAGATATGGCAAGGATGACACCGTTGATTAAGATGCATACTTTAGGGTCAGATTTCTTACCACCTGCTAATCATTCAGGAGGACTAAGATATCATGGTATGTCATATCATTTAAGTCATTTGTATGATCTTGGCTTAATGAGAGCAAAAGCGTATGGTCAAAAAGATTGTTTTGAGGCTGGAGTAATATTTGGAAAACAAGAGGGAATTATTCCTGCGCCCGAAGGTAATCACGCAGTTAAGGGTGCCATTGATGCAGCTCTTGAATGTAAAGAAAAAGGCGAGTCTAAAACAATATTATTCAATTTATGTGGCCATGGTCACTTTGATATGACAGCATACGATGATTATTTTAGTGGAAAATTAGCCGATGATTTTTATGATGAAAAATCAGCAAATCAATCTTTATCTAAGTTACCTGAAATTGCATAAATTGTTTTAGTATTAGAAATTATTGTTTTTTTTTAATACAAAATAAAATATTGATTATATTTCAAAGGGAGAGATTAATTTATTAACGCCGAAGGAGCAACGTCCCGGAAACTCTCAGGCAAAAGGACCTTTGAAATTAATGTCTGAAGATCAATAATGATTAACAGAAGGGCAAGAAAGATCGAGAATGGTAGATATTTGGCCCTTCTATGGTACGAGACCCTATAATCAAGATGCTAAAACATTAATTGCTCCGTCTACTGATCATTTAAGTATAGAAAATATAGAGTCATTTAGAAAAAATAATTATTGGAATTATCTCAAAATTTTAAATCCTGTTGGTCAATTAAAAGAAAAAGACTCATTATTAGAAGCAAAAAATCATTTCAAAGAAATGAAAGAAAATGATGTAATAAAAAAAGATGAAGTATTACATTTTTATATTTATCAAATAGAACTTGGTAATCACCATCAATTAGGTTTTTTATCTTTAGCTTCAATAAAAGATTTTGAAAAAAAAATTATAAAACCTCATGAGAAGATTTATGAAAGTAGAAAAATTGAAAGAGCTGATCAAATGATGAATTTGGGCACTCAAATAGGCCCAATATATGTTTCATATCCAAGTGAAAATAATATACGTAATTTACTTTTATCTAAAATTGATAAACCTCCATCATATGACTTTGAAAGTTTTGATAATTCCATTCATAGATTATGGTGCATAAATGATTCAACCTTTATTGAAGAATTAACAAGCTTATTAAAAAAAGTGAATGCAATTTATATTGCTGATGGACATCACCGAATGGGAGCAATGGGATATATTAACCAAAAAAATCCATCTAATGATAAATTTATGATAGCTGCTTTTCCATCAAATGAGTCCAAAATTTTTGATTATAATAGGGTTATAAAAGATCTGAATGGTCTTACTAAAAATGAATTTATTAATATTTTATCAAATGATTTTAAAATTACTAATAAAGATTCTGCTTTTAGACCAGGTAAAAAAAATGAATTTGGCATGTATCATGATCATCAATGGTATGCTTTGGAATTTATTTCATCAACTATAAGTAATAATTTCATTGATACATTGGATATAAATATCCTTAACAATTTTTGCTTTACTAAAATTTTGAATATTAAAGATGTAAATAATGATGAAAGAATTAGATTTATAGCAGGGTGTCATGGGTTAGGTGCGCTAGAAAAAAAAGTTAATGATAATCCTGATAGTGTGGCTTTTTCTATCTTTCCATCTGAAATAACTGATGTTATTAAAGTAGCTGATAACAATTTAACTATGCCCCCTAAGTCAACGTGGTTTGATCCAAAACCTCTTGATGGACTGGTTGTATATGAATTTGAATAATGATGGAAAAGCCTAATAAAAAACCTAGTAATCCAAATTTTTCAAGTGGTCCGTGTGCAAAAAGGCCTGGTTGGAAAATTGAAAATTTAATTAATGCAAACACAGGTAGATCCCATAGGTCTGGTGAAGCAAAATCAAAACTTAAGCTTGTTATTGATAAATCTAAAGATTTATTGAACCTGCCTGATGACTATGTGGTAGGAATCATGCCTGGCTCTGATACAGGTGCGTTAGAAGCCTCCCTATGGTCTCTATTAGGTGAAAGAGGTGTAGACATTCTAGCTTGGGAAAATTTTGGTAAGGATTGGATACAAGATGTTGTTAAACAACTTCAAATATCTAGTTTAACTGTGCA
>CACJAV010000032.1 GCA_902591485.1 uncultured Alphaproteobacteria bacterium
ATGGCAGACCAGTTATTGGTATTTGTAATACTTGGTCGGAATTAACTCCTTGTAATGGACATTTTAGAGAAATAGCGGACTCTGTAAAAAAAGGAGTATATGAAGCAGGAGGATTCCCTTTAGAATTTCCAGTTTTTTCAGCAAGTGAGTCAAACTTGAGACCAACCGCAATGCTATTTCGTAATTTAGCAAGTATGGATGTGGAGGAAGCAATAAGAGGCAACCCAATAGATGGAGTAGTGCTCCTAATGGGATGCGATAAAACTACCCCTTCTTTATTGATGGGCGCAGCTAGTGTTGATATTCCTACTATTGGTGTATCAGGAGGTCCAATGTTAAATGGACATCATCAAGGAAAAACAATTGGTTCAGGAACAGGTGTGTGGGAATTAGATGCTGATTTGAGCGCAGGTAAAATTACTGAAGATGATTATGCTGCCGCTGAAATTTCAATGAGTAGGTCAAAAGGAAATTGTATGACTATGGGCACAGCCTCAACAATGGGAAGTATGGTAGAGGCACTCGGAATGTCCTTACCTCATAATGCGGCGATACCGGCTGTTGATGCAAGACGTTATTCTCTTGCATATATGTCTGGGAAAAGAATTGTTGAGATGGTGAAAGAAAATTTAATAATGTCAAAAATTGTTACTAAAACATCTTTCGAAAATGCTATTAAAGTAAATGGTGCAATTGGTGGCTCAACAAATGCAGTCATTCATCTTGCAGCTGTTGCAGGAAGATTAGAAATTGATTTAACCTTAGATGATTGGGAGCGATGTGGAAAAGCAATACCAACGCTTGTCAACTTACAGCCCTCAGGAAAATATTTAATGGAGGATTTTTATTATGCAGGAGGTGTTCCTGCAGTCATTAAACAACTTTTAGAAAAAAAATTAATTGGTAAAGACGCCTTGACTGTAAACGGAAAAACAATTGAAGAAAATAATATTAACGCTGAATGTTGGAATAGTGATGTTATCAAAGATTATGAATCCCCTCTTGTAAAAGATGGGGGAATTAAAATTTTAAGAGGCAATATAGCTCCTAATGGAGCTATTTTAAAACCTTCAGCGGCAAGTTCTCAATTAATGAAACATAAAGGAAAAGCTGTTGTCTTTGAAAGTATTGAGGAGTTTCAAGAAAAAATAGATGATCCAAATTTAGAAGTTGATGAAACATGTATTTTGGTTTTGAAAAACTGTGGACCCAAAGGATATCCTGGTATGGCAGAAGTAGGGAATATGCGACTTCCTCAGAAAATTCTCAAAAAAGGCATTAGGGATATGATTAGGATTTCAGATGCTAGAATGAGTGGGACGGCTTACGGTACAGTCATCCTCCACACTTCTCCTGAAGCAGCTGTTAAAGGGCCTTTAGCGGCAGTTAAAAATGGCGACCTCATTGAAGTTGATGTAGTTGAAGGTAAACTAAATTTAGATGTATCTGATGATATTATAAAAGAAAGATTAGAAAAATATGAACCAGTTTTACCAGATATTAAAGGCGGTTACCAAAAAATGTATGTGGATCATGTCATGCAAGCTGATCAAGGTGCAGATTTAGATTTCTTGGTTGGTAAAAGAGGCTCTGACGTAAAAAGACATAGTCATTAAATTTATTTCTTAATTTAAATCAATCAAATATTTTGCCAGGATTCATTATGTTTTTCGGATCAAGACTTTTCTTTATTAATTTCATGTAAGGCAAATTATCTTGATGCTGCTTAACTAAATATTCTTTTTTATGTACCCCAATCCCATGTTCTCCAGTAATTGTTCCTTCTAGATCCAATGCTTTTTGAATAAGCTTATTACTAAATTCTCTTATAACTCTATAGCTGTCTTTGTTTTTAGGGTCATATTGAATTGCCACATGAAAATTACCATCTCCCACATGACCTACCATAGGTGCTCGTAGACCGTAATTCTTAATTTCTATTTCGGCAAATTTTATAGCTTCGACAAGATTGGATATGGGTACACAAATATCAGTTGTGTAAACTTTGATGTTATTTTGTTCTGCTTTAACAGAATAGTAAACATCATGTCTTGCTTTCCACAATTTGTTTCTTTCTTCTGTAGTTTTTGCCCATTTAAACTTACTCCCACCATTTTCAATTGAAATTGCTTCAACTATTTCAATTGATTCTTTATTACTATTTTCATTCCCATGAAATTCAAAAAATAATGTTGGTTTATTCTCTAAATTTTCTAAATCAGAATATTTAATGCTAATTTCCATTTGATCTTTATTGAGCATCTCTATTCTGGCAATTGGAACACCGTATTGAATAATTTGTTGAGCAGATAGAACTGCAGATTCTAAATTCTCAAACTGACAAATTGCACTCATAATGCTCTCTGGTATAGGATTTAATCGCAATTGTATTTCTGAGATGATACCAAGAGTGCCCTCAGAGCCTATAAATAAATTAGTCAGATTGTAACCAGCTGCAGTTTTTTTTGATCTGGTACCTGTTCTGATAATATCTCCGTTTGCGAGAATAACAGTTAAACCAGATATAACACTGCGCATTGTTCCATATCGAACTGCCATAGTTCCTGAAGCAGATGTTGCTGCCATTCCTCCTAATGATGCATCTGCTCCTGGATCAATAGGAAAAAAAACACCTTTACTTTTAAGCTCTTCATTTAATTGTTTTCTTGTTACATATGCTTGAACCCTGCAATCAAAATCATTTTCGTTTATCTGAAGTATTTTATTCATCTTTTCTAGAGATAAGGTGATTCCATTATTAATACCCAACACATTTCCCTCCAAAGACGTGCCTGTACCAAATGGAATTATTGGGGTGGCTGTTTGATTACATAATTTAACTATTGAAGAAATTTCTTCATTGTTTTTAGGAAAAACTACTGCTTGAGGTAATATTGGATCAAAAACATCCTCTCCTCCACCAAAATTATTTCTTACTGAAGATGACGTTGAATATCTTTCACCCAGTAAAGTCTTAAGTTCTTTTTGCAAACTCTCATTTTTCATATAATAGCAATAATTTATCAAATATCCTTACATAATGATATGAAAGAAATTACAGAATTAAATAATCTACTATCACAATATGTAGACCAAGGTTTTTTCCCTGGCGTACAATGGCAAATAAATTTTAATAATAAAATATACGCAGGTAAATACGGCTTAAATAACATTGATACAAAAATAGAGGTTTTGGATGATTCAATTTATAGAATCTGGTCCATGACTAAACCAATCGTAGCTGTTGCAGCTCTTAAATTAATTGAAGAAAAGAAAATAAATTTAAATGATCCAATTACAGAATATTTACCAGAATTTAATGATTTGCAAGTTATGGTTCAAGAAGATGGTGTTGTAGAGGAGGTTGAGAAAATAAATCAATTCCCAACAATCAAAGATCTTTTTCTTCATACAGCAGGATTTTCTTATAATTTTTTAGCTGATCCTGTTGGAAAGCAATATGACCAACTACGTTTATTTAATTCTGACACTACAACTTTGGAAGAAGAAATAAAAATTTTAGCAAAAGCACCATTGTTATTTCAACCTCAAAAAAGTTGGCGATATTCAGTATCAATGGATGTACTAGCAAGAATTATTGAAATTGTAAGAGGGGACTCTTTACAAAATATTTTACAAAAAGAAATATTCAATCCTCTTGATATGCATGATACAGCCTTTACTGTTTCTTTGGAAAATCAACATAAAGTTATGGCCTCTTATGAATATGATCCCATAAAAAATAACTTAAGCGAGCTTATCTCTGATCCACAAAAAATTGGAAATTATGGTTACCCTTTACACGCCTCTTCTTATGCAAGGGGTGGTCATGGACTTTTCTCAACACTAAATGATTATGCAATTTTTGCTAAAATGTTACACTCAGGAAAATCTGATCATGGACATCAAATTCTTAATGCGGATACTTTAAAACTTATCTCAACTAATTTCTTAGATGAAAAATATTTCCCAATAGAAATTGCTACAATTGGAATAGTCAAAGATGAAAATTATGTTAATGGACTTGAAGCTTATGGATGGGGTCTTGGATGTAGAACTCTTCTTAACCCATCTAAGCAACACAACCTAGGTTCTGTAGGTGAATTCGGATGGGCAGGTGCAGCTTCTACATATTTCTTAGTAGATAATAGTAAAAAATTATCTGCAACAATTATGACCCAAGTATTATTTGGCAATCCAAATCTTCATCGGGATTTCTACAAATATATTTATACTAACTTTTAAATACTTTGATAAAATTTAAATCAGTTGAGAGTTTAGGAATGCTTTTTGCGTTGATGGCATACTTTTCTTTTTCGCTATTAGACGCAGTGCAAAAAACTGCAATTATTTATCATTCAGTTTTTCAATTACTATTTATAAAATATTGTTTTGTCTTAATTTTATCTATTGTTGAGTCTCGACGAAAAAAAAATTATTTTTTTTACAAGTCAGGGAATATAAAATTACAAATATTACGAAGTGTTTTATCCATTGTTGAGTCGGGATGTTTTGTCTTGTCTTTTCGTTATCTCTCATTAGCTGATACTCATAGTATAGCAGCTTTAACACCTGTATTAGTTGTTGCTCTGTCAGCAATTATATTAAGAGAGCACGTTTCTTTGAAGACATGGGTTGCTATTTTTGTTGGTTTCATTGGTGTTTTAGTCATTATGCGTCCTGGGCTTTCAATATTTGATCCAAATTCTCTCATACCCCTTGCAGGGGCTTTTGTTCTTAGTTGCTATCAAGTTGTAACAAGAAAAGCATCTGAAACTGACTCTAATGAAACCTCATTATTTTATACATCTATTGTAGGTATATTGCTGATGGGAGTATTAGGGTATAATTTTTGGCAACCACTGATGGAACTCTCTATAGTTTTTTTTATAGCTATAGGGTTTTTTTTCTCACTTGGTTTGTATTTCCAAATCATAGCTTTAAGTATGGCTAGAGCTGGAATCATTCAACCGTTTCACTATACCTTAATTTTTTGGGCTATAATTTTAGGTTATTTTTTTTATAACGACTTACCAGATATTCCAACTTTAGTTGGGGCTTTAATTATCACGGCTTCTGGTATTTATACGTTATATTCTAAAGATCATAACTAATTATTAGACTTTTAAAAAGTTTAATTTAAAAAAACCTTATGTTTATAGGTATTGATTTGGGTACATCTTCTATCAAAATGATACTTGTAGATTATGAACAAAATATCTTAGCCACATCTATTGCATCCCTTACGGTGCAAAACCCAAAAGATGGTTTTAGTGAACAAAATCCAAGTGAATGGATCGAGGCCACTTTTGAATGTCTTGAGGCATTAAAATCAAAAAAACCAAAAGAATTTTCTGAAACAATTTCTATAGGTATCTCTGGACATATGCATGGAGCAACTTTGATTGATGATAAAGGTAGCGTGATTAGACCATGCATTTTATGGAATGATACACGTTCTCATCAAGAATGTATTGAATTTGAAAATCAAAGTTTTGATGTGCGTTCCCTCTCTGGTAATATAGCAATGCCTGGATTTACAGCCCCAAAAATTAATTGGCTTAAAAATAATGAAAAAGAAAGTTTTAATAAAATTTTTAAAGTTCTTTTACCAAAAGATTATTTACGTTTTTATTTAACAGGAGAGTATTATTCTGAAATGTCAGATGCCTCTGGAACTTTATGGTTAGACGTAAAAAAAAGGAAATGGTCTGAAAAACTTTTATCATGTTCATTTCTTGAGTCAAAACATATGCCCAATTTAGTTGAAGGCAATCAAGAAACAGGAATATTGAAAAGTACTTTTAAAGATAAGTTACAATTCAAACATAATGTTAAAGTTGTGGGTGGAGCAGGAGATAATGCAGCTGCCGCAGTTGGAATGGGAATTACAGAGCCAAATCAATCTTTTATTTCTCTTGGGACTTCTGGTGTTTTTTTTGCACCCACCAAAGATTTTTTAAGCAATACCGGTGATGCAGTTCACTCATTTTGTCATTGCTTACCTAATAAATGGCATTTGATGTCAGTGATGTTAAGTGCAAGTAATTGCCTTGATTGGGTTTGCTCAGTGACAAATACATCAATTGAACAAACTCTAAAGAATGTGGAGAGTTTCTATTCTAAGAAAGACTCTATTTCTAATGCTCCATTTTTTTTACCCTACTTATCAGGCGAAAGAACACCTCATAATGATCCACATATTAGGGGCTCTTTTCACTCAATTAAAACATTTACAGACTCAACTAATTTACAATACGCAGTCATCGAGGGTGTGAGTTTTGGAATATTGGATGGTGTAAATTCAATATTAAAAGTAAACAGTGATTTTGAAAATATATTTATGGTAGGAGGCGGTTCGAGAAGCTCTTTCTGGATAGAGCTTCTTTCAACTTTATTAAATAGAAAATTAAGTGTTTGCGAGCAAAGTGAATTTGGGGCTGCATTAGGGGTTGCAAGATTAGGTATGTATGTGGATGACAATATAAATTATGAAAATGAAATAATTAGAGAAATTAAAGTCAGTAAAGAATTTCAACCAAAGTCTAGTAATATGGATTTGCTAATCAAAAGATATACAATCTGGAAAGATTTATATACTTCAAATAAAAAAAATATTTTAACAATATAAATTTAATTTAATTGTTCCCATATAGGTGTAATTTTTGATCTACTATCTAGATATGTCTTGAATAATTTTTCATATGTATTTGAGTAGTTTTTATCAAAATTTTCTAACTCTCCAAGATAAGGACTTACCCATTCATCCATGCATTTAGTCCATTCATTGTATAAACCTAAAGACTTCGCCCCTATCATTGCAGCTCCAGCAGCACCAGCCTCTTTTCTATTAGATGTTCTGACATTTGTTTGTAGTATGTTTGAAAATATTTTTCTTATTGATTTAGATTGTGCACCACCTCCTGCAAGTCTGATTTCTTTTGGTATTTCTCCGATAGCCAAATAACATTCTTTAGCAGCAAAACATAATCCTTCAATAAAACAACGAACGATTTCAGGAAATCTATGATTGGAATTCAAACCCAACAAACTTGCTTGCGCATTAGAATTAATAAAAGGACCTCTCTCTCCTGCTTCAGAAATATAAGGATGATAAATTAACTTTTGTGGTTCTGTTTTTTTTATCCAAGATTCTATTTTATCTAAAAAATTTTTTTCATTAAATTCTATATTAAAATCTTTAAAAATATCACTTACGAAAGACATTAACCAATTCATGTTAATCATGCCTGACATGTTTGTCTGAAATTGTAATGCTGTATTTTCAATAGGTAGCAACATAACGTAACCTGATTTTAAATTTATGTTTGGTTTAATTTTTGATACCAGATTTGCTTTCATATGACCTGAAGTAGTTCCTAAACTTGAAGTACCTACATCTTTATTTATATCATATCCTCCACTTCCAAGAAATGTACAGACTGCATCAATATATGATAAAACAACTGGTGTACCTGATTTGAGACCTAATAATTCTGAAACTCCTGATGTTAAAGAATGATGTGTTTTACTTCCATTGATAATTTGAGGTAATAGATTCCTTCTGTTGTTTAG
>CACJAV010000033.1 GCA_902591485.1 uncultured Alphaproteobacteria bacterium
TGTATACTTCTGAGGTTTTGATGGCCTTATTATAAGTTTGATAAATAGAGAAAATCATTTTTAATTGTGATAAGTCAGCACTAACAGCTGATTGCATATCTGGATATTGCAATTTGCAAGCTACTGTCTCTGAATTATTTAATACAGCTTTATGAACTTGTCCTAAAGAAGCAGCGCGGGTTGCTTCTTTATCAAATTCTCTAAAATTTTTTAACCAATCTTGAGATAATTCACTAGCCATTCTTCTTTTAACAAATAGCCAACCCATAGGAGGTGCATTAGACTGAAGATGCATTAACTCTTTTGTGTATTCATCAGGTAAGAGATCAGGAATTGTAGCAGATAACTGAGCCACTTTCATCAAAGGACCTTTAATGCTTCCAAGCGCCTCTCTTATTTCTAAAGCATGCTTTTCTTTATCTAATTTTATACCAAGATACTTTTGACTGGCTAATTTAGTTGCTAGCTTTCCTACAACTCCCCCTACTTGAGCATAACGTTTTATTTGTTTTGCTATTGATCTTGACTCTACCTCTGTCATTTAGAGTGTCTCTAATTCATCAATTAACTTTTCAATCATCTGTAATCCCTTTTTCCAAAATGATTTTTTAGATAAATCTAAATTGAAAGGTTGAAAAAGCTCATCATATTTTTTTGAACCTCCACTTTTAAGTAAATCAATATATTTATTTTCAAAATTTTCTAAACCCTGCTCGTAAGTATTAAATAATGAGTTTACTAAACAATCTCCAAAGGCATATGCATATACATAAAATGGAGAATGAATAAAATGTGGAATATAACTCCAAAAATATTTGTATTCCTCTTCATATTTTATTGAAGGTCCTAAACTGTCCTTTTGAACCTTCATCCATATTGCACATATTTGATCCGTACTTAATTCAGAATTTTTTCTTAACGTATGAACCTCTTTTTCAAATTGAAAAAAAGCGATCTGTCTAATAACCGTATTAAGCATATCTTCCACTTTGTTTGCTAAAAGCGCTTTTCTCTCTTTTTTGGAAGTTGACACATTAAGAATTGACTTAAATGTCAGCATCTCGCCAAATACACTTGCAGTTTCAGCTAATGTTAGAGGAGTTGATGCATTAAAATGACTTTGATGTTTTCCAGCAAGATACTGATGAACCCCATGGCCTAATTCGTGTGCCAGTGTTGCAACATCTCTTGTTTTACCTTGAAAATTGACAAGAATAAATGGATGGACTGATGAAACTGTTGATGCAGCAAAAGCGCCAGGAGATTTTCCTTCCAAAACTGGAGCGTGAATCCAGTTTTTATCAAAGAATTTTTTAACAATTTTTCCTATTTCATTATCAAATTCTGAATATGCATCAATCACAGTATGTCGAGCTTCACTCCAAGAATACATCTTTGTATTCTGAAAAGGTAAAGGGGCATTTCTATCCCAATACATTAAATATTTCTTTTTAAACCATTTTGCTTTTAAAGCATAATATCTGTGTGAGAGTCTTGGATAAGACTCAATTACTGATGCTACCAAACTATCAACTACAGTATCTTCTACTACATTTGATAAATTTCTGGAGGTAACTGGTGATGGTAGTTTTCTCCAATCATCATTAATAGATTTATCTTTTGCTAGAGTATTAGTTATTGTTGAAAATAATTTTATGTTATTTTCTAAAACTTTTCCAACTGACTTTGCTGCAACCTTTCTTGTTATTTCATTTCTATCGGATAATAAATTAAATATTTGTGCACTTGTTAACTGTTTGTCTCGAAAATTAAATTTAAGAGAGGCTATTAAATCATCAAATAACCTAATCCATGCAGAACGAGATGTTATACTTTTATCTTGCAAAATTTTTTCTATTTTTAAATCTAGTTGATAAGGCTTGAATGATCTTTTGTTAGTAATCCAATTTTTATATTTTTTTAAATTTTTATTTTTTAACAAACTTTTTAGTTTATTTTCATTTATTTGATTAAGCTCAAGGGTAAAAAAAATAATTGAGGATGCATAATTTGTAATAGTCTCCTGCATTTTTTGATAAAAAATTTTATTTTTTTCATTATTACCATTCTCCGCAACTAAAAGATGGGCATAGGAAAGAATTTTATCCATCAAAATATCAATTTCTTCCAACTTAACTATTGCATCTAACAATCTCTCTGCAGATAAAAACTTTACTTTATTCAAATGTTTTTTTTCAAATTTTTTAGTTTCTTTTTTTATATTATTTAAATCTATAAAAAGTTTTTTGTCATTTTGAGATATATATAGATCAGCAAGTCTCCATACAGGCAGTTTTCCAAGACTTTTTTCTGCATTAGTTTGATTATTAATGGCTTTCATAGTATGAAATCAATATAGGTATTATTTATAGTGTTTGTAGGGAGGTAAAGTCAAATGTCCATTAATTTTGATGATTTTAATAATATTGTCTCAATGTTTTTTGAACAAGCTGAGAAAATGAAAGATAAACCTTATTTATGGAAAAAAAATAATGATAACTTTGAATCTCTCTCATGGGGAGAAGTGGAACTTTCAGTTAAATCTGTGGCAAGATCATTAATAGATTTAGGAATACTTAAAGGTGATAGAGTTATTATTTTATCAGAAAATAGACCTGAATGGCAAATTGCAGATTTGGCTATTATGTCAATTGGGGCCATCACAGTTCCTGTTTACACTACTAGTACTACAGCAGATTATAGTCATATAATCAATCATTCAGGTGCAAGATGTATGATTATATCTTCTCATGAGCTTTGTTTAAAAGCGCTGCCAGCAATTGAAAGCTCTACTGATTGTAAAAACGTTATTAAAATTAATGATGATAGTCAGTCATATAATAATCCGGTAAATATTATGCAATGGAGTAATCTTGTTGAAAAAAATTCTGATGATGCTTGGAAAAATATTGAGAACGAAGATTATAAAAATTATGATTTTGATAATGAAATTAAATCCATTCAAAGAAAAGATACAGCGTGTATTATTTATACTTCAGGAACAGGTGGTAATCCAAAAGGAGTAATGCTTAGTCATGGAGCAATGCTATCAAATTGTACTGGGGCACAAATACTATTAAAAAATTTATTAGAAGGAATGGATGAAATTAAATTTTTGTCATGGCTGCCATTATCTCATTCATATGAACATACTTTACAATTTTTTACATTAGGTATTGGTGCTCAAGTTTATTACGCTGAAGGTATAGACAAACTTGTAGTGAATATGGGTGAAGTAAGTCCTCACTTTATGACAGCAGTTCCACGGTTTTATGACTCATTACATACAAGAATTTCGCAGGGGTTAAAAAAACAAGGTAAATTAAGTCAAACACTTTTTGCAACCACCTTACGATTAGGTAAGAAAAAATACAATGGAGAAAATTTAAGCTTCTTTGAGAGTATAACCAATTCTATTATGGACAAAATAGTTAGAAGAAAAGTTAATAAAAGATTTGGTGGATCATTAAAAGCCCTCATCTCAGGTGGTTCTGCTCTTAATTTTGAAGTCGGTCTATATTTAACAGCCTTAGGACTACCTTTATTGCAAGGATATGGCCAAACAGAAACAGCCCCAGTTGTCTCAGCAAATCCTCCAGAAAAAGTCAAATTAGATACGGTTGGAAAATTATTTCATGGTGTCAAAGTTAAAATTGCTGAGGATGGTGAAATTTTAGTAAGTGGTGAAAATATAATGAATGGCTATTGGAATGATCCAGATGCAACATCAAAAACAATTATTGATGGATGGGTGCATACAGGAGATATAGGTGAATTTGATGAAGAAGATTATCTCAAAATTACTGATAGAAAGAAAGATATTATTGTTAATGCTGGTGGAGATAATATCTCACCTACAAGAATTGAAGCAAAAATTGACATAGAACCCGAGATAGCACAATCTATGTTGTATGGAGATTATAAAAATTATCTCGTTGCAGTAATTGTCCCTGATAAAGATTTTGCATTAAATTGGGCTAAAGAGAACGGTAAAGATCAAAAATTAGAATCAATTGTTAAAGATGATGATTTTAATAAACTAATGAAAGAAGTCGTAAACAGAGTAAATAAAAATCTATCTGTTATTGAACAGGTTAGAAAATTTATTTTAATTGTTCTTTAGTTGCTTCTTTTTGATGCTTATTTTTCCATTCATCATAAGGCATACCATAAATTAATTCTCTAGACTTATCGTAATCAAGAGGTAAATTTCTCTTTTCTGCAGCCGCTAAATACCATTTTGATAAACAGTTACGACAAAACCCAGATAAATTCATTAAATCTATATTTTGCACATCAGTTCTGTTCTGTAAATGTGTTATTAATCTTTCTGCAACATCTGCTAATAATTCTCTGTCAAAATTTTTATTCATAATTACTCAATTAAGTTTAAATTTAGTTAAATTAAATATATATACTTTAATTAATTAAATGAAACGTAATAGAAAAGCTAAAATTTTAGCAACTTTAGGACCTGCATCTTCTTCTAGAGAGACAATAGAAAATATTTTTAAAGCTGGATGTGATGTTTTTAGACTTAATTTTTCTCACGGATCTATTGAAATTCATAGACAAAATCTTGAATGGATAAGACAATTAGAAGAAAAGTATAATCATGCAACATGCATACTAGCAGATTTACAGGGTCCAAAACTTAGGGTTGGGGAATTTGAAAATACAGAAGAAATTCTACAAAAAGGTCAAAAGTTTACTTTAGATACAAGCTCAAAATTAGGAGATAATAAGAGAGTAGCCTTTCCCCATGCCGAAATTTATGATCATCTAAGTCCTAATACAACCTTACTAATTAATGATGGCAGAATCAGACTTCAAGTTCTCGAACAAAATAAAGACTCTCTAATTACTGAAGTTCTCAATGATGGAGTAATCTCAAATAATAAAGGTGTAAATATACCAGATGTTATACTGCCAATAGATTCACTTACTTCAAAAGATAAAGCTGATCTTCAAAAAGCACTTGAGATGAATGTGGATTGGGTCGCCCTTTCATTTGTTCAACAAGCTGAAGATATAAATAAGCTTAAAAAAATTGTCGATGGTAAGGCTTTAGTAATGGCAAAAATTGAAAAACCCTCAGCAGTGAAAAATATTGATGAAATTATCCAAGCAGCTGATGGAATTATGATTGCTAGAGGTGATCTTGGTGTTGAAATGCCTACAGAAAAAGTCCCAATTGCACAAAAAAATATTATTAAAAGATGTCGACATTATGGGAAACCAGTTGTTGTTGCTACACAAATGTTAGAAAGTATGATTTCTAATTTAGTACCAACAAGAGCAGAAGCATCAGATGTAGCAAATGCAATTTACGATGGCACGGATGCTGTCATGTTATCTGGTGAGTCGGCAATGGGAAATTATCCTCTAGAATCTGTCTCAACAATGGATAGTATTATTGAGAACGTTGAGAAGGATAAAAATAATTTCAATTTGGAAATCGAAGATGAAGAAAATATAAAAAAAATTGATAATACTGATGCTATTACAAATGCAGCGTATTCAATTGCTAAAAATGCTGGCGCAAAAGCAATTATAACTTTTTCAGTTAGTGGTAAAACAACATTAAGAATGGCAAGAGAAAGAGCGCCTGTACAAATCATTGGGCTTTCACCAAACATTAAAACTTCAAGAAAAATGCAAATCGTTTGGGGTGTTAATTCATGTCATTCAGTTCAGGATGCTGAAAATACTACTGAAATGGTAAAGATAGCTTGTAGAATTGCAAAAAATAAAAAATTAGTTGATGCTGATGATAATGTAATTATTACCGCTGGAGTACCTTTTGGTAACGCTGGATCAACAAATCTTCTTAGAATAGCAAAAATTATTGCAGATAAAGATCTTACTTAAGTTTTTCGCAGGCTCTTTTAATTCTAGAGCAAGCATCTGTTAGCACTTCATCACTTGTAGCATAAGACAATCTAAAATATGGAGATAAACCAAATGCAGCACCGTGAACACCTGCTATGCCCTCACTTTCTAGAAGGTAGTTCATAAAATCTTCATCATTAGAAATTTTGTTTCCATCAGGGGTTTGTTTTCCAATTACACCCTTACAAGATGGATAAACATAAAATGCTCCTTCAGGTGTTAAGCAATTTATTCCTTCTATTTGGTTTAATGAACTTACAACCATATCTCTTCTTCTAACAAAAGCTTCATTATGATCTTTGATAAAGTCTTGTGAACCCTCTAATGCTTCAACAGCAGCTGCCATAGAAATTGAAGATGTTGAGGTATTGCTCTGCGATTGCATTTTATTCATTGCAGCAATAATTTCCCTAGATGCACCACAATAACCAAGTCTCCATCCAGTCATACAGTATGCTTTTGAGACACCATTTAAAGTTAAGCACCTTTCTTTTAATTTTGGCTCAATAGAAGCTAGAGTGCTGAATTCTAAATTATCATAAATAATTTTTTCATAAATATCATCCGACATGATCAAAACCTGAGGATATTTGAGTAAAACTTCTGCTAGTTCTTTAAGTTCACTTGTTGAATAGACTGCTCCTGTAGGGTTACTAGGACTATTAAGCATTAACCATTTAGTTTTTTCAGTAATATTTTTTTCAAGTTGTTTAGCTGTAATTTTAAAATTTTGACTTTCTGGGCATTCAACTATGACTGGTTTTCCCTCTGCTAACAATACTATGTCAGGATAGCTAACCCAAAAAGGAGCTGGGATTATAACTTCATCATCAGGGTTAAGCGTTGCCATCATAGCATTATAAATTATGTGCTTACCACCAACTCCCACAATGATTTCATCAAGCGCATATTTTAGATTATTATCCCTTATAAATTTGGATTGGATTGCTTTTTGAAGTGCAGGAGTGCCTTTTCCAGGGACATATCTTGTTTGTCCACTTTCCATAGCATCAAAAGCAGCTTTTCTAATATTGGCGGGTGTATCAAAGTCAGGCTCACCAGCAGCCAAAACTAAAACATCCTTACCTTCAGCTCTCAAAGCATTAGCTTTAACATTAATCCCTACAGTCATCGAAGGTTTAATTCTTTTTAATCTTGAGGCAATAAAACTCATAATCTTAAATTATATAATGTTCCATAATTAGACTTAGACATGTTAACAATAAAAAAATTGAAAAAATTCTTCTCAAAGTAACTTTATTAATACTAACTGATACTTTAGCTCCTATGTTTGCAGTAAAGATACTAGTAGAAGACACCAAGAGAACAATTGCTAAATTTAGATAACCTATTGAAAATGGTGGTAAATCATTGATTGAAGATCCGGAGACCATTAAAATTATGACTCCAGGACAAGCTATAAAGAAACCAAGCGTAGCGGAAGTGCCTACAGCTTCGTGT
>CACJAV010000034.1 GCA_902591485.1 uncultured Alphaproteobacteria bacterium
TGAAGGTTTCATAGAAATGTTTTTCGGCAAAAGCTGGGATGTCAAATTTTCAAATAACTCATTTAGAGCTCCTTATATACATTTTCCACTCTTGTTTATTTCTCTTTTACTAGGATACTATTTTAAAAAACTTAATTTTTTCTGGTTAGCATTTTTGGTTGTTGTTGCTGAATTTCAAATTGTTGTATTGAGATTTGTATTTTCATATGAACAAACTTTGATGAGTGATCTCGTTCGATTTTGGTATGGAAGTCTATTTTTATTTGGAAGTTATTACACCTTAATAAAAGATGGTCATGTAAGAGTAGATGTACTTTACACAAATTTTACAGAAAAAAACAAAGCAAAGATCAATTTATTTGGAAGTTTGATTTTAGGTATACCTCTTTGTCTTGCTATTTTTCTTAAAGGAATGGCATGCAAACAATGTGTTTTAAACCAGCCTATAATGAATTTTGAAACATCACAAAGTACGCAAGGTATGAATATAAAATATTTAATGGCAGGTTTTCTTATAATTTTTGCACTTACAATGTTAATTCAATTCGTGGTCTATTTTTTAAGAAGCCTTAATATTATCAAAGAGGAATAAGATGGAATTATTTTTTCTTTTTTTATTAATATTTGTAATGGCCTTTGCGTTGGCTTCAGGATTTCCATTAGCTTTTGCTTTACCTGGCTCTGCAATTATAACAATTATGTTGGCTGGCCTATTTGGATATTTAATTGAAGGTAACGCTAATGAATATTTTATTTCTGATGGTCCGTTTCAATGGTTAAATGCTGGTATAACAAACTTTAGAGGTGTTTATTGGGAAGTTGAGAGAGATACTTTAATAGCAATTCCATTATTTATTTTTATGGGCATAATGCTTGAAAAATCTAAGATTGCAGAAGATTTGCTTATAAGCATGGGGCAGCTTTTTGGTCCAATGCCTGGAGGTTTAGGAATTTCAGTTATTTTTGTAGGAGCATTATTAGCGGCTACAACAGGTATAGTTGGAGCAACTGTTGTTGCTATGGGGTTAATCTCTTTACCCGCAATGATGAAAAATAATTATGATAAATCTTTAGCTTCAGGAATTGTATGTTCATCTGGTACGTTAGGTCAAATAATCCCTCCATCAATTGTTTTAATAATTTTAGCTGATCAATTAGCAACAGCTTCAGATGCTGCAGATAATATGAGAAGATTAGATTACAAAAATGCTACAGGTTCTATGAATATACCCGGTCAATTTAGTGTAGAGTCTGTAAGTGCTGGAAATATGTTTTTAGGAGCCTTTCTTCCAGGATTGGTTCTGGTTTCATTATATATGCTTTATGTTCTCTTTGTTGGTATATTTAAAAAAAATGCAGTTCCACCTGTTAAATATGAAGGAAATTATAATTTTATTTTTTTTAGAAAAGTGTTCTTATCCCTAGTACCCCCATTAGCACTGATTTTTGTAGTTCTTGGTTCTATTTTAATGGGTGTTGCAACTGTTAATCAAGCTGGAGCTATAGGCGCTGTTGGCGCAGGAGTTATGGGAAGTTATAGGCTTTATGGTGAAGGTAAACTAAAGTACGTGCCAGCCATTGTGACAATAATTTCTTTGATTGTAATTACAATTCTTGTTGCAAATTTTGATTTAAATATAAAGACTATCAATACTTCATCAGAATTGACAGCAGTTTTATGCGCAACTTTAGCTGTGTTCTTTTTAATCTTAGGTATTGTTTGGAGTTTCTGGAGAACTTTCAGAATAAATGATGTTCTTAAAAATGTGATGGTAGAAACTAGTTTAACGACATCAATGGTATTTATTATCCTGATTGGTGCTGCAATGTTAACTGCAGCATTTAGAGGTTTTGGGGGGGAGGAAATTGTTAAAGATTTTCTTACAGGACTGCCAGGAGGTTTTTGGACTCAATTTATAGTAGTAATGGCAGTAATTTTTATTTTAGGATTTTTTTTAGACTTTATAGAAATAGCAATTGTGGTAGTGCCAATAGTTGCTCCGATACTACTTGCAGAAACATCAGCAAATATAACAGCGGTATGGCTAGGTGTTATGATAGGTGTTAATATGCAGACTTCTTTTTTAACTCCACCTTTTGGTTTCTCTTTATTCTATTTAAGAGGTGTTGCTCCTAAATCAATTAAAACAACTGAAATTTGGAAGGGTGCAAGTGTATTTATTTTCTTACAATTAGTTGGTTTAGGAATAGTTGGATATTTTCCTCAATTAGTAAATTACTTGCCTTTAAGATCATATTACTCTTCTGAAGTTGCTCCACCTCCAATTAATCCAAAATTACAGGAGTGTTTATTTGATTATACTTATGATAAATATACATTAACCTTTGCAGAAACAAATAGTCTGATTACAAAAATAAATTCCTATAATTTAAGTTTTATTCCTGAATCACAGTCTAAAAAAATCTCAGACATGATATCTGGTATAGGATCATCTAAAAATTTAATTGATGAAGTGAAAATATCTGAGTCAAATTTTAATGATTATTCTATTAATTACAAACCTTTACATACAAAAGTAAGAAGATTAGAAAAAGAAATATTTAAAAAACTTAATAAAATTGAAAAAATTAAAAAAGAAATTAGGCTGGAGATTGATCCAACTGAAATTGAAAAACTAGATAGTGAAATTCTAGACTATCAAGATGAGATTGAAAAAATTAAAATGACAATCCCAAGTAATTGGGAAAGTGAAAATAGTGAATTTAACAACATTCTTAACGAATATAATAAAACTAAGTTAAAATATAATAAGACAGTTGATAACTCTTTTAATGAATTGATGGAATTTATTGAAATTTTTAAAAAACTAGAAAATCTTTTTTTAATAGAAGATAGTTTTGATAAAATTTTTAATAAAATAGAAAAAGAGGATGAAAATATCTCTGACCAACTGAAGGAGTTTGAGAAAAAATTCAATAAATTTAATCAAGTGTCTAATATTAAAAAACCAATTAAAAATGCTAGAAAATTATTAAAGAAAAACTATGATAAAAAATCTGAAGCTCTAGAATTAATAATGGAAAGTAAATTAATTTATGAAAAAGAAATATTCTGGAGATTAAAAGCTAAAGATATTTTATTAGAGGATTTTATTTTACTATCTAAATTAGGAGAGGAAACTTTTGGTTTAAGAAAACAAGATAGTTTAAATAAAGAGCAGGCTGTATACCTAGCTAGATGCAAATCATCACACGAAGATATATCATTATATTTCTAATTATTTTTTTTCGATATCCATAACTATATGAATATAATCCATAGCATGACCATCAGGATTACTAGAAACCTCATCTTGGTATGAGTTATAAAAATCATCAACTATTTTATTTATTTCTTGGTCATTTCTATTTTGTAATGCTGTTTTAAAAACTGTTTCTGACCAACTACGCATTGTAGGAATTAATGTATTTGCATAATCTTGAGATGTCATTGTGTTTTTATTTTTTTTATAGTGAATCTTATAAGGGCAATCAGTAAACATTGTTTTATACGAATTTAAAACTAACCCTGATTTAGAAACTTCTGAATTAGGATCATCAAATGGTTTTATAAACTCTTCAACTGTTCTATAATGTTGGGTAAAGGTGGCGTTTATAAACTCATCTTTTGAAATGATATTTTTAGTTTCTAAGTTTTTCCAATGTTTGGTAAAATTATCAAACATATTATGACCACCAGTATTACCTAGATACCAGCCCTTTTCATCTATTCCAAAATTAATACAAACAAACCTACCTCCAGATATTAGTTCTTTCGATCTGCTTAATAAAATTTTTTCCCAATCTTTGAGCGCCTGTTTTTTGAATAAATCTCTTTCATTTTCTTTTGCGCCAACCATATGGACATGATCTTTAATCAAACATGGTCTTTCTGAAACATAATGCATAGCGGTTGCCGAAAAGCCCAGAGATAAGCTATTATTAGACATCAGCTGTTCGTGAAAACCAGTTCCACATCCATGAACAAAAACATTAGGAAATTCTTTTTGAAATGCAAATTTTTTATCACCTTGCATACCTTGCATCGTTCTAAATAATACTGAAAAATCATTCGAGGCAAGATCTGTATACAAAATTTCTATTTGTCTATCGTCCCCAGATGATCTTATATTATCTATTATATTAAACCACATTTCTTGACTTGTGCCACCATCAGCGCTGCCAAAATCAGCTATTCTAAGAATATCTTGTTTAGGCAGGCTTTTAAGAAAGTTTAAAAGTAGCTCTTGTGTTTTGTCGATTGCATTCTTTGCGCCAGCAGTTTTAGCGGAATAATAACCCTCACCTTTCATTGATAAACTTGATTGTGTATTAAGGCCAACTGTCATAATTAATATAATATTCCTTAAATTGATTTAGAAAACAAGTTAAATATTAAATTTTAAATTTTTATTAAATCCTTTTGGTATTTTTTTACCTACTTGCGCTCTTTTTCCAATCCAAAATTCGATATCTTTAAGATTTTTTATTTTTGAACCCTTGCTCCAAGATAAACCTTCATTCATATCTGTAATTGCACAATCTGATAAAGAGTCATTACTTTTAATTTTCATTAACTGTACTCCAGATCCTTTATTAAGAGTTGGTAAAGAGCCTATGTCGAAAATAAGTAATTTTTCATTCTTTGATACTAATGCAAGATGATCTTTGTTAACAAAATGAACTTTTAATAATTCATCTCCATTTTTAAGGCGAAAGATGTTTTTACCTTTTTTTTGGTTTGTTATCATATTTTCTGCAATTGATATAAAACCTTTTCCAAATTTAGATACTAGCAATAATTTATCTTGAGTGTATGGATTAAACAAACCTATTAATTTTTCATTTACTCCTACATCAACAAATTCTATGTAGGATTTTGCAGATGCTTTGCCCCCAGGAAGAACATTTGGATCAAGTGTTAAAACTTTTCCAGATGATAAAAATAAAAGAAGTTTTTGGTTAGACATAATATCGATTGCTGCCAGGATATTATTATCTTTTTCTTGAGAATTATCTGAGAAATCTCTTACTCTTTTCAAAAGATGATCCTTCGAGAGCAATACTGTAAATTTTTCTATTTCAGTAAATTCATCAATATCAATATCTAATTCATAATCATCAGCATTATTAATTTTAGTTCTCCTTAATTTAATATTATCACTTAAATTATTATTTATGCTTCTGGTTTCATCAATCAAAAAATTACTTAGAAAGTTATCATTATTAATAAGTTTTTTTAAAGATGAATTTGTTTCTTTTAATTCTTTAATTTCTTTGGTTATATTTAATTCATCTAATTTTTTTAGCGAACCAAGCCTCATATTAAGAATCGCATCAGCTTGTATTTCTGATAGTTTAAATATTTTTATAATCTCTTTTTTTGGATCTTCTTTTGTTCTAATAATTTTTATTATTTTATCTAAATTTATAAAAACAATTAAATAGCCCTTTAATATTTCTAATCTTTTATTATTTTTATCAATATTAAATTTTGATTTCTTCTTTACAGTAAGCTTTCTAAAATTAATAAATTGAGAAAGAATAGGCTTTAAGCCTAATTGTTTTGGAATGCGGCCGTTTTCAAGAACATTAAAATTACACGAGTATTTAATAGATAAGTCGGTAAGCTTAAAGCATAGATCTACTAATTTATTTTTATCTATATTTCTGCTTTTAGGTTTTATTACAATCCTTATATTTTCATCTGATTCATCTCTTACATCTTCTAGGGGTAATTTTTTTTGGTTTATGCAATTGGCTAATTGTTCGATAATTTTAACTTTATTTACTTGAAAAGGTATTTCAGAAATAACTATTTCATACATACCATTTTTAATTTTTTCATCATGCCATTTTGAATTAATTAAAAATGAGCCAAATCCTTTCTTATAAATTTTTTTCTTTTCTGCATTGGTTAATATTATCTCACCACCAGTTGGCAAATCAGGACCTTTAAGTATCTTTAAAAGCTCTGAGTCAGGAATATTTGGTTTTTTGATTAATTTAATTATACAATCGTTTAATTCTATTAGATTATGAGGTGGAATATTTGTTGCCATTCCTACGGCAATCCCAGTTGAGCCGTTTAATAAAATATTTGGTAATTTTGATGGCAAGACATTAGGTTCTAAATTTTGACCATCATAATTATCGCTAAAGGTAGTAGAATCTTCTTCAATACCATCAAAAAAAAGTTCAGTTATTTCCTCTAATCTAGCCTCAGTATACCTCATAGCTGCAGCATTATCTCCGTCTATATTTCCAAAATTGCCTTGGCCTTCGATTAAGGTGACTCGTGAAGAAAAATCTTGAGCCATTCTAACTAAACTTTGGTATATTGCTTGATCACCATGTGGATGAAATTTTCCCATTACATCACCTACTATCCTTGCTGATTTTTTAAAAGGTGAGTTATTATATAATTTCAACAAATACATAGAATAAATAATTCTTCTATGAACAGGCTTTAAACCATCCCTTAAATCAGGAAGAGATCTTGAAATAATTGTTGAAACGGCATACGAAAGATATCGGCTCTTTAATATTTCATCAATATTATCTTTAATAATATTTTTCATTTTTTTGACAAAAATCCCAAGATAATTTTTTTAAATTTTAGATAATTAGTTGGTATATGAAGATTCATGTTATTTAAATGGTGATTTTGTAAAATTTGATCAAAAATTTTAAAAAATGAATCAACACTTTCATAATCAACTTTTTTAGATTTGTTAAGTAAATCATGGGGGAAAACAATTGCTTTGTTTGAGTAATTGCGTTCAAATTGCAATGTACTTAAGTTTAGAAATTTAAATGAGTTTTTAGTTTTAAAATCAATTTCATATCCTATTAATTTTAGTAAATTAAGTAGATATAAAAAATAATCTATCAACCAAGTTTCTCTTTCTGAAATTAGATTAATTATTTTATTGGTACTTTTGTAAATACCTTTGATTTTTTGCCCTTCAATTATTGATAGATTTAGTAAAGACACAATTGATAACAAGCAATTTAATTTATATTTATCTTCGAAAATATTATAGATATATGGTTTTGATAATTCCCCAGAAATATTTTTTGGATAATTTGTATTTTTAGTTTTGATATTAAAATTTAAAAAATATCCAATTTGAAAAATATTTTTTTTCTTCTTTGTAGCACCTGCAAAACATATTCCTGTAATAATTTCATCATTTTCTGTTAAAATTTTTAAGTATAAATTATTTTCAGACGAAATTTTTGTAAATAATATTATTCCTGTCGTTTTACTTTCTAACATTAAGTAATTAATTCAATATATAAATGTATTTTTTTTTTAA
>CACJAV010000035.1 GCA_902591485.1 uncultured Alphaproteobacteria bacterium
TTTATTATAAAAGTTTAAATTATAAATTTTAATATCTTTTCGGCTTAAAATTTTTTTTACTTCCGAGACTTTTTTATTATTATGGGAAAAAAATAATAAATTTTTCAATTTAAATTAAGCATTTTTTTTGCTTTTCTATTATTTTTTGGATACCAGTTTTTGCAAGCCTAAACATATCTTGATACTGCTCTTCACTAAAGAAATTCTCTTCGCCTGTTGCCTGAATTTCAGAAATTTTTCCGTTGTCACAAATTACAAAATTAGCATCTACCTCTGCAGCAGAGTCTTCATTATAATTCAAATCAACACGTGCCTTGTTATCAATAATTCCAGCAGAAATAGCTGCAACAAAATTTTTAATAATGGGCTTTTCTATGTTGTAGCTTTTCTTAAGTTTATCAATAGCCAAATATAATGCAACAAAACCTCCGCTTATCGAAGCTGTTCTAGTGCCCCCATCTGCTTGAACAACATCACAGTCTACCTTTACTTGTCTTTCACCAAGATTATTTAAATCAACAACAGATCTAAGGCTTCTTCCAATCAATCGTTGGATTTCTTGAGTTCTCCCACTCTGTTTGCCTTTTGCAGACTCTCTGTCTATTCTAGTATTTGTTGATCTAGGAAGCATCCCATACTCAGCCGTTACCCAGCCCTTACCAGAGCCTCTCAACCAAGGAGGGGTCTTTTCATCAATAGAGGCTGTGCATATTACATGGGTATTGCCAAACTTTACTAAACAAGATCCTTCAGCATGAATATTTATATTAGTTTCAAAAGCAATTTCCCTTAATTCATCAAACGCCCTATCTTTTCTCATAATATGTATCTATTAATTGAATTTTAAAAACATTGCACCAATATATTGCCTATGAAAAATAATTTGTATTCTGAGCTAAGTGAGAGAACGAAGCAAATTTTTAAAAGTGTAGTTGAAAGCTATCTAGAGACAGGCTCCCCATCTGGGTCTGAAACTGTTTTAAAAAGAGCTGGTTTAGATATCTCATCAGCGTCTGTTAGAGCTGTATTGTCCAATCTTCAAAAAGAAGGCTTGTTATTTTCACCACACACATCGGCAGGAAGGGTGCCAACGGAAAAAGGAATGCGCTTTTTTGTTGATGGATTGTTAGAGTTTGGAAGAATTTCTAAATCAGAAAGAGAAAATATTGAACAATTAGGTTCCTCAAAAAGTAAATCTTATCAACAGGTATTAGATGAAGCTTCTAGAGCAATCTCTGGACTCTCTAACTACGCAGGGATTGTAATAGCACCAAAGTACCAAAAAAACATTAAGCATTTAGAATTTATAAGGATAAATTCAAAACAAATTATGTCTATCTTGGCATATGAAAATGGAGAAATTGAAAACAGAATTATCGAGGATACTGGAAAGTTTACTAGCTCACAACTACTTCAAGTATCAAACTATCTTGATGAAAAATTCAGAAATAAAAATATTTCTGAAATTAAAAGAATTGTTGAGACTGAAATTACTAAATCCAAATCAAGTCTTGAGGAAATTTCAAGAAAGCTTGTAAAAAGAGGAATTGTTGAAATAGAGCCTAAATTAAATAACCCCTATATTTTTTTACATGGTCAATCAAAGTTGCTTAAAGATGAAATAATTTCTAAAGACCTTGATCAAATCAGGGAACTATTTGATGAGATTGAAAATAAAACTACCTTTGTTGAAATATTAGAAAATGCTGCGAAAGCAAAGGGAGTTCAAATATTTATTGGATCTAAAAACTTTTTATTTAAACACTCTGGCCTTTCTATGGTAATGGCCCCATATAAAAATAAAGAACAAGAAATTGTAGGAGCGATAGGAGTGGTTGGGCCAACAAGATTAAATTATTCAAAGATTGTCCCTTTAGTTGACTATACATCTAAAATTATAGGAAAGGTTTTAAAATAATGAAAAACAAAGAACAAAATGCGCAACAAGAAACTAAAGACAAAATTGAAAATGAGGAAATAATTGAAAATAATGAAGAAAATGAAAAAGTTAGCAATTCAACAAATACCAATGAACCTCAACACGAAGCTGATAGCTCAGAAGAAGAAACTATAGAGGATGAAGAAGAAAAACTTCAAGAAGAAATAAGGAATTTAAAAGAAGACAAAATAAGAGTGCTGGCTGAAATGGAAAATTTACGTAAACGATTTGATCGAGAAAAAATTGACTCAATAAAATATGGAAGTGTTAATTTTGCTAGAGATATTTTATCCTCTGGTGATAATCTTGAAAGAGCTCTATCGGCAATTAATCAAGAAGAGGATCATCCACAGTCTATCAAAAATTTGATAGAAGGACTTAAAATGGTTCAAAAAGAACTTTCTAACGCACTTGAAAAAAATGGTATCTCTAAAATTATTTCAATTAATGAAAAATTTGATCCCAACCTTCATCAAGCTATGATGGAATTAGAAAGAGATGATATTGATGAGGGTATTATTGTACAAGAAATTCAGACTGGTTTCATGATGCACGATAGATTGCTTAGACCGGCGATGGTTGGAGTATCTAAAAAACCTCAACAAAACAAGTCCCCAGATAATCAAAACGAAAAAGAAATTAAAAATAAAGATTAAAAACACCCAAAAACCAATAAAATATAGTAAAAACAAATAATTATATGAGCTTCTTGTATTTTTTAAGTTTCATACCATATTCTTTATAGCTTACTAGATTAGGCAAAAAATTAATCAAAATAGGACAAAAGTATTATGGCAAAAGTTATTGGAATAGATTTAGGCACCACAAATTCATGTGTTGCTGTTATGGATGGTAAAGAAGCAAAAGTTATAGAGAATGCAGAAGGAGCAAGAACTACTCCTTCAATGGTTGCTTTCAGTGAGTCAAAAGAAAAGCTAGTTGGGCAATCTGCAAAAAGACAAGCTGTTACAAATCCAGAGAATACACTTTTTGCCATAAAAAGATTAATTGGAAGAAATTTTGAAGACAAAATTGTTAAAGAAGACAGCGGCCTTGTGCCATACAAAATTGTTAAAGGAGATAACGGAGATGCCTGGGTTGAGGCTCGCGGTGAAAAATATAGCCCAAGTCAAATAAGTGCTTTTGTTTTGCAGAAAATGAAAGAAACTGCTGAGAGCTACTTAGGAGAGAATGTCACTCAAGCAGTTATCACTGTCCCAGCCTACTTTAATGATGCTCAAAGACAAGCGACAAAAGATGCAGGAAAAATTGCAGGCTTAGAAGTTCTAAGAATTATTAACGAGCCTACAGCTGCCGCACTTGCATATGGTCTTGATAAGAAAAAAACAGGAACTGTTGCTGTTTACGATTTGGGTGGTGGAACATTTGATATTTCAATTTTAGAAATTGGAGATGGTGTATTTGAGGTTAAGTCTACTAATGGAGATACTCACCTTGGAGGAGAGGACTTTGATTTACAGATCATTGATTATCTAGCTGATGAATTTAAAAAAGATAACGCAATTGATTTGAGGTCTGATAAGCTTGCTCTTCAAAGATTAAAAGAAGCAGCAGAGAAAGCAAAAATAGAATTATCTAGTTCTACAGAAACAGAGGTTAACCTTCCATTTATTACAGCCGATCAAACAGGACCAAAGCACTTAACTATAAAACTTTCTAGAGCAAAGCTCGAAGCTATCGTTGGTGACTTATTAAATAAAAGTCTAAAGCCGTGTGAGCAAGCTCTAAAAGATGCTGGTTTGCAAGCAGCTGATATTGATGATGTTATTCTTGTTGGTGGAATGACTAGAATGCCTAAAGTTACAGAGATAGTTAAAAACTTTTTTGGCAAAGAGCCTAATAAAGGTGTTAATCCAGACGAAGTTGTTGCATCTGGTGCAGCGATCCAGGGCGGTGTTTTACAAGGAGATGTAAAAGATGTGTTACTTTTAGATGTAACTCCATTATCTCTTGGAATAGAAACACTTGGAGGTGTGTTTACAAGACTTATTGATAAAAACACAACTATTCCAACAAAAAAAAGTCAGGTTTTTTCTACAGCTGAAGATAATCAAAGCGCCGTTACGATAAGAGTCTTTCAAGGTGAAAGAGAAATGGCCGCAGATAACAAGCTCTTAGGCCAATTCGATTTGGTAGGAATACCACCTGCAGCAAGAGGCATACCACAAATTGAGGTTACTTTCGATATTGATGCAAACGGTATAGTAAATGTTTCTGCAAAAGATAAATCTACAGGCAAAGAACAGCAAATTCGTATCCAGGCATCTGGCGGTTTATCAGATGATGAAATAGAGCGTATGGTAAAAGAAGCTGAAGAAAATGCTGAAGAAGATAAGAAAAAAAGAGAGTCTGTAGATACAAAAAATCATGCTGATAGCTTAATTAACGAGACTGAAAAAAATTTGAAGGAACATGGAGATAAAGTTCCTGAGGAAGATAAAAATAAAATTACAGCAGATATTGAGGAGCTTAAAAAAGTAAAAGATGGAGATGATGTAGAGGCTATTAAGTCTAAAACTGAGGCACTGGTACAATCTTCGTTAAAACTTGGAGAGGCGATTTACAAACAAAATCCTCAGGCAGGAGCTGCACAACCTGATCCTTCTGGAGAAGAACCTTCTTCTGATAAAAAAGATGAAAAGGTTGTTGATGCTGAATTTGAAGAAGTTGACGAAAATAAAAAAGATTAACAATCTTTAATATTTTCCTGTAAGGGACATGCATGGCTGATAGAGACTTCTATGATATTCTAGGTGTTCAAAAAAACGCTAGTGATGATGAAATAAAAAAGTCCTATCGTAAGCTCGCGATGAAATATCATCCAGATAGAAATAAGGATAATAAAGAAGCTGAAAAGAAATTTAAAGAAGCAACTGCTGCATATGAGGCACTAAAAGATCCAGAAAAAAGAGCTGCTTATGATCAATACGGGCACGATGCTTTTCGCCAAGGAGGTATGGGTGGCGGACAAGGCTTTGGAGATTTTGCTGGAGGTTTTTCAGATATATTTGAAGAGTTTTTTGGCGGAGGTTTTGGAGGATCTTCAAGACAACGAGGACCGCAGCGAGGAAGTGATCTTCGGTACAATATGTCTGTAACTCTTCAAGAAGCATTTGCTGGCAAAAAATCTCAAATAAGAATTCCAGGATACGAAGGTTGTGACTTATGCTCTGCAACAGGTAGCGCTGATAAGTCTGGTCCCAGCACATGTTCAACATGTGGAGGACAGGGCAAGGTAAGATCCACCCAAGGATTTTTTTCTATTGAACGACCATGTCCAACATGTGGAGGTGAAGGATCATCAATTAAAAACCCATGTTTAAAATGTAGTGGAACGGGTCAGTTAAAAAAGCAAAAAACTATTTCTGTATCAATTCCTGCTGGTGTTGATGATGGAACAAGAATTAGAATTTCTGGAGAGGGAGAACCTGGTCAGAGAGGGGCTGGTAATGGGGACTTATATATCTTTGTTCAAGTGCAAAAAGACAAACTATTTGAGAGAGAGGAAGAAAATATTTTTTGCCAAATTCCTATTTCAATAACTACGGCAATTCTTGGCGGTGATGTTGAAGTGCCAACTATAGAAGGAAAGAAAGCAAGATTAAATATTCCTGCAGGAACACAATCAGAGACACAGTTTAGATTAAAGAGTAAAGGCATGAGTATACTTCGCCAAACAAGACGCGGCGATATGTATGTAGAGGTAAGCGTTGAAATTCCTGTAAATTTAAACACTAAGCAAAAAGCAATTTTACAGGAATTCGAAAAAGAAGGCGGCACATCAAAAAAACACAGCCCAAAATCACAAAGTTTTTTCTCTAAATTAAAAGAAGTTTGGGAAGATTTAACTTAATTCCTTTTCATTCAAGTTTACCCAAAGTATAAGAAGTTTTATGGCAAAAATAAAAGTAGGCATTGCAGGTTGTTTAGGCCGAATGGGTCAAGAGGTTATCAAGGAAATACTTAATAATAAAAATTTAATATTTGTAGGTGGCTTTGAACATAAATCCCATCCAAAAATTGGAAAAAAAATTAGTGATGTTACCGACATTAACTCAAGCAGCTTAATAACAAGCAATGCATTATCAATTTTTAAAAAAGCTAATGTTGTAATAGACTTTACCACACCTCAATCAACATTATCAAATGTTAAACTTGCAAGTACGACTAAGACAGCATTGGTTATAGGAACAACGGGCATTTCAAATGCACAAAAAACTAAAATTAAAACTTTATCAAAAAAAACCCCAATCCTTATGTCATCAAATATGAGTGTTGGTGTAAATCTTTTATTTGATTTAGTAAGACAGGCCGCATCTTCCCTTCATGCCGATGAGTATGATATTGAAATTGCAGAAACACATCATAAACACAAAGTTGATGCTCCTTCTGGCACCGCTCTTTCACTTGGAGAATATGCTGCCACTGGCCGCAAAACTAAACTAAATAAAACTAAAGTATTAGATCGAACTAAAAGTTTAAAGAAAAGAAAAAGTGGAGATATAGGATTTTCTGTTACAAGGGGTGGGGAGATAGCCGGTGAGCACACCGTTAGTTTTATTAGCAAGGACGACAGAATAGATTTATATCACAAAGCAAATAACAGATCTATTTTTGTAAGTGGAGCTTTAAAAGCTGCAGTATTTATATCTAAAAAGAAATC
>CACJAV010000036.1 GCA_902591485.1 uncultured Alphaproteobacteria bacterium
TTTGGAAAACCATGTGGTGCATAAGAAACACCATCGCCAATTACAAAAGCATTTTTTTCATGAGATAATTTTGAAATTTCTTGCAAGTTATTTACAGAGCCAACTATGTTTGAACAATGTGTAACTGCAACTATTTTTGTTTTATCAGATAATATTTTTTTAAAATCATCAATATCTAATTCAGCTGTATCATTTCTAAATTTCCATTCTTTTATGACTGCTCCATTTTCTTCTAATCTTCTCCAAGGGCTAATGTTGGCTTCATGATCTTGATTAGTAACAATTATTTCATCACCCTTTTTGATAAAATTTTTAAGTGCATTTGAGAGAACATACAAATTTACAGAGGTTGAGCCACCAATTAATATTTCATCCTTTTTCGCATTAATCATTTTAGCAAATAATTTAGTTGCTTCATCCATTTCATTACCTGCAATTTTGGACATAGGGTATTCAGCATATGGTTGAACTTTTGTGGAAATCATAAATTTTGATAATCTATTTATAACCTCGTTTGGCACATAACTACCCCCAGCATTTTCTGCAAATATCCAATTTTTGCATAATGTGTCTTGAAAAGCCGGAAATTGTGCTCTTACATAATCAATATCAAGTGAAATATTATTTATACTCAAAAAAAACTCCAATTTAATTCAATAATCAACTATACATTTTTACAATGAAAAAAAATAATTTTTTTGATGAGGAGGAATTGCAAAATAGATTAGATTTAGCTGCAGCATATCATTTAGCTGATATTTATGGTTTTAGTGATATTATTTGGAACCACATAACTTGCAAAACTTCATCAAATAAAAATACATTCTTAATAAATAAATTTGGACTAAGGTATGATGAGGTTACAGCATCCAATTTATTAGAAATTGATTTAGATGGAAATATTATTTCTGGTCAAGGAGAAATAAATTATACAGGTTTCGTAATTCATGGAGCAATTCATAAAGATAGGAAAGATCTTCATTGTGTTATGCATTCACATTCTAAATCGGGATTGGCAGTGTCTTGTCTAAAAGATGGTTTAGAAATTTTAATTCAAGACTCAGCAATGTTTCATAATAGAATAAGCTATCATGACTGGCAGGGAATGTCGACTAATACTGAAGAGTGTGATTCCATATCAAAAGATCTAGGAAAAAATAATTCGATGATTTTAAGAAATCACGGACTTTTAACCTGTGGTAAAACTATTAGCGAAGCTTTTATGCTCATGTATTATCTTGATAGGGCTTGCAAGGTTCAAATTGATTTGAATTTAACGAATAAGGAAATAATTAAACCATCTGATAATATATTAGAATTTGCTGCCGGACAATATGAAGATCCAAAATATAAACTTGGGGAACATGAATGGCCTGCCCTAAAAAGGATGCTAAAAAAAAATAATAGTATATACGATCAATGATGAACTTAACTTATGAAAATATTAAAAAAACAAAATCAAATCTTAACTTTCCTTCAGAATTATTTATTAATGGACAATATCAAAAATCAATTTCTGAAAAATCTTTTGATAATATTTCACCAATTGATGGTAAAGTTATCAACAAAGTTTTTTTGGCCCACCAAAAAGACGTTGATTTAGCAGTTTCAATAGCAAGAGAAAGTTTTAACAAAGGTCATTGGTCAAATTTATCACCAGGCCAAAGAAAAAAAATTCTTTTAAAGTTTGCAACACTATTAGAGAGAGATCGTTTAGAGCTAGCACTCTTAGATACGATTGATATGGGCAAAACAATCAATGACACATATAATGCTGATCTACCAACAAGTATTGATAATATTGAATGGTACGCTGAAATTATTGATAAATTATTCGATGATATTTCACCCAGTTCAAAAGAGTATATGGGCTTAATTACTAAAGAGCCAATTGGCGTAGTTGCGGCTATAGTACCTTGGAATTATCCTTTGTGGATGGCTATATGGAAAATTGCACCAGCTCTAATTACTGGTAACTCTGTTATACTAAAACCCGCTGAACAATCCCCAATGAGTGCAATAAAAATTGGAGCTTTATTATCTGAAGCTGGGGTGCCTGATGGAGTATTTTCTGTTTTGCCTGGAGATGGACCTATAACAGGTAAATCTTTGTGTCTTCATAATGATGTTGATTGTGTTGCTTTTACAGGTTCTGGGGAAGTAGGAAAGCTTGTTTTACAATATTCTGGACAGTCAAACATGAAAAGAGTGCAACTAGAATGTGGAGGCAAATCACCAAATATTATATTTGCAGATTGTCCAGATCTTGACTCTGCAGCAGAAGCATCTGCTTATGCAATTTTTGGAAATCAAGGAGAAGTATGTTCTGCAGGTTCTAGACTCATAGTGCAAAAAGAAATTGAAAAAGATTTTCTGGATAAGGTAGCAAAAATAAGTGAAACAATGAAACCGGCCGATCCTCTTGATCCAAGTTCTTTTGCTGGAGCTATAGTCAATACTGAACAATTAGAAAAAATTAATAAATATGTAAATATTGGAAAAGAAGAAGGTGCGGATATTAAGGTGGGAGGAAATATCACAATGGAGGAAACTGGAGGTTGTTATTTCGAACCTACAATATTTCAAAATGTAAAAAATAATATGAAAATAGCTCAAGAAGAAATTTTTGGACCTGTTCTTACAACTCTTACTTTCACAGATTTTGATGAGGCCATTTCTATTGCTAATGATACTGAATATGGACTTGCTGCAGGTGTTTGGACTAAAGATATCAATAAGGCAATAAAGGCATCAAGAGAGATACGTGCTGGCACAGTTTATATTAATAATTATGAAGAGGGTGTCGACTCTACAATTCCACTGGGAGGTTATAAGCAATCAGGGATCGGTAGAGATAATGGATACCAAGCTTTAGAAAATTATCTTCAAGTAAAGTCAACTTGGATAAAAGTTTCTTAGAATTTAATATTATTTAAATAATTTAATTTTGATATAATTTCTTCTCTTTCGATATAATAACCTTGAAGGTGCCTATTGCCTGAATTAGGATCAAATTCTGTTCTGCCATGTAGTACTCTTCTATTATCAAAGCAAAATATATTACCTGCTTTGAGTTTAAATGAAATTTGAAATCTCTTGTTATGAAGTTGTTTGTAAAAAAAAATATAAGCATCATAAAAATCATCCATAATTTTTGGACTTAAATCTAATGTGCCCATTGCACCTAAATTAATTCTTATTTCTTCTACATCTTTATTTTTATTAACTTTTATTATAGGTGATTTCTGAACTCTTACATTTTTTTGTGTAAAATCATTATCTTTAAAAATTACCTCATTTTCCGTAAGCAATTTATATTTTTTTTTGTGATTTTTTTTTAGAAAATTAGCAACAGCAAAACCATCCACTGCTGTAGAGCTTCCACCTTTCGCATCGTTGACGAGACAATGTAAAAATTGATAACCTGGAACATACTCATAATAGGGCAGGTCACTGTGATTAGCAAGTGCGTCAGCTGTATATGCTTGATTATTTGGTTTTGGGATATTTATTACTTCGAATGGAGTTCCAAAAAAAGTTTCTCGATATTTTCCAATTTTATCTAAAATTTTAAAAGCAGATTTGTCTTTAGTTGGCGCATTTTGAATTATTGCTATCCCATGTGAATACATTGTTTGAAGCCATTTTTTTAATTCTTTTTCATTTGTCATAACTTCTTTATAGTCATGTTTTACTATTTTTATTTTGTTCACGATTTTAGAATTCCATAATTTGTAATTAGGAACATAGGAGGGCTGCTTTTTTTCATTATAACAAAAATCTCTTAACCACTTTAATTTAAAAATTGAATTTTGATTTCCTTCTGACCAAATGATTTTAAGAGTTGTACGTGTATGAAAAATATTTAAGGGCTTGATTTTGCTACTAATAGAAAGAATATTAAACTTTCTCATTCTAGTATCTTTATGAAATGCGGTTGGGCAATTATCTCTTAACCAAAGAAAATGAAATTTACTTATGTGCTTATCGTTCCATAATACTTCAATATATTTACTTCTTTTTGTTACTTTGATTACTTTATATTTATCTTGCATTTGAAAAATCTATACTATTGGCTATCATAACTTATAATTTTTTTTTAATTGTTTTTTTTATGAACAAAAATTTACTTGGGATATTATTGATGACACTTGGAATGTTTAGTCTTAGTGTAAATGATATGACTTATAAAAGTTTGACTATGAACTTCCCCGTTTGGGAAGCTGTTTTTTTTCGAGCATTAAGTGGTTCTATAATATCTATTTTTTTAGTCTACCGATCTGGAATAATATCAATAAAAACAAAAAAACCAGTAAGGCATTTTGTTCGAGCTTTTTCAGCAGTTGGATGTGTTGTTCTTTATATATTTGGAATTAAATATTTATTACTTTCAGAAAATATTGCTATTGCCCATAGTGCTCCAATTATTGCAGCTTTGTTGGCAGTACCAATTCTTGGAGAAAAAATTGGTATTCATAGAATACTAGCAATTGTTATTGGGTTTGTTGGTGTCTTAATAATTGTTAAGCCTGGAACTGATTTGTTTCAGCTTAAATCTTTATTGCCAATTGGATCAGCATTTTTTATGGCAGCAGTATATTTATCTACAAGATCATTAATGAATACTGAAACTAGTACATCAATAGTGTTCTACTATTCTTTTGCTTTGCTATTTACTTCTATTATTTTTTTTCCATCAGATTTTATTATTCCAGATATATTTAATTTAACTTTAGCTTTAAGCCTTGGAATAATGGGTTCTTTGGGGCATTACTTTATGTCACAGGCCGCTAGACATGCAGATGTTTCTGTTACCTCTCCATTTGAATATACTTCCTTTATTTTTGTGGGTATTATGGCATACTTATTTTTTAATGAAATTCCTAGTAATTCTGTTGTTATAGGGGCTTTACTGATCATTATTAGTGGTATTTACGTGGCTTACAGGGAAAGAAAAAACGATAATTAAAAATACCCAATAAAACTGTCATTTTTTTTAAATAAAAGTTGTTTATAGATAAATAACCGATATAAAATTTATATAATTAGGAGGAAAGAATATGAAATTTATTAAAAAATCATTTCTAGTTCTATCCCTATTATCATTTTTCTCCCTAAGCTCTTTTAGTGCAAATGCTTGTACTGTTAAAGTTGGAGATTTTGACTGGGATAGTGCTAATATTCATACAGCCATAGGTTCATTTATTATGGAGCATGGTTATGATTGTAATGTTGAAGTTACTAAAGGTAGTACAAATCCTATCTTGGCAGCTTTGATTGATAATCAACTTGATATTATTTTTGAACACTGGACTGATAACAATGTAGCATTAATTGATCCTGAACTAGCATCAGGTAATTTAGTTGATCTTGGTATTAATACTCCAGCTTCTGAGCAAGCTTTCTTTGTTGATAGAGCGACATCAGAAAAATATGGTATTACAGACGTAATGGACCTTAAAAAACCAGGAATCTGGGAGCTATTTAAAGATCCAGAAGATCCGTCTAAAGGAAGAATTACAAGCTGTATTTCTGGTTGGACTTGTTACACAATAAACCAAGTTAAAATTAATGAATATGGTTTAGGCGACTTATATACTAACTTTGATCCAGGTTCTGGAGGTGCTCTTGATGCAGCTATCGCTGGTGCGTTTGCAAAAGGACAACCTTTAGTTAGCTATTATTGGACCCCAACAAGTTTAATGGGAAAACCTGAAATAGACATGGTTCGTTTGACTGAGCCAGGTTATGACAAAGGGTGCTGGGATGACATGATGGTAGTAGTTAACAAAATCAAGGCTGACGGTCTTGAAGCATATACTCCTTCATGCGCATGTGAGTACAAAGATATGGCTTTAACAAAACTTGCTACTGGTAAGTTTGCAGCAGCTCATCCTGAAATAATTGAATTTGCCAATGCTTATACAATTTCAACTGCAGATGTTAACGCGATGTTAGCTTACTATGTCGATGTTTCAGGCGGAGATATGGAAGCTACAGCTATGCATTATTTAGAAACTTACTCTGATTGGGAGTCTTGGGTTTCTGCAGATGTTGCAGCAAAAGTAAAAAGCGCACTATAAATTAAAATACCAGGGCAGAAATGCCCTGGTGCTTACTTAAACAATAACATATGAAAAAAATTCCTAAATCTCTAATTTACTCATTTTATCTAATTATTTTTGGTCTTCTCATTGTAGTTAGTTACAACTCATCAAAAAGAAAGCCGGATAGTGTCGCGGAATTAATAACTGACCCAAAATGGTTAAATAACTGGCCCAAATGGTTGGATACTCCAATTAAAGATTGGGTCAACACTGGATGGAAAAGTTTCATAGCTGATTATGGTTTAATATTTGATGCGATAGGTTATGGTTTGTTAAGAGGGTACACAACTCTAAAAACATT
Source organism: uncultured Alphaproteobacteria bacterium (assembly GCA_902591485.1). Lineage (GTDB taxonomy): Bacteria > Pseudomonadota > Alphaproteobacteria > HIMB59 > CACPNW01. The sequence continues at coordinate 6,409 of CACJAV010000036.1, forward strand.
AATTGTTCAGGCTCCATGGCCTTTAGTTATAATTGGCGTTATAGCAATAACCTACTTTACTAGTGGTCGAAAACTTGGAACAACAGTTTTTGTTGGATTTTGTACTTTCTTTATTGGCTTTTTAAATCCAAGATTTTGGGACAAAGCTATTGA
>CACJAV010000037.1 GCA_902591485.1 uncultured Alphaproteobacteria bacterium
GAGCCAAAACTAATTTATTCAGGAAAAATAATTAATCAAAAAAATTTAGATAATTTAGACGTAACAAAAAAAACAGAACTATTAAAAAATTGGGGGCAGCCAAGTTTTATTGACCCTATAGAGAATAAGTTTTTTTATTATTCGGAAAAAATTAAAGAAAATAATTTTTTTTCAAAAGAAGATGAATACAGTTTTATTTTTGTATTTGCATTTGACATAAATGATAATCTTATAGAAAGAAAAGTTATAAATCTTAATCATTTGCAAACAAAAAAAATGAACAACTTGGAAACAGAAAACAATATTATTCAGAGGGGTTTAATAGAAAAAATATTTGGAGGTGTAGGGACTCAGAAAGTCCCTATCACAGAATAATTACTAAAGTGCAATTGAAGCTAATAAAAGTAAAGCAACAATATTTGTGATTTTAATCATAGGGTTTACAGCAGGTCCTGCAGTATCTTTATAGGGATCGCCTACAGTATCTCCAGTGACAGCTGCTTTGTGAGCTTCACTGCCTTTACCTCCATGATTTCCATCCTCAATATATTTTTTTGCATTGTCCCATGCTCCACCTCCAGCAGTCATGCTAATTGCAACGAATAAACCAGTTATAATGACTCCTAAAAGTAATGCGCCTAAGCAAGATAAAGCTGCTGATTGACCGGCTATAAGAAGTATCACAAAATATACAATTATCGGTGACAATACGGGTAACATAGAAGGGACAATCATTTCTCTGATCGCAGATTTTGTTAGTATATCAACACACTTACCATATTCTGGTTTACCAGTTCCTTCCATAATTCCAGGAATATCTTTGAATTGCCTTCTAACCTCTATTACAACTGATCCAGCGGCACGACCAACTGCAGTCATACTCATAGCCCCGAAAAGAAAAGGTAATAATCCACCTATTAACAAGCCGACCACTACGTAAGGATTTGAAAGATCAAATGATACATCAACCCCATATAAAGAACTTGCAGGATCTTTTGCAAAATGCTCTAGATCTTCTGTATAAGCTGCAAATAAAACAAGTGCACCCAAACCAGCTGAACCAATAGCATAACCTTTGGTTACCGCTTTGGTTGTATTGCCAACAGCGTCTAACGCATCTGTAGTTTTTCTTACATTATCATCTAATTCTGACATTTCTGCAATTCCACCTGCATTATCTGTTACAGGACCATATGCATCCAGTGCTACAACCATTCCAGCCAGAGCAAGCATTGTTGTTACAGCAATTGCAATTCCAAATAATCCAGCTAGCGAATGTGTAATGATAATTCCAGCAACAATTATAATAGCAGGCAAAGCCGTAGCTTCTAAACTAATTGCAAGTCCTTGAATTACATTTGTACCATGACCGGTAGTGGATGCTTGAGCTATACTTTGAACAGGTCTATAATTTGTTCCTGTGTAATATTCTGTCACCCATATAATTAAACCAGTAATAATTAAACCTAACAAACCACAGTAAAAAAGAGACATACCAGAAAAAGATTTATCATCAACAGTAAATACAGAACCTAAACCAATCACATGATCTGTTATAAAGTAAAGTAGTATTGCAGATAAAATTGCAGATACTGCAAAACCTTTATATAGGGCAGCCATTATATTTTCACTTTTACCTAACTTAACAAAATAAGTTCCAATAATACTTGCTAAAGTGCAGACACCTGCAATAGCAAGAGGATACATCATCATTGAAGATAGATCAGAGAAAAAAATAGAAGAAAGAACCATCGTTGCAACTACAGTCACTACATAAGTTTCAAATAAATCTGCAGCCATACCAGCACAATCACCAACGTTATCACCAACGTTATCTGCTATTACTGCTGGATTTCTTGGATCATCTTCAGGAATACCAGCTTCAACTTTACCAACAAGATCCGCACCAACATCGGCCCCTTTTGTAAATATACCACCACCTAATCTAGCAAATATCGAGATAAGTGAAGCTCCGAAACCTAATGATACTAATGGTGCAACAATTTCTCTTCCAGGGAATAAACCTGAATTGTCTAAGACAAAATAATACAGTGCAATCGATAACAAAGCAAAACCAGCAACTAACATACCAGTAACAGCACCAGCTTTAAAAGATACAGATAAACCTTCTGCTAAACTTGAACTTGCAGCTTGTGTTGTTCTGACATTAGATCTCACTGATATGTTCATTCCCACATATCCGGCAGCTCCAGAGAAAACTGCACCAATTAAAAAACCAATACCAGAAGATAAACCGAAAACTATCCAAATAAGAACAAAAATAACAATCCCAACTATTCCAATAGTCATATACTGTCTGTTTAAATAAGCTCTTGCGCCTTCTTGAATTGCCCCTGCAATACTAGCCATTTTTTCATTGCCTGTACTTAAAGATAAAATTTGTCTTGATGTAATCAAACCATATAAAACGGCAGCTAGACCACATAATAAAATAAAAATTTGCATTGTTGTCATTGTCGGTAATCTCCTTGAATTTTTTGGCTCATATGTCAGAAAGTCTATGAAAAATCAAGATTTTAGCAAAAATGATCAAAACTACTAATATTTTTAATCAGCTTAAGGGAATCATCAAATATCCCATTTTTTTTTATAATTGTTCCAACTAATGAGATTTTAACTTTGTTTTTTCTTGCAAGACTTAATAATTTTTTTCTGTTTTTTTTGAATGAAGTGAAAATTAACTCATAATCATCACCCCAAGACAGAATGTCTGAAAATTTAATTGATTTGTAGTTATCCTTCAAAATTTTTTTTAAGATACTTGATATAGGAATTGAGTCTTTAAAAATCATTGCCCCTAATTTATTGTTAAGCATCTTCTGCAAATCACCATTGAAGCCATCAGAAACATCTATAGCGGAATTAATATATTTTGATATCTTTGAACCAAACATACAAGGCTCGGGATATAGAAAAAAATTTTTAAATTTTTTAATATATTTTTTTTCAATTATTAATTTAGGATTTGTAAAAATTTTATATCCTAAATATGAATTACCTAAATCTCCAGTCACCCATATATCGTCTCCTATATAAGAATTTTTTTGCTTAATGATATTTTTTAATTTTGACTCACCAAAACAAGTTACAGTTACACTAATTTCTTTTGATCTCGAAATATCTCCACCAAGTAAATACATATTATATTTTTTTTGAATTTTACTTAATTGATTAGTAAATCGTTTTAGCCAAATATGATCAATATTTGAGTTAATAGATAGATTTAAAGTATAAGTTTTTGGCAAAGCTCCCATAGCAGATATATCTGATAAGTTTACACATATTATTTTTTGAGCAATAGACTCAGGAGGATCTTTTTTAAAAAAATCAATATTCTCAACAATTGTATCTGTTGTAACAACAATTTTGTTCTTCTGTGAAGAATTTAAATAGGCTGCATCATTTTCAAAATTGAAAGTCCCAACAGTATCTAAATTAAGTTTTTTTAAAAATTTATTGATTATAAACTTTTCTGATAATTGAGAATTACAAGATTTGTCTGTCACTTAAATATTTATCTGTAATAGCATTAATCATACTGAGATCTTTCTTTGGTATGAGTGTTTTTGAAATATTCATATAATCATTAAGCATAATTTTTACTTTTTCTTTTTTTGTAATTTCTATTTCTGAAAAAATGGATAAAACTATTGATTTATTAATTTGATCCCAATTTTCAAAACTTCTATCAAATTTAATGATTGAATTAATTATTTCTTTGATATCATGGGTTTTGAGAAATTCAGCATAACTGTTTGTTAATTTTTTAAAATAATTTTTATTAAAATTGATTGATTTTTCTTTTTTTTGATTGATTGAAGAAACGGACAATTTGTAAAAATAATTTGCAAATTCTTCAGTGCTTTCTTCGATTGATACATCAGAAAATAAAGAAGAAAAAATGAACTGAATAAATGCAAGCCTTGTTTCAGTTTTTATAAAATTTTGCATTTATTCTAAAGTAGTTCAATACATGCGTTAGCAGCTTCTTTGCCTTTATTTTTTTTTCTGATATCACTTCTTATAATAGCTTGTTTTAAATTATCACATGTTAGGACACCAAAACCTATTGGTTTTAGAAAAGTATTAGAAATATCAATAATTTTTCTTGCACATTCATTAGCAATCAAATCAAAATGGTAAGTTTCCCCTCTTATTACACAACCTAAAGCGATAAAACCTTTATATTTTTTTATATTTTTTGAGATTAAAAAAGGTATTTCAAAACAACCTGGTGCAAATAAAACATCATAACCAATATTATTCTTTTTTAGCTCTTTAGAGGCTCCCTCTAAAAGATTTTTACTAATATCCTCATAGTAATTTGAACTAACAATTAATACTTTTTTCATATCTTTTGCTGTTTTGTTATTTCTATATCAAAACCATCTAATGCTATAATTTTTTTATTTGAATTTGAAAGAAGTATTATTTTTTTGATACCTAAATTTTTAAGTATCTGCGCACCTACTCCGTACTCTCTCAATTCTAATTTATTGTCTTGTTTATTTCTTTGATCAAAAGCCTTCAAAATATTTGGAGCGATATCACTGTTTATTAAAACTATTGCCCCCGATCCATTTTTTTCAATTATTTCAAACGAATGGTTTATTTCATCTCCAAAAGCGTTTTTTTCTGCAAAAATATCCTTCTCAATATTTAGTTTGTGCATTCTCACGGGATATGAGTCTTCTTCATTTGTTACATTCTTGACTAAAGCATAATGTTTTTCTTTGGATAGAGTATTTTCAAATATTTTCAGTTTGAAATTAGTACCTTTTTCACTTTCAAACGAGCGTTCAGAAATTTGTTTGATGATCATATTATATTTAAGTCTATATTTAATAAGGTCGGATACTGTTCCAACCTTTAAATTATGAAATTTTGCAAATTCAAGTATTTCTGGCAATCTTGCCATATTACCATCATCACTCATTATTTCACAAATTACCCCAGATGGATTAAGGCCTGCTAACTTTGAAATGTCTACAGCAGCTTCGGTATGACCAGCCCTAACCAAAACACCGCCATCCCAAGCCATTAATGGAAAAACATGTCCAGGGTATACTAAATCATTTTTGTCACGATTGTGATTTATTGCTACAGAGATAGTATGAGCACGATCAGCTGCAGAAATACCAGTAGTTACACCTTCCTTAGCTTCAATTGAGACAGTAAAAGCTGTTAGATCATTCTTTTGATTATTAGGGTTCATTAGTGGTAATTCTAATTCTTCTATACGTCGTTTTGTCATTGATAGACAAATTAGCCCCCTACCATACTTTGCCATAAAATTAATTGCATCTGGTGTTGCCATTTGGGCAGGAATTATTAAATCACCCTCATTCTCTCTTCCAGGATCATCAACAAGAATATACATTCTACCATTTCGTGCTTCTTCAATAATTTCTTCAATAGTAGAGATATTTAATTTTTTATTTTTATCAGTCATAAATTATTTTCTTTCTGCAAATCTTGCAAGATAATCAAATTCAATATTAACAATATCATATTCTTGGAGATCACTTAAGTTAGTATTTTCAAATGTATGAGGAATAACAGAAATACTGAAATATTCATTTGTAACATTTGCTATGGTTAAAGAAATACCATTTATCGCAATAGAGGCTTTCTCGACTATATAATTATTGTCTTTATTTTGAAAGCTTTCGAAAAAAAACTCCCAACTATTATTTAATTTTGAAATTTTTAAAAGTTTAGTAGTTCTGTCAATGTGACCATAAACAAAATGTCCTGATATTTCATCACCAATTTTAAGAGATTTTTCTAAATTTATTGGTTTTATTTTATTAAATAAATTTTCAGAAAAAGTTGTTCTAAGCATTGTTTCTTCACCAACATTTGTTTTAAATTGATACGAATTATTAATAAAATTTATTTCTGTAGCTGTTAAGCAGACTCCATTACAGCAGATGGATGAACCCAATTTACAATCACTTAAATCAAGATTAGTAGATATCTCCAAAATACCTCTAGAAAAATCAATAACTTTTCCTTTTTCCTGAATTATTCCTGTAAACATTTATTTTACTTGGTATTTGAAATAAGAATTATCATCAAAATT
>CACJAV010000038.1 GCA_902591485.1 uncultured Alphaproteobacteria bacterium
GCAACTACAAGCTTATTAGCTCTAATTGTTCCTTTTTTTGATATTACTTTAACTCTATCACCCTCTTCTTTAATTTTTTCTATAGGCGTATTTTCAAATATTTTAACTTTATTTTCTTGCGCAACTTTTGCTAAACCAATTGTTAATTTTAAAGGATTAAGATGGTAACTGCCAGAATTAAGCATGCCAGCAATATACATTTTTGAATTAATTTCTTCTCTAACCTGTGACTGATTATAAAACTTATATCCCTCAAAATTATAATGTTTAGACATATGTTCGATTTCAAATTTATACTCCTCAATATCTTTTTCAAAACATGCGGCTGACATAACACCATTAGCAAGATGGCAATTTATTTCATGTTCATTTATTAAGTTTATTGCCTGATCAACAGCCTCAAGTCCTAAATTCCAAAGTTCTTTGGCATGACTCAAGCCTAATTTTTGCTCAATTGTATATTGATCTTTTCTCATACCAATACCAAGCTGACCGCCATTTCTTCCAGAGGCGCCCCACCCTATTTTTCTTGCTTCACATAATATAACTGAGTATCCTTTATTACTCAGATTAATCGCACTTGAAATTCCAGTTAATCCACCTCCAATAATACAGATATCTGCATCTATATCTGAAGTTAAATGATCTTGAGAATTTAAATCTTCAACAGAACTCCTATAAAAACTAATTTTTTCATTATCATGTTGTTCATAGGTTCTATTTTTGTTAAACATAAAAAATATATATGTCTTTATCTAATTTATTCCTCTAAACAAGAATAACTCTAATTTTATATTTCCTATGAAAGAAAACTTTGAAAAATGGCTTAGTGATAACTCAATTACTGAAGTAGAATGCCTAGTCCCTGACTTAGGAGGTATCGCAAGAGGTAAAATCCTACCAACTAAGAAATTTATTCAAGGTTTGGAAAATGATAGTCATAGGTTGCCTCAATCAGTTTTTATTCAAACTATTTCTGGAGGATATGCTACTGAAGATGAAGAATTGCCAGTAGATGTCTATAATCCAACAGATATTGATGTAATTTTAAGACCTGATTTCAATACAATTCGAAGTGTGCCCTGGTATGAGGATCCAACAGCTCAGGTAATTTGTGATGCTGTAAATCTCAATGGTACACATGTAATCAATTCAAGCCGATCAGTTCTTAAAAAAATTTTAAAACTTTTTGATGAACTAGGTTATCAACCTATAGTTTCACCCGAAGTAGAATTTTACTTAGTTAAACCAAATCCTGACTCTGACTACCCATTAGAGGTGCCAATTGGACAATCAGGAAGAGAAGAAACTGGCAAACAAGCATTTGGAATAGATGCAGTAAATGAATTCGATAATTTATTTGAAGATGTTTATAATTTCTGCGAAAATCAAAATATAGAAATTGATACAATAAATCATGAGAGTGGCTCAGCTCAAATGGAAATTAATTTTCAGCATGGTGATCCTCTTGAATTGGCTGATCAAGTATTTTTATTTAAAAGAACACTCAGACAAGCTGCAATAAAACATAAACTGTATGCAACTTTCATGGCAAAACCTATGGAAAATCAACCTGGAAGTTCATTACATTTACATCAATCTTTAATTAGAAAAAAAAATAAAAAGAACGTATTTTTTAGTAAAAAAAGTACCATTTCTAATTTAATGAAAAACTATATTGCAGGGCTTCAAACTTATACTCCAAACCTTATGCCAATACATGCGCCTAATATTAATTCATATAGACGTTTGTTTGCTACATGGGATGCGCCTAGAAATACTAACTGGGGTTTAGGAAACCGATCCTGTGGTTTTAGAATTCCCTCAAACGAAGAACATAGCATGAGAATTGAAAATAGAATATCAGGAGCAGATACTAATCCATATCTTGTGTTTGCGGCAAATTTAGCTGCAGGTTATTTAGGTATTAAAAATAAACTCAAACCAACACCTGAAACTAAAAAAAGTGTTTTTGGGAAAGATAAAAGTTCATTACCAAAAAACGTAGAAGAAGCAATTTTGTTATTTGAAAATGATGAGCAGATTAATGAAGTGTTTAATCAAAAATTTATAAGAACAATAGCAGCTATTAGAAGAGTTGAAAATCAAGCGTATTTAAAAGTAGTTAGTTCTTGGGAAAGAGAATACTTGCTACTTAATGTTTAAGTAATACTATTTTCTAAATGTCTTAAATACCAAGACTTAAACTTCTCTAAACCTTTTTCCATTTCTGATAAAGGTCCAGGTACATATTTTTCTGACAATACACCTTTTTGATTATCTTCTATAATTCTTTTATCTGCTATTGTGGTTACATCCCACATCCATTTCATTTCATCAACATTATAGTCCTTACCTTCTTCTGCATCTTTATGTACAAGCCACATTAACTCTACCTGGGTATACAAAGGTGAAACTGGTATAAATGTAAATAATGTAGCAAAATCATTACACATTAAAAGACTGTTAAAAGGTGATGTACCGACTGAAGTATAACCGCAATCATAATCTTTAAATTTGCCCATTAATTTGGATATAGGTTGACCTGATTTAGTCTCAGTAAACATTCCTTCCTTCAAAGGTGTTCTCTCAGCACTTCTAGAATAATCATTAAATTCTGTTTCTGAGTACTCTCCAGTTAAGTGACCCATTTTATTAACTTTTTCATTCCATTCGGACAAAACTTTATCAAACTTATCTGAAGCTGGTCCTGTATTACTTCCTGCACCATATGCAATTATATATTCTTTGTCATGCACTTGACAGTATTCAGGGTGTGATGGATGGCAATGATAACACTCATGAAAGTTATCAAGGGTAAGTTTCCAATTGCCATGTGTAGGATAGTATTGCCTGTGAGCAATCTTTGCATCAGCTAGACCATGAAATTCTATAAATTTTTTTGTTGGCGATATAAATTCCTCAAAGCTATTAGGTTTTTCAGATAGATTAATAAAAATTAAACCCTCAAAAATTCTTACATTACATTCATGCAAGTGCCATTGGTTTTTATCAAAACCTTTTTCCATTAACCTAGCACCTCTTAAAGATCCATCTAAATTATAAGTCCATGCATGATAAGGACAAATTAAAGCTTTTGTATTTCCTTCATTTTCTAAACAAATATGAGACCCTCGATGACGACATACATTGTAATGAGCATATACCGAATTGTCTTTATCTCTAATAATTATTATCGACTCTTTACCAATATTAAAAAGAAAATAATCCCCATAGTTTGGTATTCTAGAAACATGACCAACAAAAACCCATTGTTTTGAAAAAATATTTTTAATATCAAGATCAAAAATATGCTGATTTATATAAAATTCTTGATCTAGAGAAAAATTACTTTTTTGCTTTTGGATTAAATGTTTTAGATCAGTATTATTCATAAATATTATTATAATATTGATTGAATAAGCATTCAATGAAATTTATACTATCTTATGGCAAACCTGTACCATAATGATATTTATAAATTCGAAAAACCCATAAATAGTTATTGGGAGTCAACAATTTCCACACACGGCAAATACGAAACTTTTCAAAAAGATTTAAGCACAAATGTGGTTGTAATTGGCGGAGGTTATACAGGCATGTCTTGCGCTTTATCCTTGGCTAAACAATATAATGAAGAAGTAGTTTTACTTGAAGCAGGACATATAGGATGGGGATCTTCTGGAAGAAATGCTGGTTTCTGTTGTATCCCACCAGCAAAAATGTCTGTAAAAAAAATGTTCAAAAAATTTGGAAAAAAAGAAACAAAAAAATTTTTTCAAAATACAATTGAAGGTTCCAAATTTACTAAAAATCTAATTTCAGAGTATAATATTGATTGTGATCTAACAGGAGATAGAAATTTTGAAGTTGCACCTCATCCAAGTTACTTTGAAAGTATTAAAGATGAAGCTGAAACCTATAAAAAAGAATTTGGAATTGAAACTCAAGTTTATTCAAAAGAAGAGTTTAATGAAATTGGTCATGGCGGAAATGAGCAATTTGGAGCCATGTCATATCAGCCAGGTTTTGCAATTAATCCGCTTAAATTTTTATTAGGTATGGCGAATGAAGCAAAAAAATCAGGAGTAAAGATTTTTCAAAAAAGTAAAGTTACTAAAATTGAAAAAAATAATGGAAAATATAAAATCATTTCAAATGGTCACACTATTAAAGCTAATAAAGTTGTTATGGCAACAAATGGTTTTTATAAAGATGATATTTTTCCTCAACTAAACAATATGATACTACCTGTAATATCTAATATAATTATTACAAGACCACTCACAAAAGATGAAATTAAATCACATAATTTTATTACGAATAATCCTGTTTTAAACATCAGAAATCTTCTTTTTTATTATAGATTATTAAAAGACAATAGATTTTTATTTGGAGCAAGAGGAGATTTGATTGGTAGTGAAAAATCATCCCTAGAAAAATCAAAAAGTATGGAAAAGCAAATGAAGAATGTATTTCCAAATTGGAGTAATGTTAATATTGATTTTCATTGGAGGGGTTTAGTTGCAGTCACTGCTAAATTTACCCCCTCAATAGGAAAATTAGACGATGATGAAATTTATTACAGCTTTGGATATCAAGCTAATGGAGTTAATACTGCACCATGGTCAGGAAATCAATTAGCTAGATTGATTATGTCAAACAGTAAAGAATTAGACATATCGAACTTGTACAAAGGCCTTCCAAATAAATTTCCTTTTCCTAAATTGAGGTTATTTTATCTTAGATTAGCACTAGCGTATTATAAATTTATGGATAAATATTAATGAAAAATAAAATTATTTTAATTTTTTTTGCTATTTTTTTAGTGATGGGTTGTGCTGATACAATATCAAAGAAAGGAAAAAAGGGTGATTTCTCCTTTAGAAAATGTACAAGCTGTGACTCAACAAATTAAATGACATCTCCGCAATCCTTAAATTACTACATGCCTCCTGAATGGTATCAACATGAATGTTGTTGGATGCAATGGCCACATGAAGATCCAAATAGAAATTCGTATCTTGAAGTTGAAAGTTGGTCACATTTTGATTTTGAAAAGGGAAGACATAAATGGGCTGAAGTAGCAAAAGCGATATCTAATTTTGAAAAAGTAAAAATGATTGTTCATCCTATGAATATAAAAATTGCAAAAACGATACTCCATAATTCAATTGAGATCTGTGAGATTAAAAATGATGATTGTTGGGCACGAGATTCTGGTGCTACATTCTTATTAAATGATCAAAGAAAATTAGGAGGAATTGACTGGGAATTTAATGGTTGGGGGAAATTTAGTCCTCACGACTCAGATAATAAAATTGCAAAATTTATGATTGAGAAAAGTTCGGCAGAATATTTTAAATCCTCTATGGTTCTAGAGGGAGGCTCTATACATGTAGATGGTGCAGGAACACTAATTACAACTGAACAATGTTTATTAAATAAAAATAGAAACCCAAATCTTTCAAAAATAGAAATAGAAGAAAATCTAAAAAAATATTTAAACATTAAAAAAATTATTTGGTTAAAACACGGAACTGACGAAGGTACTGATGGACATGTTGACAATATAGCCTGCTTTGCTGATGAGAATAAAGTTTTAGCTTTAGCTTGTAATGATAAACAGGATCCATTTTATGATAAATTAAATGAAAATCTTGAAATATTAAAAACAGAAAAAGATGCTGATGGTAGAAGATTAGAAGTAATAGAAATTGAAATGTCCTACAAGAGACTTATTCCTGATGATGATGAACCAAGCTCATATATAAATTTTTACATTGCGAATGGAGGAATAGTCATGCCTTCATTTGATGATGAAAAAGCAGATATAAAAGCTCAAAATATAATTAAGTCAGTTTTTCCTAAAAGAAAAATCTTAGCTCTTAATGGAATCGATATTTCTCTTGGAGGTGGAAATATTCATTGCATAACACAACAACAACCATTAAGCATTAACAAATGAATTTGATAGATGACTCTAAGAAACATTGTAGTGATGCAAATGAAAATTATTTTCAACATATGGCAGTAGCTCAAAAAATTTCATTTGAATTGCTTAAAGCTTCATTAATGGCCTTTTTACATTCTATA
>CACJAV010000039.1 GCA_902591485.1 uncultured Alphaproteobacteria bacterium
AAGTCAATATCTGGAGATATTAATAAATCTAATATTTTATCAAGAGATAGAGATTTTTGCTCTCCATACTTATTGTTTATGCTCTTCCAAGAGATACCTATCTTAAACTTTTTATTATAATCAACTAATTCTTCTTTTGTTTGATCTATAAATTTTTGATTAATTTTAAGATAATTTTTTTTTGGAAAATCTAAAAGCTTATTTCTAAAATAGTAGCCTAGACTACCTGCATACAACACTTGATCTATTTCTTTGAAATTTTTTTTATTTTCAGAAAAAAAACCAAATTTTTTAAAATTTTTTGTATAATGCTCTCCAAATGAATTGATGAACAAATTTATTAATCTTTCATCAGCTTCAATATAAATATCTTTGAAACTTTCCAGAACATTCTTGTAAATAGAGCTATAAAGTATTTCATCACCTACTCCTTGTTCTCTGATAATTAGTAATGATTTTTTTGGATCAATTGGCTTTTGATTTAATAGTTTATTTTTTACTAGATTATATGAGTTATTTTTATATATAAAGTTATCTTCATTTAAGCGGCCATCAAAAAATTTCCAAGCTTTGTTAAATTTTTCTTCTTTAAAATATAAAAATGATAATAGCTTATTACCTGAAGAAGAAGTTCTTATACTAAGCGCTTTTTTACATAATTTTTTTGCTAATTCATTTTTATTTAAAGTAAAATAAGTTTTAGAAATATTTTCTAAGATTGTAGGCTCATCCGGAAATACTTTAAGAGCTTTTTCATAATATAATAAGGCTTTTTCTGAATTATTAGTTTCAAGATAATAACCAGCAATGTTGTTTAATGCTTGGTGTGAATTAGGTTCTATCTCTACGGCTTTTAAATAAAATTTTTCAGACTCCTCTAAGTTTCTCATTTCATAATATACATCTCCAATTGAGTTTAATAATGACAGATCAGTATTATTAATACTTAAGCCTTTTGATAAATATTCCAAAGACTCCTTGTGTTTACCTTCCTTAAATAAACATAATCCAATTATATTTAGCGCTTTTGTATTATTGCTTTTAGCAAGTATTAAATGGCAAATTTTTTTAGATAAATCATACTCTTTGATCTTATAATTTATATAAGCTTTGTCTATTAGTACATTAATTAAGTCTTGTTTTATTTTTAATATATTATCTATTAAGTCTAATGCTTCATGATAATTTTTTTCTTTTAAATAAATATTGTACAAATTTATTTTTGCGTTGAAATTGTTAAAGTTGTTTATTAAATTTAAATAGCTTTTTTTTGCCTTCTCTATTTTTCCTTGATCTTGCTCCATAAAGGCTAAGTTGAACTTTATTTTTTCATTTGTAGGATATTTTTTAGAAATTTTTTTTAGCTTTTCATATGCAATATTTTTGTTTCCACTTAAATAGTCACTTAGAATATTGTTAATTTCTAAAACAATATTTGTCATAAATAATTTAATATCCAATTATTATTTTTAGAGAAGCAGGGCATAAGTTTCATTATAAATAAAATAATTAACAAAGGGCTCAATATTATTTTTTAAGTTTCATAAAAAAACCCAGTCTATCAAAGACTGGGTGATATTTAAATTAAATTGATGAATAGATAAAATTTATCTTCTTTGTCCAAACAACTGTAATAAAAGTATGAATAGGTTGATAAAGTCTAAGTATAATTTTAGTGCACCCATTAACGCCTTTTTTGCACCAATTTCCTCACTATCTCCCCCATAATACATATTTTTAATATTTTGTGTATCGTATGCTGTTAATCCCACAAAAACTAATACTCCAATTACGGATATAGCAAACTGCATTGCACTACTTTGTACGAAGATATTAACGAGACTTGCAATTATAATACCAATAAGTCCCATGAATAAAAATCCACCTAGTTTTGTTAAGTCCCTTTTTGTAGTGTAACCATATAAGCTCATCGCACCAAAAGTTCCTGCGGTAATAAAAAAGACTCTAGCAATAGAGGTTTGTGTAAATTCAATAAACACTGAAGCAAGAGATAGGCCCATAATACTAGCAAATAACCAGAAAGTTATTTGTGCAGCTGAAACTGACATTTTAGATATTCTAGCACTTAGATAAAAAACAAATCCAAGTGGTGCTAGCATAACTACCCATTTTAAAGGTGATCCAAACAACAAAGCTCCTATTTGCGTAACACCGATAATTTGCCCCATTTCATTTGTAACAATTGATGCTTTACCAAAGAAATAAGCAATAAAACCAGTAAGCATTAAACCTATAGTCATATAATTATAGACTTTAAGCATATAAGCTCTTAAGCCTTCATCCACTGCTGCTTGATCTACTGTTTTTGTAAAAGATCGTTGATTAAAGTCTAAAGCCATAAATTCTCCTTTTAATTAATACTAATATCGCTATAAATCAGACAAATTCAAGGCAATTCTATTAAATTTTTATGAAGTACAGAAAACTCGGAACAACAGACTTAGAAGTGAGTGTTATTTGTTTAGGAACTATGACATTTGGTGAACAAAATAACCAAGAAGATGGCTTTGAGCAGCTAGATTATGCCTTAGAAAGAGGGGTAAATTTTATTGATACTGCAGAATTATATGCAGTGATGCCAAGAAAAGAAACTTACGGAAAAACTGAAGAAATAATTGGCAATTGGTTTAAGGAAAGAAATAACAGGGATAAAGTAATTTTAGCTTCAAAAATTGCATCAAAATCAGATGGTCTAGAATGGATTAGAGGTGGTGCTAAAAAATTAGGATTTGATAAAAAAAATATGAACGAAGCAATTGATGCAAGTTTAAAAAGACTGAAAACAGACTACATTGATTTATACCAATTGCATTGGCCAGAGAGAAAAGTTCCATTATTCGGACAGTTAGATTTTGAACATGATCCCAGTGATAATGAATGGACTTCAATTGAAGAGGTTCTTTATAATTTAAATGAGTTAGTAAGAGCGGGCAAAGTTCGTTATGTTGGACTTTCTAACGAGACCCCCTGGGGTTTGATGAAATTTTTGCAAGTTGCAAAAGAAAAAAACTTACCAAGAATGATGTCTATTCAGAATGTCTACAGTTTAGTAAATAGAGTATTTGATATTGCTCACTCTGAGGTGGCAATTGCTGAAAATTGTGGTTTGCTTGCTTATTCACCACTAGCTGGAGGAAGATTAAGTGGTAAATATATTGGAGGTAAAAACCCAAAAAATGCAAGATACACATTATGGCCTAGAAGATTTTCAAGACACCATACCACTAGAGGTGAAATAGCAATCGAGAAATATTTTAAACTCGCAAATAAACACGGAATTGCACCTTCAACTTTTGCAAATGCTTTTGTTAATAATCGTCCATTTGTAACCAGTAATATTATTGGAGCAACAGATATGAGTCAACTTAAAGAAAACATAGATAGTATTGATGTAATTTTAGATAAGGAAATTCTATCAGAAATTCAAGACATCCATTTGGGTGATCCAAATCCTTGTGTTTAGATATTTATAATCTTAATTTTTTTAGAAGCCTTTTTGTTTCGTTTATGTATAATTTATCCCAAAGGGCAACATTAGATAGTGCATAGTATAATTGATAAACAGGTTCATATAAAAGATAATTTTTATCAAGTTTTATTTTATCATTATATTTATCAAGAAATTTTGAATCAACAAATACTGGATTAAACCATCTTAAATAAGCAACCTCCATTTCATTGTGTCCGAAAAAAGAGCCTGGATCAATAAAGCCCACAAATTTTTTTTCTTTAAAAAGAATATTACCCTCCCACATATCGCCATGCAATAAAACTGGTGGAGGATTATTTGGGATAAAATTTTCAATATTATTGATTAAATAATTTATTTTATTGTTAATTAAATCTCCCATATGTTCATTTTTATTTGCTAACTCAAACATAGGATTTAATCTAGTTGCAACAAAAAAATTTGTCCAACTATCCTCAAAGTTATTGATTTGTTTTAATGCGCCTATTTGTGTACTAAAATCAAAACCATATTTTTTATTGGATACTTTATGTATTTTAATAATTGATTCTAAAAAATCTTCATTGGTAGAATTTGGCTTATCCTTATCGTTATTAATGTAGTCAATAATTAAATAACAGTTATCAAAATTTATTACTTCTGGAAAAAAATTAAATTTCTTATTTAAAAATTTTAGATTGTCTGCCTCTGCATTTATTGCGTTAAATGATTTGTTTTCAGTAACATAATACTTTGAGATATATTTATCACCATTAGATAATTCTAATTTCACACAAGCAATATCAAATGAAGTTTGTAATAAATTATATTTAATAATTTTTTCTTTATTTAATAAATTTTCTATTTGTTTAATATGGTATTGGATAGTCACAAATGATCAAAAATATAAATTTACAGTTTTTAATATCTTATTTAGGTTTCGTTCCATTTTTAATTGCAATAGCTGATAAATTTTTTTTTCAATACTTGAACAGTAGTATAGTTGATGATTTTATAATAATCTATTCATTAATTATTTTTGTTTTTATTGGTGCTATAAACTGGGACTTAAAAAAAATTATGCCAGTTAAATTAGTGCTACTTGGTTTCTTGCCAAGTTTAATTGCAGTGATTTTATTATTTATGCATCTTATACTCTACGAAGTGGAGTTAATTGTAATAACATTTATTATATTACAATTATTAATTGATAATTTCATTTATAAAGAAAAGTTTGAAAAAGAGATTTATTTTAAATTGAGATTTCCTCTAACAATTTTAATAGTTTTAAGTTTATTAATTATTTAATAACTGTTTTTATAGCTCCAATTTTTATTTTAGCATGATTCTGTAATTCTAAACTGCTCCAATCTTTTAGTTTTTTTAATTCCTCTTTTCCAATTACTTTTAATTTTTCAAACAATGAACAAACTGCTGAAGGCAAAACTCTCTCATTTCCATCGATTACTTTTAGAATGCCAAAAATACCTTTTTTCAAATGAATGAATAAAAAAACACCTTCTGCACCACCTTTACAAAAAATTTTTTTATTAGAAATTTTCATTAAATTACTGTCTAAATTGTTCGATCCTCCAATAAATAGAGGATTAAGAATAATAGAATTGATGATCAATTTCACATTTTCTGTATAGTCAAATCTTCCATTGTAACTTTTTAAAAGATTGTACAATCCCTGAGATAAATCCTTAATTTTAAATGCATATTGAGGTGCGCTACAACCATCTATGCCGTAATTTTTTTTTGGAATATTATTTTCTGTAAAAATTGAAAATACTTTTCTAATTCTTTTCTGATGAGGATGATCGAAATCAAGATAATTTTTTATTGGAAACTTATTAATCAAACAACTTGATAGCATTGCCAAATGTTTGCCAGCACAATTATTATGAATTTGATAAGGTTTTTTTCCAGACAAAAATAGTTTTTCTGCAGATTTCTTATCCAAGGGATTGTGTATACCACATTTAAGATGAGATGAGGTCAGGTTTGTTTTCTTTAACCAACTATTCAATTCTTTTATATGAAAGCTTTCTGCATTGTGTGATGAGCAAGATAAGGCGATTTGTTTATTATTTAGTTTATAAAAATCTATAGCTTTTGAGTTTGAAAAGGGTATTCCTTGAAAAATTTTTATAGAAGATCTTGGATAAATTAAATCATTTGTATTTTCTGTCGAGAAGAGTGTATCACCATTTAATGAACCAATATAACACTT
>CACJAV010000040.1 GCA_902591485.1 uncultured Alphaproteobacteria bacterium
GGTGGGTTACCTGCATGAATTAAGAAACTTGTATAGCCGGCAATAGAAGACCAAAAATATCCTTTTAATTTTGTTGGCTTTAGAAAAATATTACTTTTTTGAATGAAAGATACTAACACAAAAATAATTGAAATAACTCCTACCATTATTCTTATTTGATCTTCATTTGTATATTTAAATGTAAATGTACCAAATAAAATTCCAACTATTGAAGCAGGAATAATGATTTTTAAAATTTTCTTTATCCATTTTTTCCAATATAAATAAATTGCTGAAAAATCCATTATAATTAAAAGTGGTAACAATATGCCAGCCGCTTGAAGAGGGCTCATGGCAAAAGACATCACTGGAACAGCTAACATAGCAATTGGGCCTGGAACCCCACCTTTTGAAATACCAAAAACAAAAACTCCAAACGAAGCAAAAGCCAAGAATACAGGATCCATTATTATAGAGTTTTTAAACCTGTAATTATATCTTTGATTTGATCTTCAGAGTCCTCTAAACCACAATAAACCCTTATTAAATTTCCTTTAAGCTGACTTTTAAATTTTCTTTTTGATAATGGGGGAAAGGTAATTAAGCTGTCATATCCACCCCAACTATATCCTAATTTAAATATTTTAAGCTTAGAGAACATTTTTTTTATTTTATTTTGAGAATGTAATTTCTTTAAAGAAAATGCAAATAGGCCAGAGCTGCCTGAAAAATCTCTTTTCCAAATATGATGATTTATAGTTGTCTGTAAAGCAGGGTGGTAAACCGTCTCTACCAAAGGATGATTGCTTAATTTTATAGCCATTTTTAAAGCATTATTTTCTATTTGTTTCATTCTTAAATTTAATGTTGGCAATCCTCTAAGCGCTAAGTACACTTCTTCTGATCCTGGACAAATACCTAATGTTTTGGTTGCAACTCTAATAGATTTTGAGTGTTTTTTATCTGAGCTAATGAAACCAATAAGAATATCTGAGTGCCCATTGATATACTTTGTGCCTGCATCAATAATAATGTTTATACCAAGTTTTATAGGGTCACAAAATATTGGGGATGCCCATGTATTATCCATTACCGTTGGTATTTTTTTTCTTTTAGCAATTCTAGTTATTTTTGGAATATCAAGAATTTCAAATGTTGCTGTCCCTGGAGATTCTAAATAAATTAATTTAGTTTTTGGTTTAATTAATTTTTCTAAATTATTTATGTCTATAAAGGGATGAAAATAATTTATTGTAACACCATAATTTTTTAAAAGTTTTTCGCAAAAAGTTCTTGTTGGACTATAAACTGTATCATTTATTAAAACCTCATCACCTTGTTTTAAAAAAGCAAAAAAAGGAACTATAAGAGCAGCAAGTCCTGATGGTGCTACAACAGTATCATGGCAATTATACAAATTACTAACTGCTTTTTCTAATTGATCTACAGAAGGGTTTTTGTTTATTCCATATAAAGTACTTCTGTCATCATCATTTTTAATATCATTTATATAGTCGTCAAAATTATCAAAGATCATTGTTGAACCTTTGTAAATTCCTGGATTAATGAATCCTTTCTGTTTTTTTACATTTCTTGAAACCTTAGTTAGTTTTGTGTTAATCTTCATAACCACTACATCTAGTATATATTTTTAACATAATATACAAATTATGTTTATATTTTAGATATAAAATTAGCTATTTCGTAGTTTGATTAATTTTGTTATTGGGGATAATTCTTTGAAAAAAGATGTTTAAATAATTATTTAAAACGAGAGGAAATAATATGAAAAAACTATTATCAATCCTAGCTGTTTCTGTATTTGCTTTCTCAGCAAATGCTGGAACTCTTGATGATGTTAAAAATAGAGGTTTTCTAAAATGTGGTGTAACAACTGGTCTAGCTGGTTTTGCTGCTCCTGATGATAGCGGTGAATGGGCTGGTCTTGATGCAGATATGTGTCGAGCTGTTGCTGTAGCAGTTTTTGGAGATCGTTCTAAAGTAGAATTTATCACTACAACTGGTAAATCTCGTTTCCCTACATTGGCTTCTGGTGAAGTTGATATGTTAGCGAGAAATACTACTTGGACAATCAGCCGTGATGTTAATCTTGGTTTTGAGTTCGTAGGTGTTAACTTCTATGATGGTCAAGGTTTCATGGTTCCTTCTGCTCTTGGTGTATCAAGTGCAAAAGAACTAGATGGTGCTACTGTATGTATCCAAACTGGTACTACTACAGAGCTTAACCTTGCTGACTTCTTCAGATTAAATGGAATTAGCTATGAAGCTCTTCCAATTGAAACTAACGACGAAGGTAAAGAAAACTTATTCGCAGGAAGATGTGACGTATACACTACTGATGCATCTGGACTGTCTTCTACTAGAGCTGCAGCTGCAGATCCTGGTAAGTGGGTAGTTTTACCTGAAATCATTTCTAAAGAGCCTCTAGGTCCACTAGTAAGACACGGTGACCACCAATGGGGTGACGTAGTTCGTTGGTCTCTAAATGCAATGATTATTGCAGAAGAACTAGGTGTTACATCTGAAAACGTTGATGCTCAAAAAAGCTCAAATGTTCCTGAAGTACTAAGACTTCTTGGTGTTGAAGGTTCATATGGTGAAATGCTTGAACTAGCTCCTGATTGGGCTTACCAAATTATCAAACAAATTGGTAACTATTCAGAGTCTTACGAAGCTAACGTAGGTCCAGATACACCTCTTGAAATTGCTAGAGGTTTAAATGCTCTTTGGACTCAAGGTGGTATTTTATACGCACCTCCGTTCAGATAAATCGTAAATTTTTTACAATTAGGGGGTTTCAAAACCCCCTATTTTTTTTTATAGGAGACTAATGAGATCTAACGTAAATTTTTTTTCTGATGAAAAGTTTAGATCCATATTTTTTCAAACATTAGTTATTGGTCTTTTCGCCCTTGGTATTTTTTTTATAGTTCAGACAACTGCATATAATTTAGAAAAAAGAAACATTGCAACTGGATGGAGATTTCTCACTGATCCTGCTGGATTTGATATAAGTTTTTCTCCCTTTATAAATTTTAAATCTACCGATACGCACTTAGATGTATATTTTGTAGGAGTTTTAAATACCCTTTTAGTTTCTTTTTGTGGGTGTATTGCTGCTACAATTCTTGGTTTTTTAGTTGGAATTATAAGATTGTCTTCTAACTGGCTTCTAGTCAGAGTAGCGTATATTTATGTTGAATTTACAAGAAATGTTCCATTACTTTTACAAATTATTCTTTGGTACAGTATTCTTATTCAACTACCGAGAGTTAAACAATCTTTAGAATTTTTAGATACATTTTTTATTTCAAATAGAGGCATATATTCACCTCGACCAGTTTTTGAGAACGGTTTTTCATATGTTTTTATTGCTTTTATCTTAGCCTTAGTTTCAAGTTTTTTTCTAAGAAGATGGGCTAAAAAAAGACAAGATGAAACTGGTAAGCAATTTCCAGTAGCGACTTCTGCTTTTGGAATGATTATTTTTATTCCATTATTATTATTTTTTATTCTGGGCTCACCTCTGTCTTTTGATTATCCAGCTTTAAAAGGTTTTAACTTTAAGGGCGGTATGGTTATTCGACCTGAGTTTATAGCAATGTTTTTAGCATTAACTATTTACACTGCAGCATTTATTTCTGAAACGGTAAGATCAGGGATCTTATCTGTTACAAAAGGTCAAAGAGAAGCATCAGCATCTCTAGGATTAAAAAAGAGTTGGATCATGAGATTAATTATTATTCCTCAAGCTTTAAGAGTTATTGTTCCACCTCTAACAAGTCAGTATCTTAATTTGACAAAAAACTCATCATTAGGGATTGCTGTTGGATATGCAGATCTTGTTCATGGTTTTGGTGGAATAAGTCTAAATCAAACAGGACAAGCCATTGAATGTATGGTTATTGTAATGGCTACATATTTAACAATTAGTTTAACAATATCTCTGTTTATGAATATTTATAACAGAAGTATACAATTTAAAGAGAAATAAAATGAGTGATATAACAGATTCAAGAAAACCTCCAGTTGCAACAACAGGTATTTTGGGATGGCTTAGAATCAATTTGTTTTCAACTTGGGTAAATTCGATCATCACTCTCTTTGTTTTATATATTTTAATTCAATTTATTCCATGGATACTTAATTGGACAATCTTTGCAGCAGATTTTAAGTATAATTTTAATGGTGAAGAGATTATTAATAGAGAGATGTGCTCTAGAGTTCTTGATCCAGAAACTGGAGGAGCATGTTGGGCAATTATCTATGTAAGATTTTACCAATTTATGTATGGGTTTTACCCAAGAGAAGAAGTTTGGAGAGTTAACCTAAGTTATATCATGTTAGCTATAGCAATAGTCCCTCTATTATTTGATAAGTTTCCGTTCAGAAAGAATTTTTTAAAGTTCACTTATGTGTTTCCAATTATTGCATTTTTTCTTCTGAATGGAGGTCTTGGTTTAGAGCCTGTATCTACAAACAAATGGGGAGGGCTGCTTGTTACTTTAGTATTAGGTTGTACTGGTATAGCACTTGCATTTCCTCTAGGTATCATTTTAGCTTTAGGTAGAAGATCAAATTTACCTGTTATTAGTATGATGTGTACTTTGTTTATAGAATTTATAAGGGGAGTACCGCTAATTACGCTTTTATTCTTTGGAATGGTCATGCTTCCTTTATTTTTACCTGAGGGTATAGATATGGACGGATTAGCACGTGTTTTGGTTGCAGTAACCTTGTTCCAATCTGCTTATATGGCTGAAGTTATAAGAGGCGGATTGCAAGCAATTCCCCAGGGGCAGTATGAGGCTGCGAGATCAATTGGTTTGTCATATTGGCAAATGAACATGAAGGTAGTGCTTCCACAAGCCATAAGAATATCTATTCCATCGATAGTAAATACTTCAATAGGTTTGTTTAAAGACACCACTTTAGTTATTATTGTAGGATTATTAAAAAATTTATCAGGTACTGCCTGCTCAACTATTCTCCCTTCATCCATAAATACCATTCTATCAGCAACAGTTTTTGCAAAGCCCATTTCATGCGTTACAACTATCATGGTCATTCCACCTTCAGCTAAGTCGATCATAACATCTAAAACTTCTTTAATCATTTCAGGATCTAGTGCAGATGTAGGCTCATCAAAAAGCATAATATTTGGTTTCATTGCAAGTGATCTTGCTATTGCAACTCTTTGTTGTTGTCCGCCAGATAGTTGACCAGGATATTTGTCAGCTTGCTCAGGTATTTTAACAATTTCAAGTTGTTGCATTGCTAATTCTTCAGCCTCGGCTTTAGGCATTTTTTTTACCCAAATTGGGGCAAGGGTAATATTTTCTTTTACTGATAAATGAGGGAAAAGATTAAATTGTTGAAAAACCATTCCAACTTCTTTCCTCACACTATCAATATTCTTTAAATTTCCAGTAAGCTCAATACCATCAACAACAATGGTTCCCTCTTGATGTTCTTCTAATCGATTAATACATCTAATCATTGTTGATTTTCCTGAACCTGAAGGACCACATACAACTATTCTTTCTTTCTTTTTTACTTCAAGATCCACGTCTTTTAATACATGGAATTCACCGAACCATTTGTTTACATTTTTTAATGAAATTATTGAATCTTCTGACATATTAATCTGCTCCCATGTTAATACCTGTTTTA
>CACJAV010000041.1 GCA_902591485.1 uncultured Alphaproteobacteria bacterium
TTGGATGTAGTTTTAGCCTCTATCATATTTTGACCACTACTTTTTTCATGAAATCTTTGATTCCTTCTAGCAAGATATTCTATAGTTATTAAGACAACTACAAATATAAATAAAACAGATGAAATTTGTGAAGCTCCTGACAAACTATTCATACCAAGCCACACGTTAAAAACACCTAACGTTAATGTTTCAAGCGCAAAATATTCAACAGTACCAAAATCAGATACAGTTTCCATTAACACAAGGGCCAAACCAGCTATGATACCAGGTCGAGCAAGTGGTAAAGCAACACTAAAAAAACTACTTCTGCCATATATTAAACTTGTTTGAAAAAAAGATATAGGCACTGTTAGAAATGATGCTCTGGTAGTCATATAAATATATGGGTATAAAACAAATGACATTACAAATATTGCTCCTTCCATAGATCGTATTTCAGGAAACCAATATTCTTCTGCGTTTTTAAAATTAAAAAACTCTCTTATAATTTTTTGAACCGGTCCAGCGTACTCTAAAAAATCTGTATATGTGTATGCAATTATGTAGGCTGGAACTGCTGCTGGTAATAATAAAGCCCATTCAAAAAAATTCTTTCCAAAAAAATTATACCTAGTAACAACCCATGCGGTAGATATACCTAATACAGAGCTTAATAAGCCAACACCTATCATTAATATAATTGTATTAGAAATATATCTTGGCAATACAGTTGAGAATAAATGAGGCCACAATGAAGTGTCGCCTAAAAAAGCAGAATAAAAAATTGCAAATACTGGTGCAATAATAATTAATGCAACTAAGGTAGCAAATAAAGATGAATTATTCCAATTTAACAAAACACTTGATGTTATAGATTACCAACCAACTCTATCAATTATTTTTTGTGCTAAAGGAGCAAGTTCTGCTATTTTTATAATTGGCAATTTATCTTCCCTGAAGCTTCCCCAGGAACTAAGCTCTTTGCTAGGATTGACAATAGGGTTAACAGGGTACTCAAAATTTATTTCACCATATAATTGTTGAGATTCTTTTGTAGTTAAAAACTCTAATAACAGTATTGCTTCTTTTTTATTTTTTGAGTGTAGAGCAACACCTCCGCCCGATATGTTAATATGTGCTCCGCGGTCACCTTCTTTTTGATTTGGAAAAACCAACTTTACTTTCTCAGCCCATTTTCTTTGCTCAGGATCTTCAGAAAATTTTAATTTTCCATAATAATAATTATTAATAATTGCTATATTACATTCACCTTCATAAATAGATTTAATTTGCGCTCTGTCATTTCCTTGGGGTCTTCGCGCAAAATTATTTACAAGACCTTTTGCCCAAGCTTCCGCATTTTCTTCTCCATATTCTGCTAAAACAGATGCCATAATTCCTCTATTATAAACATGACTTCCAGGTCTTGAACAAATTTGACCTTTCCATTTCGGGTCGGCTAAGTCTTCTAATCTAGTGATTTCACCATCCATAATTTTTTCTTTATTTACCGCAATAACCCTTGCTCTTTTAGAGAGAGCAAACCAATTGTTTTCAGGGCTTCTTAAATGTGATGGAACATTTTCAATTAATTTTTTAGACTCTATAGAGGCCAAAAGATTCAAATCTGAGTAAATATATAATCTGCCTATATCAACAGTTAATATAACATCAGCCGGACTGTTTTCTCCTTCTGATTGTAATCTTTGTGCAAGACCTTTTTTTGAATAGATAACATTTGTTTTAATTCCAGTTTCGTTCGTAAATAATTCTAAAAAAGGATTAATTAAGAAGGGTTGTCTATGTGAATATATGTTAATTTCTTTAGCAAAAAGATTTAGTGAAAAACATGTAATAAAGATTATTGATAAAATATTAATAGTATTTTTTTTCATTAGAATAACTCCTCTTAAAAAGATTAAAATAAAATTTTTTTCGTAGCAAATTTAAATTTTTAATAAAATAATTCTTTATTTCAAAAAATGGATTTAAATAAAGTGTTGTTAAATCATGACTTTCGTCTTTTTGATTTTTTTCAATGCCAAGTTTAAGTGTTTCAAAGTCAACAGAATGATGTAATGAACCAAAAAGCCAATCCCAAATTGCTAAAGCAGCACCAAAATTTTTATCATGATGTTCCTTAGCTATAGAGTGATGCAGTTGATGTTGAGCTGGTGAAATAAAAATATATTCTACCCACTTCCAATATTGAATGCCTATATGAGAATGCCGTAGGTTTGAACCTAAAACATTAAATATAAATACAAAAATATTTACTCCCAATATTGTAAATAAACTAACTGTATTTCCAAATAAAAATATAAATGTTGAAATACTAATAGCTTGTGTAACTGAACTTCTTAAAGAAAAAATAATTCCTTCTAACGGATGTGTTCTAAACACTGTCATTGGGGTAAGAACGGTGGCTGAATGATGAACTTTATGTAGTGACCAAAGAATTGGCCAACGGTGCATAAATCTATGTATGAAATACTTGCTAAAATCATCAATGGTAAATTGAAAAGTCGTAAAAGAAATTACCACAATAATAGGTAAAGTATTTGAAAACATTCCAACACTCAGCCAATCTATTGAGTGAAAATAAAAGTATAAGGCTGTGGCTATTGTCAAATGCGTTATCAATATTGGTGAAACTATCATCATTATTAATTGATTGATGAAAAAAACTTTATAATCTGATTTTGCAGATTTAGAAAAAAAGATTTTCCAATTAAAAATTTTTTTTAAAGCGACTTTAAGGGTAAATTTTTTACTTAAGATAAACCAACCTAAGGCAATGAATATTGATATAACAATATATGCAATAAAAACTCTTTTTTTTGGATCAATAAATTGACTACCAATTTTGAAAAAATAGTCTGACAGAATGTCCATATAACTTCATAGTGTGGCTTTTTTAAAAAGCCACACAAAATTTAATATTAATCATTTTCTGCAGAATCAGAACTACCCATTGAACTAGCAAGATCTTCCATCGCAGATAGTTGATCATTAGCTCTAGCAGTGACACCAAATTCATCGATCATAAGTTTTTGAATTTTGAGCATATGTAACTTAAATTCACCCCATTCCTGAGCTTGATCTTTGATGAAATTACCATTTGAATCAACTCCAACAACTTGTGAAGCATTTAATAGAACTGGTCCAAAGCCCATCATTCTATTCATTTTAACAGCTGCTTCTCCTAGATTTTCTGGTCCACACTGAAGTGCTAAAGCAAAGCCTTTAAGTTCTCCCCAATGTTTTGCATATTTTCTAAATGTATCAGTTGTATCACCATTTGCTTCAACAATTGTTTCAAGCGCTACTATGTCTTTATAAGTTGAACCTGCATACTTAAATACAGACTCAGCAATTACTTTTTGCCAGTTATCTCTGATAACATCTCTTGCTGCCAACATAGCAGTTCTTTCATCAAAATTAAGGTTACGACCACCAGCATCTCTTATAACTTCTCTGCCATCTATAAATGCTTGGTTAACTGTAGCAAGGTAGTTTGTCTTTCCACCTTTATCATAACTTGATGCGTAGTAAGCATGAGCATATAGCATCTCAGAATACAAATCTACAACGCCATCTCCATTATAATCTGCTGAAGATAAATCTTTCATCTTGGCAACGTTATAGTTTTCTTCAGCTGATAATGTTAAAGAATGTGCTGGCGCACCCCAATATCCAAAAGCTTCATCCCAACTATGTTCTTTACCAGTATAATAAGATCCTTCTTTGTAAGGTTTATTATTTGGCTTTTCACCATCTTTCATTTTTTTTCCAAGATAGTTGTTCACTGCTTGGTTATAAAAAACAGCACCCATTGCAAATTTAGAAATTAATTGTGTATAGTCAAATCCAGTATTTGGATCAAAACCACCTTCAACTTCACTAGCTTTTTGCATCATGTGTTCAATAGTTTCAGGACCAGTTAGTCCTCCCCAACCAGGAATTGCGCCCTTGTACATTTTGCCAGATAAGTTACCACTACCTATTTCTGAAACCATGGTTTGCATAACTGGAAAACCGTCTTTAGATTTTGGAGCAATGATCTCCAAACCATCTTCACCGTTGTAATAAGCCATCATTTTATCGAGATCACCTGTTTTAACAAGTTTTTTCAAACTATCATGCAGAACTTGTCTCGCCATTTGGCCTGTATATTTTACAGAATTTGTTTTATCGCCATCATAACCTTTAAGCGTAATTGGATAAGGTCCATATATCTGATGACCATCAGCCAATAATGATTTTGAAAAACTGATTGCTATTATTATTGAAGCAACAATTGTAGTTATTTTTTTCATAAACTCCTCGTAACAAATTTTTAGTTGCGGGAGCAGAATAACGGAATTGCTGATAATGTTTAATTGCTCCCGCGTCCTCTTATTGAGAATCTAAAGATTTTTATATTTATAAAATTTCAAAGTTTAATTATAAAAAAATTTCCTAGGTATTTTAAAAAAAATTATATATTTTTAGAATTATTCTAATTTAAAGTTAATTTGAAAAATATTTTTTCTGATCCAGGTACCATTGAGTTAACATCAAAGAATAACTTTCTGACAAGCAGTAAGCTTTCATTCTTTTATCGCTTTTTGAGAATTTCTTGATGAAAAAACCCTTGCTAACAGCATAATTTAGGGTTGAGTAAATTGTCGATCTACAACCAAGTTTTGGCGGTATTTTTTTACATAACAACTCATAAGACATACATTGATTATTGAAAGTTGAAGAAGCAATTTCAAGACTAATCAAACGTGTAAGTGCAGATGAATAAAAGAAGCTATAACAGGGATCTATATCTTTTTTAGTATAAAAATCTTTTTTTACTAAGTCTACAACGCTCTCTAAACCTAACATAGGCAAATATTTTTTGGAGTGAAAAATTGCGCTGGTACCTGCAACAACTTTTCAACCCCAAGTAGAAACATACAATTTTTTTTTATGGATTTTAATTTAAGAGTACAGTTTTATTTTTATATTAAGGATATGTATTGAAAACTCATCATTATTAAATTTAGAATTATTCTAATTTAGAATAATAAAGATATACCGAACAGTGCACATCCAGCTCCAGCAACTTTTAAAATAATTGATGAAAATTTAGTCTTAATAGCTAGACTCCCTATTCCTACACCAAAAAGATGTAATATTGCTGTTCCTGATGCAAAGCCAAGTGCAAATAGAATTGGGTTTACTGCCCATGGCATCTCCATGCCGTGCGCTAATCCATGACACATCCCGAAAATGCAAATGAAAATCATTATGATATTAGTGGCAATTTTTTTTTCTATCGCAATTGCTAAGCCTAATAATATGACAGAAAAGACTATACCGTATTCAACAACTATAAAGGCAGATTCTTCAAAATCAAAAAAGAAAACCTCAATAAGCATGCCAATGGTGCCACCGACAATCATCATTAACACAAAAGTTGCAGGAATTGTCCAAATTGCTCTTCCTCCTATTTGGGCGCTTACAATACCAACACTAACCATTGCTAAAAAATGATCTATCCCTAATACTGGATGAGAAAGACCGTCATAAAAACCTACCATGCCTGTAAAAGTATGTGCATGAACTCCAGAGTTATAAAAAACTAAAGATAAAAAGAGTAAAATTAAATTACCTTTCATACAAATCTTTTCTGTTTTCTTGA
>CACJAV010000042.1 GCA_902591485.1 uncultured Alphaproteobacteria bacterium
CTCTTTTACCCACGGCAACCTCGCTTAAAATTTTAATTAGATGTGTAGGCTCTTTGGAAATTAAACCGCTTCTTAATTTAGGATCAGCTCCTGCAACATTGAAGTATCTTAAAATAATTGAATTAAATTTATCTGCATTTTTAATTAGGTAGTCCTCAGTTTCTATTTTTGATTGCCCATATGGATTTAAAGGATTTAAACTTGCTTCTTCTTTAATAGGATCATTATTAGAAGGGTTGCCATATGCTGCAGCTGTTGAAGAAAATATTATATTTTTAAGATTATTTTTGTAACATGTTTCAAAAAGAGTTATTGCATTTTCAGTATTATTTAAATTTAATAATAAAAACTGCAATTAATTGGGAAAAAAAAAAAAAAATTAATGAAAAAAATCTTTAAAAGATCTTTGGAGAGGAATGATAAAAGAGAATTGCTATTGTTTGGATATTCAGAAAATCAGGAAAAGCCATCAAAAGAATTAGAAATTACACCTGCTCCAACCCCCCATATGCGTTGGAATCCTTCAAGACAAGAGTGGGTAACGTATTCTGCTACTAGAAAAGTCAGAACCTCATTTCCACCTGAGGAATATTGTCCATTATGTCCAGGTGCAGAATTAAATTTTCCAACTGAAATACCTTTTAAGAATTTTGAAATAGCAATCTTTCCTAACAGGTGGGCTAGTTTTAATACAAACAACAGACAATTATCAATTGAAGGAATAGAGACTCAGCCATCTAATGGAGAGTGTGAGGTTGTTGTTTATTCTTCCAATCATAAAGATACCATAGCTCAAATGTCTCTTGATAGGGTAGAACTTCTTTTTAATGCTTGGTCTGATCGATATATAAATTTAATGAAAA
The DNA here is from genome assembly GCA_902591485.1 of uncultured Alphaproteobacteria bacterium. Classification (GTDB taxonomy): domain Bacteria; phylum Pseudomonadota; class Alphaproteobacteria; order HIMB59; genus CACPNW01. The sequence continues at coordinate 864 of CACJAV010000042.1, forward strand.
GAGATGATATAAAATACGTGATGCCTTTTGAAAATAGAGGAATTGAATGTGGTGTTACTCTACATCATCCTCATGGACAAATTTATGCTTATCCTATTATCCCCCCAGTTATTCAAAAAGAAATTGAGGCATTTAGTAAAGAAAATTTTATTGAAAAATTAATGAAAAACTGGAAAGCCATTTGATATGTGTTATCTGCCAACGCAATTGCAGATAGCATATGATTTAGCTCATGATTGTGATGAGGTTAATTTAGTCTTAAATCATTGTGGTGTGCCATCAATTGCTGCTGGAGAAATAGATCAGTGGAGTAAAGATATGAAAAAATTATCAGAACTGCCAAATGTTATTTGCAAGTTATCAGGTTTAATGGCCTATTGTGCGCCTGGAACATCTTCTCAAGAAACAATTCAGCCATATGTTGATCATGTACTTGAATGCTTTGGTCCAAATAGAATGGTTTGGGGCAGTGACTGGCCAGTTGTTAATCTTGGTAAAGGAATTCAAGAATGGATTAAAGTTACAAATTCAATTTTAGCAAAACTATCTTCTGATGAAGCATCAAAAATCGCAAGTTTTAATGCTGAAAGAATTTATAAAATTTCAGTATAAGTAAAAAAATATAATCCATTTATTTCATGTTTATAATTTTTTTGCAGTTGACACGAGAATTTTTACTTTGTTTCTTACAATATCAATAGGTACATGACCAAAGCCGCATTCACTTGTAAGTAATATTCTTTCTTTTGGAAAATATTCTAAAGCTGGCTTAATAGCATTGCTGATATCTTCTTCGGTTTCTATATTATCAATCCTTTGATCAATTACACCTAATGAAATTCTTCCATCAAAATTCCAACTTTTAAAAACATCCAACATTGAATAGTGAAGACTACAATGCTCTAAATGTATTTCATTAACCTTAAGAATTTTAAATGCCTCAACCATGTCTGTATATTTTCCAAAAAAACCTCTTTTTCTATGCGCATTGCCACCACAAACATGTAAATTAAAATCAACATTTGGAAATTTTTCTATTATTCCATTTAATATTTCGGCTGCCCATATTGTTTCATCAACATTTTCTGTCCATACAGGTTCATCAAATTGAACATAGTCACACCCTGCATTGATAACTTCTTCTAACTCATTCGTTATAACAGCAGCATACGCTTTCGCTAAAGATATGTCGTTTGGATAAAGATCTGTTCTTTCATTCACACTAAACCTAGCTAACATATGTGGACCTGTTACGGTTTGTTTAACTCTAATATTAGACGGGGTATTCTCTCTTGCTATTCGCCATTTTTTTGCCAATCCAGTTTTTAAATTTTTAATTTCATCTTTGATTACAGCACATTCAATTCCAAATCCTTTTGTCCCATGTGTTTTGCTCAAATCAACACCCTCTGTTGATCCACCTAATGAAAAATCCTTACGCTTTTTATTAACTGCATCTACGCCATCTAAACGCAACTGATAGAACCAATACATATTTTCACGATATCCTTCACCATCAGTAATAATATCCAATCCTAGATCTGATTGTTCTTTGACAGCCCATTTAATCATTTCAAAAGATTCTTCTTCTGACACACTTGGTTTTCGCAATGTATCTTTTTGAACTTCTTTTCTCGGATAACTACCAGTTACTGTTGTTAAAAAACTCATACCTTAATTATTTCTCCTTATATCTTCTATTAAGCATTTAACACCTTCCTCAAATGATCTTGGATTAAAGTCTATTTCTTTTCTTATTCTTTCGTCATTTTGATCATCAATCAAAGGTGTTGATTTCACACTTTCATCAAAATTTATTTCTGCATTAGGAATAAATTTTTTAACTGCTGATTCTAATTGATGACCATTTAAAGTTTCTGATCCAGAATTAAAGCATGAGTAATTTAGTGTTTCTTTTAATGCTAATCGAACTAGTTGTTCTGCACAATCTTCTACATATATCCAATTATCTCTATTGTTTTTTGAAAATGGCAAATATGCGGCTTGTCCCAAAGCAGGTTTAGCAGCAAAGTCTTCTGCCCAATTTATAGCTGTATTTTGTCGTCCATAGCCAAAAACAACAGAAGGCCTAGTATAAGCTATGCTGCAACCGTGTTTTTTTATATATTTTTCAGCCATGAATTCATTCAGTAATTTCATTACCCCATAAGTGTAGAAATGATTATTAATTCCTGAATAATCATTTTCTGTCACTGCTTTGTCTCCATAAAATTCTTGATGTGCGCCGTAAACTGTTTCGCTACTAGCGAAAACTAATCGTCTTATTTTATACTTAACTATCATCTCAAACATTGATGTTGTGCCAACAATATTTATTTTACTTGCCAGTAACGGATTTTCTTCACATATAGTGCCAATACCGTAGGCTAAATTTATTACACAATCTAATTTATTTTTTTTAAAGATTTGCTCTATGTTTTGATAATCTGTTATGTCTAGTTTTTGATAGCTTACCAAGTCTTTATGTTTTCCTATTTTATCGATATTTTTTTCGAGTCTTTCCTTATTTTTTTCAATATCCAAATCTGCTACAATGACAGAAATGTCCCTTTTCAATAATTGAAGCACAACTCTGGCGCCAATAAATCCCAACCCTCCCGTAACTAAAACGCTCATTTTAGTTTAATGTCACTATTACTTGTAGAGATCATAGTATTTATTTTTTCTTTATACGGAAATTTTTTTGATAACATGTCATTAAATTTAACACCCAAACCATGACAATTAGGCTTTGTAGTATATCCATTTGAAATATTAATTTTTTTATTTTCAAATAATTCTTTGTTGATGGGGTGATCCATAAAACAATATTCAGTAAATGCAACATTAGGTACTGTTAACCCAAAATGAATACCAGCCATTATGCTTATTGCACTACCCCAAGAGTGGATGGCAACTGGTTTATTATGTATATATGCCAAATCACAAATTCTTCTTCCTTCCGTAAAACCTGATGTTGCAATATCAAATTGCAATATGTCTAATACATCTTCTTCTAGGTAATTTTTAAATGCTCTTGCGGTAGGTATACTTTCTGCCCCAGCAATATTTAAAGTGGTAAATTTTTTTATATCTTTGTAACCTTTCAAATTTTCAACTCTAAAGGGCTCCTCTAAAAAAACTATTTCTTCTTTTTCTAATTTTTTTGCTAAATTGATTGAAACTTTAGTAGCCCAGGGGTTAGCTGCAGATCCTTGAACAGCATCTACAATGAGCTGCATTTTATTTTTAAATTTTTTGTTAAATGAATTTACTAAACTAATAACTTTGTTTGGATCAATAACACGCATTTTGTATACTCTAAAACCAATTGAATATGCTCTTTGAGCATCTTCTAAAAGTTGTTGAGAATTATCAAACAAACCATTACTTGCGTAAATACGAATATGCTCTTTTTGAATACCTCCTAATAATTTGTATACTGGCACCTTCATTTTTTTCCCAAGCAAGTCATACATTGCTATGTTAATTCCCCCCATCACCCCAACGCCTATTCCTTCTCTATTCCAAAAAACACTAGATCCATACATTTTCTCCCAAGCTTGATTTATATTTTCGGAGTCTGTGTTTTGCAGTAGTTTACTAAAATGCTTTATTAATCCTTTAATTGGTTCATAAGTAAATTGACCATGAGTTATTTCTCCTAAT
>CACJAV010000043.1 GCA_902591485.1 uncultured Alphaproteobacteria bacterium
ATTCGAACTATAAATCTTTATATTATTTATATTAGCTCCCCATTTGTAAGGATCGTCATCAAAAAAACAAAAAATGCTTCTTGCCTCAAGAATATTTAGTAAATTAAAACCTAAAATCCCCGCTCCATAAATAATAGTATCTTTTTTATGATTTTGTTTAATCTGTTTTATGTAATTTAAAAACTGAAAAAGTAAAATTCTATTAAAAATTAAGATGAAATAAAAAAAAATCAATAAAACAATAAAATAAGATATATCAATATAATTATTGTTTTTAAAAAAACTAAATGAATTGAATAATAATGTAAATAAAATTAATACTACTAAATGACTAAAAAAAATCTTTAAAAAATATTTTTGAAATTCAAAAAGAGAAAATCTAATGAGATTTTTATAAAAATTTAAAAAAATAAAAATTGGTAAATAAACACTACCTGCTAGCAGAAAAGTGAAAAACTTCATATAGAGATCTTGATTAGGGTCTGTAAATATTATAACCAACAATAAGCAAGATAATATTAATATAAAAAAATCATTTAAACCAATTACTAAGATTTTTACAATTCTGGGTAGTAAAAAAAGTTTTTGAATATTATTAGTCATTATTTTAAGATTATTCCAAGATATCTATTTTTGAATTTGATTGTATAAAATTTTAGTTTCTTTTTTTCAACAAAATGTTTAAACGCAAAATTATCATTAATATCATCAGATATAAAAATGCCGTTTTTGTTTAAGTGGTTGTACAATTTTTCATATGACCTCATTCGTCCATAGTAACTTTTATCACTATCATAGTGTATAACATCAAAATGACCATATTTTTTGAATATTTCATCAAGAATACTGATATCTGGATATCTATATAGTATCCAATTTTTTTTGAATTTACTAGGAACCACAGAACCAACATATTTATTATCTTTAATAAAAGGATATGGCATATCATTTGAAACTAATTTAAAATCAAAGTTAATTAAATTTAATAAAAAAGCATAAGATGACCATCCAAGAGCAACGCCTAATTCTAAAACTTTTTTTGGCTTTCGGTATAAACAAATATTATAAATCAGATCACAATAACTAGCCCCAGCCAAATTATCACTAGTCATTTTTTTATTCTCTATTGTGTCTGTAGTTATTTCTGCTTCTTTATAAAAAGATTTTATCTGAGATGTGCTGAATAAATTTTCAATTAATTCTTCTAATTTAATTTCATGTATTGTGCACCAATTATATAATATTTCTGTATTTATTTTTTTTTGAAAAATAAATTTTTTAATCCTCCAAAATAATAAAAAAATGAAATGCTTGTAATATTTTGGATTACCTAAATACCAAGATATTAACTTGAACTTATAAAGAAAATTCATGAAATTATTTTGTAATAGCAAATAGAATTTTTTTTATTTTTTTAGCGTCACTAATAATTTTTTTTTCCGAAATAGTAGGATGTACTAAAAAAGATAAACTATTTTCACCAACATATTTTGCATTTTTTAATCTTTTTTTTGGTCTTTTTCTTATTTTGTTAAATATTTTTTCATTATAGATTTCTGGACAAGAACCTACAAAACATTTGATTTTATTTTTTTCTAAAAGAGTCATTACTTTATCTCTTGTAAACCCATCAATAAGATATTTTGGATTTAATAAAATATTACACCTATATGCAACATGCTTATATCCATTTGGTATATTTGGAACTAAAACAGACTTAATATTTTTTAGCATTTCCCATATAATTTTTGAATTTTTTAATCTTAATTTTACCCAATAATCAAGTTTCCTTAACTGATATCTTCCTATTGCTGATTGAATTTCTGTTAATCTTGCATTCGTGCCAGAATGCTCATGTATCCATCTAAAACCCTGGGGATGTTTTTTTTTAAAAACAGCATCAAAGTCTTTGCCACAATCTTTTAGGGACCAAATCTTTTTCCAATATTTTTTGTTATTTGTTGAGATCATGCCACCTTCACCAAGGGTAGTAATTATTTTATCATTACAAAAACTCCATGTACTTATATCTCCAAAAGAACCTACGTATTTATCACCTATCTTTGCTCCATGCGCTTGAGAACAATCTTCAATGATTTTAATATTATTCTTTTTTGCAAATTTGATTATTTCTAGCATATCACATGGAAAGCCAGATAAATGCACACAAATTATTGCCTTAGTTTTTTTTGTAATATTTTTTTTTATTGAATCCAAATCCATATTTTGTGAATTTTTATTAATATCACAAAATATTGGGATTGCTCCGATATTATGAACACAAATTGCTGAGGCAATATATGATCTTGGCGTTACAATAACTTCGTCTTGAGTTTTTAATTCTAATGCTTTTAATGCAATTTCTAAAGCTAAAGTACCATTAGCAACAGATACCGAATATGCTATTTTCATTTTTTTTGAAAATTCTTTTTCAAATTTTTTACACTGATCTCCAGTCCAATAATTTACTTTGTTAGATTTGACTACATTAGTTATTATATTAATCTGATCAGAATTATAATATGGCCAGTTTGTCATTATTTATCGCTAAATTTAGCAGGAATTCCATATGCTAATTTATTTGAAATTATAGATTTATTTACTAGAGAATGAGCACCAATTTTGACATTATTACCAATATGCACCCCATTAATAATCGAGGTTGATAAACCAATAAATACATTGTTGCCAATTTTTACATTTCCACTCATTGTTACTTTCGAACATATATGAGTGTTAGATCCAATACAACTATCGTGGTCAATAATTGCTCCATGATTAATTATGGAATTATTTTTAATTATAGACCCTGTTGCTAAGATTGAATTAGCTAATATTACATTACCTCTGCCGATTTTTGCATTAGCAGAGATATTTGCACTTGGATCAATAATGTTCGCAAAAGAAAATTTATAATTATTTAAAAATATTCTGATTTTTTTTCTTATAAAATTATCTCCTATTGCTATAATTATATATTTCCAATTCTTATTCAGCTTATTAATATTTTTTATTTTTGATAATACTTTTATAGAGTTTATATTTTTCACTTTAGGATAAATATCGTCAACAAATGCAATATTATTCCAAACTTTCATTTTTAATGCTGCATCTAAAACAACTCTCCCATGACCACCACATCCAATTATCAATAAATTTTTATTCATTAATTATTCTCTCGACCATAAAACTTTCGGCAAATTTAGCATTTATAAATGCTCCCCTGAAACTTGCTAAATATTTTATCATTTCTAAAGATCTTGAGTTTGGATATTTTTTTAACTGAGATTTATAATAAGACATTGCTTTTAATTTGAAATCAATAGTATCAGTAATATTTTCAAAATAATTTGGATTAAATTTTTTTTTCATGTGCAGGGTATAATTTGTTTCAGATAAAACTTCATAAAGTAAAATTTTTTCTATGCTAACTTTGTTTATCGGTCTTGCTGCAACCATAGAGGACTGGTAGGTTATTTTGTGATCAACATGAATGTCATCAGGATAAGGTAAAAACATCAAATTAGGTTTGTATTTAATAATTAATTTATTTATATAGTTAGAAATTTGATAAGAAGGGTATTGATCAAGCTTTAGTGCAGGAAAATCAGCAAAAATAGTTTTTCTTACGCCCAAAAATTTATGAGATTTAATAGCTTCAGCTCTTATCTTTTTAATATCATTTTTTGTATATAATTCTGGAGCTCCAATATTTGCATTAGTTAAAATTAGAATAATAACATCATAGTTATTATTAATATACTTTGAAATTGTTCCACCAACACCAAGTATCTCATCATCAGCATGCGGTGCTATAATTAAAATATTTTTCTTTTTCATAATGTATCGCCAGTTTTATTGTTCTTATACCTTTTTAAAAGAACATATAAAGTTTTGAGTAAGATAAATATATACAAATTAAAACTTTTTTTTTCTACATATGTCTTATCATGATCAAGTTTTTCATCGAGAGTTCTTTTTCTGCCTTTGGAATGAATTTGAGAAAGTCCTGTAATACCTGGTAAAACAGAATGTTTAAATATTATATCTTTTTTATTAATATTAAGTTCATTTTTTATCAAAAGAGGTCTTGGACCTACTAAAGACATTTCTTTTTTAATTACATTAAAAATTTGCGGAATTTCATCAAAACTAGATCTTCTTAAAAATCTGTTAAAATTAGAAATATCACTAACATTTTGATTTGGTAAAATTGTTAAAAATTTAATCATTTTAAATTTTCTAAAATTTTTACCGTATCTACTTTGCACGTAAAAAATTTTTTTTTGTTTAACAAATATTATAATTAAAATTATTAA
>CACJAV010000044.1 GCA_902591485.1 uncultured Alphaproteobacteria bacterium
TTCAGTAGCTATAATAGGAATGCCAATCAGCATAGCTTCCATTATAGATACAGGAAATCCTTCTCTCCTGCTTGGATGAATTAAAATGTCAAATTTTGTCATTTCTTTATATATTTCTTTTGTAAATTTATTGAAAACTATTGAGGGATTTGACAAATTATACTTTTTTGAAAATTTTTTATAATTTCCATAACCATAGCACAAAAAATTTATTTTATTATCATTCAGTAAATTATCTAATTTAATTATATCATTCCATCCCTTATTTTTTTTATAAGCTCCAATTACACCTATATTAATGGATGCGCGATTAAATGTTTTGAGTTTTGTTTTGGATATTTCATTCTTAATTCTATCAATTTCGACCCCTACACCTTCTATAAAATATACAGGTTTATTAAAATTATATTTTGCATAAAGATAGTCCTCTTTATTGATCAAAATATAACCAGAGGTTCTAAAAGAAAGTAAATATTCAATAATTTTAAAAAAAACATTTGATATAAAGTTTAGATTAGAATGAAATCTAAAGCCATGTACATGATATAATATTTTTATATCTTTAATAAAAAAAGCAGTAATTCTAAGAAAGTGGGAGGCTGTTGGAGTATGAGTATAAAAAGTATAAGATTTGAGTTTTTTAATTGTTTTAAATAATAAAAAAAATAAACTTATAATTCTAAAGGGATTAACAAATTGTAAAATATTTGTTGGAAATTTAATATCGTAGTAAGATATTTTATATTTTTGACCCTTAAAGTATTGCTTCAATTCACTGGCATTGGAACAAATAATATTGATCTTATAACCTTCGTTTATAAATTTTTCAAAAAATGGTAAAAAAAAAGTTGTTATAGTTATGTTTCGAGTAGAAACAAAATTGATTGCTTTATTTTTCATTATATTAGTCTTTAATTATTCTTTCATAAAAGAGGTAAAAAATAAAAGGTAAAACATATATTTTTTGTCTTACGAAAACACCAATATTAAAAATTGTAAAAGCATAAAATAAAATCATAAAAAAAATAAACAATAAGCAAAAATTTGTAATAAAGGGATTTGTAGGTTTAAATTTACTTTTTGGTATCAATATCAGGACATAAACTACTAAAAATAGCAAGTATAGATTTTCTAACGACGAAATAAAAAAACTTAAATTATATGACGAAAATATCGAGGGCAATGTAAATATGTAAAAAAGTTTAATAAAAAAATGATCATCAACAAAAGAATTTGTTGAAGCAAATACGTTTTTTACTGAATAATACCAGTTTTCTAAATTGTAAATAAAAGTAAAAATATCATATCCAGTGATGTACTGAACAATTAATGAAAAGATATAATATAATGGAGGTATTATAATAAATAAAATTGGTATTTTATAAAAAACAGAAATATTTCTATTCAAAATTAACAAAATAATTATAGAACAAATAACTATTATAAAAATATAAGGTTTTGAAATAAATAAAAGAAATAAAGAAAATATAAATATAAATTTATTTCTATTTATATTTATATTTTTAAGACTCCACAAAATAATTGAAATTGCCGTAAAAGCTATAGCTTCTTTTCCAATAGTTGACGTCCAAAATAAAATTGATGGAAATAATATAAATGATAATAATAAAAGAAAATTTTTTTTATTACTTTCTATTTCTTTTAAAGTTGCATACAGTATAATTATTCCTAAACTACCAATTAAATTAAATAATGTTGAAATAAAAAATAAATTATCATCTAGATATTCACAAATACTTTGAACTAACCAAATCATATTTTCACTACTTTTATAATTTAAAAAAGGCTTGAAATATTGATCATGTGCTGGATTGCAGTACATATAATATTGAAAAGCATCATTATTTTGGCCATCAAAAATTGAATGAAAAATAAATAAAAAAACATAATGTATTATTAAAATTGATAAGATTTCAAAAAAAGTTATTTTAAAAATAGATTTATAATAATTTAAAAAAAAAATAAAAAAAAACCACAATAAGGATATTTTAATTAATAATATGTAGTTTAAATTATTTATTATTACAGACATTTAGAAAAGTTAGTTCCAATTTTGCTCATACGCTTTTATCATTTTATTAATTGGATATTTCGATTTTATTCTTTTCCGAGAGTCATCTTTTAATTTATTCCATAAGTTTGGAAACTGTGTTTTTAATTTAATTGCATTTTTTACAGCTTTTAAAAGACTAAATGAGTCTGCATTTTTTACTACCCAACCTTTATTACCAATAATAAATTTAGCATCTCCAACATCTGTGCAAATTGATGGTATCTTACATAACATTGTCTCAGCTACAACATTTGGGAAGCCCTCACCGAATTTTGATGCTAATATATGAATATCCAATGCATTCATATATTCATTTATATTTTTTTTTGAATCTAACAAAATAAAAAATTTCAATAAGTCATATTTTTTTAATAAATTAATTATATATTTATTTTTTCTAATGCCCATACCTATAAATAAAATCTTTATATTTTTTTTTGATTTAAGATATTCTTTAAGGCTTAAAATTATATGTTTGTGGTTCTTTTGTTCTGAATATCGTGCGATAGTACCTATGATTATTTCATCTTCACTGATATTTAAAGTATGACGTATTCGGTTTCTGGAGGCAAAACTATCAACAAAAACATTAGAATCAAACCCATTTGAAATAACATTAAAATTATTTTTATATCCATAATTAATATGATTTTTTTTAGCTACATAAGAACAAGTAATAATATTTTGAGGTAATACATGTGATAATTTAGAACATAAGTATAGGACAATTTTAGAAGAATATTTTTTATTAATTAATCCTTTACCATCACCCCTAACATTCCAAATAATTTTTTTATGACCAGTTAAAAAACCTGCAATACCTCCAAGCAAATCAGAATGGTACATCCAAGTTTGCAAAATATCAGATTTATTATTTTTTAAAAAAATTAATAATTTTAAAAAACCTCTAATACTGAAATAACCTCTTTTAAATTCTAAACATTTAACTTCAACTCCCATATTTTTTATTTGATAGCCATATTTACCGTAACCCATAAGTGATATGACTTTATGATTATAATGTTTATGAGTATTAAAAATAATCCTATTTAAAACACCCTCGGCTCCACCATCTTCCAAGTTAGTAATTATATGAATAATTTTTTTATTTTTCAATTTCTTTAAAAGAGTTAATTAGTTGATAATATGAGTTTACATGTGCACTAACAGAAAAATTATTTTCAAGATATTTTCTTTTAAAATCAAATTGAATATTTTTTTTCAACATCTCAATAATTTTTTTTGCTAAATCTTCCGCATCATTGTTTTTTGATAAAGAAGTTCCTTCAAAATTATGAAGTAACTCTTTTGGTGAGCAAGGACAATCTGTAGCAACAATTTTTAATTTACATGCCAAAGCTTCAATTAGCACTAAACCAAAACCTTCCCACAAAGAGGATAATACAAACAAATCAGAATTATAATAATAAGGATATGGATTCTGAATATTAGAAAATATTTTGACTCTATTATTTAAATCTAAATCATTTATTAATTTAACCAATTTATTTTTTAATTTTCCATCTCCAATAATTACAAGGCTCAAATCAGTTAAATTTCTTATTTTATAAAAAGCTTTTATAAGAAGTGCATGGTTTTTTTGTTTTTCAAGTCTTCCAATATTAAGAATATATTTGTTTGAAATATTTAATGATTTTTTATTATATTTTTCATATTTAGCAATTTGATTAAAATCAATAGATGGATAAATTACCTCAACATGTTTTTCATTTATATTAAAACTTTTACATAAATCATTTTTTATACCATTAGATACTGTAACTAATTTGATATTTCTAAAATTGTTTAATTTTAATAATAAAAATAATATATAATTAATAAATCTCTCTTTAAAATTAAATTTATTTACATTCAAGACGTTATGAAAGTGCAAGAGTAATTTAATTTTATTTTTTTTTAAAAAAAATAGTTTTATGATAACAACTGACAAATTTAAAT
>CACJAV010000045.1 GCA_902591485.1 uncultured Alphaproteobacteria bacterium
TTTTACTATCACATTTATTTTACCATTTTTAAGATCTTCTATATTTTCAATTTGACCTAATAAAAAATTTATTTTTTTACGTTTTTCCAATTCAAGCATTTTTGAAACTGAGTCAGGTGCAGCCCTAAAATCTTTTCTACGATGCATCAAAGTGACATCAGCTTTTTTTGACAATTCATTTGTCCAATCTAAAGCAGAATCACCTCCACCAACAATTAAGATCTTCTTATTTTCTAATAAAGATTTATTTCTAACAGCATACATAATATTTTTGCTCTCTAAATTATCAAGATTTTCAATTGGTATTTTTCGAGGAACAAAGCTCCCTGCTCCAGCAGCTACTACTATACACTTTGCTTGTAATTTTTTATTTAGACTTGTTTCAACTAACCATTCGTTTTCATCTATTTTAGCAATTTTTTCAACTTGCTGATTTAAATGATAAACTGGTTTAAAGGGTTTAGCTTGTGCCAATAAGTCATCAGTGAGTTGTTGACCAGTTATTGAAACTCTTGATGGAATGTCATAAATTGGCTTTTCTGGATAAAGCTCTGCACATTGGCCACCTGGTTTATCCAAATTATCGATTACATGACAAGAAATATTCAGCAGACCTAGTTCAAAAATAGCGAATAAACCTACTGGTCCTGCTCCAATAACTATTACATCAGTTTTTTCAATCATGGGATTTAAATAACAACTTTTATTACTATTTCTATACAATATATTAACTTTTATGCAATTAACGGACTCAAACTTAAATTATCATAGGCCAGTAATGTTATGGCTAATATTATTAACAATAATGGTACTTTTGATAATTATAATTGGGGGTTTAACAAGACTTACTGACTCAGGACTTTCAATGGTAGATTGGCGGCCTTTACTGGGGACAATACCTCCTTTGAATAAAAGTCAATGGACAGAAGTCTTCAATGCCTACAAACAAACTCCAGAATTCATATATGTAAATAAAAATATGTCATTAGAAGAATTTAAATACATTTTTTGGTGGGAATGGTTTCACAGGTTCTTTGCTAGATTAATTGGCATAGTTTTTTTATTTCCATTTATTTATTTCTATTTCAAAAAATATCTCAATATTTTTTTTTACAAAAGATTTGCAATCATTTTTAGCCTAGGGCTTATACAGGCTATAGTAGGTTGGTGGATGGTTAAAAGTGGACTACAAAATGATCCTTATGTTAGTCCCTATAGATTAACTTTTCACTTATCTAATGCTGTTATTATTTATGCATTGTTATTTTGGACAAGTATTGAATATTTTCACCTAAGAAGTAATAATTTTATAGATTTTAAATCTAAAAAATTTTTAATACTTTTATCTATAGTGCTTGTATTTATAACGATTTTAAGTGGTGGCTTTATGGCAGGATCACATGCAGGCCAATCATTTAACACCTATCCGTTAATGAATGGCAAAATTATTCCAGATGATATTTTTTTAGCTGATATGGGTATCCTAAATTTATTTGAAAATACTGTAACTATAAATTTCAATCATAGATGGATAGCTACTTTTACTTTCATCTATACTTTTTCATTATTTTTATATTTATTTATTAGTAAATTTATTGAGCTGCAAAAACCAATCATTACTCTTGTATTATTGATATTGAGCTTGCAATTTTTTTTAGGTGTGATGGCTTTACTTTCAAATGTTGCTATACAATATGCTAGCTTACATCAAACAAACTCAGTGCTTTTACTATCAATTTTATTATTAGCTTATTTCAAATCAACAATTAAAGGAGTTTAATATGAGCAAAAAAATACTTATTTTTGGGGGAACGGGAGCAATTGGATTTTCTATTGCAAAAAGAATTAGTAAGGAAAATTATACTCCAGTTATAATATCAAGAAATGAAGAAGAATTAATTATCAAATCTAAAGAAATTAATTGTGAATATGAAATTTGTGATGTTTTAGATAAAGAACAAATTGATCAAGTATCTAAAAAACACGGTGATACTGTATTTGGAGTAGCATATTGTATTGGATCTATTAATTTGAAACCATTAAAAATAACGAAAGACGATGATTTCATTCAAAGTTATAAAATTAATACACTGGGAGCTATTAATTCCATTAAATCAAATATTGAAAGTTTAGCAAAGAATAATGGGGCAATATTATTTTTTTCAACAATTGCTGTACAGCAGGGTTTTACAAATCATTCCATAGTTTCTTCATCAAAAGGTGCTATTGAGGGTTTAACACTTAGTTTGGCTGCAGAATTTGCACCTAAAATAAGGGTTAATTGTATAGCTCCCAGCCTAACTGACTCAAAAATGTCACAAAAAATGGTTAGTAATGAAAATATAAGAAAGGCTATAGAAAATATGCATCCAATACCGAAAATAGGACAAGGTGAAGATTTTGGAGATTTATCATATTTTCTTTTAAGTCAAAAAAATAGCTGGATTACTGGTCAAATATTTCATATTGATGGAGGTAGATCAACATTAAGATTAAAAGGATGAGAGTTTTATTTATATTTTTTATTTTTTTTTCATTATCGATAAATGCCCAAGTTTTTCCTGTACCAGATGATAATGAAGTCAATTTTGATGTTATAAGAAAAAATAAAGTTATTGGAAATTTAACAACAAAATTTTTCAAAGAGAATGAGAATTTAATTTTACATTCTATATTAGATATTGAGGTAAAAGTTTTATTTATACCTGCTTACAAATTTTTTCAGGAAACAAAAGAAACATGGAGCAACGGTGATTTCATTGCCATTGATGGCTTTACTGATTTTGAGGATGACAGAGAGTATAAAATTGATGGTAAAGATGTGAATGGTATGTTTATAGCTACCGGTATGGATGGATTAATTGAAATGGATGAAAATATTGTTCCACTAAATTATTGGAATAAGGCCATGCTCACTGAAAATGAGGTATTTGATACACAAAAGGGAATTGTAAGAGAGATTAATGTTCAAAAACTCAAAAATGAAAAAATAAAAATTAATAAGTCTATGTATGAAACAGAAAAATTTGTTTTTAACGCCTCTATTAATCCTAAAGACTTAGGACCCTTTCCAGAATATACGCTTTGGTATTATAATAATGAACTTTTAAAAATGGAGTTCCAAAATCCTAAAGATAAAAAAACTATAACTATAATAAGAACTGATTTGAAAAAGTGATAGCTCCCAAAATAATTTGGATAACTGGAGGATCGTCTGGCATTGGATTTGCTACTGCAAAACATTATTTGAAGAATAATTGGATTGTGGTCATTAGTTCAAGTAACAATGAAAAATTACAAAAAGCAAAAGAAAGATTGCACACTCAGACCAATACTAAAAATTTATATATAGCTAAATGTGATATTACCAATCAAGATGAAGTTAAAAAAACTATCTCATTTATTGAAAATGAACTAGGTATAATTAATACTGCATTATTAAATGCTGCAGCATATTCTCCTAATAAAAATCAAGAGTTTGATATTAAAAACTATGAATTACTGATTGATGTTAATTTGAAGGGCACGCTCTATTGTATCAATATTCTCAAGGATGTAATGAAAAATAGAGGAAGTACAATAGCTATAGTTTCTTCCCCTATTGGTTACAGAGGTTGGCCCACTTCTGGTGCATATGGAATGACAAAAGCAGCTCAGTTAAATCTTGCAGAGAGTCTTTTTTTTGATTTTAAAAAGATTGGAATTTCAATAAAGGTAATTAATCCTGGCTTTATTGAT
>CACJAV010000046.1 GCA_902591485.1 uncultured Alphaproteobacteria bacterium
AAAATTTACGACCAAGGTATTGGCATTCAACAAAATGACTCAAAGAAAATATTTGAGAGATTCTATACTGATAGACATGAAAATTATAAACATCACACAGGTCTAGGATTGTCAATTGCTAGAGAAATTATCACTCATATGGATGGCAAACTCGAGTTGGATAAATCAGAAAAAAGTGAGTATTCTGGAGCTTGTTTTTTGATTATTTTACCTATAAGACAACCATCATAAGATAATTAAATTAATAAATACTAATTATATAGGAAAGAGAATGAGCCAAGATTACAAAGTAAAAAATATAGACCTTTCAGAATGGGGATTAAAAGAAATTGCAATTGCAGAAACGGAAATGCCAGGATTGATGGCACTAAGAGAAGAATATGGAAACAGCAAACCACTTGATGGTGCAAGGATTGTGGGATGTCTTCATATGACAATACAAACTGCTGTTTTGATTGAAACACTTATTCATCTTGGTGCTTCAGTTCGCTGGAGTTCTTGCAATATATTTTCCACACAAGATCAAGCTGCTGCTGCAATAGCATCAAAAAACATTCCTGTGTTTGCTTGGAAAGGAATGTCTGAAGAAGAGTTTTGGTGGTGTATTGAGCAAACTCTTCAAGGTCCAGATGGATGGAAACCAAATATGATTCTAGATGATGGTGGAGATGCGACACAAATAATTCATGAAAAGTACCCTGAGCTCTTAAAAGATATTAGAGGTTTATCAGAAGAAACTACTACTGGTGTTCACCGTTTAAAAGATATGGAAAAAAAGGGCTTACTTAAAGTTCCTGCTATTAATGTAAATGACTCTGTCACAAAATCTAAATTTGATAACTTATACGGATGTAAGGAGAGTTTGGTGGATGGAATCAGAAGAGGTACGGATGTAATGATGGCTGGAAAGGTGGCTGTCGTTGCAGGTTATGGTGATGTTGGAAAAGGATCTGCGGCAAGTTTAAGAGGTGCTGGCGCTAGAGTATGTGTAACAGAAATTGACCCCATTAATGCTTTACAGGCAGCTATGGAAGGATATGAAGTTGTAACAATGGATGACGCATGTTCTTATGCTGATATTTTTGTTACTGCTACAGGAAATTTGGATGTTATTACATTAGATCACATGCGAAAGATGCGGGATAGAGCAATTGTATGCAATATTGGTCATTTTGATAATGAGATTCAGACTGAAGCGCTGAGAAATTACAAATCAGATGAAATTAAACCTCAAGTAAGAGAGGTTGAATTTCCTGATGGAAAAAAAATAATTCTTTTATCAGAGGGTCGCCTTGTTAATTTAGGAAATGCTACTGGACACCCAAGTTTTGTAATGAGCGCATCCTTTTCAAATCAAGTAATTGCCCAAATTGAGTTATGGGAAAACTATAAAAATTATGAAAATAAAGTCTATGTTCTTCCAAAAAAACTTGATGAAAAAGTAGCAGCTCTGCATTTGAAAAAAGTTGGTGCAAAATTAACTGAACTAAGCGAAAAACAAGCTGATTATATAGGCGTTAGTAAAGTTGGACCATTTAAAGATGAAACATATCGTTATTAGGAGGAAAAATGAGATCTTATTTTTTTACTAGTGAGTCCGTATCAGAAGGACATCCTGACAAAGTCTGTGACAGAATATCGGATATGGTTGTCGATACATACTTATCATCAGGAGACCCAAATACCCGTGTTGCATGCGAAACACTTACTACAACAAATAAAGTAGTTTTAGCTGGTGAAGTAAGAGGCCCATCCATATCTAAAGATCAAATCATTTCTCAAGTAAGAGATTGTATTAAGGATATTGGCTATGAACAAGATGGTTTTCATTGGAAAAATTGTGAAATAGATTATCATTTACATCCTCAATCATCAGATATTGCGATGGGGGTTGACTCTGGAAGTAATAAGGATGAAGGAGCAGGAGACCAAGGTATTATGTTTGGCTTTGCATGCAAAGATACAGACACATTGATGCCAGCACCAATTCACTATTCTCATCAAATTTTATATAAAATGGCTGAGGCTAGAAAAAATGGATCGGCAGCTGGTTTAGAGCCAGATTCTAAAAGTCAAGTAACAATGCTTTATGAAAATGGTAAACCAACTAGAGTAACATCTCTGGTAATATCATCACAACATAAAGAAGGTTTGTCACCAACGGACGTAAAAGAAATTGTTAAACCTTATGTTTATGAATGTATACCAAATCATTTACTTGAAGACCTTAAAGATGAAGAATTTTATGTTAATCCAACTGGAAACTTTGTCATTGGCGGTCCTGATGGTGACTCTGGCTTAACTGGTAGAAAAATTATTGTAGATACTTACGGAGGTGCTGCACCTCATGGAGGTGGTGCTTTTTCAGGTAAAGATCCTTCTAAGGTTGACCGATCTGCTGCTTATGCAGCTAGGTATTTGGCCAAAAATATTGTTGCAGCTAATCTTGCAGATCAATGCACAATTCAACTGTCATATGCAATTGGAGTATCAAAACCAATCTCTGTTTATGTAAATACAAATGGAACTAATAAAGTTGATGAGCAAAAAATTGAAACTTCTGTGCAGGATATATTTGATTTAAGCCCAAGAGGAATAAGGGAGCATTTAAAACTAACAAATGCTATTTATGTTCCTACATCAGCCTATGGTCATTTTGGAAGAGCCCCAACGGAACGGGGACATTTTTCTTGGGAAAAAACTGACTTAGTTGACTCGTTAAAAAGCTTGCTTTAAATTTGAAGGAAGAAACATTAACTCTAGATTTATTTAGTCTTGAAAAATTTTGTGAAAACATCTCTCAAAATTTAGATCATGGAAATATAATTTGTTTATTCGGGGAATTGGGTTCAGGGAAGACAACCTTTGCGCGAAGTATAATTAAATCAATATACAGGAAAAATAAATCTCAAGCACCTAGTTCAATTAAAAGTCCGTCATTCCCAATTTTAATTACTTATGAAGTAAAAAACATTGAAATTTATCATTATGATTTATCTCTTTCAAGACTAAAAAATTTACTTGAAAAATTGGATAATCCTCATCATAAGCTCCCACCCACTATTCATATTGCAGGCACAAATGGTAAAGGTTCAACTTTAAGTTTTATAAAAAAAATTCTAGAAAATAATAATTACTCTGTTCATACTTATACGTCTCCTCATCTTGAAAAATTTCGTGAAAGAATCTCTATCAATAATAAAACTATTAATGCAAATAAATTATTAAAGAGTTTAGAATATGTAAAAAAAATAAATAATAACAAACCAATTACCTTTTTCGAAATAACAACTGCTGCTGCTTTTGTTCTTTTTGCTAGACATAAGGCAGATTTTTTAATTCTTGAAACTGGATTAGGTGGTAGATTAGATGCAACAAACATCATTCCAAAAAAAATTATCAGTGTAATAACTGCAATAGATATTGATCATCAAGAATTTTTAGGAAATACCATAAAAAAAATTACAAATGAAAA
>CACJAV010000047.1 GCA_902591485.1 uncultured Alphaproteobacteria bacterium
TCAATTATCATTAGAAGATCATCAATTTCTAAACCTCTATCTTTTAGAACTTTACTTGTATTTAAATCTAAAAAGTCTTCTAATAGAAATCTATATTCTCTAATTGGCGTTTTATAAACTTGCATAATTATTCAACTTTTTCTAACACTGTTGCAATTCCTTGTCCAAGACCTATGCATTGGGTAGCTAAAGCATATTGTTTATTTTGTTTACTCATTAGATAGGCTGCTTTAGCAGTTATTCTAGCTCCAGTTGCCCCTAGTGGATGTCCAATTGCAATTGCCCCTCCCTCAATATTTACTTTATCAGGATTTATGTTGAGCTCCTTTATGCAAGCAAGTGATTGTGACGCAAAAGCTTCATTTAATTCTATTATATCAATGTCATTAATATCAAGTCCTGCTCTTTTTAAGGCTTTTAAAGATGCTCCAATTGGCCCCAATCCCATTAATTCAGGAGGACATCCATTAATTGCTGTGGATTTTATTCTAGCTAAAATAGGCAGATTATTTGATATTGCATAGCTCTCTTCACAAACCAAAGTCGCTGAGGCTCCATCTGTTAAAGGTGAAGCGGTACCAGCAGTAACTGTTCCCTTCTGATCAAAAACTAATTTTAGCCCATCTAAGATTTCTTGATTAGTTTTAGGTCTTATTGCACCATCAACAACAACCTCAGTTTCATTGTTTTTAATAACTGTAATCTCTTCATCAAATGCATTTGAAGATTGAGCTTTAAATGCCTTTGAGTGACTTTGAATAGCAAATTCTTGTTGTTCTTTTCTGGATATATTAAATTTTTTAGCAACATTTTCTGCTGTAAGCCCCATTGATAAATAAACATTTGGTTGTTCTTTTATAAGCTCTGGATGAGGATTGTAGTTTAATCCATTGATTGGCACAGATGTCATAGACTCAATACCACAACAAATAAAAACTTTACCTGCATTCATTGAAATGGCACCTGCTGCAATATGAATTGATTGCATAGAAGATCCACACCAACGATTAATTGTCATACCACCAACATGTTCAGGCATGCCAGTCATAAAGGAAACTATTTTAGCAATGTTATAACCTTGAGCTCCTTCAGGGTAAGCACAACCTGCAATAATATCTTCTATATCTTCTTTATTAACTTTTGTTGTTTTGAGTAAATCATTAATTACTTGAGATAAAATATCTTCAGGTCTTACACCTGCTAACAAACCTTTATTTGCTATTGTGAAAGGAGATCTTTTAAAACCAACTAAGACTGCACTCTTCATTAAAACTCCATCAATGAATGTATTTTCACTCCTCTTTCTTGAAGTTTTTTATCACCATTCAATTCTGGGAGATTAATAATAAAACCTGCTCCAACAATATTTTTATTTTCAAACATACTAATTAAATCAATTGCTGCAAGTGCAGTACCTCCAGTTGCAAGCAAATCATCAATAATTAATAAATTTTTATGATTGTCTAGTGCATCCTTGTGAATATGCATCTCAGTTGACCCATATTCTAAGGTATAAGAAACTTTGAAGGTTTCTCCTGGAAGTTTATCTGGCTTTCTTAAAGGTATAAAAGCGGCACCTATATGATATGCTATTGCTCCTGCCATTATAAAGCCACGGGACTCAATACTTAAGACAGCATCTATATCTAAATTTTTCCATGGGTTTGTCATTTCATCAATAACTTGTTTAAAATGCCCTGCATCTTGTAGAAGTGTTGTAATATCTCTGAATTGAATACCTTTAACAGGATAGTCTAAAATTGTTCTGACGTACTCTTTCATTCAATTCTCTCTTTCATTTAAAATTTATCATTTCTTCATAGTTAAATAATGTAATTGGTGCAAAATTTGAAGAGCAATCATATGTTTGGGTATGCGGGTATTTTTCAAAAGACTTTGCAATTTGTCCTTTAGTATTTAATTTTTCCTCAAATAATTTTATTAATAACTTATTAGGATTTGCATGCGGAGCTATAGTGCGAATATATTTAATATTAGTGTCTATATCTTTGATGTTTTTTTTACACATTAAGTAGGTAGCTGTTGCCATAGATCTAGAAACACCGCACCAACAATGAATAACAATATCTTCGCTTACATCCCAATTAACTGTAAATTTTTCTATTGAGTCAATGTGAGAGTTATTAGGTGGTAATTGCGGAACTTCCTCGGTATTAAGTCTAAATATGTGGTTATCTGGACTTACTTTAATTATATCATCAAATCCTAATCTAAGATGGTTTTGAACAAATTTAGGAGTTTCCGGTTCATATCCAGGATCAATTACTGAGATTAAATACTTAGGTTTAACACTCTCACATACGGTAACTAAATCACTTAATGAACAAACTATTATCATAATAAAAAAGGGTGGTTATAAACCACCCTATTAACATTAAAAGAGTTTATTAATTCTCTATAGCATCTGCCAAAATTGAATTAGCCTCATCATTTAAATCATTCAAGGTAGACATTATATCATCCCCATTAATAATTGCGGCATAAGCTTTTTCAATTTCACCTCTTACAGAATAATAAGCAGGCACAGATGGCTCACCTTTTCCATATTGAATTAAACCAAGCGATCTGTCATATTGAGGAAGATCGTTTCTCTTAGCAACAATAAGTGGATGATCAGCTGAAGAAGTTCTAACAAAACCATAACCACTCTCAGTAGACCATACTGCTGAATTTTCAGTATTAGTTATGTATTTCATCCATTGATAAGCAGCTACCATTTTATCTACGTTGCCAGTGTTGCCCATAATTAAGCCACCACCGTATAGATTCATTACTGGTTCAGAAGTGGTATGAGGTACTGCAGAAATTTCCCAGTTTCCATTATAACCATCCTCAATTGCACTTTGGAAATAAGTAATCCCAGATGTTGAAGATAAGGCAAATAAATTTGATCCAAGGCCAAGATATTGTTGATCGGCATATTTATCTCTAGTGACTTGAGCACAACCATCATTGGCCATACCTTGAATAAATTCCATTGCTGCTACTGCAGCTGGTCCATTCAAGATATATTGTCCAGCATCATAATCAAATACATCACCACCATGTGCAAAAACCCAAGCAGCAAAGTTGCTGGCATCAGTATCTATTTCATAACCAAGGCTTGGAGTATCTCCTACTCTTCCACTAAATGTGCTATTGGTTGCAGCACAAGCAGCTTCAGCAAAATCAGCTGGAGTTTTAGGTTCTGATAAACCTAGTTCATCTAGCCAATCTTTATTGTAATAGACAACTTCAATAGATTTTCCTACTTCATGCAGTAACTTAGGATT
>CACJAV010000048.1 GCA_902591485.1 uncultured Alphaproteobacteria bacterium
GGTAAACTATACCAAAAAAACACCAATTCTGCTTCTAGATGAAATTAATTCTCATTTAGATGATTTAAATATTCAACTCTTGTTGAAAATTGTGGAACAATTTGAAATTCAAGTTTTTATGACTGGAACAAAAAAAGATTTATTTTCTTTTTTATCAACAAATACGAACTTTTATAATATAAGTAAAAAATGAATCAAAGTTATTCATCAGAATCAATAAAAGTACTTAAAGGTCTTGAAGCAGTAAGAAAAAGACCTGGCATGTATATTGGGGACACAGATGATGGATCTGGACTTCATCAAATGATTTATGAAGTTGTTGACAACTCCATTGATGAATCATTGGCTGGTTATTGTGATAAAATTGAAGTACTTTTAAACTCAGATGGCACAGTTACAATTTCAGATAATGGCAGAGGAATTCCTGTAGATAATCATAAGGAGGAAGGAATTCCAGCAGCACAACTAATAATGACAGAACTACACGCTGGGGGGAAGTTTGATCAAAACTCCTATAAAGTCTCAGGAGGTCTTCATGGTGTGGGTGTTTCTGTTGTTAATGCTTTATCTGAAAAATTATTATTAGAAATCAATCGTGATGGTAGTATTTATAATATGCAGTTTGCTAATGGTGTTGTTTTAGATACATTAAAAGAAGAAGGTAACTCAGAAATAATAAATGGAAAAACATATACAGGAACTAAAATCACTTTTTTACCTGCTACAAATATCTTCAAAAATATTGAATTTAATTTTTCAACTATTGAAAAAAGGTTAAGAGAACTTGCTTTTTTAAATACAGGAGTAAATATTATACTAAAGGACAATAGAGCATCTCAAAAGAAGGAAATTAGTTTTAAATATGAGGGAGGTATTATTGAGTATGTTAATTACTTAAATAAAGGCAAAAATTGCATAAACAATACTCCAATATACTTTTTAGGTAGTAAGAATAATGTAGATGTAGAATGTGCTTTGCAGTGGACTGATGCATATCATGAAAATACTCTTTGTTTTACAAATAACATTGCTCAAAGAGATGGAGGAACTCATCTTGCTGGTTTTAGAGGTGCTCTTACAAGAAGTATTGTTAATTACATAAATAAAAACGTTAAGAATAGTACAAATATTTCTGGAGATGATGCAAGAGAGGGTCTTACTTGTGTAATTTCAGTTAAACTTCCTGATCCAAAGTTTTCAAGCCAAACAAAAGATAAATTAGTTTCATCTGAAGTAAGGCCAGTGGTTGAATCTGTAAGTCTAGATAAAATTGAACAGTGGATTGAAGAAAATCCTACTGAAATTAAAAATGTAGCTGATAAAGTTGTAGAAGCCTCTAACGCAAGAGAAGCAGCAAGAAAAGCAAGAGAATTAACAAGAAGAAAAACTGGATTAGAAAATTCATCACTACCGGGTAAGTTAGCCGATTGTCAGGAAAAAAATCCTGAATTATCTGAATTGTTCATTGTTGAGGGAGACTCAGCTGGTGGATCAGCAAAGCAAGGTCGCGATAGAAAAAACCAAGCAATTTTACCCTTAAGAGGTAAAATTTTAAATGTCGAAAGAGCAAGCCCAAAACAAATACTTACAAGCAATGAAATTGGGGTACTAATAACAGCTATTGGAGCAGGAGTTGGAAATCCAACTGGGAATGAAGAACAAGATAAGTCAGAGGGAAAATTTAATATAGAAAAAATGAGATACCACAAAGTTATAATAATGACCGATGCAGATGTAGATGGAAGTCATATTAGAACTCTTTTGCTTACATTTTTTTACAGACATATGAGGCCAATGATTGAAAGTGGTAGATTATACATAGCACAACCTCCTTTGTTCCGATCTAAAAAAGGTAACTCAATCCAATATCTTAAAAATCAAAATGAAATGGAAAATTATTTAATTGAGGAAGGAATTAAAAAACTAGTTTATGAAGTGCCTAAAAATAATAATCAAAAAGATCAAATAAGTAATAAAGAGTTAATTAGTCTTTTACAAATATCAAAAAAAGTTCAAAGCTTAATTAATCAACTTACAAGGAGAATAGATAACAAATTAGTAATTGAGCAAGCAGCTGTTATTGCAGCCCTAAAAGAAAGCTCTATGATGGATCCTTCAATAGGTGAAGAAATTGCTAAATATTTAGCATTAAGATTGAATACTATTGAAAACCATCAATGGGCAGTTGAATACAAAAATTCATCTTTTAATATAACAAAATTTGAAAGAGGAGTAAAAAAACAGTTTTTAATTGATCATGAATTTGTTTTAACGCCTGAAGCTAAATCACTAAATGATATGAGAAAAATACTGATGGATAATTTTGGAATTTTAAAAAATGGTTCTGCTGGATCTTTAATAGCTGGTGATTTAACCTATAAAATTAATGGACCAATTGACCTAATAGAAAAAGTTTTTGAAATTGGAAAACAAGGAACTCAAATTAATAGATATAAAGGACTTGGAGAGATGAATCCTGATCAATTATGGGAAACAACACTTGATCAAAATTACAGATCTTTACTAGCAGTTAAAATTGAAGAATTAAATGATGCAAATCAAATATTTGAAACCTTAATGGGTGATTTAACTGAAGGTAGAAAAAATTTTATTCAAGAAAATTCATTAAAAGTTGCTAATTTAGATATTTAAAGATCATAATAAGTGAACACAATCTTATTAACAAATTTAATAAAAATAAGATGGATTGCAATATTTGGACAGCTTTCTGCAATCTTTTTTGTAAATTATATACTCGAAATAAATATATTATTTTTTGAGTGCATTGTAGTAATTATGCTGTCAGTATTTATCAATATTGCTGCATATCTTTTTCAAAAAAAAGTTAAAATATCTGATGAAATAGTTTTTTTGTTTTTATTGTTTGATACAACTCAATTAGGGTTTTTGTTATATTTAAATGGAGGTATTTTAAATCCATTTTCTATACTTATACTAGCCCCAGTAATAATATCTGCAACCTATTTAAAATCTTATTGGACAGTTTTTTTATCTGTATATTCAATATTACTTGTTTTGATAATTAAATTTTACTTTATTCCTCTTAATTGGACAGATAATTTTATAATTCCTGATTTGTACAATAATGGATTATTAATATCATTGATTGTCACTATAATTTTTATTGCTATTTATGTTTATTTATTTGCAAGTTCAGCAAGAAAAATTTCTAAAGC
>CACJAV010000049.1 GCA_902591485.1 uncultured Alphaproteobacteria bacterium
TCCTTTAATGGAAGATAAAGTTCAAAAAATTCAGGAAAGTGATAGCGGTGTATATGGAGCGCAGATAGCATCTGAAGTTCATAGGGAATTAAAAAAAATCGGGGGAGTTAAGCCACCAAAAGAGTTTGTTTTTATGGATAGAGCGGCTGTAGGTCTTGGATCAGTATTTATGCATTTAAGAGCTGAAGTAAACTGGTATAGAGTCTTCCATGAGTTAATTGATAATTTTGATCAAAAAAAATTAACTGTAAAACAACAAAATACTTTAAAATTAGTTAACCTATAACTATAAGTCACTATGCAAATTTCAGCATTAAAAGAAAATTTTAATAATGAAAACAGAGTAGCGCTAACTCCAGATACTATAAAACTTTTTCAACGCTTGGGTTTAGAAGTTTTAATTGAAGATGGAGCAGGTAATAAATCAGGATATCCAAATGATCTTTATGAAGTAAATGGGGCTAAGATTGTTTCAAGAGATCAATGCCTTAAGGCAAATATCTGTTTATGTGTAAAAATACCAAGTGAAACTGATCTCCAACAATTAAATGAAAATACTGTTTTAGTTGGTATATTAAATCCATATGAAAATAAAAAATATTTTGATACATTGAATGTAAAGAAAATTATTTCTTGTTGCATGGAACTTATTCCTCGAATTAGTAGAGCACAAAGTATGGATGTTTTATCATCTCAAGCAAACTTAGCTGGCTACCGAAGTGTAATTGATGCAGCAGAGCAGTTTGGAAAAGCTTTTCCAATGATGATGACTGCAGCAGGAAGAGTTAATCCAGCGAAAGTTATGGTTTTAGGCGTTGGTGTTGCAGGATTGCAGGCAATTGCAACAGCAAAAAGATTAGGCGCTGTTGTGTCGGCAACTGATGTGCGATCTGCTACTAAGGAACAAGTAGAAAGTTTAGGTGGAAAATTTGTAATGGTTGAAGATGAAGAGTCAACTAATGCAGAGACAGAGGGTGGTTATGCGAAGGAAATGAGTGAAGAGTATAAACAAAAGCAGGCTAAGCTCATTGCTGAAACGATTGCAAAACAAGATATAGTAATTTGTACTGCTCTTATACCTGGGAAAAAAGCTCCAGTTTTAATTTCTCAAGAAATGGTTGAGTCTATGGCTTCTGGCTCGGTGGTAGTTGATTTAGCAGTGGAGGCTGGTGGTAATTGTCCACTAAGTAAAGAGGGTGAAGTTGTTGATCATAAAGGAGTAAAAATCGTTGGATATGCAAATGTACCAGGAAGAGTTGCAAAAGACGCTTCAGCTTTGTATGCAAAAAATATTTTTAATTTTCTAAGTTTAATTATAAATAAAGATGATAAAAATATTAATTTCAACTGGGAAGATGAGATAGTAAATGCCGTTACATTAACGTACGAAGGAAAACTAAGATTGGAGCAATTTAATTAATATGGAAGCACATAGCTCGGAAGTTTTTGTTATAGGGTTAACAGTTTTTTTTCTCGCTTGTATTATTGGATATTATGTTGTTTGGTCTGTTACTCCAGCTTTACATAGTCCATTAATGGGTGTTACTAATGCAATTTCAAGCGTTATCATTGTTGGAGCTATTTTGGCAGCTGGTCCACTTGGACACGATACATCAAAAATATTTGGAATTATAGGAGTGGTTCTCGCTTCAATTAATATTTTTGGAGGCTTTATTGTAACCTACCGAATGCTATCGATGTTCAAAAAAAAACCTAAAAAAGAGCAAAAGGACTAATCAATGTCAGTAAACATGGTAGCAGTTCTATATCTAATTTCAGCGTTGATGTTTATATTTGCACTAAGAGGTTTATCACATCCTGAGTCTTCGAGATTAGGTAATATTTTTGGAATAGTGGGTATGATTATAGCAATCATTACAACACTTATGTTTAAATCTGTTCTTAGTTATATTGAAATTGGAGCTGCAATATTGGTTGGTGGAGCAATAGGAACCTTTATTGCTTTAAGAATAGAAATGACAGCTTTACCACAGCTAGTAGCTGCATTTCATAGCTTAGTTGGTATTGCTGCAGTTTTTGTAGCAGCAGCAGCTTTTTATGATCCAGCTTCTTTTGGAATTGGTAAAATAGGAGCAATTGGAACAAGCAGTTTAATTGAAATGAGTATCGGTACTTTTATTGGAGCTATTACTTTTTCAGGATCAATACTTGCGTTTGGTAAACTTCAAGGTACTGTATCTGGTAAACCTATAGTTTTTAAATTCCAACATGCTATTAATGCTTTAATACTAATATTTATTGCTTTTCTTATTGTTATTTTTTGCATTAACCAATCACCATCAATTTTTTGGACAATTGTAGCAGTTTCGATATTGTTAGGTTTCTTAGTTGTAATTCCAATAGGTGGAGCTGATATGCCAGTTGTAGTGTCTATGTTGAATTCATATTCTGGATGGGCTGCATGTGGGATTGGTTTTACTCTTAGTAATAATTTACTAATAATTACTGGAGCTCTTGTAGGTGCTTCAGGGGCAATTCTAAGTTACATAATGAGTAAGGGCATGAATAGATCTATAATTAGTGTTGTCTTAGGAGGTTTTGGAGGTGAGCAAGCAGCAAGTGCTTCTGGCGACAACTCTGATAAAATAGTTAAGCAAGGAAACGCAGAAGACGCTGCATATATTATGAAGAATGCAGACTCAGTTATTATAGTTCCCGGTTACGGTATGGCTGTCGCGCAAGCTCAACATGCTCTAAGAGAAATGGGAGACATACTTAAAAAAGAGGGTATAAATGTAAGATATGCAATTCATCCAGTTGCTGGAAGAATGCCAGGCCACATGAATGTTTTGCTAGCTGAAGCTAATGTGCCTTATGAAGAGGTATTAGAGTTAGATGAGATAAATCATGATTTTCCTATGACTGAAGTTTCTTTTGTAATTGGTGCAAATGATGTCACTAATCCTGCAGCAAAAACTGATGAAACATCACCTATTTATGGTATGCCCATCTTAGATGTTGAAAGATCTCAAACTGTCTTATTTGTTAAGAGATCTATGGCAACTGGGTATTCAGGTGTAGACAATGAGCTATTCTACCGCGATAATACTACGATGTTATTTGGAGACGCAAAAAAAATGTGTGAGGATATTGTTA
>CACJAV010000050.1 GCA_902591485.1 uncultured Alphaproteobacteria bacterium
TGGAACAGTTTAATTTTGTTTAAATTATTTAAATAGTTTTTGAAACCTTTACATCTTTCTTTACTCACAAATGATCCAATTGGTCCTTCAACCATTCCTATTTTAGTATGCCCATTATTAACGAAATGTTCTGCCGCCGCTTCTCCACCATACTTATGATCACAAGCTACAGAACTCAGTGTAGGTATTTTCCAATTTCTATTAAATGCAATAAGTTGAATTTGTTTGGCTAAACAGTTTTCTACAAACGCATCAGTAGGCTTTGTTGCTGAAACAATTGCAACTAACTTTTCTTTTAAGTAGGGTTGAATTAAATTATCATCTAATTCCTCACCATCATCAGTAGTAATTAATAAAATTCTATACCCTGATACTCTTAGAGCTTCATGTAATTCGATAAGAACTTCAGGATAATATCTATTCGTAATATATGGTAATATAACACCAACTAAACCTCCCTCATCTAAACTCAGAGAATTAGTTGAAAAGGACTGTGGTTTATATCCTAGTTTTTTTGCTGCTTCGATAACTCTCAATTTTGTTCTATTAGAAATGCTTGCTCCTTTTGTAAAGCATCGTGAAACAGCCGATTGTGACACACCTGCTAGCTTTGCCACACTACTTGATGTTGGTAATTTTGCTTTCTGAATGTTCATTTATCCACTATTAATTTATTCATTATATTGCATATTAATTCAAAGTAATGCAATATCATTTTAATAATTATAGTAATATACATACGCTTAAAAAAATTGTTTTTTATACGTAATATATGGAGGAAACATGTTTTTAAAAAAATTAATTTTAGGTGGATTAACAGCACTATTCTTCAGCTCATCTTTGTTTGCGGCTGATTGTGGTCCTAATGGACAATCCATCCGAATTTTAGCAAGTGATTTTCCAGCAATTCACGCAATAGCAAATTCTGCTGAAAGCAATTGTGCAGGATCTGCTTCTGAATTCACTCGAAATCATACTACTGAAGCGCGCCAAATAATGAACGCTGCTCAAACACCAGATCCAGCAGAGTATACATCAGTGATTGTAGCTAACTCTACTCTTGTTCAGTTAATGAATGATGGACTAGTTAGACCATTAAATGACCTAGTTGAAAAATATGGTGGCAACTTAAAATCTAATCAACTTATAACTATTGATGGTAAAATAATGGCTATAGCATTCATGGCTAATTCTCAGCACATGTATTATAGAACAGATATTTTAGATAAAGCTGGAGTTGATGGAATGCCAGCAACTTATGATGAAATAATTTCTGCTGCTGAAAAAATACGTTCAGCTGGTATTATGGAGCATCCACTTGTAATGAATCTTAAAGTAGGATGGAATGTTGGAGAAGTATTTAATACTATATACTTAGCACATGGTGGAGAATTCTTTAAGCAAGGTAGTGCAGAAGCATCTATTAATAACGCTAAAGGTATTGCGGCTCTAGAAACAATGAAAGCTCTAGTTGAGTATGCTCATCCTGATCATTTAACACAGGCATCTGATGATACGCAAGGATTATGGGAAGCTGGTCAAGCTGCAATTGGCTTTATGTGGGGTTCTCGTGGAGGAGTTATACTAGATAATGAAGGTTCTTCAGCTGAGGTGACTTCAAATACTGTTCTATCTGCAGCTCCAACTGTTACTGGTGGTTCAATACCAGGAGCAACTTTATGGTGGGATGGAATAACTATAGCAACTAACGTGTCTGACAGTGAAGCGGAAGCAACGTTTGCAGCACTTGTAAGTGGTATGACTTCAGAAATGGTTGCTGCTAATAATGATGATGCAATTTGGTTAATTGATGGTTTTAAACCTGGTCCAGCTGCAGCAGGAGTGTCTGCAACTGCTCAAGGCGGCGCTAAATCTTATCCAATGTTTGCTCAAATGGGATTATTGCACAATGCATTAGGTGCAGAGCTAGTTGATTTTTTAAAGGGAGCAGAAAGTGCTGAACAAGCACTTAGTGATGTAGAGGCTGTTTACGAAACAGCTGCTAAAGACGCAGGTTATCTGTAGTCAATAAATATAAATCAATAAAAAGGGGTTTTCAAATTTGAAAACCCCTTATATCTTTCTATGTAATTTAAAATAGCATAATGAAGCACAGCACATTCTTATTATTCACCCTTCCTTCATTAAGTGTAATGTTTTTATTTATTGCAATACCTATAGTTTCTGTTTTTATTCAATCCCTACATATAGAACATAAACAAGTAATAATTGTTTCAGAAAATTGTGATCCTTTTGGATGTGAGACAACAACATCTGTGGATACTGAAGCTTCCGCGAAGTTAAAAGAAAAAGCACCTCTTGGTAAATTTAATGGATTTAAAACGTATTCAAACAGAATGCATTTTGCATTTGATGAAATAGGAGAGGCTTGGAATAGCTCGGATAGTTTTATAGTTTTTGTAAAAAAAATATATAATTACCCCTTATATAGAGCGCTTAGCTTTACTCTTACTTACACCTTTGTAGTTACTCCGTTTGTTTTATTTCTTGGTTTTTTAGTTGCTCTTGGAGTCAATAATCTTCCTAAGTTGTTAAAAGGTCCAACAATTTTTGCATCTCTTCTTCCAATGATAGTTACACCTCTTGTTGGTTCATTGATATTGTTTTGGATGGTTGATGGCGATGGTGTTATTGGAGCCACACTCCAAAAAATATTTAATGATAATTCTCTGAGCTTGAAAGCATCACCTGTGCTTACCTGGGTCATGTTGATGGTCTATGGTATATGGCATTTGATGCCGTTTAGTTTTATTGTTTTTTATGCAGGTCTTCAAACAGTTCCTCATGAAACAATTGAGGCAGCAACTATAGATGGTGCATCTAAATTTCAAAGAACACGCCATGTCGTTATTCCTCATTTAATGCCACTTGCTATTTTTATAACTTTAATACTTTTAATGGATAATTTTAGAGTTTTTGAACCAATAATAAGTTTTAGAGCAGAAGCCCACGCTACCTCAATATCCTGGTTAATATGGAATCATTTGCGTGAAAGTGCTTACCCTCTATATAATGCAGCAGGCGCAACATCTATGATTACTATTTTTTGTGTAGGAATTTTACTTTTGCCAGTGCTAATTCGAACATGG
>CACJAV010000051.1 GCA_902591485.1 uncultured Alphaproteobacteria bacterium
CAAGATTATTTTTTAAGTCTTTACGATGACAGACAATATCAACCATTCCGTGTTCTTTTAAATATTCTGCCTTTTGAAAGTCTATGGGAAGTTCTTCTCTTATGGTATCCTGAATAACTCGCTTTCCAGCAAAACCTATTGTTGATCCTTGTTCTGCAATTGTAATATCACCCAGCATTGCAAAAGAAGCTGTTACACCACCAGTTGTTGGCTCAGTTAAAACAACTATATAGGGAATTTTTTTTTGATTTAATAATTCTACTGCTGCTACTGTTCTTGGCATTTGCATTAAACTTATAATTCCCTCTTGCATCCTTGCTCCACCTGACGATGTAAAGATTACAAACGGACATTTTTTTTCAATAGCTTTCTTGACACCTTTGACGATTGCTCCACCAACTGCTCTTCCCATAGATCCGCCCATAAAAGCAAAATTCATTAATCCACAAATAATTTTTGATTTTCCTATTTTAGTTTCTAGTAAAATGAAAGCATCATCTTTTTGTGTTTTTTTTCTATATTCTTTCAGTCTATCTTTGTACTTTTTTTTATCAGTAAAATTAAGAGGATCATCAGAAATTTTATCCAGTTCAATTTCTGTGGTATCTTCTTTGGTAAATAGAAGATTTATTCTATCCTCTACTGACATTCTAAAATGATGATTACATGAATTACATACGTTCAAATTTTCTCTCAAATCTTTATGATGTATCATAGTTGCGCATTTAGGGCAGTTTTGCCATAGGTTTTCAGGAACATCTTTTCTTTTGACGAGTGCTGATAATTTAGGTTTAACGAAATTTGTTAACCAATTCATGAAATGGTACCTTTCTTAAGATCTTTCGTGAAGGAATCTATTTTTTCCAGCATACTTTTTTTATTTGAAATATTATCTTTGATAATATTAACAATACTAGAACCGACAACCACACCATCTGTAAAAGTACTTATATTTTCAACATCTTTTCTACTTTTTATTCCAAAACCAGCGACAATAGGTAAATTAGACTCAGACCTTATTAAATTAATTGATGATTCTAATTCTTTTAAGTTTGCAGAGTTTTGACCTGTTATACCGGTGATAGTTACATAATATAAAAACCCTGATGCGTTGTTTAATATTGTTTTTAATCTTTCCTTATCTGTTGTTGGGGTTATTAATCTTATAAGATCAATATTATTTTCTTTTGTTTTAAGAAACAACTCATCGTCTTCCTCAGGTTGAAGATCAACAATTATTAACCCATCAACACCAACCTCAACACACTTTGAAGTAAATTTTTTAATTCCAATATTAAATATTGAATTATAGTACCCCATTAAAATAACTGGAATTTCATTATTTATAGATCTTATTTTTTTTACTAGCTCAAAAATGTCATTGATAATTGTGCCATTTTCAATTGACCTTGTGCTTGACTCCTGGATGGTTGGTCCATCTGCCATTGGATCAGAGAAAGGCATACCTATTTCAACAATATCAATTTTATTACTTATAATTGTTTTTAAAATACTAAAGCTTGTTTCTAAATCTGGATCACCCCCAGTTATGAAAGTTAGTAATTTTTTTTCTTTTTTCTCAAATGTTCTTTTAATTCTCTCTGACATTACAATTTAATATTTAGTTCTTCAGCAATAGTAAAAATATCCTTATCTCCTCTTCCGCACATGTTCATAACAACAATTTTATCTTTACTGTAATTTTGTGCAATTTTTTTTAATACCGCAAGAGCATGAGATGGTTCTAGCGCGGGTATAATACCTTCCAAATTACAGCAATATTGAAATGCCTCTATAGCCTCTTTGTCTGTAGCTGACATATATTGAACTCTTTTTTGCTCAAATAAATAAGAGTGTTCAGGCCCAATTCCTGGATAATCTAGACCGGCTGAAATAGAGTGCGCCTCATCTATTTGTCCATCATTTGATTGTAAGAGATAAGTTTTATTACCATGCAAAATTCCAGGTTTTCCACCACTTAAACTTGCTGCGTGACTTCCTGACTCTATTCCGTGACCTGCTGCTTCTACTGCTATCATTTCTATTTGTTTATCATCAAGAAACTCATGAAATAAACCTAAAGCATTTGATCCACCTCCTATACAAGCCATCAATAAATCAGGCAGTTTATTCTCAGCTTTTAAAATTTGCTCTCTCACTTCTTCTCCAATTATGGATTGAAAATTTCTAACCATGGTTGGATAAGGATGCGGACCTGCTGCTGTGCCTATAATATAAAAAGTATCTCTAACATTTGTTACCCAATCACGTAGAGCTTCGTTCATTGCATCTTTAAGTGATTTGGAGCCAGTGGTCACACTTCTAATTTCAGCACCTAGCAACTTCATTCTAAAAACATTAGGTGACTGTCTTTTGATGTCTTTTTCTCCCATATAAACTATGCACGGTAAACCAAATAATGCACACACAGTTGCAGTTGCTACTCCATGTTGGCCTGCACCTGTTTCAGCAATTATTCTTTTTTTCCCCATTCTTTTTGCAAGAAGTATCTGTCCCATACAGTTATTAATTTTATGTGCACCAGTGTGATTTAATTCATCTCTTTTGAAATATATTTTTGGTC
>CACJAV010000052.1 GCA_902591485.1 uncultured Alphaproteobacteria bacterium
AAAATATTTCAATCTAGATGCTCATAAAAAATCACAAATTTTTAATTCAACTGTTCTTATTACTGGGGCGGGTGGCTCAATAGGATCACAATTATGTTTACAAGTATTATATTTTAAACCAAAAAAAATAATATTTTTTGATAATTCTGAATATAATATTTTTAGGTTAAATGAAAAAATTGAGTTGCTTAGAAAATCATTTCGCATAAGTTCTCAAATAGTTACTCACATCGATTCAATACAAGATAAAAAAGTTTTAAGCACTATTTTTGAAGAGCATAATCCTGATATTGTGATGCATGCGGCTGCATTCAAACACGTCTCAATTAATCAAACTAATTTAAATTCAATATTTAGAAATAATGTAATCGGAACATTGAATTTATTAAATTTATCAATCAAATTTAATTGTAAAGATTTTTTATTAATTTCAACTGACAAAGCGGTTTTGCCGTCAAATCTTATGGGGGCTACAAAGAGAATTGCAGAATTAATAACTTTAGGTTTTAATAAAAAAAACTCAATTTTAAAAACAACTGTTGTTAGATTTGGCAATGTTATGAATTCTACTGGTTCTGTTATTCCAATTTTTGAGGAACAAATTAAAAATGGTGGTCCAGTAACCTTGACTGATAAAGAAGTTACAAGATATTTTATTACTATACAAGATGCAGTAATGCTGGTTCTTGAATCTTTGATTATTTCAGAGGGTGGTAATATTTATGTTTTAAGAATGGGTAAACCAATAAAAATATATGATGTTGCTAAAAAATTAATTGATCAAAATGGACTTACCATTAAAGATGAAAAAAACCCCTTGGGTGATATAGAGATTGTAGTTACTGGCTTAAAACAGGGTGAAAAAAAATATGAAGAATTATTTATCAACAAAAAAAGTACATTGACATCTAACAAAGACATAATGAAGGCTGATGAATCAATAAATTATCAAAAAATTTGTGATTTAATTATTAATGACATTTGTAATAAAGACTTTTATAAGGACGAACAAATTAAAAATCTTTTCAGTCAGTATGTAGAGAATTATGAATAGCTATTCCTCCTCAGAATTTTTTGACAATCTCAATATCATCTATAAGAAAAAATTTATTTTTCTATTAACCTTAGCCATATCATTTTCAATATTTTTTATATTAATTAATTATATAATCCAATCAACTGGTTCAAAAAAAAGTTTTTTTTTACTGAGTTTAAATAATAATCAAGAAGAATTAATAAATAATTATTTTTTTTTAAAAAATATAAAAAATATTTTCGATGAAGATGTATATAATGAAATAATAAAAAATAATTTGCCAGCAATTAACTCAGATTCTATCATTGATAGCTTATCTTTAGATTTTAAAAGTAATTATTTAGAATTTCTCGAAAATTCAATTAATTATTCTTTTTATCTTGAAAACAAAATTAACTATTTGAAAGATGAAGAAAATATAAATAAAAATCTACCCATTATTCAAAAATTTTTTGAAAAAAAAGACTCAACATTCAGATTTGAATTTGAAAGATTTGATAACACGGTAATGAGAATAAAAGTTTTTGCTAAGGATGCTAGTAATATTAAAAATAATCAAGATATTTTATTGCAATATTTGAAACTTGCAGAAAATATATTTAAAAAAAAATTACAGTACACAATTGAAATAATTAT
The DNA here is from genome assembly GCA_902591485.1 of uncultured Alphaproteobacteria bacterium. GTDB lineage: Bacteria > Pseudomonadota > Alphaproteobacteria > HIMB59 > CACPNW01. The sequence goes on from CACJAV010000052.1 coordinate 1,673, forward strand.
TGATGAATATCGCTTGATGCTACAAAATTATATTTATGCTAAATTAGAAGAATTAAAATCAAAATATAATAAAAATATCTTAAAGATAGAGATGTTTCAAGATTTGATAAAAGATGAAACAAATATCATTAATCTTGAAAAATTACCTTTTCATTACGATAATGAACTTACTAAATTAGAAAATAGAAATATTCAGTATCAAATTAAAAACAATAATTTTTTAATTGACAAAATTTCTAATACTGAAATTGATTTCGGAATTTTAGACAAAAAATATTTGCTAATAAATATGATTGATACAAAAAGCATTACTGAAGAAAGAATAAATATATTAAAATTTAGTTATAACGTTTTTATAATTGCTTTTTTATTTTCTTTTTTTATTAGTGTTTTTTCAATAATTTCATTACATAATTTTCAAAAATACCATAAACAAAAAAAATAATTAAATTTTTTGTAGAACTTTTATAATCCTTTCTGTTTCTTTAATTGAATTGTAATGAGTTAAACTTATTCTTACAACACCGTCTTCTGTATCTATCCCTAAAGCTTTTAAGCATCTCCATGCATAAAAATTATCATTTCGAGTTGCTATATAATTTTCTACCAATATTTTACTAATTTCTTTAGATGTTTTTTGTTTTGAAATAAATGAAATTGTAGGTGCTCTATTTTTGTTTTTTATATATTTTTTTCCAATTAATTTAATATCATCTCGACTAGACAGATATTCTAGTATTGGGTTAGTTATTTCTTCTTCATGTTTAGATATCAAATTATTTATTTTTTTAATCTTGTATCTTAAATCTAAATCTTTATCTTTATAATGATGATTATAAATGTTTATCATATACTCAT
>CACJAV010000053.1 GCA_902591485.1 uncultured Alphaproteobacteria bacterium
TTTGAATTAGTAATCCATTTACTTTTATAGTTACTCCAAGCTATTTTTTCATCACTTGAGATAGCCATTTTAACTTTAGTAAAAGGTTTTTGTTTTGTTAAACTTTTAAAAAAAAACTTATTTAAATTTATTGTTTTGTTTTTTTCTAAACCAGAGACTACTTTTATTTTATTTCTTTTTAATTTGAGAATACTTTTATTTTTAGTTCTAGGATCTGGATCTATGCATGAAATATAAATTTCTTTTATACCAGATCTTAAAATTTGATCCGCGCAAGAACCATTTTGAGAGCTATGAAAACAAGGTTCGAGTGTAACATACATACTAGCTCCATTAGCTTTTTTGCCAGCTTTTTTTAATGCTATTTCCTCTGCATGTGGCCTTCCAGTACTACTTGTAACACCTTTAGATATTATTTTATTTTTTTTAGTGATTATGCAACCTACTGATGGGTTAGGAAATGTTTTTCCAAAATTTTTCGATGCTAAATCATGTGCATAATTAATAAACTTTAAGTGATTTATCATTTTGAATAAAAAGTTTTTTATTTATCTTCAAGATTTCCAAGGAAATCTTCAAAATCTTTTACTTCTCTAAAATTTTTATAGACAGATGCAAATCTAACATAGGCGACCTGATCAAGGTTAGCGAGTGCCTCCATAATATATTGACCTATTAGCGCAGTTTTAATTTCACCTTCACCAGTATTTTCTAGTTTTCTTACAATTGCGTTAACAATTTTTTCTATTTTTTCTGTTTCTATATTTCTTTTTCTAAGAGCAAGAGATAAGGATCTATACATTTTATCTCTGTCGAAAGTTTCTTTCTGACCATTTGATTTAGCGACAATTAGATCTCTTAATTGAATTCTTTCAAAGGTTGTAAATCTTGATCCACACTGTTCACAAATACGCCTTCTTCTAATCGCAGTATTATCTTCAGTTGGTCTTGAGTCTTTTACTTGAGAGTCTTCATTGCTACAAAAAGGACATCTCATTAAAATGCCTCATCGTATATTGGATATTTTTTGCACATATTTGTAACTTTGCTTTTCATAGAAGAAATAAATTCTTCTTGATTATCCTCATTTTGATTAATGTTTTCAAGTACTTCTGAAATCATATTACCAATTTCGCTAAAATCATTTTCATTAAAACCCCTGGAGGTAGCTGCGGCAGTTCCAAATCTTAATCCACTAGTTATTTTAGGAGGATTAGGGTCGTAAGGAATAGCGTTTTTATTACATGCAATGCCAACCTCTTCCAGTATTTTCTCAGCTTTATCTCCAGTAACGTTTTTAGGAGTAAGGTCTAGCCAGACTATATGAGAATCAGTTCCACCTGTTACAATTTTGAAACCATTATTCACTAAGGAAGAAGCTAATACTTTAGCATTTTCAATAACTTTCTTTATATAATCTTCAAATTCAGGCTTAAGAGCCTCACCAAATGCAACAGCTTTACCTGCCATAACATGCATTAGTGGACCACCTTGCAAACCAGGAAATACAGCACTATTGATTTTTTTTATTAAAGTCTCATCATTAGTTAATATCATAGCACTTCTTGCACCTCTAAGAGTTTTGTGAGTTGTAGAAGTCACCACATGAGCATACTCTATGGGATTAGGGTATTGTTTTCCTGCAATCAACCCAGAGTAATGAGCCATATCAACTAAAAAATATGCCCCAACCTTATCAGAAATATCTCTAAACTTTTTCCAATCAATAACTCTAGGATATGCAGATGCTCCTGCTATAATCAATTTTGGTTTATGCTGAATAGCTAGCGCTTCCACCTCATCATAATCTATTAAATCTTTATCATTTCCGTCTTTTTTAACGCCATATTGAACTGGGTTAAACCATTTACCTGACAAATTAGGTTTTGCCCCATGAGTTAAATGCCCTCCCGATGCTAATGACATTCCAAGAATTGTGTCATGAGGTTGTAAAAGAGCTAAAAAAACTGCTTGGTTAGCTTGAGCTCCACTGTGTGGTTGTAAATTTGCATATTTGCAATTGTATAGTTTCTTTACTCTTTCAAGAGCAATATTTTCAGCTTGATCAACAAATTCACACCCACCATAATACCTGTTTCCTGGGTAACCTTCAGCATACTTATTTGTCATCACTGAGCCTTGAGCATTTAAAACTGCTTTAGATGCTATATTTTCTGAGGCAATTAACTCTATTTGATTTTGTTGTCTTTCAAGCTCTTTTTGAAGAGTTGCATATACTTCTGGATCAGAAGTTTTGATACTGTCGTTAAAAAAATTTACACTCATATTTTATCTATCCTTACTTGGT
>CACJAV010000054.1 GCA_902591485.1 uncultured Alphaproteobacteria bacterium
AAAAAGAGACTCAGAATGGATGGGTAAAATTTACAAATTTTTAAAATTAACTGTTGGCTGTGTTAATTCCAAAACAGATCATACAGTAAGACCAAAAGAATATGAATGTGATGTAGTGTATGCAACAAATAACGAAATTGGATTTGATTTTTTAAGAGATAACTTAAAAGGAGATTACGAAAGTCTCTGTTTTAAGAAAGATGCATTTGCAATTGTGGATGAAGTTGATAGCATTCTGATAGATGAAGCAAGAACTCCATTGGTAATTTCTTCAGAATCTACATCATCAATAGAATTATTTCCAAAGATCAATAAAATTATTACACTTTTTAAAGACGAGGATTATGAATTAAATGAAGAAAACAAATCTATACTTTTAACTAATAAGGGAATGGAGTTTGCGGAGAAGCTACTATTAGAAAACAATTTAATCAAAAGTGGTACTTTGCAAGATTTAGATAATATGGCTTTAAATCACAATATTATTCAAGGTTTGCGAGCACATAAATTATTCATAAAAGACAAAGATTATATAATTAAAGAAAAACAAATTGTTATAATAGATGATTTGAGTGGCAGACCCATGGAAGGACGAAGATACGGAGATGGTCTTCACCAAGCAATAGAAGCGAAAGAAAACCTTTCTATTCAAAAAGAAAACCAGACAATCGCTTCAATAACTTATCAAAATTTTTTTCGAAATTACAATAAATTAAGTGGAATGACAGGTACAGCAATTACAGAAGCTGCTGAATTTGAAGGAATATATAATTTAGGTGTAATTTCTATTCCTCCAAATTTAAAAGTTAATAGAGTTGATCATAACGATCAGATTTATATTACAAAAAAAGAAAAATATGATGCTGTAATTAAGCTTGTAAAAGAAAGACACGAAAAAAAACAACCAATCTTAATCGGAACAACATCAGTCGAAAACTCTGAATTAATTTCAAAATTTCTTATCAAAGAAAATATTGATCATTCAATTTTAAATGCAAAACATCATGAGCAAGAAGCTGAAATAATTGAAAAATCTGGGATACCTGGGAATGTTACAATATCAACAAATATGGCTGGTAGAGGTACTGATATTAAATTAGGAAATGAAAATGAAGAATTAAAAAAACAGGCAATAGAAACAGGAGGATTGCTAGTAATAGGAACAGAAAGACATGAGAGTAGAAGAATTGACAATCAGCTTAGAGGAAGATCAGGTAGACAAGGTGATATTGGTGAGAGTATTTTCTTTCTTTCTCTAGAGGATGATTTGATGAGAATATTTGGCTCTAAAACTCTAGAAAATGTTCTTGGTAAACTTGGTCTTAAAGAAGGAGAGGCTATTACACACTCTCTAATAACAAAATCATTAGAAAGAGCTCAACAAAAAGTTGAATCACATAACTATGATATAAGAAAACAAATTCTAAAATTTGATGATATTTTAAATGATCAAAGAAAGATAATTTATCAAAATAGGAAAGAGATATTAAGTACAGAAGATCAATCAAAAATAATTGAAGAAATGATTGAAGAATATGTAAATGAAATAATTTTGGAGGCTATTCCTCCAAAAAAATACTCAAATGAATGGAACTCTCAAATACTAGCTCAAAGAATTGAAGATACATTTAAAATTTCCTTGCCAATTGATACTTGGTTTGAAGAAGAAGGCGTTGATGAAGAAGAAATAACTAAGCGTATTAAAAATGAAGTAAATCAAAAACTAGAAGATAGGAAAAATAAATTTTCTAGAGATTTATTTAAATTTGCAGAAAAAAGAGTAATGCTTTTTCAAATTGATAAAGATTGGAGAGAACATTTAGCCGCAATGGATATGCTGCGAGGAAGTGTAAATTTAAGAGCAATGGGTGGCAGAGATCCTTTTTTTGAATATAAAAAAGAATCATTTGATTATTTTGACGAAATGCTATCAAACCAAAATGAAAGAGTACTAAAAACCTTGTTTAATGTTGAATTAATTAATGAAAATAAAAAAGATAATGCCAAACAGAAAGAAACTAAGAAATTAATAGTTAAAAAAATCGGTCGAAATGATATGTGTCCTTGTGGATCTGGAAAAAAATATAAATTCTGTCATGGTCTTTAAATTTCTGCCGTCATATTAAGAAATTTTTGATTT